>DATHDF010000077.1:0-12817 GCA_035319185.1 Dissulfurispiraceae bacterium | reverse complement strand
GTGTACATTTATTTGTTACCGTTATTGCTTGTGCATTTCTTCGGCATTGGTCGCAGAATTGTAATAATCATCATATGGCTGGAGTTTGTTCATGTAGTCCGGTACATTATTGTATACGACGCCCAGAATAGGGGCATTCTTAAGATGACTGATCGCCTTCCTGACGGTATTCTCCGATGTCCTGGCTGCCTGAATGACTAAGAGAACACCGTCGACAAGGTTGCTGACCGAGATTGCATCAGCTGAAACAAGCAGTGGCGATGTGTCAAAGATAATATAACGATCGCTATATCTGTGCTTCAGCTCTTGCACGAGCTCCTTCATCCTGTTGGAAGAGAGCAATTCATCCGGATTTGAGTACGGGGTGCCTGCAGGAAGCAGTACGAGTTTGCCTATCCCGGTTTGTATAAGGACATCCGACAGTTCTACCATTCCTGACAGGTAGTCACTCAAACCCAATACGGTCTGAATTCCAAGATATTTATGTATCGAAGGCTTCCTTAAATCGGCATCTACGAGAAGAACTGTATTATCGAATCCCTGTGCCAGCGCAATCGCAAAATTAATGGAGGTTGTTGTCTTGCCTTCACCGATTTCGGCACTGGACACCATAATGGTATTCTGAAAATCACTTTTTGTAGCTGTAAGTATTCGTGCTCTCAGCTTCCGGTACTGTTCGGATGGGGCTGATAATGGTTCAGTAAGGCACACTATATGCCGATCAACCCTGGCAAGATCGACAATGGAATCCTTGATCGGGAATTCCGGCAGTACGGCGGTATTTTCTTTAGCGCCAGCTTTGTTGCTGCGCGCTAGTGACGGAGCCTTTGATGACTCCTTTGATGATTCTCTGATGCTCATGGCTTTTTCAAGCGCCTGTTCTATTCTGCTCACTTATGCCTCCCTAGAAACCAAGAAAACTGATGCCCATATATTTATATGCAATTTCTTTGGCAAGCAATATCAGGATAATGCCTAGGAATGCCAAAGAAGCTATGTATACCTTTTTGTCGAAATCCTTGGCTGCAGCCGAATCCACCTCGACACCGACGGAAGGGATGGAAACAAGCACCGGCAGCTTCAGGGCCTCCTCAATAGCATCTTCATCCTTGAACGCATGCTTAAGATAATCCAATCCTAATACTGCCCCGATCCCGGATGCAATACCCAGAAATATTCCGGCCAGCATAAACTTTATCCTGTCCGGCTTCATCGGATAAGTCGGTAATATGGCGGCATCAACGATCTTGAAGCTGGTCCCTTTATCTGTCAGCTCCAGGTCTTTTGACACGCGTGCAGTTTCAAGTTTGTTGAGCAGGTCATCGTAAATATGCTGATAAACATTTCGATCCCTCTGCAGCTTGGTCCACTCTTCTTGTTCTTTAGGCATGCCTCCCAGGACATTCTTCGCCATCTGCTGCTGTCTCACCAGCTCTGAAGATCGTGCGCGAAGAGATTCGATCTCCGCATCGGTTTTTGCGAGATCTTCTTTGATTTGCTGGTAGATAGGATTAAGAGTAGCTGTTTCCGATCCGCCGGCACCGGGCGGATTTGCTCTTGCATGGGCTATCTGTTTCTTAAGTTCTTCTATCTCCGCCTTTGTCTTAAGTATTTCAGGGTGCTTCTCGGTAAACTTGGTTGATAAGAGGACCAGTTGATTGTTCAGATAAGAGAGTCTGCCTTCAGGGGACCCCTCCCGACTGACAAATGCGACGGTCAACTCCTTCTCTCCAGACAATTGACGCTTGAGATTGTTTCTTCTTTGCGACAATTCCTGAACCTTGATATCTGCGTCTATCTTCTGAGTCTGGAATGCCTCCATCCGCGTCAAGACTGCGCCTTCCGTCTGCGGCACAATGTCAGGGTGCCTTTCCCTGAACTCGCGTATTGCCTTGTCTGATTCCTCAAGCTTGTTTTTATATTCGGTAAGTTGGCTCTGGACGAATTCGAACGCCCCATATGCGTCCGACCGCCGGTAGCCGAGGGTTTCAGCAATATATTCCTCGACAAGAGTATTAACGATATCTTTGACTCTTTTGGGATTAGATCCCCGGTACGATATTGTGAACAGATCGGCTGTTTCCCGTCCGCCGGTGCCTCCCTTTACGGTTATGGCAACATTGCTGCGAATGCCTTCTACCATTGCTTCAACCTTTTGAGGCGAGCCGCCGGCATCGAGGTCGAGCTTCTTTATGACTCGCGTAATGATGTTTCTGCTGGTCATGCTGTCACGCAGAGTCCTCAGGCCCTCTTCAATATTGCCCGCAACGCCGACTCCCTGGATAAGAGGATTGATCAAGGTGCTTCTTTGTATGAAAATAGTCGAGGTTGCTTCATATACTCTGGGCATAATATACCCCGCGAGAGTGCACGTTGCCAGAACAGCAAAACCGACCGTAAGGGCAAGGTACTTTCTCCTGAGGACCAATCCCAAATAGCGCTTGAAATCGAAACTGCTCATGCTGCCTTCAGACATATCTTCCCCCTGACCCCGTTAAAAAATGCCGGACTTGACGCTTATCATGTCGCCCGGCTTTAAAGGCACATTCTTACTGATGTCTCCGCCCTTGATGACGTCTTTTAACTTTACGTCTATGCTCTTGACCTGGCCACCTTCCTGTCTGATGATTTCAACGCTGTTTTGGCTGGCGAATTCGGTAAAACCACCGGCGCTGAGCACAGCGTCAAGCGCAGTCATACCTTTTATATACGGAAACAGTCCCGGGTTCTTCACCGCGCCTACAACTTTAATGCGATTTTCGAGGTTCGGCGGTATGAATATGACGTCATCGCGGTGCAGATCAACATCCTGCGAGACATCGCCATTGTCGATCAACTTCATGAAATCAACCGGCAGCTTTTTGCCCGATCTGAGGATATACGCACTTTTAAGGTCAGCCCCCTGCAACGAGCCAAGCTGAGCCAGGAGTTGCAGAAGAGTGGTGTTTCGCTTCAGGGCGATTGCTCCGGATGATGTGCCGCTTCCGGCAGTAACGCCTCCTCCAACAACAAAGACCTTGAAGCTGTTGACGGCCGTTACGATTACGCTGACATTCGGTTCTTTTATGTACTTAAGGTATTCCTTTTCCAGATAAGCCTTCAGCTGGTCAGGTGTCATTCCGTCCGCCTTGATGTCGCCGATCAGAGGTACCGATATCAGACCGTCAGGCCTCACAGGCAATTGCTGAACGCTTAATTCGGGGCTGCCCCATACCGAGATTTGCAGTACGTCCTCAGGGCCTATCACATAGCTTTCGCAATAGGCCGTACCCGACAATCCGATCAACAGCGAGAAAACCAATGCGATAAACGTCTTCATCCGACCTCCTTATCGGGCACCTTTGCCAAACAGCACCACCTTGACGGTATCAATAAGAATAGCCATATCAAGCAGCGGATTCAGGTTCTTAATATAGTATAAATCATAACGAAGTTTTTCCAGAGAGTCTTCTTTTGATGCGCCGTAACGATACCTGGTCTGCGCCCATCCGGTGATGCCGGGCTTTACGAAATGCCTGTTGGCATAGTATGGGATTATTTTGGTCAGGTTCTCGACGAACTCGGGCCTTTCCGGTCTCGGTCCGATGAAGCTCATCTCCCCCTTCAGGACGTTTATGAATTGGGGAAGCTCATCGAGACGGGTTTTTCTCAGCACTGAGCCGACTTTTGTTATTCGGTTGTCATTTTTCTGGGCCCAGACGGCGCCGGTTTTACTCTCAGCGTCCTGTTTCATTGTCCTGAATTTTATCAGCCAGAAATTTTTCCCGCTTTCTCCAACGCGCATCTGGCGGTAGAAGACAGGGCCATCCGAATTGATTTTAATCAGAAGGGCGATAATTGGAAATAGTGGAGAAGATACTAAAAGACCCATCGAGGCCAATACGATGTCGAGCAGCCTCTTAATCAGCTTTACCGAACGGCTCAGTTTGAAACCATCGGCGAAAATAAACCATCCGGGAGTTATATTTTCAATAAGCATCTTGCCCATGACTTCTTCGTAAAATGACGGGGCATCAACAATCTCTATGCCGTCGAACTTGCAGCTCAGCAGGTCCTGCAGTGGGAAAGTGCCCCGGCGCTCGGTCAATGCCACTACCAGCTTGTCTATTTTGTTTTCTTTAGCAAATATGGAGAGGCTTTCGCAAGTCTCTTTATTGGGCTGTGCAGTCTCCGCCGTTCCGTTCGAAGGGATATCAAAATATCCTGAAAAAGCATAATGGGTGCGGTGCAGGAACATGATTTGTTCCATCTTTCTTGCCAGATCTCCGTTGCCGAGAACAAGGACATTTTGTGCAAGGCCGCCCGATCTTACCAGGTACTTGAACAGGCAGTGCCATCCGAACTGACCAACACCGAAGGTTATCAGGAACCATCCCAATGAGCGTCTCCCGATGTCTAACACCGGTAACATGAAAAAGGCCGACGATAATGCCAGAAATGTGAATACCAGGCTTAACAAGACAAGTGCGGCAGTCTCTTTGACATCGATTCTGAACACCCTGTTTTGATTGTAGAGCTCCAGGAAATATGAAGGGAAAAGGGCAAACGATACAAAAAGGCATAAAGATGCCACGCCGGGCGTCGCATTGGTCGTACCGACCCAGAAGGCGATATAGACCGCCACAACAGCGATCAGAGCATCTCCCAAAACCAGCAGTGCTATCTTCTGCGCCATTCTTGTTTGATTGCTACCGGCACCATGGATGCATGATGTAACATTTTTTTATGATTTACTCCCAGCCAGCTTTTCCATAAGGAGCCTGGCTTCCTTTGCTTCCGGGAAATCGGTCGATTTCAGGGCCTTCGACAGAACCTCTTTGGCATGAGCGTTGTCTCCGCTCTCCTTGTAAGCCAGCGCTAGATGATATTGTATTGACGGTTCATCAGGAAGTAGTGCCGCTGCCTTCTTCAGTATCTCAAATGCCTCCGCCGGACGGCCGTTTTTGACAAGCGCCAATCCCAGCGTGTCCATAATCTGCGGCAATTCCGGCGCCGCCCTGTATGCTTTCATTGCAAGCTCCAGGGCCTCGGTCTTGCTGCCCAGGCCCTGCAGATATAGAAATGAGACATTGTTCATGGCCGGTACGTAGTCTCCAGCCTCGTCCAGCACCTTTTGATATTTCTTCAATGCTTCTTTGGTTCTTCCCATTTTTTCATAAACTGTCCCTTCTGCAAAATGGGCCTGGACCGAATGCGAATCCAGCTTGAGTGCAGACTCGTACATGGAAATGGCTGAAGTATATTCTTTTGACTTGGCATACATATCCCCCAGTCTGATCCTGGCTCCGATATTCCTGTCGTCAATTTTAATGCCTTTTTTTAGAGAATCTACGGCCTTGTCCGGTTTATTGAGCGATTCGTACACTGATGCGAGGACCATATATCCGGCAGCAGAATTCTTCCACGGGTCAATAATCCTGTTTGCGCTTGCAACAGCTTTTTGCTCGTCGCCCATCAGAACGTATATGCGTGCCATTTCCGCCCTGAGCGCTATTTTTTCGGGGTTGGTTGAAAGCTTGTCCTCGATTGTCCGTAATGCCCCGGCGTAATCTTTCATCGCTATATATGTGTTGATTATGTATGGCATACCTTTGTCGGGCGCAGCAGCTTCAAGATTATTGAAAACGGCAAGGGCATCTTTGAAGCGCTGCATGCCGGCGAGCAGCTTGCCTTTGAGTTCAAGTGCGGGTGCAGATGCCGGCGCAATTTTCAGTGCCTCGTCAAGTACAGCAAGTGCGCTTTGCGTATCGCGCTTTCTAGCAAAGAACAATGCATGGGCAATATAAGCCGTTGGGTCTTTAGATTCCTTCGCCTTTAAGTAGTATGCAGCCGCATCGCTTTCTTTGCCCTGCATTTCCAGAAGCATGGCTGTGCCTACCAAAGCGCGGACGTTGTGCTGGTCACGGCGAAGGACTGACTGATATTCCTGGAAGGCCTTGTCGTTTTCTCCTTTGACTACATAATGAAGGGCGGCACTGAAGTAAGCATCAAGGTAATCAGGATCGGACTCTTTTGCTTTATTGAGATATGAAAGCGTCTCGGCAGGCTTGTTTTGCCTGTTGAGCACTGCTGCCATGTTTGTGTAGATCGCGGCATCACCCTTGCTTCCGGTCAAACCGTCTTTCAGCGTGGCGAATGCCCTCTGAAAGTCGCGCTGTTTCATGTAATATGATGTCAGGACGAGGCGCGTGCTGATGACTTCAGGCGCCACTTTGACAGCTGCCTGCAGATCTGTCTCCGCATCCTTGAAGTTGCCTGCAGACAGGTTGAACATGCCTTTTTTCAGATGGGCGTCAACGAGCTTAGGATCGAGTCTGAGGGCGGTTGCAAGTTCATTCATGCCCTCATCGTTCATCCCCTTCTGGAGATATGCGCTGCCCAGAAGATTGTGGGCAAAGGCATGGTCCGGGTTAGTCTGCAAAAGCTGCTTGAGCATCGATATGGCGTTGTCAGTTCTCTTCTGACGGAGATGAATCAGCGACGAAAGAAGCCTGGCCTGAACATTTGAGGGCTCATTATCCAGGACTTTTTGAAGCTGGCTCAGCGCAAGTTCATATTCACCTTTCTGGTAATACCCGATCCCAAGAAAATAGAATGCACCCAATGTAGGACGGACCTTGATGCTCTGCTGCAGCGCGCCGATTGCGCCATTAAAGTCGTTCCCATAAAAAGCGACAATACCCTTTAAAAGAAAACCGGAAGGCTCCTTGGGAAACTTCTGCAAGAGGGTATCGGCCGTCTGGGATGCCTTGTCAAATGTTTTTGAGTTGACATATATAAGGCCTGTCCTGTAAAGCGCCTCGCTTTGATCCGGAGCAATTTCTAGAATTTTTTTGTAGGCGAGCAGGGCGCGCTCACTCTGTTTAGTGGAAGTCAGCAGGGCAGCCAAGCCGTAATATGCCTTCAGATTGTTCGCATCGCTCTTTATGATATCGTTGTACAGGGTTTCAGCATCAGCATGCTTACCCTCTCTGATATAAACCGTGGCGAGGCCCAATTTTGAAGTAGCACGTTCAGGGTCCATGCTGAGCGCCCGGGTAAAACAGTTTTCGCCGGCGGCGGTATTCCCTTTTGCGATATATGCATAACCCTGTATTTCAAGGGTGTCCGGGCTGGCCTGATGTGCTTCTACGAAACGTGCCACTTCGGAGAGCGCTTCGTCGGGCTTGTTCGCGTAAAGATACGATCTGGCCAGCTCCAGCTGAAACTCTGCCCTGGAGGGATCCAGACGCATAAGCTTCTGATATTCCTGGCCCGCCTGCTCGAATTTGCCCGCAGATAGATATGCCTTTGCCAGCTGCCGGCGCGCTTCGAAGAAGTTCTGGTCTTTCTCTAATGCATTTTTGAACAGGACTATGGCCGCAGATGGATTGTTTTCCTTCATGAGCGCCAGTCCTTCGGAGTATAGCTCGTCTTTTGTCTTGCCGGAGCATGCGACCAAAGAAAGAACGCAGATAATGATCAAGACGTTAATTCGCAAGGTCATCCCCTCCGACCGATAATTCAACATGTTATGAAAATGCCCTGGTTTCACGGCTCCGCCCGCTCAGTTACAGGCATCATACCTTTTGCATCAGAGATAAATACAGCAATAGATAAAACGACTGATAAATAGCAAGGAACATACGCGTGTATAGTCCTAATGTGCCGATAAAGACTATTTTGAAATTGACTCAATAATACCAATGAGTTATAGTGTTGCAAAGTCGGGAGTTGGTATTGTTTCTGCAAAACATTGTGGATTCATTACACAGTCCTATGTACTAATTACACATTTATGGATTTTTAGAAGCTAAACGGTTATTCGATATAGCGGTGTGCAAACGATCTGTAACATACTGCTCCGCCCTCTCGGTCACAATCTCAATGACCAAGGAATAACCAATTTATCGGACTAAATGAAGAAATCTTCATACTTAATATAAACAATTAAGGTCAATATCTAAATTACCTTTGAGGGGTATTTTTGGGGTATGCCTATATATATCGCATAATATATGTCAGGATAGATATTTTGCCGTCTGCGATATTAAATATATATGTCACTGTTTTATGTCGGAATAATTGACACTTCTACATAGCCTATGTGTTAGGCTAATACTGTATAGATATATATATCAATGTGATACGTATGTGGTGTGTTATTTGCAATGAAATGACAGATTATGGATACAGGATTGTTGGGACTTTTTATCAGGAATACAGAGAAAGATGCGGAAAAAAGGTGCAGGCCGCGAATCAAATGCGCGGTTGTCACTGAATTGACCGACACGAGAGGAAGCGCCTGGAGCTGCAAGATAGTCGATTTCAGTGAAAATGGTCTGTGTGTTGCGACGGGCGCAAGTTTGACCACTGGCAGCCTAGTAAGCATAAGCCGTCCGGCGATTGAAGCCAAAGTGGTCTGGTCTGCCGACAATAAGGCAGGCCTGAGAATAATCAGATAAAAAGCGCCGTATTGCCTCAAGTCTTATTTGGTATTTTTTCTTCCTGAACCCCTGCTTCGCGTTCCCTGTCTTTGCTGTGATCCCTGGCAATCAGCATGTAAATCGACGGGATGACAAAAAGCGTAAACATCGTGCCGATGAACATGCCGCCGACAAGGACCAGACCGATCGAGTTTCTGGCTGCAGCCCCCGCTCCTGTGACAAGTGTGAGCGGGAAGTGGCCGCCGATGGTAGCCGCACTGACCATGAGGATAGGGCGGAGCCGGATCATAGCTGCCTGGCGCACGGCATCCAGCTTAGACAAGCCCTGCAGCTGTAGCTTGTTCGCGAATTCGACAATAAGAATGCCGTTTTTGGATACCAGCCCTACCAAAGTAACCAGCCCCACCTGTGAATAAATATTAAGCGTAGTGGTCCATCCACGTGTCCAGAAAGGCAGATTCGGGTCAGGCATCTTAAGAAAGGTGAAGATCAGCGCACCGAACATGGCCAGAGGCACCGAGCCGGCCAGGATTACAAAGGGGTCGCGGAAACTGTTGAACTGCGCCGCCAGCACCAGGAATATGAGAATTATTGCTAGCATGAAGGCCGGCAGGAATTTGTTTCCTTCTGTCCGCAGTTGACGTGATTCGCCTGTATAGTCGATAACATAGCCTTTGGGCAATATCTTTGAGGCTTCACCCTCAAGGAAACTCAGTGCCTCGTCAAGCGGTCTGATGGCAACCCCGCTGATCTTGACGGCATTCAGCTGCTGAAACCGGTTTAGAGAACGGGGGACCACGGATTCGCGAATAGTTGCAACTGTGCTAAGAGGGACCATCTTGCCGCTCGGACCGGTTACATAAACGTTTTCGAGTTGATCGGGATTTAAACGTCCGGCCCTCTGGATCTGCGGTATGACTTTATAGCTGCGGCCGGAGATATCAAAGCGGTTGACAAAGTCGCCTCCGACCAAGCCGCCCAGGTCCCCGCCGACCTGCCCCAGATTGAGGCCCATCGAGGCCACCTTGTCACGATCGATCATGAATTCCGATTGAGGCTGATCTATCTTGACATCTATCACCGGCGGAAAGGCAAACATATGGCTCTGTGCGGCTTTCAATTGCAGCTGATCGGCAAATTCAAGTATTTGACTCGACTCTGCGGTTGAAGCCAATATGAATTCAACCGGGTAATCTCCGCCGCCGGGCAGGGCCGGCGGCGTGACCGGAAATATCCTTATGCCGGGGATCTTCTGGAGTTTCTGCTGCACTTCCGGCAGGATCTGGAAAATGTTCCGCTTGCGTTTGTCCCAGGGCTTAGCGACCAAGCCGCTAAAACCGGAATTCGGAAAGGTTATCTGAAAGGTAAAGTCGGTTTCGGGCTCGCTCATGAATACCTGGTTGGCTTCAGCTGCAAAAAAGCTGTTCTGGTCGAGCGTAGAGTCGGCTGAGGCGTCAAGAATGCCGAAGATAACCCCCTGGTCTTCCATGGGTGCAAGCTCTTTAGCAGACATCATGAACAAAGGCACAGTCGCGAAAGCGGCCAATATCCATACGGCATAAACCGCGGGTCGGGCGGCAAGGGTTGCATCAAGGCGGCGACCGTACGCATTTTTCAGACGCTCGAAATCCCGGTTGATGCGGCCAGCCAGTCCGTGCTCCTCTCCCCCCGGCTTCAGCATCCTGGAGGACATGACAGGAGACAGGGTCAGAGCAACGATTCCGGATATTGCTACTGCGCCGGCCAGGGTGAATGCGAATTCGCGAAAGAGAGCACCAGTCAACCCGCCTTGCAGACCGATCGGCAGGTAGACGGTTGCCAGTGTAACTGTCATCGCGATAATCGGACCGACAAGCTCACGTGCCCCGGACAGTGCGGCTTCGCGCGGCGACTTTCCTTCACGCATATGGCGCTCGATGTTTTCTACCACTACTATCGCATCATCCACCACCAGTCCGACCGAAAGCACGATGGCCAGAAGTGTCAGGAGATTCAGGGTGAATCCGAACATCTGCATAAGGAAAACGCCGCCGATAAGGGACAGCGGAATTGCCACCACCGGTATGAGCACCGACCGGAAAGAGCCGAGGAATAGAAAGATCACAACTATTACGATCATGAGTGTATCGCCGAGGGTTTTAAGCACTTCTTGGATGGCGGTAGTTATATAGTCCGTTGCATCATAAGCAACCCGAGCCTGCAGCCCGCTCGGCAGGTCCCGCTGAATTGAGGCCATTTCTGCCTTTACCCGCTTGATTACATCCACTGAGTTGGCATTCGGTAGCGGCCATATGCCCATGAAGACTGCTGTCTGGCCCGAAAATCGCACTTCGGTGTTATAATCTTCAGCCCCGAGGACAACATCGGCGACGTCGCCAAGCCTGACGATGGTCCCATTCTGCTGCCTCACGACCAGACGCCTGAATTCATCGACTGAATGCAGGTTGGTGTCTGCAGTGAGGTTGATTTGAATAAATGCGCCTTTGCTCCTGCCGAGAGCTGTCAGGAAGTTGTTTGCGGCGAGGGCCTGGCGAACCTGCGCCGGGCTGATGTTGAGAGCAGCCATACGGTCGGGTTTGAGCCATATGCGCATGGCGAAGGTGCGGGCACCGAGGATGTCGGCACGCTGAACTCCTTGCAGTGCCGAAAGCCGCGGCTGCACGATGCGAACCAAATAGTCCGTAATTTCATTCTGCTGCAGAAGATCTGAGCTGAAGCTGAGATAAGCCGATGCGAACCTGCTGTCTGCCGTCTCGATGTTTATTGTCGGGACCTCGGCTTCGGGCGGAAGATCTTGCCGAACCTGATCGACTTTAGAACTGATCTCTGCCAAGGCTTTGGTTGAGTCGTAGTTAAGCCGCAGGCGCACGTTGATCGTAGACAGGCCGAGCGTGCTCTGTGATTCCATGTAATCGATGCCGTCGGCAGCCGCAATGGCGCGCTCAAGAGGCGAGGTGATGAACCCGCGCACCAGCTCGGCGCTTGCACCGACGTATACAGTGGTAACGGTTATCATTGCATTCTCGCTTCGGGGATACTGGCGGACATTGATCGTGTAGATCGCCTGCAGACCCCCGATAATGATGAGAAGATTGATCACGAGGGCCAGGACAGGGCGGCGGATAAACAGGTCGGTCAGTTTCATCTGTCAGTTGTTCTCTGGCTTGGGAGTTTCCTTGAAATGCGGTGAGAGCCGGTTGTCAACAACCGCTGCCTGGGCGTTTCGCAGCTTGAATACGCCGGTGCTTACAACCTGTTCTCCTTCCTTCAGCCCATCGGTTATGGCAATGAAGTCGCCGCGTCTTTCGCCCAAACGCACGAACTGCTGCCGCAGCACTTTTCCTCCCTTTCCCTTATTGTCATCTTCTACTACGAAAACCGAATCTCCGTAAGGGGCGTGAAGAATTGCCGTTGCCGGAATCACAAGCACTTTTTGCTTCACTGGCAGTGCGACTGCGGCATTGACGAACATGCCTGGTCGAAGCTTTTCCCCGCTATTGGCAGCAGTGGCCTGAACCTGAACATTGCGTGTATCGGAATCGACCAAGGGGTTTATGGTTGTAATACGCCCACTGATAGCGATACCGGGCAAGGCGTCGCATGTTACCTTGACGGGCAGGCCTCCGCTCAATCGTCCGATTTCCTGCTGCGGGAGGGCGAAGTTGACATAAATCGGATCGAGTGACTGCAAGGTAACGATTGGGTCTCCTTCGCGGAGGATCTGTCCAAGATTCACCTGTCTGGTGCCTATACGTCCGTTGAAAGGGGCGCGGATCGTTTTTTTTGCGATTGTAGCGCGGATCATATTTGCCTGTGCTACAGCCTGCTTGTGGTTGGCCGCCGCAGTATCGTAGTCGGATTGGGAGATAATATGATCCGCAAGCATCTGTTCATCTCTATCGAGTATCAGCTTCGTCAGATTTACCTGAGCTGCGGCCCCCGGAAGCTGGGCCTCTTCAGAGCTTGTGTCCTGGCGAATCAGGAGATCGCCTTTTTCAATCTTGGTCCCGGGATCGAAGGCAATGTGCACGACCCTGCCCGGCAGTTCAGCCGCAACGGTAACGCCCTGAACTGCTGTCAGTGTGCCGACCGCTGTCAGGGCGGTTTCCCATGATTCGCTTTTGACAGTCGCTGTTGTCACAGTCTCCGGCGGAGGGACAAAATTCTTGCCCTGCTGAATCATGGCGCGGATCTGAAGAGCCTTGGCAGCTGCCAGCGCTGCGATCAGTATTGCTATGCCCAGAAGGGCAAAGACGATTTTCTTCTTCACAATTGATCTCCTTTATTCCACCACCCACCGCCCAAGGCCTGAAAAAGCGCCGCTGTATCGGCAAACCTAGCGGCGCGGGCCTGAACCAGGCCAAGCCGCGACTGCTGGTATTGTCGCATTG
>DATHDF010000076.1:0-24542 GCA_035319185.1 Dissulfurispiraceae bacterium | reverse complement strand
TGCGAACACCACAACATGTTCCCTGATCATTGCCGGCGCAATCCGCGCACTCCCTCACGATTCCGGCACTGCTCATTGCATTCTGCGTAGCTCCGATGCGAAGATCCAGCTCCTGCAAAAGAGCTCCCACCTCTTCATCCTCCATCAGCGAGTGCCCGTAAAGCTCGCAAAGGCGGAAGGCTGTAAGCACCTGATCTTTCACTGTTCGCTCAACGAGCCTGGTTGTATCGATGGAAACCATCTTCATTAAACATAATACATGCCGCGTATTCTTTCGCGCTTCTGATTATTCTTTTTCAAGACTCTTCGCATCTATGAAGGGAACGGCCCCGGATGTGACTTTCGGCATATGCCCGTCCCATTTGTCGATGGCCCGTATGGATGCCTCGATCTGTCTCAACTTGACGAGCTGCGGGGTTACGTTTTCTTTCTGCAACCTGAGCGCCTCTGCCTCTGCCTTGGCCGACGCCACCTTCTGTTCAGCCTCGATCTTTATCCTTTCGAGGTCTCGCTGGGCCTTAAGGGCGAGTTGTTCTGCAGTCTGCTTCGACTCGATAGCCTGCGTGAACTGCTGCGAAAACGCGAAGTTGACAATTGAAAAATCGTCCACTACAACGTTGTATGTCACAAGCCGCTGTTTCAACAACTCCTTGATTTCAGAACGTACCCGCTCTCTCTGAGTGATCAGCTCGACCGCTGTAAATTTCGCGGTAATTGCTTTTACAACCTCCTGCACAGCTGGATCGATAATGCGTTCTTTGTACTGGGTACCGAGGTTCTGATAAACCCAGTTGGCTTTTTCGGGCAGGACATGATAGTTCACCGCTATGGTCGAGTGTGTAT
Source organism: Dissulfurispiraceae bacterium (assembly GCA_035319185.1). Lineage (GTDB taxonomy): Bacteria > Nitrospirota > Thermodesulfovibrionia > Thermodesulfovibrionales > Dissulfurispiraceae > Fen-1308. The sequence goes on along the minus strand of DATHDF010000076.1, from coordinate 23,699 downwards.
CCTGCAGATCTTTTGAAACCGACTCTGCGTCGGTCTGCGACTTGTTCACCCGCACGTCTATCCTCACAATCTTCTGCATTATCGGAACTCTCAGGTGAAGCCCTTCACCCAGCACCTGAGGCTGCACTGCTCCGAAATCAAGTATCACCCCTCGTTCACCGGCGCCTATGATCACAAACGGATTCATTATAAAGAATATGAGCAGGGCGGCGATCACAGATCCGATCACCCTTACTCCTCTGGCCCCTTTCGAGAAACCGCCCTTGATCTTGTTAACGAGGTCGAGGTCAGCTAGCGTCTTTTTTTCGTCCGATTCCATAATGCCTCCAGATGCCTATTGATTGCAGAAACTTCCAAATTGTACCGCCGTTCCGATGCGCCGTCAAGATGGAAAATATGTCGCACTACGCCTATATTGTATACGAATCGTTTATGCTGCATAATTTTTATAACCGGCACTTAGTGGAAACAGATAAGGGGATTGCATGAAAAACCAGGAGATCGCAAAGATATTCAACGAAATCGCAGATATTCTCGAAATCAAGAACGACAACCCTTTCCGTATCCGGGCTTACAGAAGGGCCGCTCTAAACGTCGAAGGCCTGACAAGTAACATCGAAGACCTGCCGGACGATGAACTAATCAAGATTCCCGGGGTGGGAAAAGATTTGGCGGCCAAGATCACCGAATATATCAAAACAGGCAGGGTGGCGGCGCATGAGGAACTGAAGAAAGAGGTGCCGCTGGCCGTCCTGGAGCTGGAGTCGGTACCCGGTCTCGGCCCCAAAACCGCGATGCTTCTGTACGACAAGCTACACGTCACCAGTGTCGATGAGCTTGCAAGACTCGCAGAAGGGCACAAGCTCGCCGGTCTGCCTGGGATCAAGGACAAGACAGAAGAGAACATTCTGAAGGGGGTCGGGATGCTCAAACGGGGTCGGGAGCGTCAACCTCTGGGCAAAGTGCTTCCGCTGGCCCTGGATATCGTCGATCAGCTGAAGGCAAAAGCGCCCCTTGCACGCATAGACATCACCGGCAGCATAAGGAGATGGAAGGACACAATCAGGGACATCGACATTCTCGTTATGTCGGATAGTCCAAAGGATGTCATGCACGTCTTCGTTCATCTGCCGCATGTCAAAGACGTGCTGATGCACGGCCCCACGAAATCAAGCATCGTTACAGCGGAAGGCTTGCAAGTAGACCTGCGCGTGGTTGAAAAAGAATCGTACGGCGCCGCCCTCGGATATTTTACAGGCAGCAAAGAGCACAACATCAGGCTGCGCGAGATGGCCGTAAAGAAAGGCCTGACCATCAACGAATACGGGATATTCAGGATCAGCGACAGCATGAAACTGGGCGGTGAAAAAGAGGAGGATACATACGAAATCCTTGACATGCAATATGTACCGCCCGAGATGCGGGAAGACCGAGGAGAAATCGAAGCTGCGATTTCCCATACGTTGCCTGAACTGGTCAAGGTCGGTGACATCAAAGGCGATCTTCACGTTCATTCCAAATGGAGCGACGGCAGCCATACCTTCGAACAACTTGTTGAGGCCGCAAAAGAGCGGGGCTATTCATATTTCGCCCTTACCGACCACTCTAAGGGCCTTGGCGTTGCGCGCGGACTGACCGTCGAAAGGCTGGTCGAACAAAAAAAAAAGACGGACGCCCTGAATAAAAAGTTGGGGAATTTCAAAATACTTCAGGGGACGGAGGTCGATATCAGAGGGGACGGAACTCTGGATTTTCCGGATAGCGTCCTTGCTGGGCTGGACATCGTCATCGCGTCGATCCATTCCGGATTCAAGCAGACTAACGAACAGCTTACGTCCCGGATCGTAGCGGCCATGCAGAACCCATATGTGAGCATTATAGCCCATCCGACCGGAAGACTCATTGGCGAGCGTGAAGGATACGAAATCGACATGGATAAGGTCCTAAGGGTTGCGCAGGAAACCGGCACCGCTCTAGAGATTAATGCATATCCACTCAGACTCGACCTGAGCGATGCGTACGCAAAGAAGGCCAAGGGAATGAGCATCCCCATTGTCATCAATACTGACGCTCACGTTACCACTCAACTAAATTTCATGTCATACGGGGTCTCGATCGCCCGGCGCGGCTGGCTTGAAAAAAACGATGTCGCAAACACCCGGGGAGTCAATCAATTACTGAAAATACTGAAACCGATCGGAAGGAAGACCGGACGGTGAACCTGTATGCAAAATACCCACTGTTCTACAAGACCGCTAAAGAATTCCCCGGATTCGTCGATAAGTAAGTATGTTCAGGGAGTTCTTTCAGAAGATTCTGAGGGGCGGCGATGACGCGCCAAGCCACCGCCAGGCGAGGATGTCATACGAAGGGACAACCATGTTCTCCACTAAAGACGGTCTTACGTTCGGATGTACTATCATAGACGTGAGCGAACGGGGCATGCAGATCAAGACAGGCGCTCCGATACAGGTCGGCTGGACCATAAGGCTTCATTCCCCTTCATGCGTCGCCAAAGTAGTTTGGGTTAAAGACGGCAAGGCAGGGCTTTCCTTTGCCAAAGAGAAAGCAAGCGCCATGTCCGACAGCAAATGACCGTTCGCGGCTAGTCGGGCTTTTGGTCGGCACTATTTGCCCCCGAATTTTCAGCGTCCCTGATCGTCAAGTCTTTGCAGTAATCCGGACACTTCTGCCCTGCCTTCATTGAAAACTGCTTCTGGCACGTCGCCCTCCAAGCGCATATTATGCACAGCTCCTTTTCATTCATCTATGCCCTCCCTCAACCGGCTGATTTCCTTTTTCAGTAGAATTACTTGGGATTTTTCGGTTGCTATATCGTATTTTAACAATTTAGTCGTTGCTCTCACTAAATTTGCCCCGCAGGCCTTTGAATTAAAGCGTCTCTCATGATAATATAAAGGACTTTTTGCAGAATGCTCTGCACGAATAAACTATTAACAGTTAAGGAAAAATCCACTTAAATGCCCAAGGTCAGCCCATTTAGAGGAGTCGTTTACAACTGCGGCAAGGTTTCCGGAAGCGAGGTAGTTGCGCCACCCTATGATGTAATATCGCCTGAATACAAGGAAGTGCTTTACGGCAAAAGCCCCTATAATATAGTCCGTATCGATTTCGGCAAGGAGAGGCCCGACGATGACGCGGCAAGCAACAAATACAGCCGCGCGAAAGATCTCCTCGAACAGTGGATGCGTGACGGCATTTTGATTCAGGACGATACGCCTGCGTTCTACGCCTGTGAAATCGACTACTCCGACAAGGGGCAGGAAAAAATATTGCGGGGCATTTTCGGACTGGTCAAGGTAGCAGAACTGGGTGACGGCGTGTATCCTCATGAAATGACCCGTTCAAAACCAAAGGCCGACAGGCTGGATCTAATGAGACACTGCATGTCGAACCTAAGCCCTATTTATGCCATCTACAGAAGCCCTGATCGCGTCACGTCGAAGCTCCTCGAATCGTTGAGCGGAGAACCTTATTTCGAGGCTGAGGACGAGGACAGCGCCGTCCATAAACTTTTCAGGATATCCGATCCTGCGGAAACCGCATCAATCTCGCAGGAATTGTCGAATCGGGCGCTGTTCATCGCCGATGGACACCACCGCTACGAAGTAGCGCTGGAATTCAAGAAAGAGATGGACCTGAAGACAGCCCGGTCGGACGACAAGCCGCAGCCGTGGGATTATGTCCTCATGTTCCTTGCAAACATGGAGGACGAAGGGATCACGATACTTCCGACTCATCGGCTGGCCAAAGGCATTGCCGACAGGGATTCCATACTGGACAAGCTCAAGGCCGATTTCGAGCTGAAAGAGGCCCCGCTGGATGCCGATATAGCCGCGGAAATCCTTGACGAAGGGGACCATGCGTTCGGCCTTTATTTCGACACGGACCGCAAATGGCATATTCTGAAATATCTGGGAGGGAAACTGAAGGACGTACATCCCGCCCTTAATAACCTGGATGTCGTCGTATTGCATGAGCTGATACTGAAAAGGGACCTCGGTGTTACTGAGGTAGCCTACGAGATGGATGTGGCAGAGGCGATGAAGAAGGTTCATAACGGCGATTTTGACGCTGTTTTTCTGCTGAACCCCACTGGTGTGAACGATATTGAACGGGTAGCTTCGGCGAATCTTCGCATGCCTCCGAAGTCAACCTATTTTTATCCCAAGCTTCTGACGGGAATGGTCATCAATAAATTCTAATACTGCAAGGAGGATGTTATGCCCGTAAGAGTAGCAATCAACGGCTTTGGAAGGATCGGCAGGGTTTTCTTCAGGAAATGCAAGGGATACGGCGACCTTGAAATCGTCGCCATCAACGATCTGACAGATGCTGCGACACTGGCCCATCTCTTGAAGTATGATTCCGTGCACTGCCCGTTTGACGCTGATGTAAAGGCGGCCGAAGGAGCGCTCGTCGTTGACGGCAAGACGATAAAGGTGCTCGCAGAAACAGCCCCGGAAAAACTTCCGTGGAAGGACCTGAAAGTCGACATCGTGATCGAATCCACCGGCCGCTTCACGGACAGGGCCGGCGCCTCCAGGCATCTCGATGCCGGGGCAAAATGGGTGATAATATCAGCCCCTGCAAAGGAACCCGACATAACCGTTTGCATGGGCGTCAATGAAGAGAAGCTTGATCCGGCGGCGCATAAGATAATATCTAATGCATCTTGCACCACCAACTGCCTTTCGCCGGTCGCAAAGGTACTGAACAACGAGTTCGGCATAGTGCGCGGCCTGATGACAACCGTTCATTCCTATACGAACGATCAGAGGATACTCGACCTTCCGCATAAAGATCTCAGAAGGGCGCGCGCCGCGGCTGTTTCGATGATCCCCACTACGACCGGCGCTGCAAAAGCAGTCGGCCTGGTCCTGCCTGAACTGAAGGGGAAACTTGACGGCATGTCGATAAGGGTGCCTACCCCGAATGTCTCGGTCATTGACCTTGTTGCCGAACTCAACAAAGACGCGACAGTTGAAGAGATCAACGCTGCCCTCAAGAAGGCCTCCGAGGGCCCGATGAAAGGCATTCTGGCGTTCTGCGAAGAGCCTCTTGTGTCAATCGATTTTAACGGATCAGGATACTCGTCAATCGTCGACGCCGCCCTTACGCGGGTAATCGACAAGCGCATGGTCAAGATCATATCCTGGTACGACAATGAATCCGGCTACAGCTCGCGCGTGAGAGACCTGGCAATCTATATAAGCAAGAGGAGCTGAGGCATGGCCAGAAAGAACGGCATCACGCCGGCTGTCGGCGACATACTGGGGAAAATGACGATCGATGACCTCGCCATAAAAGGCAAAAAGATATTCATAAGGGTCGATTTTAATGTTCCGCTGGACGCCAACATGGTGATTACGGACGACCGCAGGATCAGGTCTGCCCTGCCTACCATCAATTATGCCATTGACGAGGGGGCCAAGATAATCCTGGCGTCCCATCTCGGGAGGCCGAAGGGAAAGGTTGATCCTCGTTATAGCTTGGCGCCGGTAGCCAAGCGTTTGCAAAGGCTGCTCAACAAGGAAGTGCTGTTTGCTCCGGATTGCATGGGACCGCAAGTCGAAAGCATCGTCGCGAAGATGAAGGAAGGCGATGTTCTGCTCCTCGAGAACCTTCGTTTTCATCCGGAAGAGGAACAAAATGAAGAGTCATATGCCAAGTCGCTTGCAAGGCTGGCTGACTTTTTTGTTAATGATGCTTTCGGCGCAGCACACCGGGCCCATGCATCGACCGTGGGCATCACGAAATTTCTTCCTTCAGCGGCGGGATTTCTCATGAAAAAGGAAATCGAGTATCTGAAGGGCGTGGTTGAAAATCCGGTCAGACCCTTTGTCGCAATCCTCGGAGGATCGAAGGTTTCCGGCAAGATAGGCGTGCTCCAGCACCTTGCGGACAAGGTTGACAAAGTCATAATTGGCGGAGGGATGGCATACACCTTCATCAAGGCAATGGATTACGAGATAGGCGATTCCCTCCTGGAAGCTGAAATGCTCGGCTTCGCCAAAGACACGATCGAGAATCTGAAACAGAAGAATGTCAAATTTTACATTCCGGTGGACAGCGTGGTGGCCCAGACGATAGAGCCGGCTGCGGAAACCAAGATAGTTACGACCCAGGAAATACCCAAAGGATGGAAGGCCCTCGACATAGGCCCCGCGTCGGTAAAGCTCTTTTCAGAGGCCATTCAGAACGCCAAGACAATCATCTGGAACGGTCCCATGGGCGTATTCGAAATTGACGCCTTTTCGCGCGGAACTTATGCAATCGCTCATTCAGTCGCTGATGCTTATGCACTTACTATAGTAGGTGGAGGCGATACGGACTATGCTGTCCATAAAGCCGGTGTCAGCGATGCTATCACCTTCATCTCAACGGGAGGTGGAGCGTCGCTCCAGCTGCTAGAGGGAAAGGACCTGCCCGGCATCTCGGCCCTGAGCGACAAACAATAGAATCGGCATTACAAAGTTTCTGCCCCGTCTTTACTTTTGGTGTGCAGCATACTACAATTGGGGTAGTATAATCGCAGGCCACCATTGCATGTTGAGGAGCGGTTGGCATGACTGTATTTTCGATGACCGGTTCCGCGCTGAAGGTTCTCCTTATTGAAGACAACCCCGACGATTGCGAATTGTTGATTGATATGCTGGACAGCGCGGGCCCCGGCTACAACATCAAGGTAGCTGAGCGTCTTTCAGCCGGGATCAGTATGCTGGGCGAGGAATCTTTCGACGCCATTCTTCTGGACCTGGGGCTTCCCGACAGCAGCGGGATTGAAACGCTTCGGAGTCTGCAGCGCAACTCCGAACTGCCGGTGGTGATATTAACCGGACTTGCAGACGAGCAGCTGGCTTTGGAAGCAATTCACTCCGGGGCTCAGGACTATCTGGTCAAAGGTCAGGCGGGCAGCTCTATTATTATGCGTTCCATACGTTACGCAATCGAACGCAAACGTTCTGATGTAGTTATTGCGCGCGCGACCGAGGAATGGGAGCACACATTCGCTGTAGATTTCCTGCAACTTATCAACACCAGCACCGGAATCAGGAACCTCGTGGAGAACGCAGCTTCATTTTTTCAGAGATATTCCAGGTGCGAGGCGGTGGGCATCCGCTTGTGCGACAATGGAGATTATCCGTACTTTGAAACACGCGGCTTCGCGGAAGAGTTTCTCCTGGCCGAGAATTCACTCTGCTTAAAGAACGCCCTGGGCCAAATCGAAAGAGACACGACAGGCAGCCCGGTACTGGCCTGCATGTGCGGAAACATTATCTGCGGTCGCACCGACCCATCAAAGCCATTTTTTACTCCGTACGGCAGCTTCTGGACAAACAGCACAACCGAACTGCTCGCAAGCACAACCGAGTCCGACCGGCAGGCCCGGACACGAAACAGATGCAATGGCGAGGGGTACGAATCGGTGGCGTTGATACCGCTTTCTGCAGGCAGCCGCCGATTGGGGCTCCTGCAGCTGAACGACAGGCGGCGCGGGATGTTTACGAATGAAGATATTACCCTATGGGAGCGATTGTCCGGATACCTGGCTGTTGCGCTTTCAAGGGCTTTTGCCGAAGAATCGCTACGCAAAAGCGAGACGCGTTTCCGGCAGGTAGTAGAGTCTTCGCCTGTTGCTATCGGCATCATTGCTGCAGACGGCGCTATCGAATACATAAACCCCAAGTTCAGGGAAGTCTTTGGATACACATTGGAGGATATCCCGGGAATGCAGGACTGGTTTGCTCATGCTTATCCTGATGCAATCTACCGCAGATATATTCAACATCATTGGCAGTCCATCCTCGGAACTGCCGACCGCAAACAGAGGCTCGGCACAGGGCTGGAAGCCCGCACAACCTGCAAGGACGGCTCTGTTCGAATAGTACATGTTTCTGCCGCCGGCATGGGAGATAAATTTCTGACGATTTTCAGCGATCTCACCGAGCAGCGCAGGCTGGAACAGCAGCTGCTGCAGGCCCAGAAGATGGAGGCAGTCGGCCAGCTCGCAGGCGGCATAGCCCATGACTTCAACAATATCCTGTCGGCAATTGCCGGATATGGATATCTTGTCCAGACCAAGCTGGGCCGCGACAATCCTCTTCAGGCCGACATGCAACAGATATTGGAGGCGGCAAACAGGGCTTCAGAGCTTACTAACAGCCTGCTGGTATTCAGCCGAAAACAGCTGATAAACCTCCTGCCGTGGGACATCAATGACCTGATCAGAAAATCGGTCAAACTGCTGTCCAGGGTTATAGGCGAGGACATCGAGGTCGTCCTTGATCTGTCTGATGAAGAACTGCCATGCCTGGTCGATGCTTCGCAAATAGATCAGGTTTTGATGAATCTCGCTACAAATGCTCGTGACGCAATGCCAAAGGGAGGCCGCTTTACCCTGAGTTCACGTATCTCCGTCCGCGATCCGATAACAATGGACCACAACAATTGGGAAGAGGTCCCCCATGCTTTAATTATGGCAACCGACAATGGGATCGGCATGGCCCCGGATACCGCCTCAAGAATATTCGATCCTTTTTTCACCACAAAAACACCGGGAAAGGGCACTGGTCTCGGGCTTGCAATAGTATACGGCATTGTCAATCAGCTCGGCGGCCAGATCGAAGTCGAGAGCGAATCAGGCCGCGGCACAACCTTTAAAATATATCTGCCGCTGACTGAAAGCCGCGAGGCCGCCGCAAAGGTCGCCAATGATGTATCGCCCTCTGGCGGCAGCGAAACAATACTCGTTGCCGAAGACGACGACAAGGTGAGAAGGCTTTACCAGATTGTGCTTTCTCAGCAAGGGTACAATGTAATTTCAGCTAAAGACGGCGACGAAGCCATCAGACTTTTCGCTGAGAATAGGGATAAAATCAGGCTCATAATGCTTGATATGATAATGCCCAGGAAGAGCGGCAGAGAAGTTTATGAAGCAATCAGAAAGGCCGGCACCGATGCGATGTTCCTTTTTGCCAGCGGGTATACCGATGACAGGCTGGACAAGGACCTTCTGCTTAAGGAACAAGTGGATTTCATCGCCAAACCAGCGGGGCCAAAAGATTTGCTTTATAAAATCAGGCAAATGCTCGACAGCGCAAAGGACTCCGATCCAGCTTAAGTCCTGCACTGGCTGCAATCAGTCTTGAGCTGTAATGGTTTGTAGTTTTTTGTCTAACGCTTTTTTGACATATTCACGGAAGGAGGCCCTTCATTCATGGCCAGGACATTTACGATATTTCTTTCAACAGCCCCCTACCACTCTGAAAATACCCTCACAGCAGTCAGGATAGCCGAAGCAGCTCTGGGCAAGGGGCACTCGGTAAGTCTGATCGCATCCGGTGACGGTGTCTATTGCTTCCTTAAAAATCAGAAGGCAAAAGGCATTTTAAATGCAGAGGAGAAATTTACGGAACTTACGAGCAGAGGGCTAAAGATATATCTCTGAGGGGGCTGCGTGAACTTTCGCCGTGCGGCGAGAGACAACTATCTCGAAGGTACAGAGGTTGGGTCGCTGAAGGGCCTGTTCAAAACGATGTCGGATACCGACGTCTGGCTAAACTTGGGTTGACGGGAGAGCGCATGGGAAATATAGCAATGATTGTCAGAAAGGCCCCGTATGGAGACATAAGCGCAGCAGAGGCCGTGCGACACGCGCTTGGCGCAGCGGCTGATGACATCAAGACATCTCTGATCCTGCTCGACTCAGGCGTTCTTTTGGCAAAAAAAGGTCAGTCTATGGGTAATACAGACTTTACAAATCTTGAGGATACGCTTGCTACGTGCATTGATATGGGAGTCGATGTCTACGCTGATAAAGGATCTTTGATGCACATTTTCCTGAATCCCGCCGATCTCGCAGAGGGGATCAAGGTAGCAGAAACCGCCGAAATAGCCCTCTTGATCAAAGAAGCCGGGACAACATTTATATTTTAGGAGGTTTTATGCTCGTGATTATCAAGAGTGCTCCAGATACAACCGAAGGTAAAAGGGGAGTGGCCCTTGCCAGAGAGATGGCCACCGCAATGATGCTCTTGCAAAATGGCGTCTATTTTGTCAGCAGCGGGATGCCAGTGGATTTCGGTGGGCCGGTATATGTCCTTGAAGAAGATCTGATGTTAAGGGGATTAGGAGAATACTCGACCGGCAAAGGCATGAAGCGGGTCAGTTATGAAGATTTTGTAGACATAATGGCCGGGAGTGACAAAGTGGTCGGGATGTTCTAAGCAATAGTAAAGCGCAGCCGCACAAATCTTCTGTTCCGCATACCTTTTTAGAACGCTGAATACATAGCTTCTTTCGCCACAAACGTGTCCTTCAATTGCATCATACCGACAACCCGGTCAGTGCTTTTTCTATTGATCATTTTTTCGCAATCTGGTAGTATGTTGTCTATTAAGTTTATACTCACTCAAGTAGTGATATCCATTTAACTGGGTTTTATTCGCCGGCAATCCGGCAAAATGCTCTCGCTGAACAGACAAATCAAGACTGTCGCTGTAAAAGCAATCCAAACTATGAAAGGCGGCCTCGCCGCATTTCCATAGACCTGGAAAACACTTCCGGGGAATCCCTGACTCAGGAGGCTAACAATGAAAAAGTTATTGGTTTTGGTTCCATTCCTGCTTTTCAGTATCAGCGCATTTGCGGCGGATGACGCATCCAACAAGGCAAAATTTGAAAAAGACTGCGCGGCAATGATTGCCCCGGGCGGTCCATGCGCCGACGTAAAAGCAGGCGGCGGCGGGAGAAGGGCATGCGTAAGCAAGCCCGAGAATCTGGCGGCGGCCTCTCCAGAGTGCAAAGCAGTCATTGAGGAGTGGAAGGCTATGCAGCAGAAGTAGTTTTGCCGCCTGAATTATTGCCGGGGCGATTCAATCGCCCCGGCCGTCGATCCGTACTTTCAGCAAACCATCTCGACTGCCTCATCACTTACCTTGTGGGGAAGCTTTTCGTTAGTTATCGAAAGGATTCCCCGCTTCATCTCAACGATAGAAGGTGTCTTGCTCTCGAATTGTCCGATCAGAAATTGAGCAGCCACTTCCGGTTTGATGATGTCTCCACAGGTAAAGATATCGACGGCGGCGTAGGAATATTCGGGCCAGGTGTGGATGGAGAGATGTGATTCGGCGATGACCACCATTCCGCTTATCCCGAATGGATTGAATTCATGGAATGACACATCGATAATAGTTGCCTTGGCCACTTTCGCTGCGGCGACCAAAGCGCCTTTGACCTTGTTAAGGTCCTTGAGAATCTCAGGATTACAGTCCCTCAACTCTACCAATAGATGGGTACCTAAAGCATACAATTTCTTACCCCCCCTCAGTGAAGAATTGAAGGAAGCATTCGCTCCCTAAGCTTTCGATTTTAAGGTAAAAGTGATATTGTTGTCAATAAAAATCTTCCGCCATGTGTTGGCGGCATATACACAATACTCTCAAAAAAATGTTGACACCCGTTGACTAAGCGACTAAACTTTTACAACAGTCAGCTAACAACTCAGCGCAGAAAGGACAGAATATGAATTCCATATTACGGACGGTCTTATTGGGTTGCATGGCGGCCTTGATTTCCTCATGCGCGCTGTTCGGGATCTACAGCGCACAGGACGAATTCGACCGGGGCATGGTTTTTTTTAATCGCGGCCAGTATGAAGCGGCAATCCCCCATTTTGAGAAGGCGACGGAACTGGAGCCCGATTTCGCAGATGCCTACCTTCTTCTCGGCAGATCTTACCTGAATATGGGACGATGGGCTCAGGCCGTTCCACCGCTCAGGGCGGCACTGCGGCTGTCTCCGGACAAGCTGAAGAGAGAGATATCCAGCCTTCTGGTAGACGCGCTTATGGGAGGCGGCCTGACCGATCTCGACAATCGGATTCGTCGTACAGACACGGAATAGCAAGACAGCCGCACTGCCGCCTTTTGCCGGTGCATCTGCAAGTATGCTATGCTTTTAACGATGCGGGTTTTAAAACAATGGAGGTGCTTGATGCGCAAAATATTCTGTACAATTGTTCTGGCAGTGCTTGTTTTCGCTTCTCAGGCCTGTGCTTTATCCGAAAAAGATCATGACCTTAAAGCGCACGATTGCGCAAAATGCCATGTCCTTAAGAATGACGAAGCCGCCGCAATTCTCAAGGACATGATCCCGGACGCGACAATAATAAGTGTAACCCAGGCGCCGGTAAAAGGCCTCTGGGAGGTGCTGCTCCAGGCGGGCGGCCGCAAGGGTATTGTCTATTTAGACTACTCGAAGAAGAACTTCTTCAGCGGGGCAATCATAAATATAAAGGAAAAGAAAAACCTTACCCAGGAAAGCTTTGATCGGCTCAACAAGGTCGACGTCTCTAAGATACCGCTGACAGATTCCCTTGTGCTCGGAGACAAAGATGCAAAATACAAGGTCGTGGTATTCAGTGACCCTGACTGTCCTTATTGCTCGAAGCTTCATGCTGAAATCAAGAAAGTTGTCGAAAAGAGAAAGGACATAGCATTCTTTATCAAGCTGTTACCGCTGCCGATGCATAAAGACGCTGAATGGAAAGCCAAAGCGATTATGTGCAAGAAGTCGATGCAGCTGCTTGAAGACAACTTCGAGGGCAAGCCGATCGAAAAGGCCGATTGCGACACCAAGGCCATCGAAGATACCAAGAAACTGGCCGGCGAACTCGGCATCAACGGCACACCGGCCCTTATACTTCCTGACGGCAGAATAGTATCCGGCTACCGCGAGGCAGACGCCCTCATTGAAATGATCACAAAATAGCCTGTATTTAGACCGGGCGGGAGTTCCCGTCCGGTTTCTTTCAATCCACTTTTTTTAGGCAAGTAATGATACAATAGCTGTCATGGAGTCCGTGTATCTCGACGACCTGGTAAAGCTTGCGCTTGCGACTCTCGCCGGCGGCGCCATAGGGTTTGAGCGGGAATCCCACGGCCAGGCAGCCGGACTGAGGACGAACATACTTGTCTGTATAGGCGCCTGTCTGATGATGCAGCTCTCACTTAACATGGAAGCGCTGTTTCGTCACGTCGGCGTCGCGGATTCAGTCGTCCGTCTCGACCCCGGCAGGATAGCTTCATATGCCATAGCAAGCATGGGGTTCCTGGGTGCGGGAGCAATAATCAAGGGCAGGGGATCGATCAGAGGCCTGACCACTGCAGCAGGCCTCTGGCTTGTGACAGGTGTCGGCCTCTCAATAGGGGCGGGATATATCGTTCCCGCAATCTTCACAACCTTTTTCAGTCTCTTCTATCTCTATGGTCTTCGCAGAATCAAGACAATGTTGCCGCGCACTGAATTCCTCATTCTGACTGTTGTCTGCTGCGGCACCCCAAGCCCGCTGGACAGTATAAAGGCAATCCTGTCCGAATACACTCATCTGACCATTCACTTCATCAACTACGCAAACGACCTTAAAGCTGGAAAGATTACCTTCCGCATGCGTATTTCCCACAGGGAGCCGATCAGGTTTGATGAAGTAACGGGAAAACTAGGCAGCTTAGATTGCGTTGACGAGATCAGATGGGAAGAGAGCGAAGTCCCGTAAAACTTCTGTAAATCTATTTGTCTGTAGCTTTTATTTCTTCATTCCAAAACAGGTTTGCATTGAACATCGATATTTGTTAAATTAGCTGTTAACGAACCTAATATCTATTTTGGAGGTATGTGCTATGAGGAGATTGCTGCTGATCTTTGCTGTGCTGTTCGTCTTTGTTTCATTGGTGGCATGTAGCCAGAGACAGGTCGCGGCCCCGCCGGAGCAGCCTGTAACCAAGCCGTCTGAGTCTATGCAACAGCCTGAGTCCGTAACTGAAAAACAGGCGTCCTCAGCTAAAGAGGAAGGCGTAACGGGATCGCTGAAGGAACTGGGGGCAAAGGTCAACGATATCTATTTTGCCTTCGACAAGTATGACCTTAACGATGAGGCTATGACAGTTCTGAAGGGCGTGGCCGGCATAATGAGCAAATCGAATGCCAAGGTGCTCATCGAAGGCAACTGCGACGAGAGAGGCACAAAGGAATATAACCTGGCCCTTGGCGATAAAAGGGCCAATGCCGCAAAGCAATACCTGATCTCGCTCGGCATACCGTCTGCCAGGATCGATACTATCAGCTACGGCAAGGAAAAACCGATTTGCAGCGAGGGCACAGAGGAATGCTGGGCAAAGAACAGGAGAGATCATTTCGTCCTGACTGAGGGAGGTCGTTAATAATGCTTACAAGGAAGAGGGGAACGGCGACAAACGGGCTGGGATTCTGTGCGTATCGCGGAGCGCTTCGTCGCTCCCTTCTTCCTATGTTGCTGCTGGCGGGCATTGCAACTGCAGGCTGTGTTACTGATTCGGATATGGATTCAATGAGGTCGAATCTCGCTCAGAACCAGGCGATGTCTACCAACCGCGACAGAGAACTGACGCGCATGAAGGAGCAAATCGCGACCATGCAGCGTGACGTTAACAGCCTTACAGCCATCAAGGAAAGTCAGTCCAATATCCTTTCGCAGACAAGCGATTACTCAAAAGAGCTGCAGGCGCTCAGGGGCCGTTTCGATGAGAACAAATACTTCATGGACAAATCGATCAAGGACCTCACCTCGGAGGTGGAACTGCAGAAGGCGCGGATAACTGCACTTGAAAATCAGCTGAGGGACGGCAAGCCCAAAGCCGCATCCGAAAACAACGATACGGCGAAACCGGCTGTTGAAGCTGCAGCACCGCCGGCCAAAGCAGCAGAAACGAAGGCTCCCGACAATGCTGCAAAACTCTACGACGAAGCGCATATAGCTTATAAGGGGAAAAAATATGCAGATGCCCGCAAAAAGTTCGAGCGCTTTAACAAGGAATATCCAAAGGAAAATTTGACGCCGAATTCCTTCTTCTGGATAGGCGAGTCCTATTACGCCGAAAAGAAATATGAAGATGCCATACTTGCTTATGAAGACTATCTGAAGAAATACCCCAACCACGAGAAAGTAAAGGGGGCCATGCTCAAGCAGGGTTATTCATTCCTGGCACTTGGGGATAAGAAGACCGGCAAAGTGATCCTCGAAAGCCTCATCGAAAAGTACCCCAAGTCGAATGAAGCTGAACAGGCCCGGGAAAAGCTGAAAAAGCTGTCATCGGCAAAAACACCGGCATCCAAATCCAAAAAGAAGAATTAGCACATCGTTTCTCCATTTGCGGCTGGGTATTGTCAAATCTGCTGCCCTGACGCGATAATATTGTATGAAAGAAATTCGTGACAGATACGAGCGCGTGATCGACTACATGCGCATCTCGATCATAGACCGCTGCAATCTCAGATGCATCTACTGCATGCCAAAAGGCGGCGTCAAACCGATCGGTCACTCCGACATACTCAGATACGAGGAGATAATCCGCATAGTCAGGATAGCCGCAGATCTGGGTGTGAAGAAGATCAGGTTGACCGGCGGCGAGCCGCTGATACGCCGGAACCTGCCTTATCTCATATCATCCATTGCCCGCATCAAAGGGATAGAAGACATAAGTCTGACGACAAACGGCTTACTGCTGAAAGGCCTTGCGGCGCCTCTTGCCGCTGCCGGCCTTAAGAGGGTAAATGTAAGCCTGGACTCTCTCCGTCCCGATCGGTACAGGGAAATTACGAGGGGTGGCGACCTTAACGATATCCTGGAGGGCATTGCTGCTGCTGAAAGCGCAGGCCTTTATCCGGTAAAGATAAACATGGTGCCGATTCGCGGATTCAACGACGACGAGATCGTGGATTTTGCTATGATGACCCTGAAACGCCCTGCCCATGTAAGATTCATCGAATTCATGCCGATAGGCGCGACTGAATTCTGGAGCGAAGATAAATACATCTCTTCCGAAGATATCAGGAACCGCGTGGAAACAATAGCTCCTTTGGTGCCGCTGAAGGTCCGCAGAAACGGTCCGGCCCGATATTTCAGGTTTGACGGCGCGCCTGGAGTAATAGGCTTCATCAGCGCTCTGACACACCATTTTTGCAGTTCATGCAACCGGTTGAGATTGACCTCAGACGGCAAACTGCGGCCTTGCCTTTTCTCGGAGACCGAGATCGATCTGAAATCTGCTTTGCGTTCCAGCGCACCGGATGAGGAAATAGAGAGGCTCCTGAGATTAGCCGTAGAGATCAAGCCTAGCAGTCATACAATATCGCAGGAGAAGAGCTTCGTCCACCTGAAGCCGATGTCGAAAATAGGCGGCTAGGATGTCCGACTAACCGGCGGGATCAAAAGTCACAGGCGGCAGGTGACCGCTACCCTTGACAATGCGTCCGTAGATGGTTTCTAATATGGTATGAGAGTATATACAGGCTTAGCAGGGGCTGTCCTCTTTTTCCTCTTTTCACTATACGTCGCCCAGTCGGCCTTCTGCACGACAAGTGGGGCGTCCGATATCGTAGCCAAGGCACCGGAAGCCGCAGTTGTCATTGAGGCGCCTCAGCAGGAAGCAGTGCGAGAACACCAAGGCTCAATGCAGCCTGTTGCCGTCGACTCTCCTGTTGTGCCGGCAGCAGCACCTCCTGAACCCAAGGCATCTGAGCACCCTCCGGCGCTCCCGAATCAGGGAAACACGCCACCCGCCTCTACTGAACAGAACGCCTCCCCGACCATAACTCCGCCCCTCTCGATTTCGTTATCGCCCTCGGATAAGAAAGCCAACCAGGCCATCGAGAAAAGCTTCAGTCTTTACACAACCAACTTAAAGAAGCGGTTTTCTGTCTGGCTGGAGCGGTCTGCGAGATACATCGAAATCATGAAGAATATCCTGCGGGAAAAGAACCTGCCGGAAGACCTGGTCTTCCTTCCGATAGTCGAGAGCGGATTCAGCACAAAGGCATACTCGCCGGCGCGGGCCGCAGGCCCATGGCAGTTCATCGCCGGCACGGCGAAGAGATACGGCCTGGTGATAGATTGGTGGAGAGACGAGAGGAAAGACCCTGTCAAATCAACGGCTGCCGCAGCCGATTACCTTAAGGACCTGCACGACATGTTCGGCTCATGGAGCCTTGCCCTTGCCGCATACAATGCCGGAGAAGGAAAGATCTCAAAGGCGCTGAAGAGGACCGACTCGGAAGATTTCTGGTCGCTCTTGGACACCCAGCAGATCAGACAGGAGACCAAGGATTATGTGCCAAGATATATTGCCGCAGCAATTATAGCCAATACGCCGGAGGAGTACGGCTTTCGCGACTTAACCTATCATGAGCCTCTAGAATATGACGAGGTGGTCCTGTATGTACCCGTCGACCTGGAGATAATCGCGAAATGCGCCGGGACCAGCGTCAATGAGATACGCGAACTAAACCCTGAACTCCGGAGATGGAGCACGCCGCCAAACACGATAGAGTATCTTCTGCGTCTGCCTGTCGATACAGCCGATGCCTTTATTGAAAACCTGGCCAAGGTTCCGGACGAGAAGCTTTTCAGTTACGAAACTTATACGGTTCGGAAGCATGAAACACTAAAGAAGATCGCCTCCAGAAGCGGCGTGCCTGTAAGCACAGTGCTGGCGCTAAACTCTCTGGCCGGGATAGAAAGACTTTCTGCAGGGGAGAAGATCAAGCTGCCGCCACGGGGCAAATACGTTGCCGACATCGATGACAAAATGACGGCCAGAAAGGTTTCCAGAGCTTCCAAGGTTGCCTTGAAGTCTTCAAAAAAGGGCCGTGGTCACGGCAGCCAGCATTCGAGGCTGGCCAGGAAAGGCTCCAAGTCGAAATCTGACAGGGTCGCCAAAGGCAAGACGCGCACCAAAGCCAAAACCCGAAAGGCTTAATTTATTCTCCGGCCTTAGTTTTTGCTTCGGCTGCAAATGCGGAAGCCGGAAACTTCGACACCAATTCTTTGTACATGGCCTTGGCCTCTTCCGTCTTTCCCTGAGACTCCAGTATCTTGGCGCTTTCCATAAGGGCCATATCCCTGAACATTGCATCCTTGATATTCGAGAGATCCTTCAGCGTCGCAAGAGCTGACGCGCTGTCGCCTTTCTTCAGATAGGCTTCCGCCATTTTATAATATGCAAGCGGCGTTATCCTCTGATCGGAATATTTTCCAGTCAATTCTTTCAAAGACTTGATCGAATCGTCATAATTTCCAAGCTCGTACTGACAATATGCAATATACAGCAGGATGTCTGCTCTCTTCTTTATATCGTATGCCTGAGTAAAGAGATCGAGGGCCTTCTTATAATTGTCTCCGCCACTTGAAGCCTGGGCCGCAGCTTCGTTATAAAAAAGAGCGTATGCCTTCCTCTGCAGATCGAACACCTTTGCCGCCTGCGATCTGGTGTAGACATAAAAGCCGCTGATCGCTATCAGCACGACAAGAAACACCGCAAGCCCTTTGACCAGAACCTTCTGGCGCTCCTTCAGTCTTGCCCGTATGTCTTCAACGGTTTCCTGAAGACCTTCCTCAGGGCCTTCGTGTCTACTCATGCGCTTTTTGATGACCTTCGGCATTACATTCCTCCAATGGCTTTTGTAACAAGATTTCTTGCATGTGAGAATATCGCTTGCAGCTTGTCGGGGCAGATTCCGGCCGAGAGCAGAATCCTCCGGGCAGTTTCAAGGCTGATCAGATTCGACGGCTCGTGCGCGTCAGTGTTGATAGTCAGCGGAATCCCAAGGCGCATGGCCGACTGTGCAACATGACCGTTCGAAATACTGTGGCCCTTCCGCGCCGTTATTTCAAGGGTAATACTCTTTTCTCTCGCAAAGAGAAGGTCGTCTTCGCTGATAAGCCCCGGATGCGCAAGAATATCGACACCAGCTTCGATAGCAGCGCGGTTCGTACCTTTCACTACAGGTTCGACAATGGTTTCACCATGAACAATGACAATCCTTGCGCCAAGTCTTCTGGCTTCTTTGACAAGGTCGGGTATTAACGCAGGCGGCACATGGGTTATTTCCGCGCCCGGCAATAATGTAATTGGCATATGCCCCCTGAGGGCATTGACCGCCTTCACAATCCTGGGTATGATCAAGTCGATGTTGGAGTGGTCCATATGGTCTGTAATAGCCAAAGCTTCATAGCCCGTTGCCACCGCCCTGCGCGCAAGCTCGGCAGGGATAAGCACTCCATCGCTGAACACCGTATGTGAGTGAAGATCAATCATAGGCATAATTATAAAGCATAACAGATGGCTAATCCAAATATATGAATTTGTCGTGCGGGCAATAACAGTTTGAGATAGCGGCATTATGCATCTATTGATATACTTATCGGTACGATCATTGCTGCTTACCGATAACCCTCGACCAGCAAAGGAGACAGGCCATGGCATACGAGCTGAAGCACCGCACGGACAAAAACATATCGAAAGGGTTGTTCTATCCGCTCGGCGCGTCTCTTTCGGCGGACGGCGTGAACTTTGCCGTCTATTCGCAGAATGCGCGTGATGTCTTTCTCCTGCTGTTCGACAGGGAGGACTCCGATCCTACAGATATAATACGGTTGGAAAACCGCACCAAATATATCTGGCACAACTTCGTTCACGGGCTTAAGGCCGGGCAGCTCTACGGATACAAAGTCAGGGGCGATTTTGACCCTTCAAAGGGTATGCGGTTTAATGAACACAAGCTGCTTATGGACCCCTGCGCAAAAGCCCTTACCGGCAAGTTCAGGAATACGGACAATCTTCTCCTGCCCTATGATGCTCAGTCTTCTGCCAGAGACTTTTCGCTCGATGTCCGCGACAATACGGCGGCAGTACCCAAATCGATCGTCATCGATGACAATTTCGACTGGCAGGGAGATTCTCCCTCTTACACGGCCCTGGAGGAATTAGTTATTTACGAAGTCCATCTCAAAGGTTTCACCGCGCACTCCTCTTCAGGGGTTCGCAATCCCGGAACATATCTTGGATTTATCGAAAAGATACCCCATCTGAAAAAGCTGGGGATTAATGCCGTGGAGCTCCTGCCGATACATGAGTTCTATGTCGATGACTTCCTGATCAACAGGGGTTTGACCAACTACTGGGGCTATAACACAATCGGGTTTTTCGCCCCTGAATCGTCATATTCGTCACAGAAATTTCCAGGCTGTCAGGTGAATGAATTCAGGACGCTTGTACGCGAGCTGCACAAGGCCGGGATCGAAGTGATATTGGATGTTGTATTCAACCATACCGGTGAAGGCAACGAGATGGGGCCCATGATCTGTTTCAAGGGAATCGACAATCCGACTTATTACAGTCTGACAGGAACGACTGCAGACCCGCTCCGTTACTACATGAATTTTACCGGCTGCGGCAACAGCGTGAATTTTGAAAAGAGCCATGTGATCCGCTTCGTGCTGGATTCGCTCAGGTACTGGGTTGAGCTGATGCATGTCGATGGGTTCAGGTTCGACCTCGCGTCGGTGCTTGGCAGAGAGTTCGGCGGCTTCCGCAGCTCTGCGTCTTTTTTCGATGCGGTATCCCAGGACCCTGTGCTGACCAGGACGAAGCTGATCGCCGAGCCATGGGACCTCGGCACTTATCAGGTCGGCAATTTCCCTGTTGACTGGTCAGAATGGAATGGAAAATTCAGGGATTGCATGCGAAAATTCGGCAAGGGTGACTCGGGGCAGCTGAGGGAGCTGGGCTGGCGTTTGACCGGCTCGGCGGACCTTTACGGCGACGACGGCAGGTCGGCTTACAACAGCGTCAATTTCATTACCTGTCACGACGGCTTCACCCTGAATGATCTTGTATCCTACGACGGCAAACACAACGATGCCAATCTCGAAGGCAACAATGACGGCTCAAACGATAACAACTCGTGGAACTGCGGCGTTGAAGGTGTGACAGACGACGCCGGCGTTATCGCACTAAGAAAACAGCTGGCAAAAAACTATGCATGCCTGCTCCTTTTTTCTGCAGGCACCCCGATGATCCTTGGCGGTGACGAATTCATGAGGTCCCAGAGAGGCAACAATAACGCCTACTGCCAGGATAACGAGATCAGCTGGTTCGACTGGAACAAGGTCCGCCTAAACAGCGATATCGCCGATTTTTTCAGCAAGGCGATCAAATTCACCCAAAAATATCCTGTGCTTCAGGGTAGGAAATTTCTGACCGGCGCTGATAACGATGGGGATTGCATTCCCGACGTGTCATGGTTCGCGCCCGACGGGAGCAGGCCTCAGTGGGACGATGCTGAAGCCCGCACACTATGCTACATGCTTGACGCAGAGGCGAAATCAGCGGCCGGCGATTATCAGCTCTTCCTGATTCTCAATGCGGACTTCAGGCCGCAGAATATACAGTTGCCGTTGCTGGACAGCAGGAAATGGTTCAGAATTATAGACACAAGTTTGAAAAGCGGCGATGATTTCCTCGATGTCGGCAAAGAAATCGTCATAGACCCGTCTGGAACATATCTGGCAAACCCGCGGAGCACCATTGTGCTGATAAGCAGGAAGAGCCCGTAGATCCTTGCTCAGCCCCCTTTCCGTCTGTCACAATAATAGATGGGCAAAAAAGTCGTTGTCGGACTGAGCGGAGGCGTGGACTCGTCCGTATCAGCTTATCTCTTAAAAGAGCAGGGATACGAAGTGGCCGGTGTCAGCCTGATACTCTTCGACCCTCGGTCACGCCTGCAGATCGGCAAAGCCCCATGCTGCTCATTCGAATCAACTGTCAACGCTGCGCAGACGGCAAAGGAAATAGGCATTGAGCACAGCATTATCGATGCGAGAGACCTCTTCTCAGAGAAAGTCATAAAGCCGTTCGTTGAGGCATACTCCAGAGGGATCACTCCCAACCCTTGCATACTGTGCAACCGGTTCGTCAAGTTCCCTTCGCTCATAAAAGCCGCAGACGAAAGGCATTTCGATTTAATAGCAACGGGGCATTACGCACGGGTGCAATGTTCGGAAGGCAGCGCGCGTCTGCTCAAAGGCGCTGATTCCGGCAAGGACCAGTCGTACGTGCTCTATGCGCTCGAAAACAAAATCCTTATGCGACTTCTGCTGCCTCTCGGAGAGAAAACAAAGCAAACGGTACGTCAAATGGCGCAGACCCTGGATTTGCACGCAGCAAAGCGAGAGGAAAGCCAGGAGATATGTTTTGTCGAAGAGGGGAACTACACGGCATTCCTGAAAGGACTGGCGAAGGCGGAGAACGGTCCGGTCGTGGATATTGAAAGCGGCAAAGAGATCGGACACCACAACGGAATATTTTTATATACTATCGGACAGAGAAAGCGGCTGCCGGCAACCGGAAAGCCGGTTTATGTCGTAAAGATAGATCCGTCAACCAATTCTATTTATATCGGGTCTCGCGAAATGGCCCGGATGAAACGATTCACGGTCGGGAATCTGAACTGGCTCGTAAGCCCAGCCGAGCCTCATTTTAAGGCAAGCGTCAAAGTGCGGTCCACAATGAAGGACGAAGCAGCCTGCCTGCATATCCTTGAAAACGGGGCCGTAGAGGTGGAATTCGACGAACCACAATGGGCGCCGACTCCGGGACAGAGCGCCGTCTTTTATTACGGAGACACCGTCCTGGGCGGGGGAACCATCAGCGCCTGATTGGTCCGAATCAGAAACCGTTAATATCCGGGCCGTGCGGGGGCCATCTGCTGCTCCGGCCGGTTGATCGCCGGCGTCGTTGACATCCTGACAACAGGCTGGATTTCGTACTTGTAATTCACTGTCGCCTGTTCCTTATTGTTGTTAGTCCACATAAGACAGTAGACATTCTCGTGATCGGCGACATAAGTTCCATTATCGAGCGTCACGCCCTTTCTCTCGAACGGATAATAAATTTTTTCTCCTGCATGATAATGCACATTGAAGTCGACCGGCAGAGAGGCATAGAAGGAATAGATGATCTTCTCTCCCTTTTTAGCGCTTGCACACTCCTCGTGAATGCCGCCGGGCTTTATCTGATTCAGCCCGCTTTCCCTGACAGGGGCCACTGCACATGATGCGACAAGCAGAATTGAAACCGCAACTACCAACAGCCTGATCATATGGACTCTCCTTGCGTAATTATTTTATATCCAAGCCTCTCCACATTTTCGCAAACTGCAGCAAAAAGCCGCTCTGCATCTATCAATGCCTCATCATATGATATGGTGATCTGCCCCTCGGATGCATCGATCGACTCTATGCCCTCCTGCCCGCCGATAAAGCGCCTGAGGGCCAGGGAGCACTCCTCGCAAAACTCCTTTTGAACACGTATGCACATCGCCTTTGCCATATGACCTCCTCGGCCAGAACTGCCGGTGACTAATTCAAGTGTAGCAACGACATCCAGCCGGGACAAGCCACG
The DNA here is from genome assembly GCA_035319185.1 of Dissulfurispiraceae bacterium. Taxonomy (GTDB): domain Bacteria; phylum Nitrospirota; class Thermodesulfovibrionia; order Thermodesulfovibrionales; family Dissulfurispiraceae; genus Fen-1308. The sequence goes on along the minus strand of DATHDF010000076.1, from coordinate 399 downwards.
AAGCAGTTATAAGCACTTATAAGCATTCCGGTTTATTGTATTTTTTTATTTATAGATAAGAAAGCGTGACCTGCGTCACATTATAAATTAAGGGCAACCAGCCCTTGAAGCCCTTCAAACCGGCGCGGCTCTAGGCTTGCCGTCATCTGCGCAACCGGCAGGGACCTGCGAGTATCGGTTATGGGCCCGATATTACTGCACCTGCAATAGCTGCGTACCTTGCAGAAATTCTAGGCTCTGCATTAGAATAATTTTCAGGTGCATTAGATTTCGGAAGCAAATGCCTTCAGAGCCAGTCGCAAACCAACGGTATGCAGCACACTATTAACGCGGAACGTCCAGCGGTTCGGGACTGACAAAGTTAAAAGGGTTGGGATGGCGAAAAGCCGGCGATTATTA
>DATHDF010000075.1:0-3400 GCA_035319185.1 Dissulfurispiraceae bacterium | reverse complement strand
CCAGCCCTCGTCGAAAAGCGCCTCCAGAGCGCGTTCATAATCTGCGTCGGTGAAGTCCTTGTTGATGACGCTTCTGAGCCGCTCGGTCGCAGCCTCCGGAGCCATAGTAAACCCAGTTTTCCTTACCGACCTGATCTCATTCAGGACCTCTTTGCTTACCGAAGCGACCCTGAGGGACGGCAGGGCTACGGCTATCCTCGATGACCGGTATTTTCGATTGAAGCCTGAAATCAGGGGGAGCAGACAGCTGTAATCTCCAGCGCTCAGAGAGGAGAATGAGACCTCGTCATAGCCTGTATTCTTCAGGGCGCTTTCTGCAATTTCGAGGACCCTTTCGGGGCTCCGTTCCCTCAGTGGCCTGTAGATCATTCCGGCCTGACAGAACCTGCAGCCCATGGGACAGCCCCTTGCGACCTCGATACTTATGCGGTCGTGGACTATCTGGGCATAAGGCACGATCTGGCGATCCGGGAAAGGAGCCGATTCCAGGTCCTTTATAAAGCGGCGCCTGATGCGGGCAGATTTGCCATGTACGAGTGGAACATAGAAACCCTCGATAAGTGCGATTTCCCGCAAAAGCTCTTCCTTGCCTGCTCTGTCGGCTTTGCAGCGTCTGACTGCTTCGATCAGCTCGACGATCGCCTCCTCGCCGTCACCGATCAGAAAGACGTCAATAAAGGGAGACATCGGCGCAGGATTTACAGTCGATGGGCCGCCTGCTACAACCAATGGTAGCGCTTCTCCTGATTGCATCCTGTCGGCGGCTCGAAGGGGTATTGATGCCAAGTCCAGCATGTCGAGCACCGTTGTGTACGAGAGCTCGTATTGCAGGCTGAATCCCAGGATATCGAAAGCCCTGAGCGGAGTTGCCGATTCAAGAGACGAAAGCGAGGTGCCGGTATTCTTCAACTCTTCCCTCATGTCGGTCCAGGGCGCAAAGATGCGCTCGGCGGCAGCGAAAGGAAGATCATTAATGATTTTGTAAAGTATCCGGAGCCCGAGGTGGGACATACCGACTTCGTAGGTGTCCGGAAAGGCTAGGGCGAAACGGACTTCAGGGCACCCGGGCTTTCTTATTGCATTGAATTCGCTGTCTATATAGCGGCTCGGTTTTTGAAAACTGGAAAAGTTCATCCTTATAAAATAACATCCAAAAAAGAATTAGGGCAAGGAAAGGTGGTACTATATATGCATGAAATCAGATCAGGCTACATGCTATTTCAAATGTGTATCGGAATGCGCCGGAAAGTGCTGCGGCGGCGCGACGATGATAACCATCGACGAGATCGTGAAGCTCTACGACAAGTTTCCGATAACGGTCGGGTTCAGGAAATATGAGCCTGTGGATGAGGGGCACGAGGCGTTTCTTGAGGCAGTCGGCACCAGGCATGGAAGGTCTTTCATTGTGGGAGACTTCATAGCCGGAAACTGGCGAAAGGGCAGATGCTCGCAGCTGGGATCGGACAACCTCTGTATACTGCATAAGGAAGCTCGGAAACCTTTCCAGTGCTCGATAATACCCTTTTGCGCAGTTTATCCGGAAGAGAGGCAGGATGCCGTATTTGCCTCGCAGAAAGAGACAGCCTTCAAGCAGTGCGGCGGATATATGCCATTTAACGAAACTGAACACGTAGTATGGAAAGCTGGCCAATTTGTTTCCCCGGAATACGCCGATGCGTTCAGAAGCTTCAGAAGCGGGATGCTGAAACAGGCCGGTTTCATGAAGAAGCTGCTGGCAGAGCTAAGACGGCAGAGCATCTTCTCGAGATTCCTGGCCGGCAACGGTATTCTTGAGGTGGCAATTCCGGGACACATGCTCTTCGACCTTCTGGACGCGGCCGGCCTTGAAGCCGGGAGACGCGATGATTTCATAAGCAGGCAGAGGGAACTCTGTCTGCAGGAACTGAGATCTTCGGGAAGTCATGCGGCGGTATTCGAAGACAGCGTTGTTGAAGCCAAGAAACTTCTGGCCGCGAAACGTTGATAGATTAGCATAGGAGCGGAGGGTGTCTGTGCTTATCTGAAAAGTCTAAACTTCACCTATCGGACAGAGTGTGACCTTCCGCGTGAAAAGGGACGGAGACCCCATCTTTTATATAGATTATCTGCGCTCGGTGGCGGCTTACTGTTACTTTTCGGTACTCACAGGAATACGGATGAAATATCGAGCTTAATGACAAGCAGAGTACGCATGGAATTTATTATAATCCTTTGTGTATGAATGAGCTAAACAAAAAGGCATGGCGAGGGTTTATTTTTCTTGCTTTAGTGATGGGGCTTCTCTTGTTTGTCCCGGCAGGGACTCTTCAATATTGGCAAGCGTGGACGTATCTCACTATCTATTTTGGCGTATCACTCGTCATAACGATTTATCTCATGAAAAATAATCCCGCGCTGCTGGCGCGGCGCCTAAGGGCTGGTCCTGCAGCGGAGAAAGAAACAACCCAAAAAATCATCATGAGCTTTGCCTCGATTTTGTTTGTCGCACTTCTAGTTGTGCCGGCCCTGGATCACCGCTTCGGATGGTCAAATGTGCCTCCTGCTGGGGTACTACTAGCAGATATTCTGGTCGTGCTAGGGCTGTTTATTATCTTCCTTGTTTACAAGGAAAACCCCTTTACTGCGGCAACCATTCAAGTTGAAGAAGAGCAGAAAGTTATCACCACAGGACCGTACGCCATCGTCCGCCATCCAATGTATAGCGGTGGACTCTTGATGCTTCTAGCCACACCTCCTGCACTCGGCTCTTGGTGGGGACTCCTGGTGTTCCTGCCCTTGCTGCCCATGCTCATCTGGCGCATGTTGGATGAAGAAAAGTTTTTGTCCACAAATCTGTCAGGCTACACAGAATATTGTAATAAGGTTCGCTCAAGGCTTATTCCAAGAATCTATTAGACCGCTTTTAACTCACAGTTAATGACACCGGGACGTATTCTGAAAATATCGCCGTGTACAATCGGAAACCCGCGTCGAGAGTCGGCCTGTCCATTGATTTCTGGCTGGCATTTCGGTGACCCAGAAACGGCGATATAATTGACAGATAACACTCGCAGAGATCGATGCGTCGCACTACGGTACTGTTTCGATCGAAAAGCCGCATTGTCGAATCGCAATATCAGCGGCCTATAGACAGCGGTTCCCACTTCCATTGTGCGAATATTCCAAATAATCTGACAAATGTGCTTGCCTTTTATCTTCCTTATTTTCATGCGGAAAAGCTAGATACAATAGAGTCAGTTATAAGCGGGGGTGCTCAAGAACTTATCCATGACAGACCCATCATCTCAATATGTATTTCGAATCTAAAAGTGCTATTATTGTATGAATTGCAACTTAATTTAGTTATTTACAGTCTTGATTCATCAAGCCGCTAATGACTTGTAGTTGCAATATATACTTT
>DATHDF010000074.1:0-224273 GCA_035319185.1 Dissulfurispiraceae bacterium | reverse complement strand
TGGTAATTGTACTCGCTCTGGTAGTGGTGCTGAAGGCTAGGTTTGGACACGGCCATCCGTTGCGTGGAGGCATGCCGAGCGGACACAGTGCCTTTGCCTTTTCACTATGGCTGGCGCTTACGCTCATAACTGAAAATTTCTCGGTCTCGCTTATCGCTTTCGTTCTTGCAGTCGTCATTGCCCAGAGCAGGATTACAATAAAAGCTCACACTCCAATGGAAGTGGTCGTGGGTTCCCTCCTCGGCGCAGGCATAACGCTGCTGCTGTTTCTGATTTTCAGATAGCCCGGAAGTTCGTGGTTATTGCCGACTCTCCCGCATGTTACAATTAAATAAACAGTGAACGGACAGATACTATGATAACCTTTAAGAAATTTTTGACTATTTTCAGGGACCTGGGATTTTCTGAAAAGGAACTGCGCATTTTTTATCAGTCAGTCGCCAAAACAGTCATACTCAGAATTGCGGGCAAAAGGGCCTGGCCGGAGATATTCAATATTGAAGAACAGTGCCAGTGGCCGATTCTCAGCGAGATCGACGATCCGGAATTGACCATATACAAGGGCGCAGACAAGGCCTTGCTCGAAAGATTCGTACACACCATAAAAGAGGAGAAGGATTTGCGTATGCGCAAACCATATCTGGACAAGGTGCGCTACTGGACGCTGCTTCGGGCTGTGATTGATGAAAGAATCGTGCTTTTTACCGATATATTCGGTTTCAGCGAAGCCGATATAAGGCACTGTGAAATGGTGGCCGCCAGATATTCGGAATGGGTCGATAACAGGATAACCCGCAGAAAAAAGCTCTGGACGATCGGGATCGGAACAGGAGCTGCCACGCTGGCTGGAGCGGCGGCCTGGTATCTCTACAATAAAGACAAAAAGTAGCGGAGCGCCGCAGACATCAGCCGATAGGATTCTTTAGCTCAACAATTCAGAGGGACGGTTTTGAAATGAGGAAGGCCCGGGATAGATCCGGGCCTTCCTGGTTGAAATTGAAATAGCTTCTATTTCTTCTTTTTCATACCGGCCGACTTTGCCGTCATTGCCTTCTCTCGCATGTTGGCAGCCATTTCCCTGATCTCGGTCAGATCCCTTTGCATCTCGCTCCAACCATACCACAGGGCATAGTCCGGATTCGCATGGAAAGTGCCCTGGAAGGTCCTCATCCGGTGTTCAAGATACATGACGAAGAGCTTCTGCTCGATTACAGTCGGCGCATCGTGGAAAGTCAGCAGATCCGGGAATGCCGCAGCATAGGTCTTCGGCTGCGTCAAGACTCCGTCTTTGTAAAGATCTGCTATTATCCTGATCCCTTCCGCCATTAGATGGTCAGCGGACTTAATCATCTGATCACCCTTGGCGAGTTCCGACTTCGCGAAGTTCATGGAGTGGCACTGGTTACACGTCTTAAGCATCTTGTCCCTGTCCTTCTGCCATTCTTCCTGAGACAGTCTTGCCAGGTCGGCCGCCTTTACCGCATCAAGTCTGGCAGTAGGCTTGCCGTTCGGATCCAAGACCCCAAGCGCCTGAAGGATGGTCGCCCTGTCGGCTGCCCACTCCTTGTCTTCAGGCATGGGCAAACGCACGGCGAGGAACCCCCAGGCGGCTCTTACGGCGTGATTCCCCTCCTGCATGTGGCATGTCTGGCATGTCGGCGCGGCAATGTCCTCAGGCAGCACTTTCTCCTGTTTTAACAGGTAGCGGACTCCATGCTTGGATCCTGAATACATCTCCCATTGGGGATGATCGAAGCCCATATGACAGGTTTGACATGCCTGCGGCTGCCTTGCTTCCTGAACGGAGAAAGTATGGCGGGTGTGGCATGAATCACACGACGCATTGCCGAATACCTGCCCGCTCTTCTTCAGCTCCTTGATTTCGGCGTCGCTTTTGATTCCGATCTTATGGCAGGCCCCGCAGCCTTTCTGTCCCTCAATCAAAGCCATGGGCTGCCAATGGATTGTCGGCATTGCGTTCATTGCCGTCCAGGCCTTTGCATGCTTGCCGCTTTTGTATTCCTTCACCCTTTTTTCATGACATGCTCCGCAGGTATCCGGCGTCGGTATCTTGGCCTTCGCGCTATCCAAAGCGGTCATGTGATCGCTGCCGTGGCAAACGGCGCAATCGATCCCGTTCTTGCTGTGCTTGCTAACCTGCCAGTCCTTGACAATGTTAGGCGTTGCCTTTTGATGACATTCAACGCAGACCTGAGCAGAAGCCGTTGCTGCGAGAATCAGCAAAGCTGATACGATAACAAGAGATTTCAACAGGCGCATATAACTCCTTTCGTAATGGAAATTTGGACTGACGGCTGATTGCTAATAAACCAGTCTGCAGCTAAAAACTGGCACCTGACATGAAAAAAGATTCATCACCTCCTTGCAATAGCATTTTAAAACATGATAGTAGGGGTCGGAGCCCCAGTCAAGGGCGCGTTTGAGCCCTAGTCTCTGTATTTATAGGCGCGATTTTCACGCCGAATGCCTTCAAAGCCAGTATTCAGGGTACTTCCTTGAAGGAACAAGATTGTTTGTAATGAGAGCGACGATAAGCAGCACTAGGGCGCCGGCACCTGCAGGCACAAACGGATAAAGGAAGCCCAGATTGTGGATCTTATCGCCGCCGATAACTGCAATTAGCGCCGTTGCACCACCCGGCGGATGAAGTGTCTTTGACAGGCCCATCGCTGCAATTGCAAACGATACGGCAAGGGCGGATGCAAGCACTATATTGTCCGGCAGGATCTGAAACCAAAAGACGCCGACAAGTCCTGATATCACGTGGCCGCCGATCAGGTTTCGCGGCTGGGCGAGAGGACTCTTGACGGTCCCATAGACCAAAACTGCTGATGCCCCCATTGATCCGATGATCAGCACTAGATCTTTCGGTTCGAAGAAATTGCGGGACAGGAAGGCGCAAATGCCGATCCCCAGGAAGCCTCCAAAAAAAGAATAGAATATTTCGGACATGCTCATGCGCGGAGGAGGCTGGGCGCCCCCTTTCATCTTCGAAAGGAAGGTATTCATCTGGATTGTACGGCCCTCACAATATCTGCCCTCGCAACGATGCCCACAAGTCTGCCGTCATCGTCGACGACCGGCAGTCGCTTGATCCTTTTTTCAGATAACAGCCTGGCTGCAGTTTCGATGTCGGTCGACGCCGAGACCGTAATTGCCGGTGCCGACATGATGTCGCCGACCTTATCCCCTTTACTGTGAGGCGCGGCGGATTCGCCCATCATTTGCCTGATGATATCTCTGAATGTGAGGTCTTTTCCCATCCCCAGGGAACCGAGTATGTCGGCTTCCGATATAACTCCGACAACTATATTTGAATTGTCGATGACGGGCAGTCCGCTGATGCGGTTTTCAGAAAGCAGCCTCACGGCCGTTGCAACATCATCATCAACTGTAACTGCTACAACCCTGGTTGTCATTGCGCTTGATACAGGAAGCGATGAGGCAAGCCTCCGACGTGCATGTTTTAAGGCAAGGACGTAAATTTTTTTCAGGTCCTCTTCCGTCACATCGACGTAGGAGCCTATTTCTTTCAATGCTTCCCGTATGTCCTCATCTGTCAATTCCGGGCTGTCAGGCATCCGGCCCTCCGGCAACGCATAGTTTGCTAAAGCATATCACCGGCAGAATCCCCAATAGTATGATATAGATCATACTATCTATTTCGGCAACATTGCAGGACCACGAGTGCATGTTAATCCTCAAGCAGCTCTTCATTTCCCGGCGGCCTCGATCAGCGCCTGCACGGGTTTCAGTCCGTAAGGGCTGCCCTGTTCAATGGCCGTCAACACCGTTCCTCCGCCGGTAAAGAAATAGTAGTTGGCGTTGTCCATTACCGACAGATATAGCCCCGGGCAGAGGTCCTTGAATTCCTGCAGCGTATCGCCCCCGCCGTACATCTTCATGGCGGAGGAGTTGCGATCGATTGTGTTGTCAAGGGCCTGCGAGCCAGCGGTGAAGTGAGGCGTGAATCCCATGACCGCATTTACGAAAATTGTCTTTGCCGCCTGTATTGCCTCAGCCACTTCTTTATCTTCGAAAGACGACGGGTCGATGTCGAGAACGTAGCCGTATGATGCGCCTGGCTTAAAATCTTTTACGGAAACGGTGCGGTACCTGCCTTCGATTCTTCCCTCAAGCGTGTCCGATTCTATTATGCGCGGCAGCTCGACTATTTTTTTCTGCTGCCTGTCTTTCTCGACCAGTTCTTTTGCCAGCGCGATGTCTTCGTCAAGCACGCCCTTCATTAGAATGTTGTATTTTGCACAAAGATAGGTGTTGTAGATGACTCCTCCGAGTATGAGCCGGTCCACTTTCTCATATATGGCGTATAGCGGCCGGATTTTCGTATCATACTTCGATCCCGCAACTACAGCGAGAAATGGCCTGTCAGGCTCCAGCACCCTTCCAAGGTTGGTGATCTCCTGCTGCATAAGGAATCCTGCATAGGATGGAAGGTGGCGCGTGATGTTGAATGTGGAGGCGTGCGGCTGCCACGACCCGAACGCATCGTTAACATAAATGTCTCCAAGTCCGGCAAGCTGGAGTGAAAAGCTGTCGCAGGGTTCCCCCTTGGCTTCTTCACCATAGAACCATCTGGTATTGGGCAGATATATGCCTCCGATCCGTCTCTCTCTCAGGTCGCGTATAGCAAGGTTAACGGACGTATCGATGCCGGTTACCCCTTTTTCCGGGTCGGCGGAAAAACGCGGTACGTGAATCCTGGTGTGCAGCTTCTGCTCCAGATACTGCACTATGGGCTCAACGGATTCCTCCGGCCTGCATGAGATGGCCCCGCTCTTCTTGTCTTTCGGTCTGCCGACGTGCGTCATCATGATGGGCCTGCCGCCCCGCTCGACTATATGGAAGAGTGTCCCGACAGTCCGGTCGATCCTGAACGGGTCGCGTATCTCTCCTTTTTTGACGACGTTGTGATCGAAGCGCACCAGCACGATTTTGCCGTTCAGGTCTGCATCCTGGATCAAAGGCAATCCGTGCCCGTTCAGTGTTTGTGTCATTTTTAACCTCCGCTTTCGGTTTCGATATGACGTTTCTCGATGATTAGATTGTATCTTATCGCACGCTTCCCGGCAATAAGGACTGCGCGGACAATTTGCATTGTGCCGATAAAAAATATTTTAATAAAAAGATTGAAATGTGAGAAGGGGTCGATAATATGGACGGAGTACTCAGAAAGATTCAGGAACTTGCCCTGCTTCATGATAAGGTCGATCAGCGGACCGTCAGGGAGAAGAACATCAAGCTGGGACTGCGAAATGAAAATGGGACAGGCGTCTTCGTCGGGATTACGAGCAAAGGGCAGGTAATCGGCTACGAGAAGGTCGCGCGCGGCGACGGGACCGAAAAGGTGAATCCTGTCCCTGGGAAGCTGTATTACTGCGGCTACGATGTCGCTGATCTGGTGCACGGCAAGGAAAAGGACGGAAGGGTCGGCTTTGAGGAAATAGTCTATTTGCTGCTGACGGGCGTGCTCCCGACCATCTCCGACCTCAGGGCCTTTTCGCTGCTCCTCGCGAAGAAGAGGTCGCTGCCCGACGGTGCCAAAGAAATGATATTGAGCAGGCCAAGGCATGACGACCAGATGGGGTCGCTTCACACGATGGTATCGGCCATGCATCTTTTCGACCGGCAGCCCAATTCGACCGACATGAATGACGTAACGCGGCAATGCATCGAGCTGATCGCTCAGTTCCCCACGATAATAGCCTATAACTACCTGACTGCAAAGATGGAAAGGAAAGACCCGAAGAAGCTAAGAGAGCCTCTGCAGCAACTGAGCGCGGCGGAGAATTTTCTGTACATGCTTACCGGCGAAATCCCCGATAGGGCCACTGCCGAACTGTTCGACACCATGTTGATATTCCACGCCGAACACGGAGGCGGAAACAACTCCACTTTTTCGACCAGGTGCGTCTCTTCCTCGGGCGCTAACACTTATATGGCACTGTGCGCCGGGATTGGCTCGCTCTCAGGCCATCTGCACGGAGGCGCCAACGAGGCGGTGGTTGCCATGATGAACGACATCAAGAAGAAGGTCAAGAACTGGAGCAACGACGAGGAGTTGACCCGGTATCTTGAGATGCTCGTTGACAAGGAAGCCGGGGACAAGTCCGGAAAGATTTACGGCATGGGTCATGCTGTTTATACGGTGTCTGACCCCAGAGCCGTCTATCTTGAAAACAAAGCCGGGGAGCTTGCAAAGCTCGCCAAGCGCGAAGAGGAGTTTTCTCTTTACAGGCGTATCTCCCGGATAGCCCCCAGGTTGCTCAAAGACAAGAAGGGAAAGATCGTCTGCACGAATGTCGATTTTTACTCCGGTTTCGTTTACCGCTGCATGGGCATCCCGAAGGAGCTCTTCACCCCGATCTTCGCAATGGCCAGGGTCGCAGGCTGGTCCGCCCATAGGATAGAAGAGATCATTCAGGGGCGCATCATCAGGCCCTCATACGTCACGTCGCTGAAAGGCAAAAAGAATTACAAGTCCCTTTCGGAACGGGAGTGATCTGCCGGAGAATATTGCAGCTCAGTGTTGCAACGCCCGCAAAACCGCCGGCTTAAGTTCGGACCCAGATAGCTGCCGCAGGAAGGGCATCTCCAGTTGGCGGCAGTGAATCCGATGAATGCGCAGAGGATTAGAACCTGGGCTGCTAGCAGATCGTTCTTGGAAAAGTCTGCCAACAACTGGGAGTGATGATAAAGCAGTGCTGGTGCAAGCAGGAGCACCAGAGTCACCCATATCGCTGTGAGTTGAAATTTGCGTCGTTTGGCAAAGTCCTGCTTAATCCTGTCACCCGCTGCCGGTTTAATGGCCATCAGATTTCTTGTTCCTAGTTCTTGAAGCTCTGCACCGGGGCTGGAATCCTGCCTCCGAGCTTAATGAAGCCGGCAGAGCCGCCGTCATCTCGAACGTTGATTATGGTTGCCTCTCCGAGCAGCCCGCCGAACGAGACGCGCTCCCCGGTCTTCTTGCCCGGAACCGGTATCAGCCTGGCGGCTGTTGCCTTGCTGTTTATAACACCTATGGCCATTTCGTCTGCTATGATCCCGGAAATGGTCTCTGCTGACGTATCTCCGGGGATGGCAACCATGTCCAGCCCAACGGAGCAAACGCTTGTCATCGCCTCAAGTTTTTCCAGCGAAAGACTTCCATTCCTTGCCGCCTCGGCAATGTTCAGGTCTTCGCTTACAGGGATGAAGGCCCCGCTCAGTCCACCGACGGACGAGCTGGCGAAGATGCCGCCTTTCTTCACTGCATCATTGAGCATCGCCAGAACTGCCGTCGACCCGGGGTTCCCGATGCTGGCGAGCCCGAGGCTCTGAAATATTTCACCGACGCTGTCGCCGACATTGGGGGTCGGCGCAAGCGAGAGATCTACAACTCCAAAAGGTACACCCAGCTTGTCTGCAACCTGTCTGCCGATGAGTTCACCCACGCGGGTGACTTTAAATGCCGTGCGCTTGATCGTTTCGGACAGCTTACCCAGGTCTAGGGAAGGATCGGCAGCGCGAGCCCTGTCAATCGCCTTTCTTACGACGCCGGGGCCGCTGACGCCGACATTGATAACCGAGTCGGGCTCTCCTATGCCGAGATAGGCTCCCGCCATGAAAGGAACATCTTGCGGTATATTTGCAAACACCACGAGCTTGGCGCAGCCGAGCCCATCCCGGTCTGCAGTGATCTCAGCGGTTCGCTTTATGGTTTTCCCCATCAGTGAAACGGCGTCCATGTTGATGCCGGCGTGCGTTGAAGCGACATTTATGGACGAACAGACTCTCTCTGTTTCTGCAAGGGCGTGGGGGATGGCTTCTATCAACGCGCTGTCGCCTTTTGTAAAGCCCTTTTCCACGAGGGCCCCGAATCCGCCGATGAAGTCGATCCGGAGATTGCGGGCAATCTCGTCCAGGGCGAGCGCAATGCGGAGCATTGCTTCAGCTGAAAAACTGCAGGCTGCAACAGCTACCGGACTCACGGCTACCCTCTTGTTTACCACCGGGATGCCATACCTCAGGCCGATTTCTTCGCAGATCTCCACGAGCGTCCCGGCAATTCTGAATAGCTTGGCCCGCATATTGGCGATGAAACGTTCTGAGTCATGGCTTGCGCAATCAAAAAGGCTGACGCCGAGCGTTACCGTGCGGACATCCAGATTCTCGTTTCGCAGCATTTCCAGCGTGGCTATTATTTCGCGTTCAGTCAGCATGGATTACACCCTATGGATCTGCTCGAAGATTCTTCTGTGCTGAAGGTTGATGTCCAGCCCGAGCTCCGCGGCCCGGTCGCTGAGGGCCGATCTCAAGACACTGTAATCCGCCGTAGGAGGCATGTTAACCTCATATATCATGATGTAATCGAGTCGGTCCTGATCTGCCCTGGGTACGGCCTTCAGATCGGTGATATTCACATTGTAACGGGCAAGCACTTCAGTGATCCCCGCAACCAGACCGGGCCTGTCAGGGCCGATGGTTGTTATGATGAAGGGCTCGCTAAGGGGTGCCTCTGCATAGGCCCGATTGTCCAATGATCTTAAATGGACAAAGAGGCCGGATGGTCCCAGCTGCTCCTGTAGTGCCGACAACAAGGACTCAGCACTGCTTCCTGCTTCTACAGAGACAATAAAGATTCCCAGGAACTCGCCCTGCAGGATCGTCTGGCTTACGTCTTCCAGATTGCATCCATGATCGAAGAGCACCCTTGATATCGTGGCTATAATACCCGGCCTGTCCGGTCCGAGGACGAATACCACTATTTTGTTCATTCCCATTTTTCTCCGCGAGATCTCAAGACTGGCAGCACAGTTCTGCAGAGGGGTTTTGCCCTGCCGCATGAGGAAGCTAATCCTCTCACATGCCCTGGTTTTAAGAATAACATACATTTTGAGATTGATGGAAACAGGGCGGGCTGAGGTGGCCTTGAGCCGCGTCGGCGACAGGAAATGGTATAATTCACAATCGATGATTATGAGAAGAACATCAGGCGGCTCGAAGGCGTCTCCTTATATAACCCCGGAAGGCTACAGACGCCTGGCTGACGAGCTGTCCTATCTCTGGAAGACAAAGCGCCCCAAGGTTACGCAGGCAGTGGCTGAAGCAGCGGCCATGGGCGACCGCTCTGAAAATGCGGAGTACATATATGGGAAGAAACAGCTGCGCCAGATAGATGCCAAGGTGCGTTTCCTGACAAAGAGACTGGGCGAACTCGTTGTGGTCGACCGCAAGCCGGCTGACGAGTCTGTGATATATTTCGGGGCCTGGGTCGATCTTCAGGAGGCATCGGGCGCCATATGTCGTTATCGTATTGTGGGCCCCGACGAAAGCGACGCCGACAAGGGACATATAAGCATTGATTCCCCTATGGCAAAGGCGCTGCTGCGAAAATCAGAGGGCGATGAAGTGGTGGTGAAAAGGCCGAACGATACCGCGATTTTCATTGTTTCAGCAGTTTCTTACGAATCTCCGGCGTCGCAGAATAATAGGTCCGACGTTTCACGTAGCAGAGCGACGACCGCAAGAAAAACACAGGAGGTCTGATATGAGCGACGAGCCGGAAAAAGAGGGAATGGAGTCGATCGAGGAGCTGATTATCAGCAGCGCGCTGGAGCTGGAAGCGCTGATAAACCTACTGCTGAAGAAGGGAATCATTACGCCTATGGAGCTGATGGAGGAAATCAAAAAGTTGAGTCGTGAGCAGTAATGCTGCGGTTATAAAAAAAAATTATAGATCTATGCAAAAATATCATTTAATTTCAAAAGGGCTGCATCCGACAAATCTGCTATAATCATGCAGTTTAGGGGCCGGGCTGCCATGGGGAGGAGATCGGTCATTTACTGCAGTGCCGGTAAACGGTTTTTTCTAAAAAGTTGCTGCAGGAGGGATGAGACCATGACATTTAATATCCGGGACCTTCTGAGTTTCAAAAATTGGCCTGTCTTCTGGAAGATCTCTCTGATGCCGATAATGGCGGTAGGTCTTATGATGATCGGCGTATTCGTCTATGTCCTGCCTGTTACTAAAGACAAGCTGACGACTGAAAAAAAGAACAACGTGCAGGATGTTGTCACGGTTGCATACAATCTTATTGCGGAATATGAACAGCGCGCGGCAAATGGTGAATTTACTGTCGAAGAGGCCAGGCAGCGCGCAGTGGCCACGCTGAGCAAATTCAGGTTCGGAGAAAATGGCAAGGAATATGTCTGGATCAACGATTCCGATAAAATGCTCGCCCATCCCAAGGCAGAGCTGATCGGCAAACCTATATCGACGTTTAAAGATGCGGAAGGGAAGCCTTTCCTGGATGACGTGGTCAGCCTTGCCAAGAAGGATGGCGACGCATTTGTCGAATATCTATGGCCAAGGTCGGAAAGCTCCAATCCAGTCAAGAAAATTTCCTATGTAAAGTTGTTCAGGCCTTGGGGCTGGTATGTAGGGACCGGTATATATGCAGACGACGTGATGGCAACTGTTTTCAAGATTCTTGCGGGTGTTGGCGTGGTGCTCATTATTATCTCGATAGTTGTTACTGCAACAACTTTTCTTGTGGGCGGACGGTTCATATCGGGACCTGTAAAGCAGTATGAACATATCATGACGGGTTTTTCGTCTGCGTTGTCCGAGGGGAGGGGCGACCTTAGGGGCAGACTCAGCGCTAGAGGCAAAGACGAAATCGGATTGCTTGCGGACGATATCAACAAGGTCCTTGATTCCTACGGAAAGATGGTCGAGAGCATGTTGGTTTCTACAGGACAGGTTGTGACAACGTCGGGCATGTTGAAAGACAATGCGAACGAAATGACGTCCGGCGCGAGAAAACAGTCTGCGCAGGCCAATCAGATAGCGGCTGCTGCGGAAGAGATGAGCCAGACGATAACGGAAATCGCCAAGAACGCTTCGTCGGCTTCGGAGATATCAGCGACCGCGATGAACATGGCGAACAGCGGCAGGGATATTGCAATGGGGGCTGTTGAGACTGTCAATGGTGTCCATGTGTCGACTGTAGGGCTTGCTGAAATGATCGAGAAGCTCAATACTAAATCGGCTGATATCGGCAATATAGTAACGGTCATAAAGGAGATTGCCGACCAGACAAATCTGCTTGCGCTGAACGCGGCCATCGAGGCCGCGCGGGCTGGAGAGCAGGGCAGGGGCTTTGCCGTGGTTGCAGACGAGGTCAGAAAACTCGCGGAGAAGACGATCAAGGCGACTGAGCAGATCACGGCTGAGATCAGGGCAGTTCAGAATGAGTCTGCAGAGACGACCAGGAGGATGAGCGATACTGCAGAAGAGGTGACAAGGGCCGACGAGGCAATCAAGCAGGTCATGGGCTCTATCGAGGGCATGACGGAGGCTGTTGCGAATGCCAATGACAAGATAACCCAGATAGCCACGGCCGTCGAGGAGCAGTCTTCTGCTGCAGAGGAGGTTGCCCGCAATATAGAGATTACATCTTCGATCGCAAAAGAGACCGAAAGCAGGGCAGCCGAGGTGCTGAAGGGTACTGACAGAATAGTCGGCGTCGTGGGCGACCTTACACAATCATTCTCGGGTTTTCAGACGATAGGCAGCGGGGCCGCTTTGCTGGAGATTGCGAAAGGGGACATCAGGTCGTTCATGTATAAGGTCGGAGACGCGGTCGACGGTCGCAGATCTGTTGATGAAATCGAACTTGAAAAACACATATGCAGGTTTGGCAAATGGTACGCGAATGAAGGGCAGTCGCTGCTTGGGCATTTGCAAAGTTTCGGCAGGCTTTCATCCGCTCACGACAAGATCCATTTGCTTGCCAAAGAGGCTGTAAAATCGGCAAGGGCCGGTGACGGTCGGGCACATGCCATATATAATGAACTCACTACTGCGGTCAAGAAGATACAGGCGGACATTGATATAGTCAAGGCAGATAGCCTTAACGAGGCCAACAAACAGGCGTCGGCCTGAGGGTCTGAAACAGAAAACTACTGCATACCCGGAGCGGCCATCCTGTCGATGAGCGGCGGTGCCTGTGTCGCGCTGTTTTCGTCAGGGCTTTGGATCATATCTTCGTATTCCTCGACAACGATTCCCCTCCTTACCATGATCTCGTAGATGATCCTGGAGCGGTTGTTCACGTAACGAGAAATGCCGACCGGGCTGTATTTTCTTGGATTGGGAAGAACCGCAGCAAGATGTGCAGCTTCTTCAGCGCTCAGCGCAGACGCTGTTTTACCATAATAATGGCGCGATGCTGCTTCGATCCCGAAGATGCCTTCGCCCCATTCCGCGACATTCAGATAGAGTTCAAGAATGCGCCTTTTAGAAAGGCCCTTTTCGATCCGCCAGGTCAGGATTGCCTCTTTGATTTTACGAAGAGGATTCTTGGATGGCGTGAGATAAAGGTTCTTTGCCAGCTGTTGGCTTATTGTGCTTCCACCGAATTTGAATTTTTTTTCCTTCAGGTCCTTTTCAAGGGACTTCTCAATGGCCTCGAAATCGAAGCCGGCATGCGACCAGAACTTGTCGTCTTCAGCGATAATGACCGCCTTTGTCATGTAGCTGGAGATACGCGAAAGCGGGACCCAGTATTGCCGGATCGCGATCCTTTTGCCTTCCTCCTTCCATTGCCTTTCGCGGTATACCATGAAGGAAGATTTCCCCGGATTTTCCTTTTTCAGCTTTGAGACATTGGGATATACAAAATAGATGGCGATGCTAAGGATGAAGGCCAAAGCACAGAGCAGTAGGGCATACCGTAACCATTTCTTGACTTTCATACTTTACTTTATTGCCGAGCCTGCGCAAAGACGCTCGCAGCGGCCAGGTGTCTGCTAATCTTTGTTGGGCCGCGGTCTTTTGTTCGCTTCGAGGACCTTCTTTCTCAGCCTCACCGACTCTGGCGTGACCTCGACAAGTTCATCCTCTTTGATGAATTCGATCGCCTGCTCTAGGTTGAGTAACCGTGGCGGTATCAGCTGCATTATGTCGTCGGCGCTTGCGGCCCGCATATTAGTGAGTTTCTTTTCCTTGGTCACGTTGACATCGAGATCGGCCTCTCTCGCATTTTCGCCGATTATCATTCCTTCATAGACAGGTACATTTTCACGAATGAACAGGGTGCCTCGAGGCTGCAGATGGAACAGGGCATACGTGTTGGACTTGCCCGGCCTGTCGGCGACGAGCACTCCGGTCTGCCGTTTCGACATATGCCCGTGCCACGGCTCATAACCGTCGAACAGATGGTTTAGGAGGCCGGTTCCCTTCGTGTCCGTGAGAAACTGCGATCTAAATCCAATGAGGCCACGCGACGGTATCCTGAACTCGAGCCTTACCCGGCCGTGCCCGTTGTTCAGCATCTTCTGCATTCTGCCCTTGCGCATTCCGGTCTGCTGGGTCACCACGCCGACAAATTCTTCAGGTACATCTATTACGAGTAATTCCATCGGCTCATGCAGCTTGCCCTCAATCTCCTTCGTGATGGTTTCAGGCATCGAGACGGAAAGTTCGTAACCCTCGCGCCTCATCATCTCGATAAGGATGGCGAGTTGCAGCTCTCCTCTGCCCATAACCTTGAACGAATCGGTGTTGTCGAATTCCACCTTTATGGCCACGTTGTAAAGAAGCTCCTTTTCAAGCCGCTCGCGCAGGTTGCGCGAAGTTACATATTTGCCGTCCCGCCCGGCAAACGGCGACGTGTTGACCGAAAAGACCATCGAGATGGTAGGTTCGTCCACTGTTATTCGCGGCAGGGGCCGCGGGTTGTCTATATCTGTGATGGTATCTCCGATGTTGATACCCTCTAATCCGGCGAGGGCCACGATATCACCGACAGACACCTCTGTCGCATCGATCCTCTCTAGTCCCTGAAAGGTATATATGGAGGTTATCTTTGTTTTTGTGGTTTTCTGGTCTCGCGCGACCATGGCCACCTGACTGCCCATCTTTACCGTGCCGGAGAATATCTTGCCGATGGCAAGCCTGCCTACATAGTCGTTGTAGTCGATATTTGTGACGAGCAGCTGCAGGACATCCTGCGGATCGCCCTCCGGTGAGGGTATGGTGCTGAGAATCAGATCAAAAAGGGGTTTGAGGTCGGTGCCTTCGATCGAAAGATCTGCAGTAGCAGTACCCCGCTTCGCATTCGTGTAAATGATGGGGAATTCGAGCTGTTCCTCCGAAGCATCCAGGTCGATAAACAGATCGTAGACTTCGTTCAGCACCTCCTGAATGCGCGCATCCGGCCTGTCGATCTTGTTTATTACAAGTATCGGTTGCAGCTTCAGCTCAAGCGCCTTTTTCAGCACGAAGCGCGTCTGCGGCAGCGGGCCTTCCGATGCATCCACGAGCAGAAGCACGCCGTCCACCATCTTCAGTATGCGCTCTACCTCTCCGCCGAAGTCGGCGTGTCCCGGCGTGTCCACTATATTGATCTTTACCCCATCGTATTCGACGGCGGTATTCTTCGCCATGATCGTTATGCCCCGCTCACGTTCCAGGTCATTGGAGTCCATGACGCGCTCCTGCACTTGCTGGTTGGCCCTGAAGATGCCGGCCTGCCTCAGCATGCCGTCAACCAGCGTAGTTTTTCCATGGTCGACATGGGCTATAATGGCTATGTTTCTTAAATCATCTCTTTTCATCGGTTTTATTGCTCCGGTGGCCGTTAACATGTCTCTCGAAAGATCAGGCCTTTAGTGTTATTTTTCGATCATTAAGAACGATAAAGGCAGCAGCCTTATTGACAAGTAAACTATATTTTAGCCGATCCGGCCGGGGAAATACCAATCCAGGATAATGCGTCCGAAAAAAAGGGCCACAAGCGAGCCCAGCGCCAGAAAGGGGCCGAAAGGTACCTTTGTTTTTCTCCCCTTTCCCTTGAAGACAATCAGCGCAATGCCTATCAGCGAGCCCAGCAAGCTTCCGAGCAGCGTGGTCAGGAAGACGCCTTTCCAGCCCAGGAACGACCCCAACATTGCCATCATCTTTACATCACCCCCGCCCATTCCTCCCCTGCTCAGCAGTGCGATCAGGTAAAATGACACTCCCCCGGCAAGAAGCCCGATGACGGAAGCAGTAAAGCCCAATAGCGCATTCATCGAGAATGGATCCGGCATTATGAAATGAGAGGAGGCCAACCCTATTATCATTCCCGGCAGAGTAATGGCGTCGGGTATGATCTGAAAATCAAGGTCTATGAAGGTGATTAGAATCATGGATGAAATCAGCGCGCAGATCAACGGCAGGTGCCATCCCCATCCGAACTGATAAGCAGCCGCCGCGTATAGCAACCCATTCAGCAGCTCGACAGAAGGATAACGCAAGGAGATCTTCTGGGAACATTTGCGGCACTTTCCGGCCAGAAGGATGTAACTGATGACAGGTATGTTGTCCCAGGGTTTGATCGGCGTTTTGCAGTTTGGGCAGGACGACGGGGGATTGACAATCGAAAGTTCCCTGGGCAGCCGGTAAATGCAGACATTGAGAAACGAACCGATCACAAGCCCAAAAACCAGCCCAGTGACAGCGAGCATGATCATGCAGCTACCCTGCTAATTTCAGACACCTTGTCGGCAGTATCTTTTATCTCAGCTTCGAGCCCGTCAATCTCTTTGATTGCTTCCAGCATTTCCTGTCCCGGATGAATGCCGCCTGCGTTCTTGTGCATCCTGTAAGTTTCTTCACCGATCTTTTGCAAAAGAGAGTCGCGCTTCTTTTTTAGGTCTTCAGATCTATGGAGCAGGCGGAGGACGGCAATTTCAATCCGTAACCGTTCTGAAAGCAGGCGTGCAAACAATTTGACCTTGTTCACCCCTTCGTCGAGGTCGCTTTTAAGCCTTGAGTACATGTCTGTTAATTGTAATGCCAGCAGCTCCAATTTCGCAACTGCTGCCGTCCTGCAGAAGCATGCAGACGATTAGGTTGACGGTGTGACCGTACGATGACTTGAGATATATTACTTTAGCTTGAAGTCAGTTCGGCTGGATTTTGCCCCTTCTTTCTTTTCGCTCTCGGCAGCCTTGGCTTCGGTGATGAAGATGCGATCGGGTTCCACCTTCGATGTCTGCACCAGATAGGTCCTGACCGCCTGCGCGCGGGCGGTTGCAAGGGCCTTTAGGTCCTCTTCTCCGACCACCATATTGGTCAGCATCAGTTTTTCCATTTCCGGCACGGGGATATCTTTCGCAATGCCAAGGAAGTTGCGCGGCTTCGGGAACTTCTCCTGTTTGTATGCCCGTTTTAGAAATTCCGGATATTCCTGATCTGTCACCTTTATTTCGTCGACAGATGAAGTATCGGCGCCGCCTTTTGCCACCGCTTTTACCTTCTGCGCCTTTACTTTGCGGGACAGGAGGAATTGCTTGAGGCCTTCGCGGTCCTTTTCCGCATCGACATGCCCTGCAATGTCCATTTTGAGTGCAGGCCGGTCGTTCAGGGCCTTGCCGAGCGTCTCCAGTTTCTTGATTGTTTCGGGTGAAAGTGACGCCGAGCCGTAATCGAACTCTGCATATCCAAGCTGCTCTCCTCCGCCGAAAATGGCGCCGAGCAAGGCGAACGGCGATGTAGCAGCCTTGACGAGCAGGTTTACGATTATCTTCAGTATGATGCTGCCGATGCTGAATTTCGGGTCGTCAGTGTAGCCGCTGACAGGTATGTCGAGCTTGATCTGTCCATTGCGGTCTTTGAGGAGCGCTACAGCCAACCGTACAGGCAGCTTCGTGGCCTCCGGGCTTTCTACCGCCTCGCCGAAGTTGAACTGGTCGAGGAAGATATTGTTTTTGGCATCGAGCTTGTTTTTGACGATCAGGTATTCCAGCCGGAACGAAAGTTTTCCTTTTTGGATAGTGTAGCCGGCGTATCGGCCTGAATAAGGGCTGACCGGAGTGAGGTCCATGTCCTTGAAGTCGGCCTTCAGATCGACATACAGGTCGTCTCTCAGCGGGTTGATTTTGCCGGTTATCTCCAGGGGGGCATACTTGTCGTATTTGCCGCGCAATTCTACGTCGCCGAATTTGTTTTCCTCAGACGATAGTCCGGATATGCGGCCGCCGATATCAAGGAGGTTGCCGTTGAACCTCGGGTTAACGCTGTTGTCCGTCAAATTGACTGTCCCGCCCTGCACGGTGATCTTGTCGATTCTGACAGTCTGGCGTTTTGTGGTGCCGGTTACAGACTTCTGCTGTCCGGCTGTCTGGGCCGTTTCGCCGGACCCGGCGGGCGGAGACGTTTGCCCGGATTCCTGCTTTGTTTCATCCTGAACAAAAACTTCCTGGAGGTTGAGCGTACGGTCGGCGCTGACGATTATTCGCGAGTAAGGATTGGTCAAAGATATTTCACGGATGCGCGCGTACAGCGGCGCATAGCCTATATCCATTTCTCCCATGTAAAGGGTGTCCCATTTTATCAGGTCTTCCGCATTTGTCTTGTCAAGAAGGGCGAATCTGTTGATCCAAAGCTTGCCTTTAAAGGCTGTCTTGAACTGGCCCTTCTCCTCCTGTTTTGTGCTCACCTTTCCGTTCACATTGAGCGCTCCGGACGCGAGGATCGCCTTCAGCCGCCCGCCCAGATACGGCTGCATGGGCTTTAGCGGAAGGCCCTTGACATCTACCGACAGGTCTGCTGAAGCCGGCTCAATCCCGAAGTCGCCCTGGACAGCTACGCTTCCCTTGCGATCAATCTTCATTGTCAGTGCGAGCGTGCCTTTAGAATCCTGTGCGGTTGAAATATCGGTTGCTTTGCATGATATTTCATCCACCGACAAACCGAACGGCGCAGGATTGCTCTTGTCCGATATATCCACGGAATATCCATCCATGACGAAAGATTTAAGAAGTATTGTCCAGGCTGAGGATTTTGCCGCAGGCTTTTCGTCGCCGGAAGCAGCACCAGCCGATGGCGCGTCCGAAACGAGAGAAGCAAGGTTGATTTGCCTGTCAGCTGCACGCGACACTGCAAGCCATCCTTTTTCCGTAGATATGGAGCCGATCTCGATCCTGTGAGCATCCAGGTCAAACGCAATATCTCTTACGCCCAGCGCCGGTATCCTGAGGAATTCAACATTCTCTTTCTTCAGAGAGAAAATGAGGTCTCTTGCCTTTGTCTCGCCGGTAAAAACAAGCATTGGCGGGCGGTCCTCATACTGACGATATGCAAGCTTCATGAGGATATCCAGCTTGCCGGACGGCACCTTCACGTTGATCCGGGCTGGAACGTATGCCAGATAATGCGGGATGTCGATGTCCCTGAAAGAGATGTCGAACGATGTCTCGCGGGAGTTTGAAAAGACCTTCGAGGCCCCTGCGAAGCTGATCGGGGTGCCGTTGACGACTGCGCTCAGCGAGGGTTGGACAAAGGCCTCGTGGAATGCGGGAAGATCAGAAATAAAAGGCACTGTGAGATTGATCCGGTCGATTGAATGCCTGGTTGCAACAGGCTTGTCATCGAATTGAATATTTCCATCTATGATGCGTATATTGTTCACCAGAAAATATAACGGCTTCGACTGCCCTTTCTTCTGAGGCGCTGCCGGTGCAGATTTGATCCTGTCGACGATGTCTGAAAAATTGTACAGATTGGCGGCAGTTCTGACCAGATGCAGATAAGGCTTTTCCAGGCGTATCTCCTTGAAGACCGGCGCACCTTTGAAGATCGATTTAAACTGCACATTAACGTAAAGGTTGCCGAATGACACGAACGGCGTGCGGCCGTCGGCCTCCCTGACCTCGAATCCCTTGACGGTAGCTTCCCATGTATACGGATTGAGGGTGACGGCTTCGATACTGACCTGGCGCCCCAGCTGCTCGCTGAGTTTTGCCATGGCTGTCTTCTTTATGTAAGGCGGCAATATATAGAAACCGACGACTGAGAAAACGATAAAAAACAGCAGAACGAGGATCCCGGCTATCCTTACCCTTCGGGACTTGCCGTATTTCCTGAGTTTCTGCATGCGATTTTCTAATGCAGGGGGTGTATCGTCCATGTGAATAAATCTACTACATTCCGCAGCAGGAGTCAACGCGGCCTGACCCCGGACTCGCCGAATTTAGTGCATGAACCGGCTCAGGCTGTTTTGAAAAGTTCGAGTCGCTTCCCCCAGAATGCTTCCAGGTTATTGCGCAGATCTGGGTATGCGGCAAGGGAGGGATCTTTTTCTATCAGGATAAAAGCCTGTCTTCTGGCGATCTCTAGGAGCTTGTAATCGCGCAGCAGATTGGCCGCTTTCAGGTCAGGCAGCCCGGACTGCTTTGTACCGAAAAATTCGCCCGGCCCGCGGATCTCGAGGTCTTTCTCAGCAATCCTGAATCCGTCATTGGTGCGGGCCATTACGTCCAGCCGCTTCATTGCATCTGCAGAGCCGCCGTAAGTCAGCAGCAAGCAATGCGATTGTGCTGCACCCCTTCCGACGCGGCCTCTCAGCTGGTGGAGCTGCGAAAGACCGAAGCGTTCCGCATGAATAATTACCATGAGAGTCGCGTTAGGAACATCCACGCCTACCTCTATAACAGTTGTTGTTACCAGCATGTGGATAGCGCCACTCTTGAATTCGGCCATGATCTCTTCTCTCTCGCTGGTAGACAGCCTGCCGTGTATCAGGCCGACTCTGAGAAGGGGGAACTTTTTCGCGAGGGCTTCCATGCCGGTAATTGCCGCCTTCAGATTGCTTTTTTCCGACTCCTCGATAAGAGGATATACAACGTAGACCTGCCTGCCCGATTTTGTCTCTTTGTCCATGATATCGTAGACAGCGTCCTTCTGGGCCTCGCGGATTATTTTTGTTGCAACAGGGCGCCTGTTTGGAGGCAATTCGTCGATAAGGGAATAGTCCAGGTCTCCGTACAGGGTGATGGCCAGAGTCCGCGGTATCGGGGTGGCCGTCATGATCAGCGTATCGGGGTTTGCCCCTTTCTTTCTCAAGCCGGCCCGCTGCATCACACCGAAGCGGTGCTGCTCGTCGATTACGATGAGTCCGAGTCTGTTAAACGATACCGCTTCTTGTATCAGGGCATGAGTTCCCACGACTACCTGCGCATTCCCCGAAGCAATCGCGTCATAATCCTTGTCCTTTCTGCTTCCGGTCAGCAGATAAACATTCAGCCCCAATGTTTCGGCGAGACTGCAGATGTTTACATAGTGCTGCTCTGCCAAGATTTCGGTCGGCGCCATCAACGCTGCCTGATACCCGCTTTCAACGGCTGCCAGCATCGCGAAAAATGCCACAATGGTCTTTCCGGACCCGACATCTCCCTGAATCAATCGGTGCATCGGGTGAGGCGATTTCATGTCGTGCAATATATCTATGATGACCCTCTGTTGCGCTCCCGTGAGATGGAACGGCAATTTCCCGATAAGCCTGTCTGTCAGTTCGCCGGTGGGCACGAACGAGATGCCTTTTCCCGCGATGTCTCTGTTCTTTATGGCTGCGAGGCCGAGCTGCAGCGTGAAAAGCTCATCAAACGCAAGCCGCTGATGATAGGCGCTTATGCCTCCGTTTAAATCGTTTATGGGTGTCCCGACAGGCGGGAAATGGACTGCCTCGATGCTTTGCCTGAGTTCCGGCAGCTGGAGCGGCGATATGATATCTGCAGGCATCGGGTCAGAAATGTCTGCGAGTGAACTCGCAAGCGCGGTGTGGGTGATACTGCGCAGCTGTCTCTGGCTGATGCCTTCCGTCAGCCCGTAGACCGGCACGATTCTTCCGGTGCTGAGGTGGTCGGCATCCTCCGCCTCATCATCGATGATTTCGAATTCCGGGCTTATCATCTCAACGCCGCTGCCCCAGTAATTGGACTTTACCATGCCGTAAAAAATGACCTTCTGCTGAGGCCTGAAAAGCTTGCTCAGGTACGTCTGATTGAACCATTTGGCGGTGAGTGTTCCGCTTCCGTCCGTGATCACAACTGAAAGTAGTTTGAGGCGTGGCCTTCTCGGGCTGGCCGGTGCTGATTCCGATTTCATGACCTTGCCGGTGACCGTCTGGATTTCTCCGACTGCAAGCTGAGTGATCTTCCTGATAGAACTCCGGTCTTCGTAACGCGAGGGCAGATGGAACAGAAGGTCTTTGACGGTCTCGATGCCCAGTTTCTTCAGCAAGGCAGCCCGTCGGGGGCCGACGCCCTTTATGTACTGGATTGGCGAGAGGATATCCATTTCAGAAAGTAAGAGGGGCAATCCCTGGATTGCCCCCTGGTATTAAAGTTCGGGTCCCGCTTTCTCTTCCGCGTCCTTCTTGAGCGACTCGTCGAGCGCCTTGTCGGCCTCTTCAAGCTTGATCTTGGAATACTCGGATTCGCTCAGGATATCGATTTCCCATCCCGTAAGCTTGGAGGCTAGTTTGATATTGACTCCGCGTTTGCCTATTGCCAGCGAAAGCTGCTGGTCGTCAGCTATAACCATTGCGCTCTTGTCGACCCCGGCTTCATTGATGCCGACCCTGTCCACGTTTGCAGGTGTGAGCGCCCGTGCAATGAATATGCGTGGGTCTTCGCTCCAGGGGATTATATCGATGCGCTCGCCCTTTACTTCTCTAACGATCGACTGGACGCGCGTGCCTTTCATCCCGACACAGGCCCCTACGGGATCTACCGATGAATCTCTCGATGTGACTGCTATTTTTGTCCGTTCGCCGGGCTCTCTTGCAATGCCTTTGATCATAACAATGCCGTCATGTATTTCGGGAACTTCCATCCTGAAGAGACCTGCGATAAAATTGGGGTCTGTCCTCGAAAGCACAATCGCCGGACCCTTTGCGCTCTGCTTTACATCCGCAAGGTAGGCTTTTACAATATCACCCCTCTTCAGCGTTTCGCCGGGAAGCGTCTCCCTCTGCGGCAGCAGGGCCTCAGTCTTGCCCAGCGCCACGAAATAGAACCCTTTCTCTTTTCTTATGACCGTACCGCTGATTATCTGGCCGATCTTGTCTTTGTATTCTTCAAAGATCACGTCGCGCTCGGCCTCTCTGACCTTCTGAAAGAGCACCTGTTTGGCGGTCTGGGCGGCTATGCGGCCAAAATCCTGCAGCAGGACCGGCAGCTCTATCTTGTCGCCCGCGGCTTTGCCGGGATCGACAGCCTGAGCATCCGCTATTGAAATCTCTTCATCCGGGGCTTCAACTGTTTCGACAACGGTCTTGGTCTCGAAGACGGAGATATTGCAGTTCTTGGGATCGATCCGCAAATCTATATTGGGCTTGTTGACGAAACGCTTCTTGGCCGCTGACAGCAGGGCAGCTTCAAGCAGCTTGACGAGCGCATCGCGCGAGAGGCCCTTGTCCCGGCCGATCTGGTCCATTACAAAGCAGAGTTCTTTTGACATGTCGATACCCCTTTTGTCGCTCTATTTCAAGGTTCGATTTCGAGATTGGCTTTCGAAATCTTGTCGAAAGGGATGAATATATCCCCGGGTGCTTCAACCGCCTTTTTCTTTGCTGAGCTTCTTGGCGATTTCTCTTTTAGCCTGAGTCTGATCCAGTTTTCTCCGGTGTCTATTATCGTGCCGATGAAAAAGGTCTCGTTCCCGATTTTTTCGGATGTAACTATCCGTGCGAGCTTGTCCATGCTCCTTTCAAAGTCCCGCATTTTTGTAAGAGGCCTGTCAAGGCCGGGGGAGGATACTTCGAGCGTATATGCGCTCTTCATGATGTCTTCGACATCCAGCAATGCCTCCACTCCCCTGCTTACGCGTTCGCAGTCTCCGACTGTGACCCCGCCTTCCTTGTCTATAGTAATGCGCAGCAACATCCTGCGCCCGGAGCCCAGGATATCGACGTCAATCAGCTCGAGCCCTTCGTCATCGGCCACCTGACCTGCAAGTTCACAAATCTTCTCCTTCGTGTCTCCGGCGCGGTCCATTGCATCTCCATAAAACAAAAGAGTGGGGAGGCCCACTCTTAAGCGTTTTCAACATCGGAAATAATGATTTATGATAGCAGCAAATTTTCCAAAAAAGCAACACCATGAGAGGCATTGCTGTCTCTCATGGTGTCGGTGCCCGTGAAGGCGTTACTATTTCTTCTCAGGAGCTGCCTCAGGAGCCTTCTCAGGAGCCTTCTCAGGAGCCTTTTCAGGAGCCGGAGCAGGGGCCGGAGCCGGTGCCGGAGCAGGTGCTGGAGCCGGAGCAGGAGCAGGCTGCTCAGCCTTCTTGCAGCCAACTGCGAATACTGCCAGCAGC
Organism: Dissulfurispiraceae bacterium; assembly: GCA_035319185.1. Classification (GTDB taxonomy): domain Bacteria; phylum Nitrospirota; class Thermodesulfovibrionia; order Thermodesulfovibrionales; family Dissulfurispiraceae; genus Fen-1308. The sequence continues at coordinate 201,103 of DATHDF010000074.1, read as the reverse complement.
ATGAGTGAAAGAACTATTGCCAAAACCTTCTTCATGTGTAAGTCACCTCCTTCCAATTTAATATGGAGTCAATAAATAGATATCTCCAAAACACTAGTATCAATTATTAGCACAGACGTCTAATGATGTCAAGAGTAATTTGATCGCTCGCACAGCATGTCCAGCCGGTTCAGGTGCAGTTTGAAGCAAGGGTTAACGATACCATTCCGACCTGTCTGCAGGCACCCGCCAGTGGATGAAATCATACCATATTCCAAGAGGCGCTTTTTCCACGCCCTTGAACCTCTTGTGCAGCACTGGAAGGGCATCGGGTATGTAGAGGAATATGGTGGGCTGTTCCTCGGCGAGGATCTGATGAATGCGATGATACACCCTGATCCTTTCGTGTATGTCAAAGGTCTGCCTGCCTTCAACCAGAAGCCTGTCCACTTCATCATTTTTGTATGAGATGAAATTGAACTCGCCTTCTTTGGTTTTCGATGAATGCCAAATGTCGTACAGGTCCGGATCGCGGGAAAGCGCCCATCCCATCATGACTGCCTCGAACCTCTTCTTGTCGATGAATTCGTGAAGCATCGCCTGCCATTCCAGCACCTTGATATTCACGTCTATGCCTACTCGTTTCAGTTGTTCTTTAATGATTTGGGCAGCCTTCAGGCGCTCTGCGTTGCCCTGGTTAGTAATAAGCGTGAATGAAAAAATCCTGCCATCCTTCTCAAGCCGGCCATCCCGGTTTTTTTTCCAGCCTATGTCGTTAAGTATCGCAGCTGCCCGGCCCGGATCATATGAGATGTCCTGCACGTTGCGATTGTATGCCCATGATTCAGGAGGGAACGGGCCTGTGCATGGAATGCCGTATCCAAGGAGCACGCCGGCGATTAGCTCTTTTTTGTTTATTGCATGGGCGATTGCCCTGCGGACCATCCTGTCCGAGAAAAGAGGGTTTAGGAGATTGAAGCCCAGGTATGTATACCCGAAAGACGGATACCTGAATTTCTGGAAGTAGCGGTTGAAGAAAGCGGTGTCGGCCTGCAGCTTGTATTGAGGAGGCGTGAGGCCCATGTAATCGATCCCGCCGAATTTCAGCTCGAGAAACATGGTGGCAGGGTCCGGAATTACCCTGAAGATTATCCGGTCAATGTTGGGTCTTCCCTCAAAATATTGGTCGAAGGCTTCAAGCACTATCTTCTGTCCTGTAACCCATTCCTTCAGCTTGTATGGTCCGGTGCCTACCGGATTCTGGTTGATCTCCGGCGAAGCCAGATCCCTGCCTTCGAGTAAATGTTTTGGAATTATCCCCATGCCCCAGGATTCCAGGGCCGGGGCGTATGGCTGCTTATAGGTTACCTTTACGGTATACCTGTCGATCGACTCTACAGAATTTACAGGGCCATAATTGCTGCTGTATGGTGTCGGTGTCTTTGGGTTGAGGACCGAGTTGTATGTGAACACTACGTCGTCGGCGGTGAATTCGGCGCCGTCGTGCCACTTAACTCCTTTTCGCAAGTGAAAGATTAAGATGAGGCCATCAGGACTGACGTCCCAGGACTCAGCCAGGTCGCCAATGATTTTGAGGTCCTTGTCATACTTGGTCAGCCCGTTGAATATATAGCCGCTAACCTGGCTCGACGCGCTGTCGGAAGCCAGAAGCGGCAACAGACGTTTCGCATCCGCCAGCGTGCCCAGAGTGATATCGTTAGGATATTTGATTGTCGGTTCGTGGCTGCAGCTTGAGACAAGAACAACAATTGAAAATAATAAAAAGCAGATGAAGGCTCCAGGGAATTTCAGTTTCGGATTGACGGTTCGAATTGAGCGCATGGATTCCAAGTCTCTGGCGGTCCTATGCGCTCAATTGCTCATCATTGCATAATTCTATTTTGTGACAGGCGCTTGCTGGGCAGGCTGCTGTGCGGGTTGCTGAAGCGGCTGCTGCGGCAACTGCTGCGGCAGCGCCTTGCCCGGCTCAGCAGGCACGTTTTGTATTACCGATGATCCCTTTGTCGTGACTACGGTCAGAAGCAGGGAGGTTATCATGAATATAACGGCTGCTGCGGTTGTTAATTTATTCAAGAACGTGGCAGCGCCTCTGCTGCCGAACAGGGTCTGGCTGGACCCGCCGAAGGCAGCACCTATTTCGGCGCCCTTGCCGCTCTGGAGAAGGACTATGCAGATTAGAAAGACGCTTACCAATACATGCACTATCAACAAAAAGACTGTCACACTGACCTCCTGCAAACCCGTTTAGGGCATTGATTGTTATTGTTTATTATATTTGACTATTCTCGCAAAACTGTCTGCCTTCAGGCTTGCGCCGCCTACAAGGGCGCCGTCGACATCAGGGCAGGCCATAAGCGTGTCAACGTTTTCCGGGGTAACACTGCCTCCGTACAGAATGCGCAGCCCTTTGGCAGGCTCTCCGTAAAGGTGCGAGAGGGTTTTTCGGATGAACTCGTGGGCTTCCTGCGCCTGGTCCGGCGTTGCTGTCTTGCCTGTGCCGATGGCCCACACCGGTTCGTATGCTATTATCAGGCCTTCAGATGACACCTCTCTCAGTCCGTCGTTGATCTGCCGTTTGAGGACATCGAATGTCATTCCGGCTTCGCGCTCCGATAAGGATTCGCCGATGCAGAAAATTACGCTGAGGCCATGCATTCTTGCAGCCTTCACCTTTCTGTTAACTATCTCGTCTGTCTCGCCGAAAAAGCTGCGCCGCTCCGAATGACCTAGGACTACGTAAGAACAACCGACGTCTGTAATCATCAGCGGAGCTATCTCACCGGTAAAAGCGCCCTTGTCCTCGTAAAAAATATTCTGGGCAGCAAGGCCGATATTGGTGATCTTAAGGAGATTGGCAACCGTATACAGTGCTGTGAAGGGCGGCGCTATCACGATATCGACGTCCCTTTCGTTCCAGACGAGCGGGATGAATTCGTCGAGAAAAGCCTGGGCTTCTTCGATCTTTTTGTTCATCTTCCAGTTTGCCGCAATAACCGGTCTGCGCATAGATATATAATCTATTTCATGCAACAGACATTAGTCAAGGCGCTGTTGACTAATAGTTCTGACGGCCAGTATAATTTCCATTTATGGAAGAGATAAACGATCTTATAGAGCAGCGGTTAAAGAAGCTCAACGAATTAAGAGAGCTTAATGTCGACCCCTACGGCGGTAGGTTTGAGCCAGAAGCAACGACCTTTTTTCTGAGGACCAAGTACGGGCAGTCGTCAAAGGACTCGCTTGACGCAAATCCTGTGCCGACCTCTGTGGCCGGCAGGATCATCTCTATGCGGGACTTCGGCAAAGGCTGCTTCGCCACTGTCCAGGATGCAACTGAAAGGATACAGCTCTTTTTCAGCAAGGCGGTATTGACCGAGAAGTATGCGCTTCTGAAGAAGCTTGATATAGGAGATATTATCGGGGCTTCGGGCAGGCTTTTCAGGACCAGGACGGATGAGCTCACAATCGAGGTCAAGAACTTCGAGCTGTTGAGCAAATCCCTGCGCCCGCTCCCGGAAAAGTGGCACGGTCTGAAGGATGTAGAGCTCAGATACCGCCAGAGATACGTTGATCTTATCGTCAATCCTCAGGTGAAGGACATCTTCGCAAAGCGGAGCTCCATAATAAAGGCCCTGAGGGATTTTCTCGAAGACAACGGGTTTATCGAGGTCGAAACGCCGATGATGCACCAGATACCGGGAGGCGCTACTGCCAGGCCTTTCAGCACGCATCATAATGCGCTTGATATCGATCTTTACCTGCGTATCGCGCCGGAGCTTTATCTCAAGAGGCTTCTGGTCGGCGGATACGAAAGGGTATACGAGCTGAACAAGAACTTCAGGAATGAAGGCATTTCCACCAAGCATAACCCCGAATTCACGATGATAGAGTTTTATATGGCGTATAAGGATTACATCTATCTAATGGACTTCACCGAGAAGATTTTTGCATATATAGCGGAAAAGGCGCTCGGCACGCTGAAGGTGCCTTACGGAGATGATATCATAGACCTCACCCCGCCGTGGCCGCGAGTGCCGCTTATCGATGCGCTTAAGAAAAAAGGCCTGCCTGAGGACGCAATAAGCGATCGCGACAAAGCCTTTGCCTGGGCGAGGGAAAAGAAGTTGGATATTGAAACAGGCGCGTCTTTAGCCAGGATACTTGATGAAATCTTCAAGGAATTTGTTGAGCCTGAGCTTGTTCAGCCGACTTTCATAATCGACTATCCGGTTGAGCTGTCCCCTCTGGCCAAGAGAAAGAGAGACAATCCCGATCTGGTAGAAAGATTCGAACTGTTTATTACTGCCCGCGAGATAGCAAATGCCTTTTCAGAGCTGAACGATCCTTCAGATCAGAAGGAAAGGTTTCTGAAGCAGGTTGAGGCAAAGAAACAGGGAGACGAGGAAGCGCACTGGATGGATGAAGACTATGTCAGGGCGCTGGAGTACGGAATGCCGCCTGCAGCTGGGGAGGGTATAGGAATCGACAGGCTTGTGATGCTGTTGACCAATTCGTCCTCCATTCGCGACGTAATCCTCTTTCCGCAGCTCAAGCCGGAGCAATAGAAATGAGAAATGTGTTTCCGTTTATGCATTATCTGAAATGCCGATGAATCTGCCCTATCAATATTTCGTTGCCGTCCGATATCTAAGGTCGAAAAAAAAACATAAGGGAATATCTTTCAACACGGCCATTTCCATCGGCGGTGTTGCTGTCGGCGTAATGGCGCTGCTCGTTGTCCTTTCGGTTATGAGCGGCTTCAGAGAAGACCTCCAGAAGAAGATACTCGGTGCCAATTCGCATGCGATAGTGCTGAGCTATACCGGCAATATACCGTCGTACCAGCCGCTGATGGAAAAGATTAAGGAAGACCCCGCTATCGTTAACATGTCGCCCTTCGTGTTAGGTCAGGTGCTTGTATCTGCCGACAAGAATGCTCACGGTGTTTTCCTCAAAGGCATCAATCTTGCGACCGAGGCCAAGACCACGGAAATTCTCAGCCGTATTAAATTCGGGAAGCTGCCGTCAGGTCAGGCCGACAGTTCAGTCGGTCCCGATCAGGCAGGGCACCCGTGGATAATCATTGGATCAGAGCTGTCGGGCATGCTCGGAGTGCTGGTCGGAGATACGATAAATGTCATCTCGCCTGCCGGAGAAATAGGGCCTCTGGGCATGCTGCCTAAAATAAAGCAATTTCGCGTCGCCGCAATTTTCGATATGGGGATGTTCGAGTATGATGCCAACCTTGCCCTGACCGACCTGAAATCTGCGCAGGATTTCTTTGGTCTGGGAAGCGCTGTATCAGGAATAGAGCTCAAGCTCAAGGACATAGATGGTGCCTCGGAGGTAAGAAAATCTCTTAACAAGACGCTCGGCCCTCCGTTTTTTGCAAAGGACTGGATGCAGATGAACAAGAACCTGTTTTCAGCGCTTAAGCTGGAGAAATTCGCCATGTTCGTGATCTTGATATTGATCGTTTTGGTTGCGTCATTCAATATCGTCAGCACTCTGATGATGAATGTTGTCGAAAAACAGAAGGAGATTGCGATACTGAAGTCAATGGGCGCAAAAAACCAGGGGATAATGATGATCTTTATGCTTCAGGGCCTGGTGATCGGGCTTGTAGGTACTGCTATGGGCGTAGTCGGCGGGTACGCACTCTGCATAATCCTGAACAACTACGAGCTTATAAAGCTGCCTGCCGACATATATTATCTGAGCAGGCTTCCGGTCAAGATGCAGTTCATGGATTTTGTCGTGGTATCGGTTTCGGCGGTGGCCATCAGTTTTCTGTCCACCATTTATCCTTCGTATTATGCCGCCCGGCTCCGGCCGGTTGAATCGCTGAGGTACGAATGACTTCTCTAAAGATCTTAAAGTGGCTTTCCATCGCCATTATCACGCCATGGCTTGTATTCATGGTCCTTTCCGCTATCAAGGGCGGAGAGATATTTACGCGGATGGGCGATTCCGTGATCGAGGACGTTAGGGACATTTCGGCCAAGCTAAGCAGGAAGGCCGATATGGTCAAGATACAGGCCGACGAGTGGAAGGAAAAGCTTGGCTTCAAAAGCGGAGAAAAGGCGGAAGAAGCAAAACCGGCGGAAGAAAAGGTGCCGGCCAAGAAGACGAAAAAAGCTGCCAAAACATCCTCAGGAGGTAACCCGCAGGCGTCGGGTGACAAGAAGTGAAGGACCTGATAACTGTCGAGGGGCTGTATAAATCGTTCGATACACCTGCAGGAGAGCTGCACGTTTTAAAAGGCATAGATGTATCCTTCGGCGAAGGCGAGATGATAGGCATCGTCGGGGCTTCCGGCGCCGGCAAAAGCACTTTCCTGCATATCCTCGGAACGCTTGATACGCCCAGCAGCGGCAAGGTGCTTTACAGCGCGGGTGGAACAGTAGACCCCTTTTCCCTCGGAAACGGTGCCATAGCAGCTTTCAGGAACCGGATGATGGGGTTTGTCTTTCAGTTTCATTATCTGCTGCCTGAGTTCAACGCGCTTGAAAATGTCATGATGCCGGGGCTGATTTGCAGCAGCCTTTCCGCTGCAGATACTTCGAAGTTCGGGGCTGGCAAATTTTGCGAAAGGGACATTCTCTCCGAGAGGGCAGGGCGGCTGCTTGACCTTCTGGGCATATATGAACGGCGGCACCACAAGCCGGGCGAACTCTCCGGCGGCGAGCAGCAGCGCGTTGCAGTTGCCAGGGCGCTGCTCCTGGAGCCGCGCATAGTTTTTGCCGACGAACCGACCGGGAACCTTGATATGGCCACCGGAGAAGGCCTCTTTAAACAGCTGCTCGATATCAACGAGAAGCAGGGGGTTACTTTTATCATAGTGACCCATAACGAATCACTTTCCAGAAGATGCCACAGGGTCGTTGAGATGTCGGACGGCAGATTATTGAATCGATAGATGTTTATCAGCTATCATATACCTTACTTTTTTTATCGGGAGGCAGGCCATAAAGCTGTTGCTGAAAGACGGTACCGTTAAAGAGATTGATGCAGCGGACCTGAAAAAGGAGCTCGATTGCGCAGGCGCGCTTGCTGTAAAAGTCAACGGCGAACTGCGTGACGTTTATTCGACGATTACGGGGCCGCTGGACCCGTCGGATACTGTGGAACCGATAGGCATCGATTCCGCCGAAGGTAAAGAGGTATATCGTCATAGCGCCTCACACATAATGGCCCATGCGGTTAAGGATCTTTTCCCCGATGTCAAGCTTGCAATAGGCCCGGCTATCGAGGAAGGCTTTTACTATGATTTCGACCGGGAAACTCCGTTCAGCGCTGAGGAGCTCGAAAAAATCGAAAAGCGCATGCAGGAGATAATAAAGAGGGGCAGCCCTTTTGTCAGGAAGGTCATGTCCAGGGCCGATGCGCTGAAATACTTCGGTGACAGGGGCGAAATATATAAAGTCGAACTGATCCGTGACATTGCCGATGAGGAAGTTTCTTTATATGACGAGGACGGCTTTGTCGATCTGTGCCGCGGACCGCACCTGGCCAGGACGAGCAAGGTCAAGGCTGTTAAACTGCTAAGCGTCGCGGGAGCGTACTGGCGTGGTGACGAAAAGAACAAGATGCTTCAGCGGATTTACGGTACCGCATTTGCCACCAAAGACGAGTTGAAGGCATACCTGGAATTCCTTGAAGAGGTCAAAAAGAGAGATCACAGAAAACTCGGCAGGGAGCTTGACCTGTTCAGCATGAACGATGACATCGGTTCAGGGCTTATATTGTGGCACCCCAACGGCGCGCTCATTAGGAAGACGATCGAGGACTTTTGGCGGAATGAGCACCTGAAGGCGGATTACAAGATACTCTTTACGCCACATATTGCCAAACTTAACCTGTGGAAGACGAGCGGCCACCTGGATTATTACAGCGAAAACATGTATTCGCCGATGGATATCGAGGGCGTGGCGTACGAGCTCAAGCCCATGAACTGTCCGTTCCATATAAGCATCTTCAAGAGCGATCTCAGGAGTTACCGCGACCTGCCGATCAGGTACGCCGAATTAGGGACCGTTTACCGGTACGAAAGGTCGGGTGTTCTTCATGGCCTGCTCAGGGTGCGAGGCTTTACGCAGGATGACGCCCACATATTCTGCCGGGAAGACCAGCTTGAAGAAGAGATGCACAACATCCTCGATTTCACGATCTTTGTGCTAAAGACTTTCGGGTTCGAAGCGTATGACATATATCTTTCTACGAGGCCTGATAAATATGTAGGCACGATCGAGAGCTGGGAGAAGGCGACGCAGGCGTTGACGCTTGCCCTTGAGAAGAAGGGCCTTGCCTATCAGACCGATCCGGGCGGCGGCGCTTTTTATGGCCCTAAGATCGACATTAAAATAAAGGATGCGCTCAATCGTTACTGGCAATGCAGCACCATACAGGTGGATTTCAATAATCCCGATCGTTTTGATATAACATATCGCGGCGGCGACGGCAAAGAGCACAGGCCGATCATGATACACCGCGCCCTGATGGGTTCTCTCGAACGCTTCTTCGGCATCCTCATAGAACACTATGGAGGCGACTTTCCGCTCTGGCTGGCGCCTGTTCAGGCGAAGGTCCTTACAATCGCAGAGCGCCATGAGGAATTCGCAAAGGAAATCTGCCGCGAGTTCCGGTCGGCGGACATAAGGGTCGAGATGGACAGCAGGAACGAGAAGATCGGCTATAAAATCCGCGAGGCGACCTTAAGAAAAATTCCGTATTTAGTTATAATAGGTGATAAAGAAGTTGCCGAGAGACAGATTACGGTACGAAAGAGAAACGGCGAAAACGCCGGGCCTTTCACTATCGGTGATTTTGTGGAGACAATGCGGCAGGCAGCGCTGAATAAACAGTGAATGATCTTCACTTAAAAATGGAGGTGGCGGCATAAGCAAGGATATCAGGGTAAACGAAGGCATTCGGGCAAGAGAGGTGAGGGTAATTGACGATGACGGCGCGCAGCTTGGAATCCTGAGCCCTCAGGAGGCCGTCAGGATGGCCCGTGAAAAGGGATTCGATCTTGTCGAGGTATCTCCGACGTCCGTTCCGCCTGTCTGCAGGATAATGGATTTCGGAAAATACAAATATCAGCTGAGCAAGAAGCACTCGGCTAAGAAGACCGTTGATGTCAAGGAAGTAAAAGTCCGCCCGCAGATATCGGAGCATGACCTCGATCTAAAGATCAGGAACCTGAGACGCTTCCTCGATGAGGGAGATAAAGCTAAGGTAATAATGTTTTTCCGTGGACGCGAGATCGTCAGGCCTGAACTGGGCATGAAGGTCTTCGAGAAGATAATCGGCACGATTCCCGGTAAGTTCAGCATTGAGCAGCAGCCGAGACTTGAAGGCAAATCGATCACGATGGTGGTCGCGCCCAGCAGCAAATAAATATAATAAGTTACAGGGTTGAGGAGTTGAGGGGTTAAGGATTGGGTTCTTTAACTCCTGAACTCTTTAACTCTCAAACTTTCAGATTCGTGTACAGACTTTCAGAGAGGAGGTTCAGATGCCGAAACTTAAGACGCACAGGGGCGCTGCAAAAAGGTTGAAGGTGACAGGCAGCGGCAAGATAATGCGGAACAAGGCGTACAAGGGGCATCTTCTTACGGGCAAGTCCCCCAAGAAGATGAGGACGCTCAGGAAAAGCGCGCCGGTCCCCGAAGTGCTGCTTCCCAACATCAAGAAGATGCTTCCCTACGGGCTTTAGTCGTTTGGTTGAGGAGTTACGGTTCAGAGGCTGCGGTTACTTTCCGCGCCTCGCTCCTTTAACTCCCGGCCCCCTGAAATTTATTGACCCATACTTGACATAATATTGATTATTTTAGTAAAATTTCATTTCGAAAAATCACGGTTCGGCTCGATACGACAGACTTTCAGAGCGTTGTCAGCATTAAGGAGGAAACATGCCAAGGGCTAAAGGTGGATTCAAAACCCGTAGATACCATAAAAAGGTACTGGATCAGGCAAAGGGATATTCAGGCGGCAGGTCAAGGCTTTACAGGAATGCCGCGCAGGCGGTGGACAAAGCCCTTATTGCTGCATACAGGGACAGAAGGCTGAAGAAGCGTGACTTCAGATCTCTCTGGATTGTCAGGATCAATGCCGCTGTGAGGTCTCTCGGCTTGACTTACAGCCAGTTTATGAATGGCCTGAAGAAGGCCAATATAGCTCTCGACAGAAAAGCCCTTGCAGACCTTGCCTATAGCGATCCGAAATCGTTCGGCGCTCTTGTCGAACAGATAAAGGGATAGGCCTGATCCGGGGCGGCGGAAGGGCGCCGCTTTTTTCAATGCACGAGCTACTGCCCTGATGAGACTATGAGCGAAGACCTGAAAAATACATTTCTCAATGAAGTCTCATCGCTGAAAAACCTTGCCGACGCGGCTAGCCTAAGGGTCAAGTACCTCGGCAAAAAAGGCATTATCACTTCCAGGATTAAATCTCTCTCATCCCTCTCACCGGAAGAAAAACGTCTTGCAGGCCGCGAGATCAACGAATTAAAACAGTTTATAGAAGATGAATGCGACCGCAAGGAGGCGTTCCTTAAAAACGAGGAGCTGAAGATGCGCCTCCTTGCAGAAGCGATCGATATAACGCTTCCGGGCAAGCCTGTTTATTTCGGCCATGAGCACCCCCTCAGCAAGACACTGCACGAAGTTATCGACATATTTTCAAGGATGGGGTTTGATGTCGAGGAGGGCCCTGAAGTCGAGCTTGACTGTTACAACTTCGAGGCGCTCAACATTCCCAGGGACCACCCTGCAAGGGACATGCAGGACACCTTCTATGTCAGCGAAGAGGTTGTTCTCAGGACTCATACATCGCCCGTTCAGGTTAGAGTAATGGCTAATAGGAAACCCCCGCTCAGATTTATTGCCCCCGGAAAGGTTTACCGTTGCGACGCGGACGTGACCCATTCCCCCATGTTTCATCAGGTCGAAGGGTTGATGGTGGATCGCGATGTCACATTCAGCCATCTGAAAGGGGTTATGATCGAATTTCTCCGCGAGCTTTTCGGGGCGGATCTGCCGGTGCGCTTCAGGCCGAGCTTTTTCCCCTTCACAGAGCCTTCAGCGGAAATCGACATCGGTTGTATTTTCTGCAAAGGTGCCGGATGCCGCGTGTGCAAAGGGACCGGCTGGCTGGAGATAGGCGGGTCAGGAATGGTTCACCCCAGGGTATTTGAAAATGTCGGTTACGATACTGAGCAATACACAGGCTTCGCATTCGGCATGGGTATCGAAAGGATCGCTATGCTGCGTTACGGTATCGATGATATCAGACTCCTTTTCGAAAACGATATCAGGTTCCTGAGGCAATTCTAGATGAAGGTCTCTTTCGATTGGCTGAAAGATTTTGTGAAGATCGAGGCATCCGCGGAGTCTGCGGCTGACAGGCTTACAATGATCGGCCTTGAGGTTGAAGGGCTAGAGCGCATAGGCGGCGACGTCGTCCTGGAAGTGAATGTCACGCCTAACAGATCGGACTGCCTGAGCATTATCGGCGTTGCGCGTGAGCTGTCTGCGGCATATGGCGTCCCGCTTACCTTTCCCGATCTCAACGTGGTGTCCGAAGCAAAGGAGCTCGACTTCAATGTAGAGATTCTTGAGCCTGATCTCTGCCGCCGCTATGCGGGCAGGATTGTCCGCAATGTTAAAGTGGGGCCATCTCCCTCCTGGATGAAAGAGCGTCTTGAGAAATGCGGTGTCCGCTCCATCAATAATGTTGTTGATATAACTAACTATGTATTGCTTGAATTCGGCCATCCGCTGCATGCATTTGATCTCAGCACCCTAAAAGGACATCTGATAAGGGTCGGCACGCCAAAGGCAGCCGCAAGAAAACCCGGAATTAAGTTCGTAACCCTTGATGGTTCAGAAAGGGATATTTCGGAAGAGATGCTGCTCATATGGGACGCCGAGAGGCCGGTTGCGGTGGCAGGCATTATGGGCGGCAGGGACACCGAGGTGACTGAAAAGACGGTTGATATTTTCATAGAAAGCGCTCATTTTGAACCTTCGTCCATCAGGAGAACGGCCAGAATTCTCGGGCTTAAAACAGAGTCATCCTTCAGGTTTGAGCGCGGTGCAGATGTTAAAGTTTTGAAGAAGGCCCTTGACAGGGCAGCGCGTTTAATGAAGGAAATCGCCGGCGGTACAATGTACGGCAAGATCGATATTTATCCGAAACGCTTTCACCCAAAAGAGGTCGGTGTGCGTTATGCCAGAGTCAACAAAATTCTGGGCGTGGAATTGTCGGGGCCGGAAATACTTGATTGCCTTAAGGGGCTAGGCCTTGAAATATTCGATTGCAGTGCCGGAGGGTTCAAGGTAAAGGTACCTCCGTTCAGAGGTGACATATCGCGGGAAGAGGACATAATTGAAGAGGTCGCACGACTGTACGGCTACGATAATCTGCCTGCTGAACTGCCAAGGGCCAGTTTAGTCGCCGACCATAGAAAAGAGGACACCTCGGCGCGCAGGACCAGGGGCGAAATCAGGGCGTCGCTTATCAAGTGCGGGTTCACAGAAGCTATTAATCTCAGCTTTATGGGAGGCCGCGAGCTTGATGTCCTTGCTATAGCCGCCGACGACCCAAGGCGCAGGCATGTGGAGGTAAGAAATCCCCTGAGGGAGGAAGAGGCATTCATGAGGACTACGCTTCTGCCTGCGCTCATGAAGAATCTGCTTCATAACATCGCCCATGGGAACAGGGAGCTCAGCATGTTCGAAATGGGCAAGGTATTCGCCGGTATCGACGGCGATCCGCTTCCCGCTGAACGCGAACACGTAGCTGCAGTATATTACAGAGAGAAGACGAAGGCCCTGTATAAAGACGGCACGCCCGATTTTTTTATTGTAAAAGGCATTGTCGACGCAGTTCTTGAAGGCGCGGGGATAAAGGAAGTTTCATATGTCCGATCAAATGAGCCGTTTTTACATCCGGGCCGCTCTGCTGACATTATCGTCGGCGGGACAAGGGTCGGCTACATCGGCACCTTTTCTCCGGCTGCATTGGAGGCACTTGATATCAAGGCCCAGAAGCCTTCGGTGATTGTATTTGAAATTGAGCTCGAATCTATCCTTCCCTTTATAAATCGCGATATCGCATATAAGCCTTTGCCGAGATATCCATTTGTGGAGAGGGACACGGCGATCATAGTCGGTGCGGGGCTTGAAGCGGCTGAGGTAATCCGGTTACTGAAAGCCTATCCCTCAGATACAATAGAGGATGTGTCGATCTTCGATGTCTATCAGGGCGGCAACATCGCAGAGGGAAAGAAGAGCATTGCATTTAACGTCAGGTACCGCTCAGCTGAAAGGACCCTCACCGATGGAGAGGTCGAAGCCCTCCATAAATCTCTTGTCGAATATATGCTCGAAAAGACGGACGGCCGGCTGAGGATTTAATCTTTATTTCTTCTGAGGAAGACGATCAGCTTGAATGATGGACGGACGACAGGTCGATGCCGAGCAGTCTGATCTTCTGCTGAAGGTTCTGGCGGTGGATGTTCAATAACCTGGCCGCTTCAGATATGTTGCCTTCCGATTTGATCAGCGCCGCCATGATAAGGCCTTTTTCCAGCTGTTCCTTCGCATCCTTGAGAGGCATTATCGGTATCTGCTCTGCCTCTTCGCTGACCTTCCTTTCCTCGTGAATATATCCCGGCAGGTCTTCGAGCTGTATCTGAGGGCCCGAAGTGAAATCCATCCCGTATTCTACTGCGTTCTCCAACTCCCGTATGTTGCCGGGGAAGTGATAGTTCATAAGCGACTGCAAGGCCTCTTTCGAGATGCCGGTCACCTGCTTGCCCATCACTTTTGACTGGTATTTCTGTATGAAGTATGTTGCCAGCAGCGGTATGTCGTCCCTTATCTCACGGAGCGGGGGCAACTGGATTGGAATTATGTTGAGCCGGTAGTACAGGTCTTCCCTGAATGTCTTGTCGGCAACGAGGTTTCGCATATCCCTTACTGCAGAGGCTATGATCCTCAGGTTGACCGGGACCGGCTCGGAGCCTCCGATTCTCATGAGATGGCTGTCGTGAATGACGCGCAGCAGTTTTACCTGCAACGCCGGCGCGAGTTCGGTTATGTCGTCCAGAAAGAGTGTGCCGCGGCTGGCCTCCTCGATAAGACCTCGCTTGTCGGAAACCGCCTCGTCAAAGGCCCCCTTAACATGTCCGAACAGTTCCGATTCCATAAATCCGCCGGGGATCGATCCGCAGTTCACGACTACGAATTTTCTCCTCGCCCGCATGCTGTTGCTGTGTATTGCGCGCGCAACCAGCTCCTTGCCCGTGCCGGTTTCACCGGTAATCAGCACGTTGCTATCGCTTATTGCCGCGTGTCTCATGACCCTGAATACTTCCTGCATCTGCGGGCTGCTGCCGATGATGTTGCTGAATGCGTAACGTGTTTCGATCTGGGTCCTCAGGGCGATATTTTCCCTTTCAAGCCTCTTCTTTTCGAGTGCGCGCCGCACCGGTATCCGCACTTCATCCGGCGTGAAGGGTTTCTGGATATAGTCGTATATGCCCCTTTTGACCGCATCCACCGCAGACTGGATCGTTCCGTATGCCGTAATGATGATGAATGCGCTGTCGGGAGAGAGGTCCTTTATGCGCTCGTAGATTTCAAGGCCGTCCATGTCGGGCATCTTCAGGTCCGATATGATGATATCGTAACGGATCTTTTCAACGAGCGTTAATGCTTCTATGCTCTTTGAAGTTGTGTCGACGTCGATGTCCTCAGTCTCAAGGATTTCCCTGACGACTTCGCAGATGCTCTCCTCGTCGTCGATGACGAGGGCTTTCAGTTTATCCACGTATGGGGAGCCTCACGATGAATGTAGAACCCTTGCCAAGGGCGCTCTTTACTTCAATGCTGCCGTTATGTTTCTTAATTATACCATAACTGATTGCAAGTCCCAGCCCCGTGCCTTTGCGGGTGCCCTTCGTTGTGAAGAAGGGATCGAATATCCTGTTGATGTGTTCTTCCGGGATGCCGTTTCCGGTGTCCGTAATGACGATCTCGACACAACTTTCGGATGTTCTGGTCTCGACTGAGATCCTTCCGGGGGGCGTTATCGAATGGGAGGCGTTCAGCAGTATGTTCATGACGACCTGACCGATCCTGACAGGGTCGGCCATTATCTCGGGCAGCCCGGGCGCGAGATCGAGTGTCAGCTCGATGTCCTTGAAAGCCTCCTGGGCCGCAAGGGATTCGGTTATCTCAGCGACGGGACGGTTGATGTCTATCAGCACGGGATGGATGGGGTTTTCCTTAGCGAAGCTCAGAAGCTCCCGCACGATCGTCTTGGCCCGCTGGGCATCCCTGATCATTATTTTCAGACGCTTATAATTTATGTCGTTCTCCGGCATTTGTTCCAGCATCAGCTCCGAGAACGACAGGACGGACGTGAGCGGGTTGTTTATTTCATGGGCAATCCCGGCGGTCAGGATGCCTATGGAGGCAAGCTTCTCGGCCTCGACAAGCTGGGCCTGTTTTTCACGCAGCTGGGTGATCGTCTGCTCGAAGGAGCTTACGGCCAGTTTGAGGTGGTCTTCCATGCGGTTGAATGACTGCGCCAGCGATGCAATCTCGTCCGACCCTTTAACTTCGATCTTTTCGGAAAAGTCGCCCATCGCGATGTTTTTCGTCTTTTTTTCCAGCATGCGCAGCGGGCTGACGATGCTCATTGCCAGCCTGGTGTTCACAACCGCCCCCAGAATGATTACCGTGAGAAGGGAAACCATGAACAGCTCAAGAGAACGTTTCATGGTCACAGGTATTTCAGCCCTCTCGCGGTCGAACATCTTATTGAAGAAGGCCTGATATTTCCTGGCCTGTTCCCGCATCCGGTTTTCGGTCTCGTGCTCGGTGCGGTACGAGGCGGACAGCTTCTGCACTATGGCGACATACCCCGAAAGCTCTGGATTGCGCGGAGCCAGATCGCGCAGGGCCTGCAGGAAAGCTCTGAAAGACTGCTCGTCTTTCTTGATAATATGGTTTCTTTCAAACCCCCGCAGTATCAGGAAATTTTGCAGGTCGCCGCCTCTGAGCTTCAGCTCGAGTTTCCTTCCGGACCTTGAAAGCTGTCTTTCAGTGTCGGCCTGCAACTTAAGGTGGTACGCTACAATGTCGAAGAGACGGTCGTATTCCGAAAGCAGGCCCTGGGCTTCATCAAAGGCGCTCAGGTCGGCCTGAACGATATGAGGCCTGATCTGCTCCCCGTTCGTCTTGAGCAGATAGATCTGCTTTTTGAATTCAAGCAGGTCACTTTCGTCACGGTAAAGCAGATACGTCTTTTCATACCGTCTGGCTTCGACTATGGTGTGGGTCAGGTCATCTATTTTGGTGATGACGGGAAGTTTAGTGAAGATTATATACAACTCGTGATAGGCTATAGCCCCCATGATGGCAGAAAGGAATATATAAGTTCCGACCGCGAGAAAGATCTTCTCCCTGATCTTCATCGTGGGCAGTGTGAGTCCTGACAGGGGGTTCTTCATCTGTGTCGGCAATGTACCGCCTTAGCGTTTTATCTTGTATCCGGCATTTTCAACAGCCGCGCCGACCTCCTTTTCCGACGTCTTTGTTTCATCAAACGAGACGACGGCCCTGCCGATGACAACCTCCGATTTAACGACACCCTGAACGGCATCCAGCGCCTTCTTCACTCGCATCACGCAATGCTGACAGCTCATACCTTCGACGGTCAAAGTAACTTCAGTCATAAAATCTCCTGTATCAATGATATTCTACGTCCCGGCCGAATACGGCCTGTATTATCTCACGGGATGTCTCCTCTACCGACCTGTTAGTCGTATTCACCACCTTCCACTGCTTGTGTTTCCTGCAGAGACCGTCGACAAACTCGGTCTCTTCGTAAATCTTTCGGAGGTCCGTGTAGCTGCTGTCCGCTTTGTAGTAAGGGCCCAGCCTCGCAATCCTGACCTTCTGCAGCACTTCGGGCGCCATGACGAGGCATGCGATCTTGCTCTGGTCGATCTTCACTATCTCATCCGGCAGAGGCACTTCCGGGACAATGGGCACATTTGCGACCTTGAATCCCTGCTGGGCAAGAAAGAAAGAGGTGGGCGTCTTCGAAGTTCTGGAAAGCCCCAGTATTACGATGTCTGCATCCTGCAGCCTCTGGGCCCTCTGCCCATCATCATGATTTGCGGTGAATTCAATAGCTTCTATCCTTTTGAAGTAGCGCTCATCCACCTTTCTCAGCAACCGCGGGTTCTCCATCGGCTCTATCTTAAGGTATGAAGAAAGATTGTTTATGAGTGGGCCAAGTATGTCGACATGGATTATATGGTTTTTCCTGCAGAACTCGCTGATATACTCCCTGTTGCCCTTCTTGACAAGTGTAAAGGCTACAAGCGCGTTGTCGGTCTTCGCCTGCCCCAGTATCTTGCTTATGCCGGTTTTGGACTCGACCTTTGGGAAGACGGTGAATTTTATGTGCGGGTTCTCGAACTGAACGAGGGCGGCCTTCAGAATGTCGAGCCCGCTTTGGCCGGTGGCGTCTGAAAGGATGTAAATTTTCTTCATAGCGCTTACCTAATATTACCCATCTCTTTGTTTTTTTATCAATTCTGTTTTAGAATAGCACAATGTCGGCTATATGGTTAATCACCGAATCCAGGGAAATAGAGGCGATTTTTCAGGCTTCCGGAATTTCTTTTTCACTGCAGGGCCCTAAAGATCTGGCCATACTTTCCGGTGTGCGCATTCCGGTTGACGGATTCCCGCTTGCATTTATGGATCTTTCGCTCGACGGCTGGAGGGAATGGTTGAAGGGCCTGCGTCACCGCATGCCTGTTATAGCCTTCTCTCCGTCTACGATGAGTACGGCGATAGAGGCAATGAGGCTCGGGGCGACTGATGTGGTCGACAGGCCTTTGACCCTTGAAAGGATCCGCGAGGACGTTGAAAGGCATGAGGGCCGCGTCAGAGAGCGCGAAGGTTCATTCGACGACATCGTGGGGCGCAGTTCAGTAATGAGGGAGGTTTTCAGCCTCATAAAAAGGGCGGCAGCCAGCGAAAGCAACGTACTTATTACGGGCGAGAGCGGCACCGGCAAAGAGCCTACCGCACGGGCAATCCACAGGTGGAGTCCCAGAAAAGACAGCGCTTTTATGACGCTGAACTGCAGCGCCATCCCAGATACTCTGCTGGAATCCGAGTTGTTCGGCTTCGAAAAGGGGGCTTTTACAGGCGCAAATTATACAAAAAAAGGCATCCTCGAAATGGCCGGCGGAGGGACCGTTTTTTTTGATGAGATCGGGGACGTTTCCACTCTCTTTCAGACCAAGGTGCTCCGCGTCATCCAGGAAGGTGAGATTATGCGCATCGGCGGTACGCGGCACACCAACGTGGATGTCAGGATCATAGCTGCAACGAACAAGGACCTGAAACTGGCCTGCAAGCGTGGCGCGTTCAGGGAGGACCTTTTTTACAGGCTGAATGTCATTAATATTCACATGCCGCCTCTGCGACGCAGAATGGAGGACATACCCATTCTTACAACCTATTTCATCAGAAAGTATGCCCCAAAGAGAAAAGACATAGTGATTTCGGGCATAACCGATGAGGCGCTGAACATCCTTCTGAACTATACCTTTCCGGGCAATGTCCGCGAGCTTGAAAATATTATCGAGCATGCCATTTCATTCGCAAGCTATCCGGAAATCCTTCCTTCAGATCTGCCGGCTTCATTGATCCAATCCGGGCTGAAAAGACGTTCGGCCACGCCCAAGATGAAGGACGCAGTTGCCTCGTATGAAAAAGAGCTGATCTGGTCGGCCCTTCAGGAGGCAAGAGGCAATATTTCGAGGGCCGCAGCCATTCTTGGGATATATCGTCAGCAGTTGCAAAGAAAGATAAAACAGCTAAAAATAGCAACATAAATGATATAGAGCAACAATATGTTGCTCTATTATGCAAAGATAACCGCCTTTTCCCTACAAAATCCAGGTAAGCTGCAACATCATATTGCAGGACATACTGTCTTTATAAAGTCCTAAAATTATATTCCCCTTATAAATCAATACCGTTGTTTTTTGGTACCTTTTTTGCTCAATTAAACAGGCAGAGAGTCGCACAAACTGATGCCGAACCGTAAAAGGTAGTAGATTTGAACGAAGGATGAGCCGGATCAAATTTTTTTTTGCGATTTACAGCTCATTATAAAGACAGAAGGAACGGAAGACATCATGATTGAAAAGGGCATTGACAGAGAAAGCGGCGTAACGCTGTATGTCCAGATCTACGGAATAATCAGGAAGATGATCGAAGACGGACAGTGGCAGCCCAACAGCATCATTCCGTCTGAAGATGAACTCTGCAAGCTGTTCCTGGTGAGCAAGGCCACCATCAGGCTTGCCCTCGCCGATCTCGTTAGGGATGGTTTTCTACGCCGGCAACAGGGCAAGGGAACGTATGTCAAGAGTCCGTTGCCGCATTCCGGCCTTATGATGAAGACGCATCTGAGCGACGGCATGTTTCCCGACGGGACTATTGGAGCCAGGGAGTTTTTGACGTCCGGAATTCTGGAACCTTCCGCTGATGTCAGGGAGTATCTGAAATTCAGCGGCGCCGTTTTTTATGTGCAATGCAGGGGAACGGTTGACGGAGAGCCGGTCTCTGTTGAGGAGCTTTTCCTGCCCCTCATCTATTTTCCGGGCATAGACGAGCGCCAGATATGCGGCATGTCTTTTTTTGATCTTGTGAAAGAGCGCTCTATCAGGAAACCATGCAGGATGGTGCAGACCGTCGAAGTCTGCCATGTTGCTGGAGAGACCGCAGGATTGCTAAAGGTTCAGGACGGACATCCCGCAATTGCAATGCGCAGAATCTTCATAGACGCAGAGGAGAAGCCGGTTGCGTATATAAGGCTGTTCGGCAGGGACGAAAAGTATCAGGTGCATACCGAGTTCGAAAAGATCAAGTAGGGCGGACCCGGAGGAGAAGTAATAATGGGCCTTGTCTGCGACCCAAAAGGAAAGGGAGGCAACGAAATGATCAGGAAGGTCATGTTGGCAATCATGCTTTGCATCGTATCGGCGCTTTTTATGTCCGGATGCGGCAGGGATTACGGCAAGGTTGATCAGGGCCGGGTAATAGAGTTCGATCGCGACAGGGGTACCGTGACAATGATAAGAGACGTTAAGACTGACCCCGGAAATCCGGAGTATACATACCTTCCGCCGCTCACTTACTCCTTGCCAAAGAATGTTTCGGATATCGGGGCAGAACCTAAGACCGGATACCGCATGAAACTCGATGCGGCTAACGCGCGGATAATCATATTCGATCCCGTGACAAAAAACTTCAGGACGATCGAGTATAAGCCGGTGAAGCAGACGGAGAACGTCGAAAAGAATGATCCCCTCGTATTCGATAAATCGATCGGCAGGGAGAAGGACTTTCCGGTGATCGACAAGATATCGAAAACCATTACCGTCTATTCCCGGAGGCAGAAGATTGTAACAACCTTCTCAGTACAGGAAGAATTCCTTTCCATGCCGCCGAAGACCTGGGAGGCGGGGGATGATATAAGGGTCAACTATCGCGAGGACGGCAAGGCGTTGAAAATGACGAACCTGAGCAGGACTGAAAGCTACAAAAAATAAATACAGCCCGGATCGGGCCGGGCCGCACCATATCGGAAAGAAGGAGGGACACGCGAATAATACGAAAAGTTGGGGGGAGCAGGTACATTTAATATCTTAATATTTCGGAATACTTCAGGTAATGAAAAAGGGATGAGTTACAGTATGAAAAAAAGCAAGCCAAGGAGGGTTTAAGAGATGAGCTACATGCGGCAGATGTACGAATTTCTAAAGGAAGCATCGAAGGCCCACGCGCAGTGGGACTATGAAGTCTCGATGTCTATAATCAAGAACAAAAAGAAGCTACTTATTATTGGCGTACTTCTCCTGCCGATCCTGCTGGTCAGCCTGACAGGGGCTGCAGACATTATCGGCAGCAAGCAGGCTTATGCACCGGCGCATTACACCGATCTGATATTCTTTGCCTCGATCGCGGTGGGTCTTGCAGCAGGTCTGATTACCGGCTGTATCGGAGCGGGCGGCGGTTTTATCATTACACCGGCCCTGATGGCCGCAGGCGTCAAGGGCATCCTGGCGGTCGGCACCGATATCTTCCATATCTTCGCGAAGGCGATCATGGGGACCACTGTGCATAAGAAACTCGGCAATGTCTCGGTGAAACTGGCGGTTGCATTTCTTGTCGGGTCGGCAGGTGGTACATTCGTAGGCGGCTGGATAAATAAGACGCTCTATAACCACGACCCGATACTCAGCGATGCGTTCATCAGTCTCGTTTACGCTGTGCTGCTCGGATTCCTTGGAACATACGCGATGCTGGATTTCTGGAAATCAACACGGAAGAAGGCCGGTAGCGCGGATACGGGCGGTCATGATGCCCACGGCGGCCCAGCCGGCATGACACCCCTTGCGGTCAGCCTGCAAAAGATAAATATCCCGCCGATGATTACCTTTGACGAAGATTTCGGCGGCAGAAAGATATCCTGGCTGTTTGTAGCCATGGGCGGATTTATTGTAGGCATGCTTGCGGCCATCATGGGTGTGGGCGGCGGCTTTGTTACATTCCCGATGTTTGTTTATATCTTTGGCGTTTCGACCGCCACTACAGTTGGCACGGATATCCTGCAGATTATCTTCACGGCAGGCCTTGGCTCGATTTTCCAGTATGCAATTTATGGATATGTCTTCTACACTCTGGCTATGGGCATGCTCATTGGCTCGCTGATCGGGATACAGGTCGGCGCCCTTACAACAAAGGTCGTCAAAGGCGTTCACATCAGGGGATTCTATGCCATGTCGATCATAGCCGGTTTCATTAACAGAGTGTCCACGCTTCCCAAAAAGATGGTCGAACTCGAATATATTCAGCTGAACAAATCAGTCATAGACTCGATAGAACTTGTCGGCAACGTCGTCTTCTGGGTCGTCGTCGGATTCTTCGGGTTCTGGGTCCTGAGCAAATTCTTTGTGAATATCGGGAAACTGAGAGAAGACGAAAGTTATGCACATGCCCGGGCGTCCGTCAGCTCGATGGAAACGGGAAAGCTTAAAGGGGAGGGATAGACAATGGCATCGTCAAAAAAACATCTTGGCCTTGGCATAGTCATGGCCATCGGCTTCTTCGTGATATTGTTCCTGACATTTTCGCCGATTTTTCCGAAGTCGGCTGAGGGCAAGGCCCAGAACGGACTGGAATGGGCTGATGAAACGTTTAACAGGCTTTCCAAAGGGTCATCGTATTTTATTCCCAAGGTTACAAAAGATGCAGAGAAGTTCGTGGGCAAGCCACTTTCAATTACCGTAAAAATGACCAAGGATGCGGATAAGCCCGGTGATGCCGAAAAAAGAGCGGTCAACGCCTCCAAGGTCTTTATAGCTGCAGGCGCCAATGTGACTGTTACCGGTTCGGAGCTTAAAGTGGAAGGCGATCTGGGCAAGATACTTCTGGCTGCCCTGCGGGACTCGGACGCCATGTACAAAAATGACGGCAATTACATAAAAACGAAATATGGCGCGGATGACGAGAAAAAACAGTTCAGGCAGTGGCACAACGCCTTCACGAAATTCGACAAGGCCCTCAAGAAAGAAGGCAAGATCGAAGAGGCCAACATCATAAGCGATGTGACCAAAAAGGCGGTCGAGACCGCATACAACTATTACACGGTAGACGCCATCCAGGTCAAAGACAAGGCAGGCTTGATGACCTTCCTGCTCGTCTTTTATGTCGCATATACCATGTGGTGGGGTTTTTCAATCTTCTTTATGTTTGAAGGGTTGGGTCTCTCCATGAAGAAGGCGAAGGAAAAGAAGGAGGTCTAGGAGGACGACATGAAGATACTGGTGCCTGTTGACGGATCGAGATATTCAACTGAGGCTTTGAAGGTGGCGCTCGACTGCGCCAAACTGAAAGGCGCTGCAATGGATATAATAAGCATAGCTCCCGATGCAAGCAACATCGATCTGGAAGTATCGGCGAGCCAGCGCGAGCGGATAATGCAGCGCATGGAGCAGCAGGCTGATTCCGCCGTGCAGGAGGCCGGCAAGATGGCCACAAGCGCCGGCGTGAAGGCCGGCTGCAAGGTCATCACTTCCAATACCTCTATAGCTGACGCAATTCTTGCCTTCTCCGAAGAGGCTAAGTCCGACCTCATCGTGATGGGCAGCCGGGGGCTCAGCCAGTCTTCGAGGTTCAAGATGGGCAGCGTCGCGTCGCAAGTGGTAAAATACAGCGACTGCTCTGTCCATATTGTAAAACTGCCGGGTTAGGCCGGCATAGGGGGTTATGGAAAACCAGAAAGGCGGTGATCTGTCGCAAAAAGCCTCCAGCTATCATTTGCGGTGGATAGATTTCTACATAAAGCATTATGCGATGGTGACGGCCGCCGTCACCATCGTCCTTCTGATAGTCATACTTCTGCTTGGCTGGATATCGGACAGCAAACAGCTCTTCGAGGCCTTCGCAATTACGGTAACGATCGTTGCCGGGCTGTTCCTGGTTGTTCTGCTTCGGAGATGGTCGGCTGCAGTTTCAAAGGAAGTCGAGGTAAAAACAAGACAGCTTAACAGGTCTGAGCATCTGTATCGTTCCCTGGTAGAAAACGCGAACGACATTATCTTCACCATCAGCCCAGAGGGAGAGATACTCTCGATGAATCATTTTGGCGCGGATTTCTTCAGGAAGGGCCCTGCGGAAGTGGCGGGCCGAAAGATCGGCGAACTCATGCCCCGCGAAAGCGTTGAAATGCTCATGCAGGCTGTCTCCG
Organism: Dissulfurispiraceae bacterium; assembly: GCA_035319185.1. GTDB lineage: Bacteria > Nitrospirota > Thermodesulfovibrionia > Thermodesulfovibrionales > Dissulfurispiraceae > Fen-1308. The sequence continues at coordinate 177,244 of DATHDF010000074.1, read as the reverse complement.
AGATATTCGACACGCAGGTGAGCAGGCGTATCAACTGCAAGGCAAATATCGAGGATTCGGAGAAATGGCTCAATATCAGCCTTAGCGGTCTCATCGACGAATACGGCAATGTGTACAAGATCCTCGGCATAGGCAGGGACGTTACGGAGCGAAGGAGAAACGAAGACCAGATGATCTATACCGAAAAGCTGGCGTCGATGGGAACGCTCGCTGCAGGTGTTGCCCACGAGATCAATAATCCGCTTGCGATAATTCTTGGATTCACCGACATGCTGCTTGAAAAGAAATTTGAAGACCCCGAGGCATACGACATCCTCAAGACCATCGAAAAGCAGGCCCTCAATGCGAAGCGCGTGGTTGAGAAGCTCCTGAGTTTTGCGCGTCACTCAGAGCATAAAGAAGAGGATGTCGACATAAACGGGAACGTTGATGAAGTGCTCGACGTGATAGGACGCACGATAATTCTGAACAAGATAACCACCATCAAGGATTTTGCGACCTCTCTTCCGGCGGTGCGCGGCGAGCCGGGCGAATTCCAGCAGGTCTTTTTCAACCTGATAAATAATGCGATTGCTGCGATGAAAGGCGGCGGCATCCTTACCGTTTGCACCAGGGCGGTGGACGGCCGTAGCGTCGAGGTGCGCATTTCCGACACAGGATATGGTATAAAGAAAGAGCACAGGACAAAGATTTTCGACCCGCTGTTTACTACCAAAAAGGTCGGTGAAGGCACGGGGCTGGGGCTTTCGGTCAGTTATGGAATAGTTACGCACCACGGAGGAACGCTGACCTTCGATACTAAAACGCAGGAAGAGTCCGAAAACCCAGGGACTACATTTATAGTTACTCTGCCTGCTGTGAAGACGTGATGTCAGGCATCCAACGAGGAGGCTGCAAATGGCTGAAAAGCTTCTTATAGTAGACGACGAGCCGGACATGCTGAAGCTTCTTGGCATGATCATCAGGGACAAGACCAAGTACGAAACCATTACTACGAATAATCCTGCCGAGGCGCTCGATCTGGTGAAGCGCGGAGGATACGACATGGTTATCACCGACCTGAAGATGCCCGGGCTTGACGGTGTCGAGATGCTCGATGCGGTAAAGAATTATGATCCGGATATTCCTGTGATAATAATAACGGCGTATGGTACCGTGGAGACTGCCGAAGAGTCCCTGCGCAAGGGCGCGTTCGATTTTATAACCAAGCCGTTCAGGAAGGAGCAGATCCTTTTTACCATCGAGAAGGCTATGAGCTGGCTCAGGCTGCAAAGAGAAAACAAACGACTTAAAGAGCAGATCAAGCAATAACCTCGCACCATCATCGCTGGTCCTTTTTGCCGAAGCCCAGACGGGTGCTTCTTAATGTTAATATATAGAAATTAACATTTTGAATGAATGCACCGGAGGCCTGATGGAACCGGAATCCGCAAAAGAAAATAGCCCTGCCGGCGACTTTCCGATCGTCGGCGTAGGGGCCTCGGCTGGGGGGCTCAACGCATTTGAATGCTTCCTGGCGGTCATGCCCAGGGAATTCGGCTTTTCAATCGTTTTCGTCCAGCATCTGTCACCAAAGCATTCCAGCCTGTTGCCCGATATACTCAGATCCAGCAGGCCTGATATCGAAGTCATCGAGCTTTCCGATGGGCTGGGCATAGCCCCCGGAAAGCTTTATGTCTGCCCTCCGGCGATGGAGGTCGGGATTGAGAAGGGAATCTTCCGTGTGAAAGAGCATTCCCATGAGCATGTCCATCTTGCTGTCGATGAGTTCCTTACTTCGCTTGCGACGGAAAAGGCCGACAATGCAATTGCAGTAATCCTTTCCGGCGCAGGCACCGACGGTGTGCGCGGAGTTCAGGCCGTCAGGAGTGCCGGCGGGGCCATCTTCGTTCAGGACCCTGAATCAGCTGAATTCCCCGGAATGCCGCTGGCGGTTATCGGCACAGGACATGTGGACGGGGTGCTTGCGCCCGCCGACATCGCAAAAGAGATACTGAAATTCCATGACTCCGATGTTAAAGTGTCACCTGAAGTGCTTGCTGCGTCCGCAAGTCTGGAGCCATTTTACGGTCTGATCCGCGACAAAAAGGGCTACTCATTTCATCATTACAAGAAGAGCGTGGTTGCCCGGAGGATTAGACGAAGGATGTATCTGCAAGGGATACACTCGATCAACGATTATCTCGACATGATTTCCGGAGACGATGCCGAGGCCGCCGCGCTTGCCAACGACCTGCTGATAGGCGTTACATCTTTTTTTCGCGATAGGGTGGCATGGAAGGCGCTGTATCTGGAAGTCACCAGGAAGATTGCCGCGCAGGAAGACGACGCGCCGGTGCGTATCTGGACACCAGCATGCGCGACCGGGGAGGAATCCTATTCAGTAGCCATGCAACTCCAGTATGAACTCGATATCATCGGCAGGAGCAGGGAGATACAGGTCTTTGCTACCGACCTTAACGAGGCGGCATTGGAAAAAGCGCGGCGTGGAAGATATCCTGCCAGCATATCAGCCGACGTGCCGCCTGAGTACATGAAGAAATTCTTTACGCCTTCTGCCGACGGCCTTTCGGTCCGAATCAACAAGGATGTGAGACAACGGGTTGTATTTGCGAAACAGGACCTGCTTACCGATCCGCCTTTTTCAAGGCTGGACCTGATAATATGCCGCAACCTGCTCATATATCTCGAACCAGATGCGCAGGAGAAATGCATATCCATCTTTCATTATGCGCTCAGGGAAGGAGGCTATCTGTTCCTCGGCAATGCAGAGTCGCCGGGACGGAAGGGCAATCTGTTCAAGTCGGTATCACACAAGAAGTGCCGGATATACAGGAAGGCCGAGAGGTACTCTTCTGAAAGGCTTCCGCTCGTGGTGCCCTACTCATCTGAGCGCGCTGGCCGCCAAACTGCTAACCGGGCTGCGGCAGCCGATACTACTTTGACCGACAACCAGTACGCGCAGGAACTTTTGCTTGAGGAATTTGCGCCCGCCGCCGTTGCGATCGACCACAACTATCAGATTGTATATCATAACGGCCCGACAAACAGGTACCTGCGCCAACCGCGCGGTGTCCCTACGCGCGACTTGCTGGAGCTGCTGCCTGAAAACCTGAAGACAAGGATCAGAGGGGCGCTTTACAAAGCAGGTCAGGATCAGAAACCGGTAGCCGTCCGTGCCGCCATGACGGGTGACGACAGGAAGAAGAAGCAGGTTTCGATACGGATCTCAAAAGTGAGAGAGCACCTTTTCCTGGTGATATTCAGGGAAAAGAACTGTGTTGTCGATGAATCGGCCCCTCTTTCGCTTGAGGCTGACGCTGTTGAAGAGACAGCCATCCGGCAGCTCGAATGCGAGCTCTCCACTACACGTGAAGAACTGCAGGGCCGCATCGAACAGTTGAGGGGACTCAACGAGGAGCTGCAGTCCTCAAATGAAGAGCTCCAGGCTGCGAACGAAGAGCTCGAGACCTCCAGGGAAGAGCTCCAGTCACTCAACGAAGAGCTTATCACGGTGAACACGCAGTTTCAGGCCAAGATCGAAGAGCAGGAATCAACCAACAACGACCTCAACAACTTTCTGGCCAGCTCTAACATTCCAACGGTGTTTCTGGATTTGCAGCTGAGGGTCAAGCGTTTTACGCCTGCGATGACCAGGTTGATCAAGCTCATTCCGGCGGACATCGGCAGGCCTATCCTGGACATATCCATCGATCATCTCGGTTTGGACCTGATAACGGATGCCGAAGCTGTGCGCGACAGCCTGGTGCCGACAAGACAGGAGATCAGAATAAACCAGTCATGGTATGTACGCACGACGCTGCCGTATCGGACTGCAGACAGCCGGATCGAGGGAGTGATAATCACCTTCGCCGATATATCGGAAATGAAACAGGCAGAAGAGAGTACCAGACATCTGGCCTCATTCCCGCGCCTGAACCCCAATCCCGTGCTGGAACTGGACCTTACCGGCAGTGTTGTTTTCATGAACCCGGCATCTCAAAGGATTTTGCAGGGCCTCGGAGAGGACATGACCGCAGCGGCTTTTGCTCCGCCCGACCTTGACGCCATCGTAAGGGCGTGGGACAAAAAAGCTGAGGCATCAGTCCACCGCGAGGTGAACATAAAGGACAGGACTTTCGGAGAGACTATCCATCTCTCTCCTGAATTCAATTTTGTGCGCATTTACGCTTACGAAATCACCGAAAGAAAGAAGATGGAAAATGCGCTCATCAACGCTAAGAAGGCCTGGGAGCTTACCTTTGATACTGTTCCCGACATGATCGCCATCCTGGATTGCAACCATACCGTAATTCGGGTTAACAAGGCAATGGCCGATCGGCTCGGCCAGCCGCCCGAAAAATGTGTCGGCATGAAATGTCACGATGCGGTACACGGCATGACAGAGCCACCTCCTTTTTGTCCGCATTTACAGACCTGCATCGACTCCCGTGAACATATTGCTGAAGTGCATGAGAGTCGTCTCGGTGGCGATTTTCTGGTCAGCACGACCCCGATGTTCGATGAAGCGGGCAGGCTCACGGGCGCGGTGCATGTTGCCCGTGACATAACTGAACGCAAACGGATTGAAGCGGAGAAGGAGTCTGCGGTCGAATTCCTGCAGCTTGTTAATGAAAGCAAATCTACTGCCGATCTGATTCATGCCGCCACCGAATTCTTTCAGCGGAAGTCCGGCTGTGAAGCTGTCGGCATCAGACTCAGGCAGGAATACGACTATCCTTATTATGAGACCCGCGGATTCTCGAAGGAGTTCGTCATGCTTGAAAACAGGCTTTGCGCTCGTGACGAGAACGGAAGGCCCATCCTCGACGGCGCCGGAAACCCCGCGCTCGATTGCATGTGCGGCAACGTCATCTGCGGCCGCTTCGATCCTGTAAAACCTTTCTTTACAAAACGAGGCAGCTTCTGGGCCAACAACACCACTCGCCTTCTAGCTACGACCACCGAAAAGGACCGTCAGGCAAGAACACGAAACCGATGCAATGGAGAAGGCTATGAATCAGTGGCACTTATCGGGTTGACCCTCGGCGATGAAAGACTGGGCCTCCTGCAACTTAACGACCGCAGACCCGACCGCTTTACGGCTGAGTCGATAGCCTTGTGGGAGAGGCTTGCCGACTATCTGGCAGTCGCTCTGGCAAAGTTCCGGACCGATGAGGCCCTGCGGGTGAGCGAAAAACGCCTTGCCGTATTCATCGAGCATGCTCCGGCGGCGCTGGCCATGTTTGATCGCGACATGAGGTATGTAAGCGCGAGCCGCCGCTGGATGGGCGATTTCAACATGATGGACCGTGACATTACCGGGCTGTCGCATTATGAAGTATTTCCAGATATGCCCGAAAGATGGAAGGAAATACATAAACGCTGTCTGGCTGGTGAGGTTCTCAAATGTGATGAAGACCGCTTCGACCGTGCCGACGGGTCCGTACAGTGGCTCAGTTGGGAGGTACGCCCGTGGTACGACGATGCGGGAGGGGTTGGCGGGATCGTGATTTTCAGCGAAGATATCACGAAACGCAAGGAGGCTGAGGATAGTATCAGTAGCGCTATGGAAGAGCTTAAGTTCAAAAACGACGAACTGGAGCGCTTCAATAAGGCTGCGGTAGGGCGGGAGTTGCGAATGGTGGAATTAAAGAGAGAATTGAATGAGCTCTGCAGCAGGACGGGTGAACTCCCGAGATATAAAGTGGAGTTCGATGAAACACCGAATGACGATTAAGTGGAGGCAGGCGATATGAAGTGCACATTGTTAAAGGCTGTTTCAGCGCTTGCATCTATTGCGCTTGTCGCCTTTATGCCGGCCTGTTCGCGCACTGACCCAAAGGCCCCTGCGCCTTCGGACCAGGTCACAATTGCCTCGACCATACTTCCAGACTCGGCCCTTGTGCAGGTTGCAAACGCAAAGGGTTATTATGCCGCGGAAGGGCTGGCCGCCACCCTGCAGACTCATCAGATTGGGAAACAGGCGCTTCAGTCAGTGCTCGACGGCAAGGCTGATTTTGCGACTGTTGCCGAAGCCCCTGTCTTGTTGTCGATCATGAAGGGCGAAAAAATATGCATAATCGCAACAATCGATACATCGCACAGGAATATGGCGATTCTGGCCAGAAAGGACCGCGGCATTAAAACGCTTGAGGATTTGAAAGGCAGGAAGATTGCGACAACCCCTCGCACCATTGCAGATTTTTTTCTGTACTCCATATTGACTATAAATGGTGTATCCCAAAGGAGCGTTACGACGGTCAATCTGGCCCCGGAAAAAGTGCTGGAAGCACTGCTTAGCGGTGATGTTGACGCTGCTACGCTCTGGAACCCGCTACTGGTTCACGCGCAAAAGAAGCTGGGTGAGGCAGGCACGACGTTTTATGGCGAAGATTTATATACCCAGTTCTTTGTAGTCGTTGCAAGGCAGGTCACAATACGCGACAACCCTGATAAAGTAAGGAAGGTGCTCCGTGCTTTGATCAAGGCAGAGGAATTTATCCGGAGCAATCCAGTCGAAGCGCAGGGGATTGTAGCTGAATACAGCAACACTGAAAAAGCCCTGGTCAGTGAGACATGGGCTGCCAATAACTTCAGGGTGTCGCTTGATCAGACGCTCGTCCTTGCGCTGGAGGATGAATCGCGCTGGGCAATCAATAATGGCTTGACCCGGGCGACTGAAATGCCTAACTACCTGGATTTTATTTATTTCGACGGTCTTAAATCGGTCAACCCTGATGCAGTAAGGATACTAAGGTAGGAGCTGATTAATGCAGATCAAGCAAAGGCTTAGAATGAATTCAATACTCCTGTCGGTTGGGGTTTGCATTATAGTAGCGGTCATAGCTGCTGCCGGATATAGGGTTGCTCGGGCCATTGAGTTATCGAAGATGGCTGATGCGATTATGACGGCATCATACGAGAGATTAATGCTCAGGACCGACTATTTCCAGACCGGTAGCGAGCGGTCGAAGTTGCAGCTTATCTCCAAACAGAAAGAGGTCGGCAACCTATTGAAATCCGCCGCTGAAAAATTCGGCGGGCCGGAAGATAAAGCGATTATTGATGAACTGCTTGAGGTCCATGAGTCAACCGGAAAATTGGCAAGGTCCATCCGGGAAGCCCGCGAGAAGCGAGGGCCCAATGCGCACCCCGATGTGCTGTCAGAAGCCAGGGGAAATATGCTGCTCAGCCAGCTGAACATGCGGATTTATGAGACTATACTGCTGAATTCCAGACTCCAGAAGTCGGGGAATGATGCCGTAATCTCGGCCTTCAAGCTGACTGGGGGCGGGATATTCCTTATTGTAGTGATGCTGAGTGCGGCTGCACTTGTCAATGAAAGGGCGACAGGCCGTCTGATAACCGAGCGGATTAGTCGCCTGAGGGATGGCGCAGTCAGGATCGGAGAGGGGAATCTCGACGACAGAATTGCCCTGGAGGGTAATGATGAGTTTTCGGACCTGTCTACTTCCTTTGACAACATGACTGCAAGACTGCATGAATCTCAGCTGCAGCTTGAGGCGCAGATCGAAGAGAGGAGTAGAGCGGAGGCATTGCTGCGGGAAAGCCATGAGAGACTGAAGAAGGTGCTGGAGGTAGAGACGGTCGGCGTGATGTTCTGGGATCTTACAACGGGTTGTATGACGGATGCAAACGACACCTTCCTCGATATGATGGGCTACAGCCGCCGTGAAGTTGAGGCGCGTCAACTGACCTGGCAGAAACTTACCCCGCCGGAATATGTGGAGGCAAGCCTTGCTGAGATCGAAAAGCTTAATGAGACCGGTCGTGTCGGTCCTTATGAAAAGGAATATTTCCGCAGCGACGGTACTCGGCAGTGGCTGCTCTTTGCTGGCAGCTCTCTCGGCGAAAACGCCTGCGTGGAATTCTGCGTTGACATATCCGACCGCAAGAAGGCCGAGGAAGGACTTCGGAAGGCCTTTGACGACCTGGAGACACGTGTCGCAGAAAGAACGAAGGAGCTTAACGAACTCAACGCAACTTTAGAGCACCGGGTCGTCGAGCGCACGGCGGAGCTAAAGGCTGCGAACGAGTCCCTTCGCGGCTCGCGCGTGGCGGCGCTCAATCTTATGGAGGATTCCATAGCTGCGCGGCAGAGGGCCGAGGAGCTGAACAAGGTGCTGCTTAAGGAAATCAATGTGCGCAAACAGGCAGAGGCGGAAGCGATCAGACTGAACAAAGCGCTGAAGGCCCTCAGCGACAGCAGCCAGGCAATTATTAGGGCAAATGATGAAACGGCATTTCTAAACGATATCTGCCGGATTATTATTGATGACTGCGGGTACAGCATGGTGTGGATAGGGTATGCTCAGAAGGATGATGAAAAGTCGGTGCTGCCTGTTGCCCACGCCGGGTTTGAAGAGGGTTATCTTGATACCCTGAAGATAAGCTGGGCCGATACCGAAAGGGGCAGGGGACCCACCGGCACCGCCATCCGTACTGGCGTGATGTCTGTCTGCCCGAACATGCTGACCAATCCCGACTTTGAGCCCTGGCGGGCCGAGGCGCTCAGGCGCGGATACGCTGCGTCGGCAGCATTTCCGCTCATCTCCAATAATGAGGTCTTTGGTGCTGTTTCCATCTATTCGGGCGAGGCGGACCCGTTCTCCGAGAACGAGGTGAAACTGCTTTCGGAACTGGCTGACAATGTTTCGTATGGGTGCCAGGTCATGCGCCTTAAAGAAGCCCAGAAAGGGGCCGAACAGGAACTGATGCTTGCTAATGTAACCCTCACTGAGCTGAACCGCGAACTGGAATCTTTCGTCTACTCCGCATCTCATGATCTCAGGGCACCTATACGCGCCATATCGGGGTTTACGGAGATCGTCGAGAAAAAATATGGCGATAGGTTTGATGAAAAGGGCAGGGAATATCTCGCCCGCATCCGTCATGGTGCGGTCAGGATGACCGGCCTGATAGACGACCTGTTGCATCTGTCCAGGGTGTCGCGCCAGGACATGACGCGGATAAAGGTCGATATGGGCAAGAAGGCTGATATGATCATTGCGAACCTGATGGAAGCAAAGCCCGACAGAAAGGTGGATGTTGTGATAGGCGGTGACCTGACCGCATCAGTCGACCCGCGGTTGATAGAGGTGGCCCTGAGCAACCTGATCGGAAATGCCTGGAAGTTTACATCGAAGACCGATAATGCGCGGATTGAGCTGGGTTCCATAAACAGAGACGGACAGACTGTTTTTTATGTGCGCGACAACGGTGCCGGGTTCGACCAGAAGTTCGCAGAGAGAATGTTCCTGCCGTTTCACCGGCTGCACACGACCAGCGAGTTCGAAGGTACAGGCATCGGCCTTGCCATTGCCGACAGGGTAATCCGCCGCCACGGTGGGAGAATATGGGCCGAAGGGAAGGTCGGCAAGGGGGCTACGATCTATTTTACCGTTGAGGAGTGAGGGCCTTGCAAGCCTCTTTCATTGTTGATAACCTTTAGCGGGATAGAATGATAGACAGCATGGCCAGTACTATTTTGATAATTGACGACGATGCCGATGACATGGAGCTTACGGTCATAGCCATTGAATCGTTGAGACCCGATGTGAAGGTGCAATCTGCTTACGGCGGCAGGGAGGCCATCGACCTCATTCACGCCGGGCATCCCCTGCCCAATCTGATACTTCTGGACCTCAAAATGCCCGGAATGAACGGGATTGATACTCTTTCAGAGCTGCGGCGCGACGATCGCCTGAGCAGGATCCCGGTTGTTGTAGTTACTTCATCATCGCTGGAATCGGATCGCTCGGCATCGCTCGATGCCGGCGCAAACGATTTCATGCACAAGGCCTTCGACATGACGGCATTCAGCCTCGAGATGGAGGCCGTGCTGAGCAAGTATCTTTAGCGCTAGGTTGCTTTCCTGATATTTTTCTTTATGAAATCCTGGATGTAGAAATCGGTTATCGCATCGTTATACATGACCATGTCAAGCTGCTTGGTATAGGCTGTCAGCTTGCCCAGAACTTCGAGCTTTTCCTCGATCATATGTCTTCTGTATTTAGTAAGCACAGCGTCGACCACGTCGTCCACGATTTTTACCCTGAAGTCCATTGCCCTCAATATTTCGGCTATCAGCCTGACCCTTCTCAGCCGCCGTTCAGCAGCGGCACCCCCTCCCTTGAAGAAGAAGCGGATATAGTTGTCGTTTATGGTATCTCCTGCAAAAGACTCGACGGTCGAAAGATGATAACCCAGACGAAGCAGGAAATTCATATAGTGTTCAGATATGAAAGAGAAGCTTTTCTCTCCGGTCCTTTGCAATTCCTCTTCGGGGATCGCAGCGGTGTGGGCCAGCATACCCAGGAAACCCCCGGCATCAACGGGCTTGGCCTGCGGCCAGTTCGAGGTGACGAGGCCGCGGAAAAAGGCCCTCAGCGGATTGGAGACCAGATGGTCGGGATTAAGCACCTTTGGGGCGTCTTCGGATATGCCGCCCCCAAGGTCGATGAGGTACGATACGAGGGGTATACCGGCGACGAGTTTCCGTGTCTCACCGATCTCGTCTGAAGGAGTCGAGGTGATCCTGAACATCTCACGCATGGCCATTTCGTGGCTGAAACGCGTGATGTCGTGGAATGTGTCACATGCTTCGGCCCTGAAATCTTCGCCGTCCGGCTCTATCAGCTTGAGAGGCACTATCCATTTGAGCACCTTCTGCAGGGTCTTGAAGATCACCGTATCTTTGAAGGGGTCTTCCTTCTTCTCGGCGAACTCGATCAGTTCGTCCACCCTTCCTTCATACACATTGCAGTTGTATGAATCTACAGTGATTTCCAGTCCGTCACGCAGCTTTGATGTGGCGGATTCAGTGTCGAGCAGCGCTGGTACCTGGAATTCCCGAGCAAGAGACGCCATGTGGCCGGTCGCCCCTCCGAAGTCGGTGACTATCGCGCTCGCCTTGTTCATCACAGAAACGTACCTCGGAGACGTATGTTTCGCCACCAGTACTGCGCCGTCCGGAAAGTCGGCCAGGTCTGCGTCGGAGCGCACCATGTGAACCTTGCCGAAACCTATGCCCTTGCATGCTATTATGCCTTTGTCGATCAGCACGGTGTGTCCGGCAAGTCTGGTCGGTATGGCTCTTGGGGTTTCCTTTTCGATGATCCGCAGTGGCCTTGTCTGAAGAATGTAAAAGGAGCCGCCTCGGTCCATGGCCCACTCGATGTCCTGAGGGCCGTCATAGTGCCGTTCGATGTATAGGGCATACCCGGCGAGCGTTCTGATTTCATCGTCACTGATGCTCTGCTCACCCGCGGCTGCGGTCAGATCGACCTCTTCGGTGGAGCCTTCGGCCAGGCAGACGATCATCTTTTCCTGGGGGTGAATGTCTCTCGAAACGATTTCCAGGCTGCGCGAGATTCTGTAGGATTCCGGGGTCACGGTCCCGTCCACAACGCACTTGCCGAGACCTCGCACCGAACTCAGCACTACGTCGGTAGACCTGGAGTTGTTGGGGTCCTTTGAGTAGATCACGCCTGCAGCCTTTGCGTCTATCATCCTAAGCACGCCTACGGACATCACCATATCGCTTTCGCTGAGCCCCTTTGTCTTGAAATAAAAGAGCGCCCTGGATGTGAAGAGGCTGGCCACCACATCCTTGTACCGCTGCATAACCTGACCGGGATGCACATTTAGGAACGTGGCGTACTGGCCTGCGAAGCTGAATTCACCGTCCTCCTGAAGGGCGCTGCTTCTAACTGAAAACATCGGCGCAGGGCCTGAAGAAAGGGCTTTAAGCTCCGCGTTAACAGCATCCTCAAGCTCGCCGGGGACTTCGGCGGACGATACCATCCCCTGAATTTCGGATGTTACCCTGTTAAGCTCTACAAGATCATCCAGCGAGAGGCCATCCAGCTTTGCAGCAATCTGTGCCTGCAGACTGTTATGGTCGAAAAATTTCTTGAAGGCGTAAGTGCTTATAGCAAAGCCGTCGGGCGTCGGCAGGTGGATGCGGTTTCGTACTTCCCCGAGGTGAGCGTTCTTGCCCCCCAGCCGATCTGTAAGGTCGCCCGTTACATTTTCAAATGGTATGGTGAGGCTGCCAGACGGTATTTCGGTCTTTCTGGCCAGCAGCTCCTGGATGCCCGAGTTGATGATTGAGTAACGGTCATAAAGCGGCCTGTAGCGGTCGCCCGATATCATGTTCAGACGCTCTATTATTTCATGAATGCCTTCGGAGATCGAGGCCGTCATTTTTTCCACATAACTGCGGTCGAAGAGAAACTCGCCGGACCGCTTCTCTTCCATATCGGCCATAAGCTCCAGCACATGATTGTTCTTTGCCAAAAGCTGGTTGAAGGAGGCATATTTGGACCTGAAGGCTTCGCGTATGACATCGTCCTGCGACTGCCCGCCCGTCATCTTCCTGATGATGTTCTGAAACAGCATACACAATTATAACATTTGAAAATAGGTTGACGCGGCGGATATTATTGCAGATAATAAGTGGAGCTTTCTGGAAAAAACTGAATGGCGGAGGGGCAATTTATGGCGGCAAAGAAAGTCGGCGAGCTTATGGTCAATATCTTCGATTATCCGCATGTGCCGTACTGGTTCACGATCGGGCAGGCAGTGCAGCTGATGAAGATGGCCTTCTCCGGCCGAGAGCACCCCGAGCCCGAGGTTATACTTGTCTTCGATGAAAAATATAACCTCATTGGAACACTTGGACGAAACGATCTGCTCAGCGGGCTGGGCCCGGAAATGGCGGCAACCAATTCCCCAGTGACGTCTGAGCTGACTGAGAATGCGGGAAACGGGTCATTGTGGGGAGAGCAGTTCGGCGCTGAAGCCAGGAACAAGGCTGAGCGGCCTGTCAGCGAGACTATGTCGACCGTAAAGCATTTCATCGGTCCGGATGCTGATATAGGGGAGGCCGCCTTTATGATGCTGAGATACAACCTGCAGATGTTGCCGGTCCTGGAAGGCAAGAAGAAGTTGCTGGGGATCGTCAGGATGTCGGAGGTCTTCGAATCCCTGGCCGATGCAGTTATAGGTGATTGAGTTTAACGCCCGCCCTGTTTGAAGACGGCTTCTTTCAGTTTGTCAATCAGCTTATTGATGTCCACCGGTTTTTCCATGAAGTCCATTGCACCCTCTTTCATGACTTCAACCGTAGCCTTGATGCTTCCCTGACCGGTTAGAATAATGACCTGTGATGAGGGCTTGACCTTCTTAATTTCGCGTAATGTGTCTGTGCCGTCCATGCCCGGCATGTTGAGGTCGAGGAGGACGGCGTCGTAATCCCGTTCTTTAACGAGTTTTAACGCCTCCTCCCCGCTTGTAGCCGAATCGGCTGTAACGCCGCGCATCTGCAGACGTTCGGCCAGTATCTCGACGAACCTGGCCTCGTCATCCACCAACAGGACCCTTGCTTTCAGCTGATCCGCCATTGCGTTAAGCCGTTATTCCTCTTCCTTGATTATCTTTCTTGCTGTCTCGAATTCGCCTTCCTCTGCAAATGCGATCGCGGTCATGGCCCTTTCGAGTTTCTCGGCGTAAGCTTCCTTGATCTTTCCGACGAGGGTCTCGATATCGGCGGGCTTTCTCAGGAAGTCGAAGCCGCCCAATCTCCGGGCCTCTTCCTCATCCTTGTCGGTTCCGTGTCCTGTGAGTATTATGACCTGCATGTTTGGGTACGCCTTGCGTATCTCCCTTAGCACGTCCATTCCGTGCAGGCCCGGCATTTTCAGGTCGAGAACCATTACATCGGGCTCCTGAGACTTGACCGCACTCAGGGCCTGCTCGCCGTCATAGACCGTGTCGACCTTGAGCTCCCTCATCTTCAAACGCTGAGCAAGCGTGTTTACGAATGCCTCTTCGTCATCAACCAAAAGTACCTTTATATCCTTATTCCTTTTCACGATTGCCTCCTTTATGCCCTGGTTACTTTAATATTAAAATATTTCAAGGAAAATGTTAATCGTAATCTTGAAGCTCAGTGACCGCCTGTTTTAAGCAGCCCCGAAGCAGCGAGGGCGAGCACAAGCAGTTCCAGTATCGCAATTATGCCGTATACGGAGTCCTTGTTCCTGAAGAGGATGGGCACGATCCTCGCGAAGCAGATCAGGGTGACGGCAGCCAGGAAGGCTATCCCGGTGAAGTTGAGGAAATCCCCCTTGTCGAGCATGTAGAGCCAGGCCCATCCCGGATGTATATTGGCGCTTTCGAGGTATTTGTGGACAGGCATGCTCCAGTATTTGGGAAGATCGTCCACAGGCACATGAGGAGTGAGAAACCCCGTAAGATAGATGGAGAAGGTTATGATCAGCATGAGAAGGCCGAGCTTCATGCCCTTATCCAGAAGTAATGCGTAAGCCAGCTGTTCTTCGGTTGCTTTCAGTTTGTCAGCCATTGTATTCTCCTTGTCCTATGTCCATATTCCCAGGCCCTTAAGCAATGCCCTGAGGCCCGCGAAGAGAAGCATGACTATTACGATATACCTTACTGCGGCAGGTTTTGTCTTTGCAAGTATACGAACCCCGACGATGGAGCCGAGCATGATCCCGATGATGGAAGGTACGACGATCATCGGAAGAACGGCCCCGTTGTTAACATATATCCAGGCCGCAGACGTATCGGTTATCGAAAGAAGGAATTTGGACGTCGCGACAGAGACCTTCAGGGGCGCCCCCATCATGAGGTTCAGTACGGGGACGTTGGCCCATCCGGCACCGAGGCCGAACATGCCTGCCATTACGCCTATGATGATGAAGGTTGCGAGACCCTGAGGGGTGCGGTGGACCTTCCAGTTTACGTTTTGACCGCTCGACGGCTCATGGTAGATGCCGTTTATCCTGAGTGCGGTCGAAAGGGCATCCGCCTGCTTGACATCGGGATATTCGGATTTCTTCGCCATGAGCATGATGAGGACTATTCCCAGAATCGTGGCTCCGAGGGAGGTCTGGACGACATTCGTCGGCAGGGCCAAGCCTATCATGGCTCCGACGATGGCGCAGGCCGATGCTATGAGACCGACTGGCAGGGCGAGCCTGAGGTCGGCCATGCCCTTCTTGAGAAGACCGGGGCCTGCGGCAAGGGCACCTGCGAGGGCGACGAGAAGTCCCGCGCCTCTGACGAAGTCGAGATGAAACGGGAAAAAACCTCCAATGATCGGAACGAAGAGTACGCCTCCTCCGACCCCGCCTAAGACTGCAACTATGCCGAGCAAAAATGTGACAACAAAAAGAATAAGCGGCCAAGCCCACCACGGCATAGCTGATTTAGCTCCTCCTTCGGCAGCCTGCACAGCCTCAGGCGAAGCGAACGCCATAGAAAGAAGCATGAACACCGTCAGTACTAGCGCGCAGAGGCAGACCATTGCCGTCCGGGATTTTCGAAGCTTCCGGTCAAAGCCTGCGAAACCATTTTTTGGCACTGCTGAAACATCATTTTCCATGATTGCGATACAACCTCCTTATTAATATTTATGTAAACGCTGATATGCTACGCCGGCACATACAAAATTGGGATCTTCACCTGTTTTATCTCGTCAAGTATGATGCTTGCCGCCTTGCTCAACTCTGAATACCGATCTGCCGAGCACGAGATCACTATCATCGAAACATGGCTTTCTTCAGCGGCCTTTATTATCTCTTCATCGGGGTAGCCCATCTTGATAACTCCCTCGGCCTGTATTCCCAGTTCTCGAAGACGTGATGTCGCAAGGTCGACTGCGCTGAGTGTGGCCTTCTTGACATGGTCCAACTCGGTTTCCTCGGAAGAGCTGTAAAGATGGATCGGCACGACGCCCAGCAACAGCACCCTGGATGACGTTGCGAGGGCTTCTGCGGCGATCTGTTTGATGACGGCCCCGGTCATCTCCCGGTCGTCCATTGGCGCCAATATTATGGCAGCCGGCGCCGTTGAAGTTTGAATGTCCAAAATTTCCCCCGAAATCATACTTTATGGAGCAATAAGTTGCAATTGAAATAATATTTGCAGTTTTCGTGCCATAAAAAATTACCAAAAAAACAATGTGATAAGAAAATATTGCAGTAAAATCGCTGCATACATGATGCATTAATATGATGCTGCAAAATCGGGAAGGCGTAAATGACCGGAACGGTGGATAGCAGCTTCAAGTGCAGGTTCGGATTATTTTCTGCTGAAAAGGCTGTCCGGATCGATGCCCAGGAGTCTTATTTTTTGCTGCAGGTTTTGTCTGTGGATGTTAAGGTGACGCGCAGCCTCTGAGACATTGCCGCCCGACTTCAACAGTGCGCTGATTATGACCTCTTTTTCAAACTGGAATTTCGCCTCCCGCAGCGGGACGGAAGACAGCGGCCTCTTCTCTTTGCCGGTCCCGCCGACGTTCATAATGTAGTCCGGCAGATCCTCCTTTTCGATAAGGTCGCTCCGGCTGAACGCAATCGCATACTCGACTGCATTCTCCAGCTCCCGGATATTACCCGGAAAATCGTAGTTAACCAGTATCTGCAATGCCTCTCTGGAAAATCCGCTGACTGTCTTTCCCTGCCCTTTTCCTGCGTGCTTCTGCAGAAAGTGATTGGCCAGCAGCGGGATGTCGCCTTTTCTTTTTCTGAGCGGAGGCAACTCGATCGGTATCACATTCAGGCGGTAATACAGGTCTTCACGAAACTGTCTTTCGATTATGGCCTTTTTCAGATCTTTGTTTGTTGCTGCGATAATCCGCATGTTTACTCTTCGAGACGTTGTATCTCCAAGCCTGAAAAACTCGCCATCCTGAAGCAGGCGCAGCAGCTTCACCTGAAGGGTCATTGCCATTTCGCCTATTTCGTCCAGAAAGAGGGTCCCTTTGTCTGCCTCTTCGATGAGGCCTTTCTTGTCGGACACCGCGCCGCTGAATGCGCCCCTGACATAGCCGAACAGCTCCGATTCCAGCAAGCCTTCCGGTATAGCCCCACAATTGACGGTAATGAACTTTTTTCTCGCCCTCACGCTGTTACTGTGAATAGCCCGCGCAACAAGTTCCTTTCCGCTGCCGCTCTCTCCGGTCAGCAGGACATTGCTGTCGCTGGATGCGGCATGTCGCATTATCCTGAAAAGCTCGTGTATCTCAGCGCTGTTGCCGATCATGCTCTGAAAGGAATACCTTTCAGCATGCCGGCCGGCCATGGCCGCGCTTTCCCTTTCAGCGGTCAGCTTTTCAAGTGCTTTCCTCACCGGAGCCCTGACTTCATCTGGTGTGAACGGCTTGGGGATATAATCATAAATCCCTTTTTTTACTGCGCCGACTGCAGACCTGATTGTGCCGTAAGCGGTGATTATGATAAAGATACTGTCCGGAGAGAAGCTTCTGGTCTTTTCGAAAAGCTCGATACCGCTCATTCCGGGCATTTTCAGGTCCGAGATGATGAGGTCGAACTTTTCTCTCATTATCAGTTCAAATGCCTCAGGGCTGCTGAGCGTGGTCCGTACCGCAATGCCCTCGGATTCGAGTATGGCCCTTACAGCCTGGCAGATGCTGGCTTCGTCGTCAACTACTAATGCCCTGGTCCCGTTCATTGGCCGGCAGCTTTATGGTGAATGTGGTCCCTTCATCGACTTTGCTGGCAACATCTATGATCCCACCATGCTTGTTTATAATATCATAACTCACGGCCAGGCCGAGTCCCGTGCCTGCAGTCCCCTTCGTTGAAAAGAAAGGGTCGAAGATCTTGTCGAGATATTCCTCCGGTATCCCTTCGCCCGTATCCGATATGGCTATTTCCACTCCTGAATCGCTCCTGACGGTCGATATGCCGATAACGCCCGGAGGGGTGATGGCGTGAGCTGCATTGGATATGATGTTCCACAGGACTTCTTCGATCTGTATCCGGTCGGCGTAAATGACGGGCAGGTCTTCTGCCAGCTTCAGCTCGACCGAAATCCCCTGCAGTGCCTCCTGCAGAGACACTATTTTCAGCGATTCTCTGACAGTCTCGTTGATATCCAGGCTTACAGGATCTATGGCTGCATCCCTGGAAAACGATAGCAGCTGTTTAACAATGTCCCTGGCCCGCACCGCTTCGCGGGACATGATCCTTAGCATCTCGTGGCGGGGATCGTCTTCGGGCATCTTTTCAAGGAGGAGGTTTGAAAATGTCAGCACCGACGTCAATGGGTTGTTAATTTCGTGCGCGACGCCGGAAGCGAAAACGCCGATGGCCGCAAGTTTCTCCGCATTTATGAGCTGGGACTGTTTTTCTTTCAGTTCCTTGAGGCTTCCGTCAAGGGAATCGAGTACGTTCTTAAGGATGATCTGCATACTGTTGAAGCTTTTGCAGAGGGACGCGATTTCATAGTCCCCCGATATTTCTATCTCTGCCGAAAGGTCGCCCAGGGCCATTCTCCGCGCTGCGTCCTGAAGCCTTCTTATCGGCAAAACCAGGCTTCTTGCAAGAAATACGCTTACCAATGCTCCTGATACGAGTATTATCGCTGCGCCGGCCACAAGCATGTTCTTTGCATTGGCGATTGCCGCGTGAGCAGCAATTATGTCCGGCCTGCCGTCTGCTGCATCGCGACCGTTTGATAATTTCAGGCTTTCGTGCAGCGCCGTCAATTCCGTAAATACCAGGGAACCCAGCACCGCCGTCAGGGCGACATAGAAAGCGAATATAAGGACCAGTTTCCTGCGGATTGTCATTTATCACTATCATACCCCAAACCTGCAGATTTAAGTATGGTATAATTGCTCAAAAGCGTCTGCCGGCAAGCGCTCTGTTCTTCGGAGCATTAAACTTTCCACACCGCGGAGGAGACAAGGATTTTGATTAACTGGGCGAAACGCAAACTCGCATTCCTGAGCAAGATCCTCCCGCTGTCCGGCCCGGACGAGAAGTCCGAAAGCGCTCTTTCGCAGGACCGCTATAAAAGCCTTAGGATCAGGCTCTTTTTTCTGATCGCCGCGCTTGCCGGCGTCCCTCTTGTCGTCATCATCATCATCGGCTCTGTGTGGCTTCAGGGCGCGCTGAGGGAAGATTTCAACAACCAGCTCAAAGGTAATATCGAAAGCACCAGACAGTCGATAGATTTCTTCATAGAAGAGCGTATTTCGGCGCTCAGGTTTCTTGCGTCGTCGAATTCCTTCGGGCAGCTGTCCGACGGGAAGTATCTGAACGATATCTTCATCAACTTCAAGCGGGAATTCGGAGAACTGGTAGACTTGGGCCTTATTGATTCAAAAGGGGTGCAGGTGACGTATTCCGGTCCGTATGACCTGCGCGGAAAGAATTACTCCAACCAGGACTGGTTCAATGCCGTTGCGGTTAGAGGAGTATACGTCAGCGACGTATTTATGGGATATCGGAAATTTCCGCATTTCGTAATCGCGGTGAAAAAAGAGCTGCCTGAAAAAGGCACGTTCTGCATCCTCAGGGCAACTATAGACATGGCCACCCTTAACCGCTACATATCGACCGTGAACCTGAAGAGCAAGGATGACGCATTTATCGTAAACCGCGTCGGGATACTTCAGACGCAGTCCAGATATCACGGCAATGTGCTCGATACCGTCAACCTTGAAGTGCCTCGTCCAAAAGAGGCGGTTACGTTGAGCGAAGTCCGGCAGGGAGGCACTACGTTTATCTTCGGGTATGCCACGATAAAAAACTCCGACTGGACCATGGGGGTGATGGTAGCACCAACGGCGCAGACCAGCCTTGTCAATCTTCTGGCAAGCGATATAGCGGCCATTTATCTCGTTCTTCTTCTGATTTCACTCGGCATATTTGCAAATATAAGGATAACCGTCAAGGTCGTGAACTGGATAAGGGAGGCCGAGCTTGAGCGCGAGGAGGCGATAGTCCAGACCCATCATACCGGCAGGCTGGCCTCGATAGGCCGTCTTGCTGCGGGCGTGGCGCATGAGATAAACAATCCGCTTGCGATTATTAACGAAAAGGCCGGGCTCATGAAAGACCTTATGCAGATGACGGATGCGCCTATCGACAGGGATAAATTTATCGGCCTGATCAAGGCTATTTCCGACAGCGTTCACCGCTGCCGGACGATCACCCACCGGCTGCTGGGTTTTGCGAGAAGGATGGATATCCAGCATGAGGAGATTGATCTCAATGACACCATCAAGGAGGTCATCGAATTTCTGGACAAAGAAGTGCTGTACAGAAATATCGGGCTTGTAACCAGACTGAAGGAAGACCTGCCGAGGATCGTGTCCGACAAGGGACAGCTGCAACAGGTTTTTCTGAACATCATAAACAATGCGATCGACGCCGTGAAGGACGGCGGCAAGATAGTTGTTTCCTCTGAAGTGAAGAACCGGAACATGGTCAGGATATCAGTCCAGGACAACGGCCAGGGGATTCCGAAAGATGCCGTCAAGAGCATTTTTGAGCCGTTTTATACAACGAAGGGCAAGGGTAAAGGGACGGGCCTGGGTCTGTCAATATCATATGGCATAGTGCAAAGGCTTGGCGGCGACATATCGATCGAGAGCGAAGAGGGCAGTGGCTCGACCTTTTCTATCGATTTGCCGATAAGGGCGGCAGGGCAATAAGGAGGTATTCATGGCTAAAGCGAAGATACTGCTGGTCGACGATGAGGTCGAATTCGCATCGACCCTCGCGGAACGGCTCAATATAAGGGGTTACGAAACAAGCACGGTTTACACGGCAGATGCAGTGCTTGAGCGGATTGCCGGGAACGTGCCCGACATAGTCATTCTTGACCTTAAAATGCCCGGTGCCAGCGGCGTGGACATCCTGAAGGACATAAAAAAATTCAACCAGTCCATTGAGGTGATACTTTTGACTGGGCACGGTTCGGACCAATGCAACTCTGAGTGTCAGTCAGGCGGCGCCTTTGATTACATCATGAAGCCGGTCGAAATAGAGGGCCTTACCGTGAAGATCGACATGGCGCTTAAGAAGAAAAAAGGATGAAAAACGTCAGGCTTGCCTTTATAGACAGGATACTTTCCAGTTATGCCCATGAGGTCAGGAATTATCTGGCAATCATCAAAGAAACCAACGGGCTTATGAAGGACGTCCTGCAGATCGGCAAATCACGCTCCGTGGACTCCAAACAGTTTCTGGGATACATCGGCTGCGTGGAGGACCAGATAGCGAGGGCCGTGTCGATAACCGATTACCTTCACCGCTTTGCGCACCGCATGGACTGCGGACGGGCCATGATCAGCATCAACGACATTGCTGAAGAACTGACTGCCCTCATGACGCGCCTTGCATACAGAAAGCGCATAGCGTTTGAGAAGACGTTGCGCGGAGGCATCCCTCAGATTGAAGCAGACCCCATGCTTTTGCACTGCCTGCTCTTCTGCATCATTGACGGCAAGATATCGCGCCTCGACAGAAACGGAGTAATACGCGTCGGCAGCTCCCTGTCGGAAGGGCGTGTATGCTTGGCGCTGGAATCAAAAGGCGAATCCTCGAAAGAAACCCCGACCGCCATCTGCAGCGATGAAGAACTCAATGAACTCGCCGCCGAAATTGGCGCCGAGATTTTGAGAAACGGGGAAGAGACGATAATCAAACTGCCTGCGGCGTAGTAGTTGCAGCCGAAAATAGCTAGTTCCACAAATGAACCGTCAGTAGAAATCCGATACATTCTATTATTACCTTTCAAGTTTTTTTTCCCCTCTAGTCAGTGCATGTGCAAAGTGCTATGATTGTTTGTAACTATGAATGAATACATAGCTCACGTTGCAGAAGACCTGGTCGCGCCCCGCGTGGGCGCGTGGATTGAAACACTAGCGAACCTCAAAAAAATTGAGTCCGGTTTTGGTCGCGCCCTGCGCGGGCGCGGACCTAGTTTAATTGCTTAGAGGTACCTCTGAAGTTTTAATTCTTATCTTTCGCGATTTATACCTAGAAAATCAGCTGGTCTGAGAATGAGCGTATTTAATATCTTCTTATTATAGACAATCTTAAAATCCTTGATATTTCCTGTAAGGAATACATCCATCTTATGGTAGACGGCAGTTGATAGAATTATTCTGTCATTTTGGGGAAGCTCTCGTATTTCCGTATATTTAAGATCGGTATATATGTCAGTTAATAGTGCTGATCTGTCGATCAGATATTTGAGAAATTGTTCTGCCTCGGGTCTTTTTCTCCTGATGTTAAAGAGGGCCTCCTGGCATACCAGCGCTGAAAAACATACTTTGATGCTGCCCATTTCCTGAATGTCATAAATCAGATATGAACGCGAGTTGTCTTTACCGTTATACGCAATGGAAAACAGAACATTGCTGTCGAGAAAGACCTTTATCTTCTTTTCCACCTGGCAAGAACATCCTTCCGTTCTCCCGTTTTAAGCCTGTCGGACTCAGAAATCTCTCTGATAAAATCATCGGAAAACTCTCGCACCGTTACGGTTAGAGCCGGTTTTATCATAATACCGTCCTCACGGAGCTCAAACACCACAGGAGATTTCGACTTGATGCCGAACCTGTCCCTGAGTTTCTTCGGGATCGTTACCTGCCCTCTTTCTCCTACTATTACAGTATCCATTAAATCTCACCTTCCTTATGCTTAATTATACATATTATATGAATATATGTAAATATGTATAATTGCCGCCCCAAAACTGCGGGCGCGTGAGTCTGGCCTGGTACGGCGGCTTGGCCCGGCTTTCTCTCTTATCCTATCCTCAAAACCTTTGCCCCGCGTATCTTTCTCTGTTTAAGCTCAAGCAGCGCTTTATTCGCATCGGCAAGATCATATTCCTGGATTTCGGGTCTGATCGGTATTTTCGCAGCTATCTTAAGAAATTCATTCACATCTTTTCTCGTTACATTTGCGACGCTCTTTATCTCTTTTTCCATCCAGAGATGACGCGCATAATCCAGTTTAAGCAGATATTCCTTGTCGAGCCCTTCTTTTCTTATCGCATTTATCACGAGCCGTCCTCCGCTCTGCAAATGTTCCAGCGTATCGACGACGGGCTCCCAGACAGGGGTCGTGTCGATGGCGCAATGAAGTTTTTCAGGTGGAGTTTCGCCGAAATCGCCGGCCCAGAAAGCGCCAAGTTCGAGCGCGAAATTTCGTTCGCCGTCTGTGCGAGAGAAAGCAAATATACGGCAGTCCGGGTATAAGTATCTGACTGCCGAGAGCACGAGATGGGCCGAGGCCCCGAACCCTATCAGCCCCAGATTGAGACCATTTATTAATCCGGAAAGCTGCAGTGAGCGATATCCCACCGCTCCTGCGCAGAGCAGCGGTGCGGCTTCAGCATCCGAAAAAATCTCCGGGATCGGATAGGCGAATTCTTCCCGCACCGTCATGTACTCGGCATAGCCTCCGTCGACGTCCCTGCCGGTTGCAGCAAAATCTGCGCAGAGGTTCTCACGGCCTTCCTGGCAGAAACGACAGCTGCCGCATGCTGAGTTGATCCAGGCGATACCCACCCTGTCGCCTACGCCGAATCTGCCGGCGCCTTTCCCCATGGCTGCGATTCTTCCTACAACCTGATGACCTGGTACTATAGGCAATCTCGAAGGGGGCGTCCTTCCCTCTATCTCGTCAAGCTCCGTGTGGCAGACCCCGCATGCGTAGACCTTCACCAGTACATCCTTATCTCCAGGTACAGGTATGGGTATGTCCGCAGGTTCCAGCGGCGCCTCGTATTCGTCGAGGCTGCAGATCTTCTTCAGGACCATTGCCTTCATCCGTCGAATCCTCCCTCTTACAGATCTTAATGGTCGCTATGCTCTACTTTAATTTACTTGTGCACCGGCCGTCCATGGCATTTCAATTTGCGGGCTTTATATATTTGACCGCATAAATCGCCTGCACATGCGGTATACTTAAATTAATTGAAAGATGGTCCGATGTCGAAGTGCCAAAAAGGAGCGAGTATGCCTGAAAAATGCCCGATATGCAAGGGGACCCACTGGTACGACAGCCAGGAAAAATGCCAGTTCTGCAACGGCACGTCTTTTATCGGTTTGAGACCGTGTACCAAGTGCAAGGGGGGACACGCGATTGTGCGCAAGCCTTGTCCTGTCTGTAACCAGAAAGGGGACCTTGCGGACAGGCAGATGATCATCAAGTAGCCCTGAGAGGCTACTCTTCTGCTGATATTACGAAGATGGCATTAAGGGCCAGGAGATTGGGCAGCAGCCATACCGTTTTATTTTCTCCCAAATAGTATCGGGCGAGCACCTTCAGGCCTTTGTCGGCGCAGTAGCTCTCGAAGTCGCGTATGCTCAGGAAATGCAGGTTTGGGGTCGAGTACCACGCGTGCGGCAGTGATTCGGTAACCGGCGCTCGTCCATGGAAAAAGATCTCTATGCGGGCTTTGTAATAGGCGAAGTTGGAAAACCCGACGATTACCTTGCGTCCGACCCGAAGGGCCTCGTTCAGGACGAATTCGACCTTCCTTGTTTCCTGCAGGCTCTGGTTCAGAATAATGTAATCGAACGATTTGTCGGGATATTCCGAGAGGCCTGTGTCGATGTCGCTGTGGAACACGCTCACGCCGCGTTTTACACACTTGTAGATCTGTTCCTCGGCCAGCTCAATCCCCTGCACCCGTGCACCTTTACCTGTTGCAAGAAGATGCATCAGGGCCCCATCGCCGCAGCCCAGGTCAAGGACCCTGGAGCCGGGCTCGACGATGTCGTAGATGATCCTGTGATCCATGCGCACGCCGTCAGATTTCATAAGCATTATCTCCGCCGCTGCCGTTGTACAGCCTTCCCAGGAAGTGGCGTATCAGGGTGGTTTGCTCCCTGACCTCCAGCAGAAAGGCGTCATGACCATAGCTCGATTTTATCTCGATGTATGTAGCGTCCACGTGCCGCATCTTCAGGTTGCGTACGATCTCCTGCGACTGCTGAGGCGGATAGAGCCAGTCGGACTCGAAGGCGATCACGAGAAAGCGGACATCGCTGCCGGTCCCTGACGAAATCAGCTTTTGCCCCGACAGATCGAAATAGTCGATGGCCTTGGTGATGTAAAGGTACGAGTTTGCGTCGAAGCGCTTGACGAACTTGTCCCCCTTGTATCTGAGATAACCCTCAACTTCGAAGTCGGTCTGTAGTCCGTAGCTGTAATCCTTGTCTTTCAGCCTGCGCGAAAACTTGGCCTCCATCGACTTTTCGCTCATGAAGGTGATGTGCCCTATCATGCGAGCAATTGCAAGCCCCCTTTCAGGCCTCGACTTGCCGTAGTAATTGCCGTGGTTCCAGTCCGGGTCGGCCATGACAGCCTGTCTGCCGACCTCGTTGAAGGCGATTTGCTGAGGCGAGTGTTTGAGGGTTGTCGCAATGGGTATTGCCGAGCAGATATGTTCAGGATGGGCTGAGACCCATTGCAGGACCTGCATCCCGCCCATCGAGCCGCCGATGACGCAGAGCAGTCTGTCGATGCCCAGATGGTCTGTCAGGCGCTTCTGGGCGTTCACCATGTCGGCAATGGTAATGACCGGAAAGTCCAGAGCGTACGGCCCGCCTGTTTCAGGATTGATCGAAGACGGCCCGGTGCTGCCCTTGCAGCCTCCGATTACATTGGAGCACACGACAAAATATCTGGCAGTGTCAATGGCCTTTCCGGGGCCGATCATATCGTCCCACCAGCCCGGCTTGTCGTCGCCCCTGTGAAAACCTGCGGCATGCGCATCTCCGGAGAAGGCGTGAAGGACCAGGATCGCGTTGCTGCGGGCCCCGTCAAGTTCACCGTAAGTTTCGTAGGCAAGGGTGATCGGGCCAAGCTTCTGCCCCGACTCCAGCGCCATCTCTTCGGGCGGTTCGGCAAAGGTGATATATTTTGTCTCGACGATTCCGACGCCCTTATTCAACCCAGGAACTCCTGATAAAGCCACGTTGATAGGTAACGCTCGCCGGTGTCCGGCAATACAACTACGATTAGCTTGTTCCTGTATTCTTCGCGTTTTGCGATCTCGATTGCAGCCCACATTGCAGCGCCGCTCGAAATGCCGGAGAAGATGCCCTCCTCGCGAGCAAGCCTGCGGGCCATGTCTCCCGCTGCCTCGTTGGTGACCTGTATGATTTCGTCATAAACGGCGGTATTCAGCACTGCGGGGACGAACCCGGCGCCTATCCCCTGGATCTTGTGGGGGCCGGGCGTTCCGCCTGAAAGAACGGGAGAGTCTGCAGGCTCAACGGCTATTATCTTCACGGACGACTTCCTTTTTTTCAGGACCTCTCCGACGCCGGTTATAGTGCCGCCTGTTCCTATCCCTGCAACAAAGCAATCAACCGAGCCGTCAGTATCCATCCATATTTCTTCAGCAGTTGTCTTGCGGTGTATCTCCGGATTGGAGTGATTCCTGAACTGCTGCGGCATGAAGCTCTTCGGGTGCTCCTTTAGCAGCTCTTCAGCCTTCTCGATCGCCCCGCGCATACCCTTTGCGCCTTCGGTCAGCACGACCTCGGCCCCCAGGATCCTGAGGAGTTGCCGCCTTTCCAGGCTCATGGTCTCCGGCATGGTGAGGACCAGCCTGTATCCTTTTGCAGCGCAGACGAATGCCAGGGCTATCCCCGTGTTGCCGCTGGTAGGTTCGATTATGAGGGTATCTTTTTCGACGAGTCCATCCCTTTCGGCTGCCTCGATCATCGAGACCCCTATGCGGTCCTTGACGCTCGACAGCGGATTGAACGACTCAAGTTTTGCTGCAACTGTGCCGGGCATACCGGCTGTGAGCCTGTTGATCCTTACCAGCGGCGTGGCGCCTATGGTTTTAGTTATGTCCTGAAATATTTTCATAGTATCTCCTGGTTATGACAATTCGATCCGATCACGCTACGAAGCCTTGCCGAGCGCCTGTTCAATGTCGGCTATAATGTCGTCGATGTGCTCAAGCCCGATGGAAAGCCTGACGAAGTCTGGCGTTACCCCTGTGGCGAGCTGCTCTCCGGGAGAGAGCTGCTGATGCGTGGTCGTTGCCGGATGGATCGCCAGGGTCTTGGCGTCTCCAATGTTGGCCAGATGCGAAATGAGCTCCAGCGCCTCTATGAACTTCTTACCCGCTTCGGCCCCGCCTTTGATGCCGAAGCCGATTATGGCCCCGGCGCCTTTTTTCAGATACCTGGAGGCGCGACTCTTTTCGGGGCTGGAATCGAGACCCGGATAATTAACCCAGCTTACACCCGGATGTTTCTCCAGATATCGGGCAGTCGCAAGCGCATTTTCACAATGCCTGGGCATCCTCAGATGCAGGGTTTCGAGTCCCTGCAGGAAGAGGAAGGAGTTAAAAGGAGAGAGGGCTGCTCCTATGTCCCTCAGTAGTGTCACACGCGCCTTGATGATGTAGGCGATGTTTCCGAGAGGCTTCAGCGCCTCTACGAAGTCGATGCCGTGATAGCTGGCGTCCGGACCTGATATTAGCGGAAACTTGCCGTTCGTCCAGTCGAACCTGCCCGAATCCACGATTATGCCGCCGATGGATGTCCCGTGGCCGCCGATGAATTTTGTCGCGGAATAGACGACTATATCGGCGCCGAAATCCATGGGCCGCAGGAGATACGGCGCAACCGTATTGTCCACTATGAACGGTATGCCATGTTTGTGGGCGAGGGCAGAGAGCGCCTCCAGGTCGGCAACGTCAAGTTTCGGGTTCCCGATTGATTCAGCATAAATCGCCCTGGTTTTTGGAGTGATGGCTTTTTCGAAAGCGGAGATATCATTCGATTTTACGAAATTAACCATTATCCCCATCCTCGGAAATGTGTAATGAAAGAGGTTGTACGTCCCTCCGTAGAGGCTGTCGGCAGACACGATTTCATCTCCGGCCTGTGCAATGTTGAGCAGCGCCAGCGTTATGGCCGACTGACCGCTGGATACGGCTAGCGCGGCCGCGCCTCCATCGAGAAGGGCCATTCTCCTTTCGAGCACGTCGGTTGTCGGATTCATAAGGCGCGTATAAATATTGCCGAATTCCTTAAGCCCGAAGAGATTGGCCGCATGTTCGGTGCTCCTGAACTGATATGACGTGGTCTGATAGATCGGTACGGCGCGCGATCCGGTTGCTGTATCAGGCTGCTGCCCGCCGTGCAGCGCCAGTGATTCCGTCCTGAGCCTGTTATCTATCTTGCTCATGCCTCTTTCCTCCTTATAGCGGAAGCTTGTTTCATGATAAAGGTAAAGTCGCGTATATCAAACCGGGTTTGCCAAAAATTAACTTGACAAGGGGGTCCGGTGATCGATAAAATGTGCATATGCACAAAATAACCGGAGGTACTGTTTTATGAAAATCTGTTTTCCCACAGAACATGCTACAGGCGTCAACAGCGCTGTATTCAACCATTTCGGCTCTGCGCCGTCATTTGTCGTAATTGATACGGACACAAATGAGGTCGGCGTGATCAATAACCGCGACATTCATCATGTGCATGGCGCCTGCAATCCGATGAATGCGCTGAGCGGCGCCAAGGTCGATGCAATTGTGGTCGGAGGAATCGGCGCAGGCGCGCTCAGCAAACTCAATCAGCTGGGCATATCGGTTTACAAGGCAATGGCGCCCACGGTTGCCGAGAATTTATCCCTCTTGAAGAGGGACTCACTCCCTGTGCTCACGCTTCAGCAATGCTGCGGGGGGCACAGCGACGGCGGTTGCGCCCACCACAACTAATTTTCAGTTAAAATAGAGGCATGTCGCCTCGTCACAAAAAGCCAAGGATGTGCGAGTGCCCCTTCAGCAAGCTGAAGGGGCATATCTTCAAGCCGTCCGGCATCCCTATGGGGCAGCTGAAGCACATTACCATCTACAGGGATGAGATCGAGGCCCTCAGACTCTGCGATCTCGAAGACCTGACGCAGGAAGAGGCCGGAAGGCGCATGGGTATTTCGCGCGGGACGGTGCACCGGCTCCTCATGAGCGGCAGGAAAAAGCTCACCGATGCTGTAGTCTCTTCCAAAGCCCTTTTTTTCGAATCCGAGATCCATCGCAAACATTAAATTCGGATCAGCATGCCTCAGGCTTGTCCTGTGCGCGGAAGACGGACGGATAAATCGGGTATAATACAGATTGTTCGGCGATATCAAGATGCCATTACCAAGGGGGATTCCAGTGCTTTCAGAGAGAGCGATCAAGATAAAGCCGTCAGCAACATTGGCCATGGACACGAAGGCAAAGGCCATGAAGGCCGAAGGAATAGATATAGTGAATTTCGGGGTCGGAGAGCCCGACTTCGACACGCCTGACCACGTCAAAGAGGCTGCGGTCAGGGCGATCCGCGATGGGTTTACTAAGTATACCGCAGTCGGCGGCATCGACCCCCTCAAGGATGCCATCATAGACAAGCTCAGAAATGATAACGGCATCCAATACGAGAGGGATGAAATCATCGTCTCCTGCGGCGCCAAGCATTCGCTTTATAACATTGCGCAGGCTTTGTACGGCCCTGGCAGCGAGGTGCTGATACCTTCGCCTTACTGGGTTTCGTATCCCGATCAGGTGCTGCTGAATGACGCAGTCCCTGTTTTTGTGCCTACTTTCGAGTCGGACAATTTCATGCTGAAGCCCGATGCGCTGAGAGAAAAGCTGGCGCGAAGGACAAAGGCATTGATACTCAATTCGCCTTCGAATCCGACTGGCTTTGTTTATGACAGGAAGACTCTGGAATCGATTGCCGACACCGCCATGCGTGACGATATCTACGTCATTTCCGACGAGGTCTATGAGAAGCTGGTATATGACGGCCACGAGCACATCAGCATCGCCTCTTTGCACAAGGGGATGAAGTCCAGGACGATTACCGTCAATGCCTTGTCCAAGTCCCATGCCATGACGGGCTGGCGCATCGGCTATGCCGCAGGGCCCAGGGAGATCATAAAAGCGATGACCAACATCCAGAGTCAGTCTACGTCCAACCCGAATTCGATAGCGCAGAAGGCAGCCGTAGCAGCCCTTACCGGCCCCCAGGATTTTATAGGCACGATGCGCGCCGAGTTTGACAAGAGGCGCCGGTATCTGGTGGATGGCCTTAACAGCATAGAGGGCATTACTTGCCTGCCGCCTACGGGGGCTTTTTACGCATTCCCGAATGTATCGGCGCTCTACGGCAGAAAGGCAGGTCAGAGGCAGATCAACTCTTCGCTGGACCTGGCCATCTATCTGCTGGAAGAGGCGAAGGTAGCGCTGGTGCACGGCGAAGCGTTCGGCAACGACAATTACATCAGGATTTCCTATGCTACGTCGATGGAGAATATCGAGAAGGCCCTTGTACGTATCAGGGAAGCGGTTTCGCGCCTGAAATAACCGATGGACAAATTCCGCAGCGGCTATGTGTTGATCGTCGGCAGGCCCAACGTCGGCAAGTCTACGCTCCTCAATGCAATCGTCGGCGAAAAGATCGCCATCGTGACGCCGAAACCCCAGACCACCAGGAACAGGATCACCGGGATCAAGACACTTCCTGGAGCGCAGATAATCTTCATGGATACCCCGGGCATTCACAAACCGCAGCAGAGACTCGGAGAGGAGATGAACCGCCTCGCCTACGAGTCCCTCGAAGAGGTCGATATAATACTCTTCATGGTTGCCCCTGAGCCGCCGGGCAAGGGGGACCTGTTCGTGCTCGAAAAGATCAGGCAGTCCGGAAAGCCGATATTCCTCCTTGTCAACAAGGTGGATACCGTAAAGAAACCGGAGCTTCTGCCGGTAATCGATGCATACCGAAGGCTTCATCCCTTTGCTGAGATCATGCCCGTGTCCGCGCTCAGGACTGATGGCCTCGATATGCTTGCAGGGACAATCGAAAAGTATCTGCCGGAGGGCCCCAGGCTTTATCCCGACGACATGGTAACGGACCAGATGGAGCGTTTCATGGTGTCCGAGATTATCAGGGAAAAGGTCATTGAGGCGACCAGGGAAGAGGTGCCGTATTCTTCGGCAGTCGAGGTCGAGGAATGGACCGAGAGGGAAGAAGGAGTTGTCTTTATCAGGGCAAACATTTATATTGAAAGAGACGGGCAGAAGGGTATTATAATAGGACGGCATGGATCGCGCCTGAAGTCCATCGGCAGCCAGGCGAGGCTGGACATAGAAGGCCTCCTGGGGACGAGGGTCTATCTTGAGTTGTGGGTCAAGGTCAGGAAGGACTGGCGCAGCGATGAAGGCACATTAAGGGAGCTTGGGTTCAGATAATGCTGATACAGATGAAAGTGGAAGGGCTTCTTTTCGACCCCAGGAGCGGAATGTATATCCTGCTTCTGCAGCAGGTGGACGGCAACGGTACTCTGCCGATCTGGATCGGAAAGCCCGAGGCCGACTCTATAGCACTTGCGCTCGGCAAGGTGATCACGCCCAGGCCGCTTACGCACGATCTTGTAAAGAATCTGCTCGATGCGCTGGATGTTAAGGCGACGCGCGTCGTAATCACCGAGATTATCGAAAATACATATTACGCTCTCATCCATGTTACCGACGGCAGCAAAGAGGTGACGATTGATTCCAGGCCATCTGATGCCGTTGCGGTTGCGCTGAGGGTGCAGGTCCCCATATTTGTAGAGGAAGATGTCCTTGAGGTCAGAAAGGCCGACGAACTTGAGGAGTGGCTCAAGAACCTGAAGCCCGAGGATTTCGGGAATATAATGTAGCCTTGCTTACCCGCACAGAAGGGATCGTCTTAAAGAGCCAGGTCTACGGCGAAGCCGATCTTATAGTCACATATCTTACCAGCGACTGCGGCCTCGTCAAGGCCTTTGCCAAGAGTCCGCGCAAGACAAAAAGCAGGTTTGGCAGCAGTCTCGAACCGCTAACGTATGCGAAGATATCATTTATCGGCAGGGAAGATGCCGGCCTTCCGAGGCTTACCCAGTCGGACATAGTGACTCCATTTCATGCGCTTCGGGAAGATTATAACTGCTTTGTCCGTCTGTCCGAGATACTGGAGCTGATAATTCACTTTCTTCCTGAAAGGGAGCCCAGCGCTGATATGTTCGCGTTACTGCTGAGGATGCTGTCGAAGCTTCAGCCCGGCAGCCGCAGCGACCTGCATTTCCTTTTCTGCAAGATACGCTTTTTACAACTTACAGGATACCTGCCGAAGCTTGACGCCTGCGGACGGTGCGGTGCCAGGCCCACGACGGTTAACGGCAACAGGTTTTATGCTTCGCAAGGGGCTTTGATATGCCCATCCTGCAGGAGCGACAGCGCGGATGCTGTGTTGGTATCCGGCAGCTCGCTGAAATTCTACGGGAGTATAGCTCAGTGGCGCTTTGAAACCATTGACAGGGTGAAAGCCCCTGAATCGCTGATCTCGGAGATGACAGCTCTGATGGATTCCCATCTGCGTTATATCCTTGCTCGCCCGCTGAAATCGGATGCGTTTGCCGGAATAAGCGGAAAGGGATTATAATTCCATGAACGATCAGGATGTAAGGGTCGGAAAGCGGTTTGCCCTGATTGTGCTTGACATAAAGCCGTATATTAATTTATAAAATTCTGTTTGTTTCGCAGCCGGATATCCAGATGGACAAGCGTGACCCATTAGAGGACATATTTGCATTAAGGGAGCGGATCGGCAAGATCTTCGAAAGCGCACACGAAAGGTCGCAGTGCGAGTCGTCGGTCGGCTGGGTGCCGGTTGTCGACATCTATGAAACGCCGGACATGTTCGTGCTAAAGGCGGATTTGCCGGACGTCCGGGAAGGGGACATAGATATCAATGTCCAGGGCGACTACCTTAAGATCAGCGGCGAGAGGCGCCTGCTTAGAGAAGGAAGGCACTATCATCAGGTCGAACGCTGCTACGGACGGTTTTCAAGGGGTTTTTCGCTGCCGGAGGTCGTTGATAAGGATGAAATCAGGGCGACACTAAAAGACGGCATCCTAAATGTTACTCTGCGCAAGAAATCCGGCGAATCATCATCCAGACGCATAGAGATCAAAGGAGATTGACATAATGGCCAAGATTCGGATTGCAATTGCCGGCGTAGGCAATTGTGCGAGTTCACTTGTGCAGGGCATCGAATATTACAAGCATATCGGGCAGGGCGCAGCAGAAGGATCAAGCGGTCTGATGCATTACAGTCTCGGCGGATATGTGCCCGGCGATATAGAAGTTGTGGCAGCCTTCGACATTGATAAGCGCAAGGTGAACAAGCCGCTGAAGGAGGCGCTCTTCGCCAGGCCCAATTGCACAAAGGTTTTTTTTCCGCAGCTTCCCGACTTCCCAGTAGAGGTAAAAATGGGAGAGGTCCATGACGGCGTAGCTTCGCATATGGCTGATTACCCTGATGACAGAAGATTCATAGTCGCCGATGAAAAACCGTGTGATGTTCCGGGGGTGCTGAAAGACAGCAGGGCGGACATCCTGGTGAGTTACCTTCCTGTGGGCTCCGAAAATGCCACCAAGTTCTATGCGGCAGCCTGTCTTGATGCCGGTGTTTCGCTGGTGAACTGCATCCCCGTGTTTATCGCCTCCGACAAAGAGTGGATAAAGCGGTTTGAAGAAAAGGGCATTCCGATTATCGGAGACGACGTCAAGTCGCAGATAGGCGCCACCATCATACATCGTATGCTTTCGAAGCTGTTTATGGACCGGGGAGTAAAGGTAAATCATACATATCAGCTCAATGTGGGCGGAAATACCGACTTCCTGAACATGCTGAACCATTCGAGGTTGAAGTCGAAGAAGATATCCAAGACGGAGGCAGTGACTTCGCAGATCAGCCACGGACTCAGCCCGGAAGACGTCCATATAGGGCCTTCGGATTTTGTGCCGTGGCTCAACGACAACAAGGTATGCTTTATCAGGATGGAAGGTCAGGGTTTCGGAAATGTCCCGATGAACGTGGAGCTGCGCCTTTCGGTTGAAGATTCTCCGAACAGCGGCGGCGTGGTGATCGATGCGATTCGCTGCTGCAAACTTGCCCGTGACAGGGGCATAGGGGGCGCTCTGCTCTCTCCATCGTCATACTTCATGAAGCACCCTCTGGTTCAGCATCCCGATGAAGAGGCGAGGGAGATGGTCGAAGAGTTCATTGCCGCCAAAAGGGAGAGGTAATTGCTCAGTGCCTGGTTCGGACACTTCCTCGACAAGCCATTGGCCCCATTGGCAAAGCGGATACCTTTTGATCCCAACGTAATTACAATTGCAGGTCTGGTGGTGACCGCCATCGCCGCAGCCATTATCCCATTGGATCTGAGCTTCGGAGGCCTTATGATCCTTGTCGGCGGGGCCTTCGACATGCTTGACGGCCTGATCGCGCGCACCAACGGCAAACGCACCAGGTTCGGCGCGTTTCTGGATTCCACCCTCGACAGGTACGCCGATTCCCTTCTCTTTATAGGAGTGACATGGTTCTTCTACAAGGCGGGCAGTCCGGCGGGGGCCCTTCTGTCGGTTGGAAGCATTGTCGGATCTCTTGTGATAAGCTATGCCAGGGCGCGGGCTGAGGCGCTGGGCGTTGAGTGCAAGGTAGGCATCATGGAGAGGCCTGAAAGGGTTATACTTCTTGCCCTGGGTTGCATATCGGGCCTGCTCTTCCCATGCATCATACTTATTTTTGTGCTGAGCCATTTTACAGTCATGCAGCGGATAGTCCACGTTTACAGACAACTGAAACCAGGGCAATAGGGGCTTTCTGCATTGAAAGTCGCTTGTATCTTAAGAGGCGTTAATATATACTTTATATAACTTTTCGGCAGGCTGTTTTCATCTTTTAAATATTAATTAAGGGGGAGTCGAATGGGGGGGCAAGACTGGACATTACTGCTGGCCGCAGGGTTCTTCATCGTGATCATTACTTTTCTGGCCGCCCTTTTTTTCCTTATTTATTCATCTATCCAGATCAAGAAGACGGCAGTGGCAGTTAATGAATTTATCCGGACGACTGACGAGAGAATAAGGCCTTTGCTGGAAGAAACTGAGCTGACGCTGAAAAGCGTCAGAACCATCACCGATGATATCGGAGCAGTAACCGGCAGCGTCAGGGAAGTGTCCGAGTCTGTCTCCGATGTCGCAGCTAACGTGCGCGCGGTCAGCATGATAATAGGCGATGTCCGCGAACAGGTATCGGCCAGGAGCAGGGGCGTAATGGTCGGGATTCAAACGGCGCTTGGCGTTTTAATGAAGCATCACAAGTAGAGGAGGAACAATTTATGAGCCATCACGATTGCGAAGGGTACAGTTCAGGGTCGGTTTTGCTCGCCTTCGTCCTGGGCGGCATGGTTGGGGCAGGGGTGGCGCTCCTTCTGGCTCCTCAGTCGGGCACCGAAACAAGGCGAAAGATCAGAGAGCTGGCTGACGACGTGAAGGAAAGAGCAAACGATTATGCGGGCACCGCCAGGGAAAAGGTGGTTTCGACCGTAGACATGGCCAAGGATTTGTACGAAGAAAAAAAATCTGCAATATCTGCCGCTGTTGATGCCGGCAAGGAAGCGTACGAAAAAGAAGTCGGCAAGGAATAATGCACGAGTTGTCGATAGCGCAGAGTTTGCTGGAAGTAGCTTTGGAGAATTGCAGCAGCAAGGGGTTTAGCAGGATAGGGAGCATAAAGGTAGTGATCGGCAGGGCATCCGGGGTTATGTCGGATGCCTTGATTTTTGGCTTCAATGCTTTAAAGGATGGCACGGTCGCCTCTGAGGCAGCCCTCGAAGTGGAGGAAGTCCCGGTAAGCGGACACTGCAACGACTGCGGAGCGGATTTCACTACTGAGGAGAGCTATGTCCTGAGCTGCCCTCACTGCGGCGGTCTTTCCTACACGATTGGTACTGGTCGCGAGTTGATGATTACCGAAATGGAGGTTTTTTGAATGAAGCTGAAGCTGGCCGACAAGATCCTGACCGCCAACGAGCGGATCGCCGAAGGCAACAGGAGGTCCTTCGACGAAAAAGGCATCTTTGTGATAAATCTGATTAGCTCGCCGGGTGCAGGCAAGACTACGCTGCTTGAAACCACGATCAAGACCCTCGGCGGCGACGTCAGGCTTGGAGTAATTGAAGGTGACATAATGGGCACCGACGATGCAGAACGCATAGACCGTCTCGGAGTGCCTGTTGTCCAGATAAATACGGGCGGCGCCTGCCATCTTGATGCAGGCATGATCTCGGATGTCCTCGGCGAATTGCCGCTTGATGACATCAGGCTGCTGTTTATCGAGAATGTCGGCAACCTCGTCTGCCCTGCGGAATTCAAGCTGGGCGAGGATGTCAAGGTCGCCATCCTGAGTCTTACTGAAGGGCATGACAAGCCTCTGAAGTATCCGATAATCTTTCAGGAATCGAGGGCGCTTCTTATCAGCAAGATCGACCTGAAACCGGTGCTTGACGTCGATGTCGAAAAGATAAAGCGCGATGCCCGCTCTCTCAATCCCTCCATCGAAATATTCGAGATATCGAGCAAGACAGGCGAGGGCATGGGGCAGTGGGTGCAGTGGATCAAGACGCTGATTTCATGAGGCTTGCCCTTGCGGAGGCTGAGGCCGCCTATCGCGAGGAGGAAGTGCCTGTCGGAGCAGTGCTGGTTGTAAGCGGTGAAGTTGTCTCCTCGACCCGCAATAACAGGGAAGCATCCTTCGACCCTACCGGACATGCAGAAATCATGGCAATCAGGGAGGCCGCCATCAAGCTTAAGAGGTGGAGGCTTTCGGACGCCACGCTCTATGTGACAAAGGAGCCATGCCCGATGTGCGCGGGAGCAATGGTGAACGCCCGCCTGGGCAGGCTTGTGTATGGATGCGGCGATGTCAAGGGCGGGGCGGTTGCGAACCTGTATCATCTGCTTTCGGACGACAGACTGAATCATCAGGTCGAAGTCGTGTCGGGTGTATTGGAAGAAGAATGCGCCCGGCTGCTGAAGAAATTCTTTGCCTCCCGCAGGAATACTTAAAACTCCCAAGCTCTGATGCTGTATAATATTAATCTGGCTGCAAGACCCCGTGGAGAGGTGGCTGAGCGGTTGAAAGCGGCGGTCTCGAAAACCGTTGTAGTCGTAAGGCTACCGGGGGTTCGAATCCCCCCCTCTCCGTAGTTAAATGGTTGATATTGTTAGAAAAGCACCCCTAAAAACTCGTTCACTGTTCGCTTATTTGCCACTACCACCAGTTGCCCTTATGCTTAGTGTCTGCCTCCATGCTCCATGTGCCCGCCTCCATGTTCTCTGTGCCCTTCGAATCGCTCGCCCCTTCCATGTCCTCCTTCTCTGTCATGAAATTCCCATCCGCCTCTAAAAAAGAAATAATTATTATTGGGGTAATAATAATCGTCATAATCGTAATAGGGGCAGTCATAATAATAAGAATATCCATAATAATATGAGCAGTCATTGTAATAGCCTGGTCCGGTATATGCGACACATCCGCTTACAGTCACCAATATAATCAGGAGAAAGATCCGGTATAGACACTTATTCATGTCGTCCTCAGTTCTCTCACTTAAGGCCTACTTTCATTGACCTGCCGCGTTCAATCATCCTGTCGCCTTCGCTTTGCATCATATTACCTCTTTCGATCATCATGTCGCCCTGTCTATTAATCAGAGCTTCATCCATAATCATAGCATCTCCATTTGACAAAGTTCCGTTGTCTCCACTCGCCTTTGCCCTTTGAACAAGTTCCTCCCCTCTGCGCTGCATGATCTGTCCGCGCTCTATCATCAGTTGTCCCTCTTTTATTGCCCGGTCCTTATCCATTGGGTGACGATCAAGCATTGCCTGTTCTTGCCCTGTAGAAACCCGGCCTTCCTTGAGTTTCAACCCTGCCTTTGACAATAAAGCGCCCCGTTCTTTCATGAGATTGCCTTTGTCGATCAATAATTGCGCTTCTTTTGTTTTCATATCATTATCGAAAGGACGGCCTTCACTTATTGCAGCCCCTTCCTCTGAAAACAACTCTCCTTCTCTGATCTGGAGATCGCCCTCCTTCACCCTCAAATGTCCGTCTTGCATCATGAATTTGCCCTTTTCAAGCATATCGTTTCCTCGATCCCGCATTGTTCCCTTTTCCGTCATTTCAGCTGCATCCGCGCTAATTGGAATACCGCCTAACGCAATGGTTATTCCGAATAGTAAGGCAAGCCGCGACGAGCTCCTTAGCATATTCTGACCTCCTGGAATGAATACCGTTTTAAAATTATTGTTCTTTTATAGATCGCGGGATTGTTCCTCTGCAGGCATGCTTATCAATACCGGAGGCCATAGGCGTGTGTCCTTCAATTGACGGCCTCATGCGACATTAAGCCCATAAGTCTGAAGGATATTGATTGTGTCTGAAAGCATAGCGCGTGCAAGTTCCATCCTTGATAACTTTAAATATCAGGCTATCGTCTGTTTCATCCTGATCGTCGGTCAAATCGCCGGTTTCTGTGACCATGCCCATGAAGACCGAACATGTGGCAAATCCTTCTTTAAAGCAACGCTGACTCATCTGGTCAATGGGTAAGGAGAATCTTCTCATGATAGTGCATACTCCTGTATCATACGATTGTTTGAAATAGGGGCAATCCATCAGGCACCTCCAATAGACCTCATTGCATGACATTCGAATGACTTTAATTTCAATATACTAGGATGACCAGCCATTAAATAGTCGGTTATTGACTGAAAAGTGGGTAGGATATCAGTCATCACATCTGTCGGTGATAGTCCCACAAAACAATAAAATCGTGGTTTTCCAAGCGAAAATAGATATGGGAAGTCAAAAAGGCAATAAAGCGTTAAAATTAATTTCGTCTCAATATTGATTCGGTTTCTTCGATTATAGCCGTAGCTGTCGCTTTATCTTTCAATATAAGATTTTTGCGTGCGTCAACTGTTATTTTTGTAGTACGGTCTGTGATCCATTGCAGATCGATATGGATTCTCAGATCGGACGTTTCGGCAGTGATTTCTACCTCTCTTGACGTCTCCTGAATCGCTTTCTCGTTCATATCCATAGATATCAGGGCTACGCGTGTCGCGGAAGTCACCTGGTCAAGAGGATATCCCGTGGTCTTGTATGCGATATTTGTATAAGTATAGCCTATGCCCCCGCTGGCGCCGGTGAGCAGGACGGCTTCGCAACCAGTCAGCATCATCATACAAGTCAGAATCAGACAAACCTTCTTATTTATGCTGTTGGTAGCAATCATATTAGTTCACTGTCTAAATAGTATTATTAAAGTGCATGTCCGCCAACTAATTCCATCGCAAACTGCGGATATATGTAAGCATACCAGGCCCATATTTTTGTTTGACTTGCATCGACAGCTCATAAGCATTACTCTGCAATAGAAAGAACTCGGCAATGGAAAGAAAGGCTGTGAATATGGTCAAAATGACAACTGCCATGCTTGCATTCAAACTGATCATCTATAGCGTAATCAGTCTTTGTTTCATGGGTGGACTTCTATTTGTTCCCGCAGGCACTTTCGATTGGTGGAGGGCCTGGGTATTGATTGGTGTTATCGCAGTCGGATCGGCACTTACAGTATTCAAACTCTTTCCTAATCACAAGGACTTAATCA
This sequence comes from Dissulfurispiraceae bacterium, assembly GCA_035319185.1. Classification (GTDB taxonomy): domain Bacteria; phylum Nitrospirota; class Thermodesulfovibrionia; order Thermodesulfovibrionales; family Dissulfurispiraceae; genus Fen-1308. Next base: position 137,848 of record DATHDF010000074.1, on the reverse strand, counting down.
GGGAGCGTCTGAAGTCCCCCATACAAAAGGGGCAGCCGATTGCGGACAAAATAATAGTATTTCTTTTGTTGCTGATTTACTATGGCATGTTTGTGTTCATTTCATTTGATGTGTTCAGGCTTCACCTTATAAACAGTCCTAGCCCGGTTGTGTCTTTTGCGGGTCTGATTTTACTTGCTACGGGATGGAAAATAGCTTATCTCGCGCTAAGGGAAAACGCCTTTGCAGCGCTCGCGGTAAGGATTCAAAAGGAAAGAAGGCAAATAGTTATTGATTCCGGCGTCTATGGTGTTGTGCGTCATCCAATGTATGCAGGCGCCATTCTCTTTTTCCTGGGAATACCGCTATGGCTTGAGTCTTATGCTGCTGCCATCCTTGCAGTATCTTTAATCTTTCTGCTGATGTTGCGTATCACTATAGAGGAGAAATACCTCCGAAGGGAATTGACAGGTTATGATGCTTATACTAATAAAGTCCGATACCGGTTAATCCCTTACATTTGGTAAGCTGGCCATATTTAAGGATTAAGCTAACTCTGGATACTCTGAACCTCTAGTGCTTGTATAGCCGATCAGAAAATTACTTGATAAACTAGTTGTATTGGCCTGTAGATATCTTTTGGTATCGGAAATGGTGTCTTGTAAAATTAAAGTAAAAGCAAAAATAATGTCGGTCTAAAACCAGAAAAGGAGACAAGATCATGCCAACAAACACCATCCGGCTTCACCGCGTATTTCGCTCTACGCCCGATGTAATCTATCGTGCCTTTTTGGATGTTGACGCCCTGATTAAGTGGCTGCCTCCAAATGGATTCACGGGCACGGTGCACCATTTGGATCCTAAGATTGGTGGTACATACAGAATGTCGTTCACGAATTTCAGTTCGGGACATAGCCATTCCTTCGGAGGAAAGTATCTTGAATTGGTGCCCAATGAACTTATTCGACACACTGACAAATTCGATGCCCCGAACTTGCCGGGCGAAATGCAGGTGACAGTATCTTTGAGGAAGGTATCAGTCGGTACAGAGGTGCATATCGTGCAAGAAGGAGTGCCTGATGTCATACCTCCTGAGGCTTGTTATCTAGGTTGGCAGGAGTCGCTTACTCTTCTGGCAAATCTTGTCGAAGCAAGAATCCCAGATTAGCACGTCACCCTCGTTCAAGCAAGTCGTGGACAATAACTGTAACTTTGAGGTTATAATGGCCAAAAAAGTGGAATCAGAAGCGATGCAGTGAGAGCAGTCAGGATGGAAAGAGGCAGACCCATCCTCATGTAGTCATTAAACTTGTAGCCACCCGGCCCCATCACCAGCGTGTTGGAGGGATGGCCGATCGGAGTTATAAAGGCAGAGACACTGCCGTATGCAACTGCCATCAGGAGCGGATCGAGCGACATGCCGAGACCCGCGGCAATACCCTGAGCGACCGGTGCCATAAGGACTGCGGCCGCTACGTGGTGGATGAAATTTGCCAGCAGCATCGTTACCACGTAAATCATTGAAACCGCCCCCACGTCTGGCAGATGATGGGCGAGGGTCAACAAGGGCAGAGCGAGCAGTTCGCTGACGCCGCTGGTTTGCAGGGCTCCCGCCACAGAGATCATCGATGCAATAAACACCAGAACCGGCCACTCAATACTAGAGTAAATCTCCTCGGGAGGCACCAGCCCAAAGAGTACCATTGCGAGGGCCCCACTGACTAAGCAGACTGCCACACTGAACAGATTGAGCGTGGCGGCTGCGAGCGAAACGGCGAACACGGCTATCGCTAGCAGGACGCGGCGAGTTTGGCCCAGGCGAATCTCTCGATCTGCAAGGGGCAGCAGACCGAGATCTGAAAAGGCCTGCTGCAATGCCTCCGGCTGACCCTGTGCGAGCAGCACGTCGCCTGCCTTGAAGCCGATATCGCGTAGCCGCACATGGATTGCGCCGCCCTGACGCGAGACGGCAAGGATATTGACAGCATATCGGTCGCGCAGACGCAGTCTCGATGCGGTGTGTCCAACGATCCTGGCACCGGGGACAACGACTGCTTCGACCATTTGTACTGCATCGCCTGGTGCCTTTTTTTCGCTGTTTTGTTGATTTTTATCCTGCTCTTTTTCTTCCTGTTGTTTCTGGGCTTCGAGCTCTAGGCCCACTTTCGATATGGCGTCCTGCAAGCTTTCAGGGTCGCCCCGTACGATGAGTAGATCGTTGGGTCTGAGTATCTGAAAACCCGAGGGCGCAACCTGTCGCCATCCGTCGCGCAATAGCGAAAGAACGCTTACGGTGCCTTCGGAGGCTTCTTCGAGGTCGCCGATAGTCTGGCCGACGGCTTTGGATTTGTCGGGCACGCGCACTTCGGTCATGTATTCATCGATTTTGAATAGTTCGCCATGTTCTCTATTGCGGCTTCGCTTCGGCAGCAGCCGCCATCCGACCGCGGAAACGAAGACCAGACCTACAATCGCAATGCCGATGCCGACAGGTGTGTATGAGAACATTCCAAAACCGCCACTCGCAACGCGGGCGCGATAGGCTGAAATTACGAGATTAACTGACGATCCTATCAGCGTTGTCATGCCGCCCAACAGCGTCGCATACGCGAGCGGCATCAGGATTGGTCCCACCGAAGCATTCTGCCTGCGCGCAAGCTTAATGGATACGGGCATGAACAGCGCCAGGGTGCCCACATCGTTGATGAAGGCAGAAAGGAAACTCACGAATGTCCCCATGAGCGCTATCTTTGGCGATTCACCCAGTCTGCCGCCGATCAGCGCCAGTCTCTCCGCCAGCGCTTCCACCATGCCTGAATTGCGCAAACCACGACTCATCACGAGCACGGCAGCGACGCTTATCACAGCACCATCAGCAAATCCTGAGAATATCTCCTCAGGCTTGACTACCCCTGCCAGCCCGAGTGTCAGCAGAGCGCACACGGCGACCAAATCGTAGCGCATCCATCCGGTGATGAACAAAAGCAGGGCTGCGGCAAGCGTGGTGAATACAATGATTTGGGCGACGTTAAGGTGCATAATGCATTGTCTCTCGGCTTTCCGTCAAATCAACATGCATGACCCCGATAATGAAGAACTTAATCCAATACATTTCTATTCTCTCTTATTGGCACATTTAGCTTCTGTATTGTCAGTTTATCAGAGTCACAGGAGCAGTCAAGAACCTGAGGGTTGAGATAGGGTAGTCATCAAACTGGCGAAAAAGCTGGACTACTTGAACAAAATTGCAAGCAGACGGTCGACTATTTTCTATAGGTCTAAATCTTACAAAGAAAAGAGAATTTGTCTGATATTTATCGTTGTTGAATACATTGTAAAATAATATGCACCAGACAGAAGTTGAATAGTCCCTTGTTCAAAACAACTAACCGATATCTGAGGGGATCTGTGCATGAAATATGCCGAAGAATATAGGATGTGGCTAAAGGGACTTAGGCTTGCCGATATGCTGCAAAAAATTGCCGATGGTCTTACATATTCTTCTTATGATGTCTGGAGCGGTTTTAGAGAAACGATCTTTTATTTTCCAGGACATCTTGCCGAAGCTTTCATGACAACAAATGTGAAAGAAAAAATAGCTTCCTTCTGTAGAGCGCTAAATAGTTTAGAGGAAATAATCAAGAGGCTTGAGATGTCAGATAGGGAGAAATGTGTTAAGAAAAAGCACTTCCGGAAACTAAAGAGAAACATTGCCAAATTCGGCAGAGAAATCGGTGTGTACTTGATGTACCAGCAAAGAGTTTGTCGTAGGCAATATCTGTAGGTCAGGTTCATATAAGAGGTTGCAATTTATCCTGCCGCCACAAACTTTTATCAAAAAGAGTGAGGAACTGTATCTTCGGAGCAATATTAAACTACAGCCAGTGCCGGAACATGTGAGCTATTAATTCCCTTATCCTCGGATACAATGGTCTTTGTTTCCATTTTTCAAGTTTCACCTGATCCGAGTTGCTAATGTCCTTGTCGAACATTTTTTCCATCTCTGAAGCAAATTCAGTGCTAAGAATGACTGCATTTATTTCGTCATTCATCAAAAAACTCCAGAAGTCCATATTGCTGGATCCCACTGTAGACCATACGCCGTCGATTACGCCGGTCTTGGCGTGCAGCGTGGCGTTCTGTCTTTCGTATAACTTGACGCCGGACTCAAGAAGGTCGGAATAATAATAGTGCCCGGCATATAATGCCAATGAAGAAGTAGAAATCCTGGGCAGAATAATCTTGACATCCACTCCCCTTTTCGCAGCACCCTTGAGAGCACTTATCGTCTGCTCGTCGGGAACAAAATAAGCGTTTGTCAGATGAACGGAATTGTTGGCAAAGATAATCGCCGAAACGTACGAAATAAATGTAAGCCTGTTTTCTTTGCCCGGAGTATTGGCAATGACAAGGACAAGGTCTTTTCCCTCGTTTTTCAGGGGAGGGAAATATCCTGAATGTGGAAGTTCGGGTCCTTTCTGTTGCTTCCAGGTTTCAAGAAAAATGGCCTGATAATTAGCGACAGCGGGACCTTCAATCTTTATGTCCGTGTCACGCCATTCCAGCTGGTTTCTTTCTCTACCGGACAGTTCGCTGCTAACATATACGCCGCTGATATTGACTCCTCCCGTTATCACTAGGCTGCCGTCGATGATCAGGACTTTTCTATGGTCTCTGTGGATTGTTCTGGAAACCCGTAGCAGATTGACGGGATTGTACTCGACCACATGAATTCCGCCTTTGCGCATCCGCTCAAAAAAAGATGGCGAAGTATGCAACGAACCGACACTGTCATAGATCATGTTGACTTGAACACCTGAGGCCTGTTTTTCCAGCAGTAAATCAGCCAGGCGTTTTCCTTCATCGTCATCGGAAAAAATAAAAGTTTCCAGGTTTATATTATTTTTTGCGCTCTTTATCGCCTCAAACATTGCGCTGTATGTTGCAGGGCCATCAATCAGAAGAGTCACTCTGTTGCCGCTTTTAAGCGTTACCCCGCTTGCAGACTCCAGTACATCAATTTGGCGCTTGAGAACGTCAGTGAGTCCTGCTTCAGCTTTCAATCTACGTATAATGTCTTCACTCTGCTTCGGGGACAGCAGTCTTTTGGCAGACGCTATTTGAAGGGTCTCGTTGCTGGGCGTTTCATCTATAACCTTAGATACCTCTGGAAGGGTTGCGCATCCATCGCAAAGGCATACGCAGGCAAGAATAAAGAAGCCATGCACAAATCTTTGCTTTTTAAAGCCCGGCGTCATCTTGTTCTGAATCATGCCAGCCGTGATACTCCCAGCCTATAAAGTCAGTTCTTAATAACATATCTGTCCGTCATACGCATCTTCAGTTTATTCATTTGCTGCAATTCGTCAAGCTGAAGGATAATTTTGTTTTTGGCCTTTCTAACCTTCTGATCTAGCGCTTTGTTGCCATGGTTACCACTGCTAAGTCTACGATACAGTCAGAATCAACTTGAATCGTTAAATATCATCGAGCTTTTCGTTTAGTGAACATCATAAGTAGTCATGTTTTAGCGGTTATTAACTTCAAGCATTTCAGATTATCCCTGCAGTGACTTATCTAATGCGATTAGTATTACTCTCACCTTCTGAGCGATACCGTTTGTAGGACAAATATCATTATATTATCGGTAATAATCTGACATAAAAATAAGACTAACAACTACTTGAAACAACAATACGTTATCAATATACTGAATACGGTTTGAGAGCCTCTTCACGATTGAGAATACATGAGGCACGAAGGAAAGGTATTTACCCGAGATCATATATTCAGGAGACATGTTCAAGATTGTCGTATCATTAACATTTGCCAGGAGGAACAATTAATGGAAAGATCAGCGTTAAGAACTTCTCTTTGTATTATCTGCCTGACGATTATTATTGCAATACCTGCAAGTCTGAAGGCTGACGAAAAGAACAGCGAGCATCATGCCGACCGTAAGGCAATCGCCAAAGAGCTAAAAAATACATTGGGGATGCCAATTTTAAAAGGCGACACGTGGCAGATGATGTCACAGGAATCCAAGATAGCTTTCATCTGGGGATTCGGTCACGTTGTGGCAATTGAACAACATCTGATGGATAAATACCCCGAGTTGAGGAGAGAAGATTTCGTAGCGAAAGTGATCGAAGGTATGGCAGGCATTCCAATGAATGATGTCATTTCTCGTATAGATAGTTATTACGCTGCAAATCAGGATGAAATTGAAACTCCCGTTGTTAGTGTCATCTGGCAGACGATGATCAAGCCTAATATAAAGACGGGCATTAATGGTCGTCCGTTGAATTAGAAGTCCCTAATGAAATTACTTAGGAGGATTATGATATGAAACGCGTAGCTATCATTTTTATTCTTTTTGCTCTTATTTTTACGTTAGGGTGTGCTGGAATGAACAGACAACAGCAAATGACACTTAGTGGGGCGGCCATTGGTGCAGTCGGTGGAGGAGCAGTCGGGGCATTTTCAGGAGGTAGTCCCGCAGTAGGGGCCGTTGTTGGTGCTGGCATAGGTGGGGTTACGGGATACATTCTCGGAGAACAAGGCGAGCACCACAGAAGGCGATAGCAGAAGAAATATGAGAAAAAACTTAGTTCGATTCTCAGCCATTATCCTGCTGATCACATGTTCAGGCTGTTTTTGGGAGGTGGATCACGACAGAAGAGGGTTCGATGATCGAGATCGCGGTGGTCATGAAAGACATGAAGAACGTGGTGAACGCGGGGGGCATGAAGAGCATCGTTAATGTATGACGAATTGCGATGGATGTCAGAGTCCGATACATCGTTATCATCTGGTGATGATTTCTTTGTTGCATGAATCGTATGACATGTATCGCGATCTGACAAAACAAAAGCAAGGGAGGTAACTATGCTCTGGACGATTTTTGTCATCCTCATGATACTCTGGTTGCTAGGGGTAGTAAGCGGTTACACTATTGGCGGCTTCATTCATGTCCTACTGGTCATCGCAATCGTTACGGTGCTGATCAGGATAATACAGGGACGAAATCCATTGTAGTTGCTTTTCGATATTCATTGGCTCAAGCTGCATTTGTTAACTTGCTGGCTAACGACCCGAACATCAAAGAAAGGACGGATAAAATGAGAAAGATCTTTTTATTGGCAGTATCGATAGTTTTTGGCTTAATGTTGTTTTCAGGTTGCGCCAGTATGACAGGTGAAACCGCAGGTCAAAATGTTGACGATGCAACGATTCATACTCAGGCGACTGCCACCATAGTTAAAGATTCGGATGCTCATTATTTCAAGATTGATGTGGCAGTGACAAAAGGAGATGTTGTCCTTACCGGTTTTGTTAACAGTCGGGAAACAGAGGACCGGCTTGTTGCAAAGATCAGGGAAATCAAGGGTGTGAAATCTGTGAAGAGCCTACTGAAAATAGAAGAAAGAAAGTAGAGACTGACACATGTAAGACACAAATTGCATGAACTAAATACGATTAATGTTCATATTCCGAGGTGACTATGAAAAGACAGCTAGGCCTGTTATTTATCGTTATTCTATTGATCAATCCTCTTCCTTCGTTTGCTGCCACGCCGCTCGATACAGTCAGGAAAGAAATTAATAAAGTGCTTGACGTGTTGCGGGATAATTCTCTAAAGGGCGAATCGGGCAAAAAGATAAAGAAGTCAAAAATTAGAACTATAGCAAACGAAATATTCGATTATGGCGAGCTTTCAAGGAGGACTCTTGAGTTAAATTGGAAAAAACTGGATGCAGGACAACAAAAAGAATTTATCGCCCTATATGCAAAGCTACTCGAAAACACTTACGCGGATAAAATATTGTCATATTCGAATGAAAAGGTTATCTACGGCAAGGAACGTCAGATGTCCGGAAGCACAGTTGAAGTCCAAACAACCATAGAGACGGCAGAGCACAAAACGATACCCATTAACTACAGAGTGATACTGAAAGGTGGAGAGTGGAAAATTTATGACGTTGTTATAGAAAATGTGAGTTTGATTAATAACTATCGCGCACAGTTCAGGGAGATCCTGGCAAGTAAGCCGCCCTCAGCATTGCTCGAAACTCTAAGGGAAAAGGTTGGGGGAAAGGACTAGCATATAGGCAAGCCTGACCTCTATGTATGCGTTTAAATGGAGTCCGTTTGCTCAGTCTTACGCCTATTTAGGAAAAATCTATTTAGGCAGTGATGCAGGACACTACGGCACAGGATATATATGTGCAATAATTTTATATGTCCAGGAAAAAGCATGGATTGGCCGGAGAGCGTCTATCGACTATCAGTCCCAGTCCCAATCGCAGCGAGATGGCATGCTTGAACAGCCCATATGTCCCAAAGGTCGGAGCGGTGCCGAAGTGTAGGAGGCGAAATCTGACCAAGGCGTTGGGCGCCTTTGAAAATTTCATTGCCCAGGAAGATATTCCCAATATGCAAAAGCATTGATCGGAAATGATCAGCTCGGATGGGCTCTCTAAAGGCGAACCTCCGGAATCAGCCATTTTTTATGCTCAAGGGATTTCAAGGATAATCAGGCAGTTGGTTTCTGCCGGAAGTGTTCGCTATATCACAATTCCCTTTTTTCGATGTTTGCTTAGTTGTTATAATAGCAAAATGTCTTAAATATATAAGGGGAGGATTATGAAGACGAAACAGCTAAACTTAGCGGGGAGTTTAGTTAGGCGAATTGCCTGTGCGGCAATTGTTGGGACGCTGGGATTGATGGGCTGTCAAGGTACAGCCCCTACTATGGGAGGCGGCGGAACTGTCGCATCAGGTTCGGCAGGAGGTTCAACAGCTGCCGGTGCCAGCAGCCAGCTTGAAAGATGCAGTGAATCGTTAGGTACGGTAGCCGTAGTGGAGGACCAATCAGCGCCATGGTACGGGTATCTGTCGAGTCATTATAGATTGGGATCAACTATACCAGTGCTGCGTATGATGATTCAGCAATCCAACTGTTTTGTGGTGGTTGAGCGTGGACGGGCTATGAACAATCTGATGCAGGAGCGCGCCCTGGAAAGCAGCGGCGAGATGCGCAAGGGCAGCAAATTCGGGAAGGGCCAACTGGTGGCGGCAGATTATACTATGAGCCCCAGCATTACATTTAGCCAGAAAGGCACGGGAGGGGCTGGTGCGGCCGTAGGCGGTTTATTTGGTCATGTAGCCGGTGCCGTAGCAGGGGGATTGAAGTCCAATGAAGCCTCTACTACGTTGCTGATGATAGATAACAGGTCGGGAGTTCAGCTGGCTGCTTCCGAAGGGAGCGCAAAGAATTTTGATTTTAACCTGTTCGGTGGAATGTTCGGTGGTGGAGCAGGCGGTGCTGCCGGAGGTTACACGAATACACCGGAGGGGAAAATTCTGACTGCAGCTTTCATGGATTCCTATAATAAGCTGGTGGTAGCAGTCAGAAACTATAAGGCACAAACCGTTAGAGGCGGGCTGGGAACCGGCGGAAGACTTGGAGTGCAGGGGGGGCAGACAGCGGCCTCCAATGAGCTGAATGGATCGAATGCCGGGGGAGAAAGGACCGTCACGATTAAATCGAAATACAAGTCGATAAATGTGAGATCGGAACCTGATCAGCGTAAACCTATCGTGGGAACGCTTCCCGGCGGCGCTACCGTGCAGAAACTATCTGCCAACAAGGGGTGGGTAAAGGTCAGATTCGAGGAAGAAGACGGATCGCAAGTGGACGGGTGGATCATCAAGACAGTAATTGAATAAAATGATGTTTTAAGCTATTTGTGAAAGGGACAACCTGATTTGGTGGATTTGGGTTGTCCCTTTAATATTGTGCTATACTTAGCTAAGCGTCCCTCAGGTATGCCGTGGATTTTTTATCCGGTAGAGACGTCATTTGGATTAGCGATGCATCTACATTCGTGAGAGGTGGGCGATTATATAAATGATCGTCTTTTGCTCGCGATATATTGAGCTGAAATCCTTATGGCCCGTGTATTTGATACATGCTGTCCTGAGACGAAGACCTCGTTCGCAACGATCGTTTCCGTTGCTGTCGCCTATTTCGTCACTGCAGAGATGACGCTGTTTCTGACAGCAGAGAATACCGGTGTTATACATGTGTGGCCTTCGTCCGGCATAGCCCTCGCTGCCGCGCTTGTTCTCGGTTTTCGCGTATGGCCCGGCATTTTTGCCGGCGCCTTCCTTGCAAATATCATAACCCTCTGGAGTGCGCCGTTTCCTCCCGCTGCCTCAGTCATCTCATCCCTGACTGCAGCTTTAGGGAATACCCTGGAGCCTCTTGCCGGGGCCTATTGCATGAAACGCATTTCTCAGAATATTCTGCCGTTCAACAGCATCAGAGACCTTTCCATTTTCATATTGATGGGCGGGCTTGCCGGCCCCGCGATAAGCGCAGCCATCGGTATTGCGGCATTTTGCCTGCTGAGGTCGAATTGGGCGGATGCAGAGCTGCTTTGGTTCACCTGGTGGCTCGGTCATGCAATCAGCATACTTATTATTACGCCTGTCGTGCTGATTTTGCATAAGCTGGGATGGAGGGCCGTTAGCCGTCTCAGGCTTCTAGAAGTCATTTTTGTCGGCCTGCTGCTGTGTGTCGGAATAAGCACTGTTTTCTGGCAGTTCTATCCCCTGGGATATCTGATCATACCGCTGCTCCTCTGGGCAGCGCTGTTCCTGCGGCGTTTCGAGGCTGCCTCTGCGATCCTGTTCATATCTGCAATGGTTTTGTTGATGAACGCTCATCCGATAGCGGGATGGCCCCTGCCAAAGTCAATCGTTTTTTTGCAGGCATATATCGGCGTTACAGCTATTACAGCCCTCTTTCTGCTGGTCAATATTCATTCGGAGACAACGCTGCGCGACATGCAGCGGCAGCTCAACGATGTCATTGAGTTCCTGCCTGATGCAACGTTTGTTATAGACAAGGACGGCAAGGTCATCTTATGGAACCGGGCAATGGAGCTTCTGACGGGGATCGGCAAAAAGGACATGCTCGGCAAGGGCGATTATGCCTATTCGGTGCCGATATTCGGCGAGCCCAGACCGATATTGATAGACCTGGTGTCGATGTCCGATAATGCCCCGCAATGGGCATCGTACGACGCAATCGACCGGCACGGCTCCGCGCTTATGGCCGAGCGCTACAATCCGCTGCTTCAGTGCTACCTTTCCGGCGCTGCGTCAGTCCTTATAAATGCAGACGGCAAGCCATACGGCGCCATAGAATCCATACGTGATATTTCCGACCGCAAGGTCGCCGAAAAAAAGCTGCACGATTATCAGGAGCATCTAGAAGATCTTGTGAAAGAGCGTACAGCGTCGCTTGAGGAGGCAAACAGGCGTCTCACACTCGAAATAGAAGGGCGCACCCGAATCGAAAAGGCGCTCAGCCGGAGCGAAGAAAAATACCGTGATCTTGTGGAGAGCGCCAACAGTGTAATAATGCGCTGGAAGCCCGACGGCACAATCACTTTTTTTAATGTCTTTGCGCGGTCATTTTTCGGCTATGCCGAAAAAGAAATCATCGGCAGAAACATCATAGGTTCTATCGTGCCTGAACGTGAAACCATGGGCCGCGACCTTACTTCGCTTGCTGCGGACATCGTTTCGAGGCCCGAGGCATATGCCCTGAATGAAAATGAAAATGTCAGAATAAACGGCGAGAGGGTCTGGCTTTCGTGGACAAACAGGCCGATCGTCGACGAGCACGGTAATGTTGTGGAGATATTGTCGGTGGGCAACGACATAACGCCCCGCAAACATTCAGAAGAAGAATTGCGGAAAACGCTGATCGAACTTGAGCGGGCCAAGGAACGGGCTGAGGCGGCGGACCAGTTGAAATCCGCCTTTCTGGCTACCATGTCGCATGAACTCAGGACGCCGCTTAACTCCATAATCGGTTTCACGGGAATTATATTGCAGGGTTTGGTGGGCCCCTTGAACGATGAGCAGAAGAAGCAGATGGGTATGGTCAAGAACAGCGCGCATCACCTGCTGACGCTTATCAATGATGTGCTTGACATTTCCAAGATCGAGGCCGGACAACTGACAGTCGTGCCTGAGCCTTTTGATCTGCGTGAATCTCTGAACAGGATTGTAAAAACGGTACAACCCCTGGTTGAGGCTAAAGGGCTTTCCCTCGGTCTTAGCGTGGGCCCTGATGTAGGCATGATCAGAAGCGACCAGAGGAGGGTCGAGCAGATTATGCTTAACCTGATCGGAAACGCGATCAAGTTTACGGAGCGTGGCCGGGTCGACATCAGCGGAGATGTCAACGGCAAGGCTGTCCGGATTGCAGTGAGCGACAGCGGTATAGGCATAAAGGCCGACGATATGGATGCCCTCTTCAAGCCGTTCCGGCAGCTTGAGCACGGACTGACAAGGAGATACGAGGGCACAGGGCTTGGGCTTTCCATTTGCAAAAAGCTTGTGGAGCTTCTGGGAGGTGAAATCTCAGTGAGCAGCGCGGTCGGCAAAGGAAGCACTTTTTCTTTTACGCTTCCTATTTAAGAGGAGGGGCGATGAAAAAGGTTCTTATAATCGAGGACAACGATCAGAACATGTATCTCATGACGTTCATACTCGAAAAATACGGGTATGAAGTCATAGCTGCCCGGGAAGGCGTGGAGGGGATCGCGGCTGCGCAGCTGACCGGGCCGGACCTGATCCTGCTGGACATTCAACTGCCGGTCATGGACGGCTATGCCGTGGCCAAACAGTTAAGGTTAAATCCTTCACTTGTAAAAACGCCGATCATAGCCGTTACATCGTACGCAATGCCGGGGGACCGCGAAAAGGCCCTGGAAGCCGGTTGCGACGGATACATCGAGAAGCCCATCAACCCCGACACTTTTATTTCCCAGGTCGAATCTTTCCCTGCCCGGGACATGCACGGAAAGGTGCAATCATGACGCGCATTATTGTGGTGGATGACAATGAGGAGAGCCGGTATCTGCTGGAAAGGCTATTCAAGGGGCACAACTACGAGGTAATATGCGCGAGCAACGGTGCCGAGGCGCTCGAAAAAGCCCGGCAGTTTACCCCGGACATTATTGTCAGCGATATTCTCATGCCGGTTATGGACGGTTATGCGCTGTGTAGGCAGTGGAAGGCCGACAGCGTTCTGGGCCAAAAGCCATTCATATTCTATACGGCCACATATACAGATCCCAAGGATGAATCCTTCGCTCTCAGTCTCGGCGCAGAGAGATTCGTGGTCAAGCCTGTTGAGCCGGAGATGCTTGAAGGTATTGTGAGCGAGGTTCTGGCCCGGCAGACTGACGGGCCTTTGGGGGCAGCCAGGATTGCGATGGAACCCCAGGAGTGGTTTTTGAAAGACCACAACGAAGTCCTGTTCAGAAAGCTTGAGAAGAAGATGTCGGACCTTGAGCAGCTCAATCAGTCCATGGCTGCCGAAATCAGCGAGCGCAAGAGGGCTGAAGAGGCACTGAAGGAGCAGCAGATGTTTTCTGCCAGCCTCATTTTCAATTCGGCTACGGCGACCTTTGTCCTGGACAAGGACCACAGGATCATGCTGTGGAACAAGGCATGCGAGGAGCTTACCGGATGTAAGGCTTCAGATATGATAGGCACTGATGATCAGTGGAAACCGTTCAGCAGCGGCATACTGCCCACTGCAGCGGATGAAATCATAGATAACCCCGATATAGAAAGCTTTCTTAAGCTTCGAAAAAGCTACTGGAAATCTGCCCTGAACCCTAAAGCTATCAGAGCGGACGGCTGGTTCAGAAGCCTCGGAGGCAAGGACAGATATATCGTTCTCGAAGCCGCCCCGATCTTTGACAGCAAAGGCGACCTGGTTGCTGCGATTCAAACGCTTCAGGATATAACTCAGAGCAAGAGGCTTGAGGAGCAACTCCTGCATGCGCAGAAGATGGAGGCGATCGGGCTGCTCGCCGGAGGAGTGGCGCATGACTTCAACAATATCCTTTGCGCCATTGTGGGATACGCCCATATGACACTGCTGAAATTGCCCGAAGACGACCTGATGAGAGTTAACCTGGAACATATTCTCAAGGCATCGGACAGGGCCTCAACTTTGACGCAAAGCCTTCTGTCATGCAGCAGGAAACAGATGATCAATCGCAAGCCGGTGAATATAAGCAGCGTTGTAAAAAAATTCGAGAAGTTCCTGAAAAGATTGATCAGGGAAGACATATCGATAGTCACTTCGCTCGACAATGCCGAACTGATGGTAAACGCCGATGAAGGGCAGATCGAGCAGATCCTTATGAATCTCGTTACCAATGCAAAGGACGCCATGCCGAACGGCGGACGGATAACCATAAAAACTGAAACGATGTACATCGATGAAGGGTTCATAGAATTGCACGGCTATGGGAGGGTGGGCAAATACGCCCTCCTGATGGTTTCAGATACCGGAGAGGGATTTGATTCCAAAATCAGGGACAGGATATTCGAGCCCTTCTTCACGACCAAGGAGCCTGGTAAAGGCACCGGGCTTGGGCTTTCCACGGCGTATGGCATTGTCAAGCAGCATGACGGTTACATCGAGGCATACAGTGAATTGGGGAAAGGCGCGGCATTCAAAATTTACTTCCCGCTTTGCAGGGGCGTTGAAGAAGAGGCGGAAAAGGGCGCTGATGACGTCCCGGTCAAAGGCGGCACCGAGACGATACTGCTGGCTGAAGATGATGCCGAACTGAGAAAAATGACGTCCACAGTGTTGGGCGATTATGGGTATAAGGTCATTGAAGCGATCGACGGGGCTGAGGCGGTAACGCAATATAAAGACAATATAGACGTTGTACAGTTGGTCATACTGGACGGGGTCATGCCGAGGATGAGCGGGAAGGATGCGTATGAGGAGATCAGAAACATTGCACCTTCGGTTAAAACTATCATTACAACCGGCTATTCGGAAGACTTTGTAGGAGGGAAGGGTTTTGACGCATCGCAGGTGAGATTTGTCCTCAAGCCTTTCTCTCCTTCGGCGCTGCTGAGAACGGTCCGCGGCGTGCTTGATTCATGAAAAGTGCGGTGTTATGGCATTAAATGAAATACATTATATAGGCACCGGGACTTTTGCCGTGAGCGCACGGAAGGAGATCACATTTGCCGCTTTGCTCGGCACGTGCGTGGGCGTTGCTCTGGTTGATCGCACTGCTGAGGTAGGCGGGATGATCCATATCCTGCTTCCGACACCTGTGGACAACAGAAATCCCCTCCATCCAGAGAACTACGCCTCGACGGGACTCCCTCTCCTGATAGGACAGCTTCGCAGGATAGGCGCCGGAAAGGAACGGCTGGAGGCGGTCGTGGCAGGCGGGGCCCTGATGGGCAGAATCTCGGAACGTGACCTGGATCTGGACATCGGAGGCCGGATATCCGATATCGTGCTTGATATCCTTGCCCGTGAGGGAATCCCGATCAGGGAATCCGAAACGGGAGGCATGCATGGCATGATTCTCAGTCTCGACCTCGAGACCCTGAAGTGTGAAATAAGTCCTCTGATTGACCCGCCGCATAATGTCATGATCGAGATGGAAAAACCTACTGAGGACGAGATTTCTAATGCGATAGCAGGCGTAAGACCTATCCCCCAGATTGCGCTTAAGATAATGAGGATGACGGCCGATGCGGGTTACAGCCTTCGGGATGTGGCTGATGAAGTGCGTCAGGACCAGATCATTGCCGCAAAAGTGTTGAACCTATGCAACTCAGCGCTGTGCGGCCGCAAGGCCCCCATAGACTCGGTCGACGAGGCGCTTATGGTCCTGGGTGAAAAGACACTGCTTGCCATGATTCTTTCCTCAGCGGTTCACCGTTGCTTCCCTGAATGCGAAAACGGATATTCTACGGTAAAAGGGAGGCTGTATCATCATGCCGTAGGCAATGCCATGGTCGCTGAAAACCTTGCCCGTAAAACGGGACTGAGCAGCCCTTTTGTAGCTTATACGGCAGGGCTTTTGCACGACATTGGAAAGATTGTTCTCGATTATTTCGTGGCAAAAAGATACCCGCTATTTTATCGCAGGACTGTAGATGATATGTTGAGCCTCGAGGATGCAGAGGTCGAGATCCTGGGAGTCGGGCATCCGGCAGTCGGCGCACAACTGGCAAGCCTGTGGTCGATTCCTGAAAACCTTGTGGAGGTTATACGATACCATCACAGACCCGAAAACGCATCGACTGATCCTGTGTTGACCCATATAGTCTGTTTGGCGGATCTCATAACATGCGGCTTCTGGACAAGCCCGGCAGTCGGACGTCAAGGCCAGGACTGCTTTGCGTCCTGTCTCAGCACGCTTGGTCTTAACACGGATGACTTCAAGGCCATCTTGGACAGTACTCCCTGGGATATCATAAACAACATCAGCGGGTCGGATGCATGAAACTGCGAAGGCCGCGGCTAAATCCGTCAGGAAACGGCAACCTTAACGTCGTATTTCCATCTTGAAGGAAATATCATCTTGAAAGTGGTGCCCTTCTTTTCCTCGCTTTCGACCTTTACATCTCCCAGGTGTTCGGTGACGATCTGTTTGACAAGGGGCAGCCCCATCCCGAACCCTTTGCTTTTCGTACTGTAGAAAATGTCGAATATCCGCTCCATATCGCCCGACTTGATACCGGCTCCGGCATCGGTTATCGTAAGCACCATCTTGTCTTCTTCGATCATGGTCGTTATCCGGATTACACCACCGCTGGAAGAAGCATCGACGGCGTTCCTGAGCACATGGAATATGGCTACTCTCAAAAGGCTTTTCTGCATATTTATCCTGATGGGATTTTCCGAAAGATGTACAGCCATCAACACGCCTTTTGCCTCGGCTTCCTTTGCCACCACCGGCATGACATCCCGTACGATATCATTGAGGTTCTCATACGTAAAGTGGGACCTTCTTGTCTTGAGCAGCGATTCGAAGTCGCCGACTACGTTTTGAAGTTTTTCGCATTCGTCTATAACGTCCTTGAGCTCCGAGCTTATCTGCGAATCTTCTTTCTTGATCTTGAGCACCCGCTTGCAGACGATCCCGATTACTGCCGCAGGGTTTCTGACCTTGTCCGCGACCGTCAGGGCCATGAGATTCATCGTTCTTTCGGCAACGACGGCCTCCAGTTCCTGATTGAGCTCAGTCAGGTCCAGGTTGATGTCTTCGATCTCCTTTTTGTCGTGCATGATGCTGACGTAAATATCGTACATGCGCATGAAAAAGATACTGATTGAACCTGCTATGAAGAAGCTTATAATATTAATGCTGCCGCTGATCGGCTCGATCTGTTTCCATAAGCCGCCGGCGCCGGCAGCTTTCAGGATGTGCTGGAGTATGTGACCTGCAGAGCGGGATATCGACAATAGAAGCAGGGCTGAGGTGAGCCATATCATGTAATTCCAGAGGATGTTCTGCCTGTTGCTCCTGTAAAGTTTCAGGCTTGACGACAGGCATGCTGCCGACAGCGCGACAAATGCGGCAGCGCCTATAATCGAGACTCCCAGCACTGGCATGAGCGGCAAGACAAGGAATGCTGCTGAGGTCAGGGTTTTTTCTTCGGACATCAGATGCTCGCGCAGGCCTTTATAGAACAGAATCATAGCCGTATCTATGATCAGATAGTCGAAGCTGGCGATGTAATAAAAATAGTCGTCTTCATGCAGAACTATGCTTCTTCTGAAGTAATCCCATCCGCTATCCGCTCCGATGAAATGTGCTTCATCAATCCTGGAAGCCGCTAACTGGCCGGCAAATACCACCATGTCCCAGATAATCAGACAGACTACGGAAAGGAAGATGTAGCGCCAGCCCCTTTCTTTTTCGAGCCTGTTCCTGCGCATGGCCCATGCTACAAGTACGCACGCCAGAAGGAAATAGATGCGAGCAGCTTCATTGATGAAGGTTGCCGGGTAATCGTGGGTAACGAAAGCGGCAGCGTCGACAGGCAAAAGCAGGCTAAGCAGGCAGATGACCGCCGGGATTGCCGCTCCGGCCCGCAAAATGTGACCTGGCGCACCATGCAACGTCTTTTCAAGAGAAAGAAAGCGGGATCGAATTCGGCGCACGTTGTCACCCCCCCATTCGCGTAAGCCTGCTGATTGTTAAGTCATGTAAAAACAGCCCTATATTTTCAATCAGAATCCCTGCCAGGCAACAGCTAAAGTTTCTTCATCATCTGCCGACAATAACGTATCAGGTCGTAATCTGTCCAAAAAAGACCGGTGAAGTGAACCGGCGGACTTGAACAGGAGGAGGGGACGATGCCCATAGGCAGTATATCCAGCAGTGCGCTCAGTGCAATAGCGGCTTACGGTACCGGCCTGAATGTGACAGCCAACAATCTTGCGAACGTGAACTCCAAGGATTTCAGGCCTTCCACACCAATGATGAACGAGGATGGCAATGGCGCAGTCAAGGTAACCATAAGCAAGAGCCAGGATACGGAAGTCGATATAGCCAAGGAAATGGTGGATATGATGATAGAAGCGTCGGCTATAAAGGCCAACATAAAAACGCTTCAGACCGAAGACCAGGTCATCAAAAACCTTATAGATATAAAAGTATGAACCTGTCGGACAAGACATTTGTATTCTTCAAGCCCGGCAGAGCCGCTTCGGCGAATGCCTCAGGACTGCTGCGCTGTTTCCTGTGCGGCTTGAGGTTGGGCCTTCCGTTTCTTGTCGGTGAAGTGCACATACACCGTGTACTTCGAAAACTTGTCCTTTTGAATGGCGCGCGCTGTAAGGCCGTCGAAGCCGGGCAATGAATAATCGGTGAATATTATGTCGAAACCGCCCTGCTCGATAGCCTTTACAAATTCTTCCGTTGAATGCACCTGGAAAACATCGCAGGCTGCGCCTTCTTCCTCGAGGGCTGAGATAATGGCTTGCGCCTCGACAGGGTCATCTCCAAGGTTAAGGATTCTCTGTGTCGATGTCATCAGGATGGCTCCTTTTGTTTATGAAACGCCTTGGCCGGGCGAGTTTGCTGTCAACAGGACAGCGGTCTTATATAATATACCTTATTTTGAACTTTTTTTACTCCCGACCGCTTATTTTCGGGAGTTGAAGCTATAACAAATATTTATAAAGCAATTATCAATTATTTCTTGAAGGAACTGAACGCTTGGCTATAAAATGTTTTTAATTTTCATAAGGATGCATTAAAGGAGGGAGAATATGGCAGTTGGATTAGCAGAACAATTGGAAACACTTCTTAGGCAGGCCCAGGGATCTGTGCCGGGGTTGGAGGCGAGCGCACTGGTGTCGATGGACGGTCTGATAATTGTCAGTTCTCTGCCGCCGGACATAGAGGAAGACCGTGTCGCGGCAATGACGGCAGCGATGCTTGGTCTGGGAGAGAGAACGGCTGACGAACTGAGCCGGGGCATGCTTGATCAGATCTATATCAAAGGCCCGAACGGTTATGTATTGATTATGGCTGCCGGCGACAATGCCGTGCTCACAGCCATCGCCGGACCCGAGGCTAAGTTGGGCCTGCTGCTCGTTTATCTTAGGAAAGTCGTCAGTCAGATTGAGGCACTGCTGCTTTAGCAGCAGCCTTTTTGTGCCTGGGAAGCGCCTTCTCTTGCTGATCCGGGCATGTCTTGTCGCGACTTCGTAGGGTTGCGGTTTGCCGATGGGCGATGGATTAAAGGACCTTGTCGATTCGGCGATAACATAGGAAGTCGTGAAAGCGCTTCGTTAAGCGGAAGGGGGAAAATATGCCGGAAGATGTAGATATTTACAGAAATAATATTCGTGCACTATTGAGGATTATGGCGAGCCTGGGTCATGCCTCTGACACCTTGATCGGAAAGGCCGCCAATGCGCTGATGTATCAGACAGGAAAAGACCTCGGAAAAATAGAGGGGAAAAAGCTGGACAAGAGCGATGATCTTGAAACCGCCCTGAAGATGCTGATGAAGGCAGAAGAGGGTGTTTGGCAGATTGACCCCTGGAAGGATGAGGGCGCCGCCGACTATATCTTCGAGGAGGGCAATGTGAAAAAGGCCCGTCTCGTATTCAGGGAATGCCCTGTGCGCCAGGTATGCATGACTCACGGCGTTGAGCAGGATAAGGTCATATGCCGCATCACGCACGGGCTTTTTGCCGGCATGATGGGCGAAATCCTCGGCAAGAAGGTCGACGTGCATGTAGAACACGCCGGTCCAAATGCCTGCAAGAAGATTATGGAGATGAAATGAGCACTTCTGTCAAGATCGCAACGATCCCGCTAGATTCGTGCTGCGGCTGCCATATGGCCCTCGTCAATCTCGGTACCGACCTGCTTGACATCCTGGCAGACAATGCCCTGGTATATTCTCCTGTTATCATGGACGAGAAAAAGATTCAGCGTTGCACGGTTGCGCTTGTGGAGGGCGGCGTGCGCAATCATGAAAACGTGGAGAAACTGAAGGAATTACGCGAAAAAGCCGACATCCTCATTGCCCTTGGGACATGCGCATCGTTCGGAGGCATATCGGGCATGGGTTCTGCGTTTGCTACGTTTGAGCTGCTGGCCAATGCATACGGCTCCGAGTTTGCCCCCGAAGGCCTGCCGTTGCTTGAGCCGCGCGTTTCGCCGATCGATGCCCATGTCGAGGTCGACTATTATATCCCCGGCTGTCCCCCGCCTCTTGGGATTCTCCGGAATACATTGGTAAGCCTGCTTTCAGGCCAGAAGCCCCAAAGGGTGGACCTGCCGGTGTGCGCTGAATGCAAGAGGACAGTTAAAAAGCACCTCGGTGCGGAAATAAAAAGAATGGCAGACAACATGCCTGATGAGGAGGAATGCCTGCTGTCTCAGGGCTTCGTATGTCTGGGTTCCGTGAGCCGCTGCGGCTGCGGGGCGGTCTGCACGCATGCAGGCGTGCCGTGCAAAGGCTGTCGCGGACCGATCGACCGGGTCTTTGTGGAACCGACGCATGGCATACTCCACGACCTAACGCGCAGGATAAGTCACTTTACGGGTGAAAAGGTGGAGACCGTCGAGTCCCGCCTTAAGGACATCCTCCATACATTCTACAGTTACACCCTGTCGGTGCCGGAGATGCGCGGTAAGGACTCCGAGCATATCCATAAACTAATCCACCGCATTAAGGTATAAGGAGCGGCCAATGTCCAAAATGATAACTATAAATCCGGTTACCCGCATCGAGGGCCATGGAAAGATATCCCTCATCCGGGACGAGCAGGGAAAACTTTCGGATGTCAGGTTTTGCGTGCAGGAATTCAGGGGGTTCGAAAAATTCTGCAAAGGCGCTCTCGCAGAGTCGCTCCCGTCGATGACCTCGCGCATTTGCGGAGTATGCCCGGTACCGCACAGTCTGGCGTCAATCAAGGCGATAGAGGATTGCTTCGGGACCGTGATCACCCCGACTGCTAAGAAGCTGCGCGAATTGCATACAATGGGCCAGTTCATCGAAAGCCATATGCTCTCTATAGCGGTCCTGAGCCTGCCCGACCTTGCCTCCAGGGACAGCAAGCCCGAACAGCGCAACGTTGTCGGCCTGTATCAGGCTAACAAGGAGGCCGTGAAAAAAGCGCTTGAAATACGCTCTTTAGGCACTGCCATATGCAGCATTGTGGGCCGCAGCCCCGTGCATCCTATAGGAGCGCGGATCGGCGGCGTCGTGATGCCGATGTCCTCCGCAGAGGCAAGCAAATTATCGGAGCAGGCCGTCGCAATTAAACCGTCTATTGCATGGTTCAGCCATCTTATGCGAGTGCTTTTCGAGAAGAACGCCGATTATGTCGATGAACTCGGAGATATAAAGACAGCATACCTTGGACTCACTGAAAACGGCACGCTGGCATTTTACGACGGCGATATCAGGGTAATCAGGGAAGATGGAAGCGATCTCGCCAGGTTCAAGTCTGCCTCCTATTTTGATTACGTCGAAGAGAAGATCGAGAACTGGAGTTATATGAAATTCCCGGTTCTGAAGACCGGCGAAAGGTTCCGCGTTGGGCCGCTGGCAAGGGTTAACATAGCCGACCAGATACCGACCCAGATGGCGTCGAATGAACTCGAGTGGTTCAGGGCAAAATGGCCAAGACCTGCGCATAAGACGCTTTGCTATCACTTCGCAAGGTTTATAGAGCTGGTTTATGCCTTTGAGCGCGCCGAAGAACTCCTGAGGGACCCTGACATTACGGGGCAGGATATTTTTGTGAAGCCGGAGATAAAGGCCGGAACCGGCATAGGCGTTGTCGAGGCGCCGAGAGGCACCCTGGTTCACCGCTATGAGCTTGACGATGAAGGTAAGGCGAGCAATGTCGATATCTTCGTCGCCACCCAGCACAACAACTACGGATACAATGACGCCCTGAAAGAGACTGCCATGAAACTGATGGGCGCCGGTGATCCTGATGAGAGCACACAGAACAAGCTCGAAATGATTGTGCGCGCATACGACCCCTGCCTGTCCTGTGCAACGCATGCGATAGGCAATAGCGGCTGGACGTTCGAGTCTGTGGACTTCAACGGCAATGTAACGAAGGAGTGGAGCAGATGAAGAAAGACCTCGCAATAATTCACGACAGGGACCGTTGCGTCAGCTGCAACGAATGCATATTAGTCTGCCCTCAGTCCGGCGAAAACAATCCTCATCCGGTAATTGTGCCGGCAAAGCAAAAAGGCGAGCCCCCTGAGATAAAATGCATCGAGAACTGTATTGAATGCATGACCTGCTGGGATTTCTGCAGGGCCAGGGCAATAACATTCGCCAACTATCATGTCGTAGAACGTCTGGCTGAAGACGAAACCGCGCTCAAGAAGGTCGCTAAGATCATCTGAAACTAAATCTGCAGGCTGTATCAGGTTTCTGATGTGAAACTGCAGACCCCCGAATAGATAAGGCCCGTTGATCCGTCAAGGCTCAGCGGGCTTTGCTCTGAGACAGTATAGCTGCCGATCTGCGCAAATTGCTGTCCGTTTTCGTTGACCATTATTTCCATGTCCGTGCATCCGACAACAGCGCTCAGGCCGAATTTCCCCGCCAGGATAGCTGCGTGCGATGTGGCGCCCCCGGTGGAGGTAATTATACCGTCGATGTGAGGCATCAGAGAAACATCATCAGTGCTCGATGTCCTTCTCAGGAGGATGATAGGAAGTCCCGTCTCTTTCCGGATTCTGCCCACCTGTTCCGGCGTTGATGAAAATGTCCCGATGCCGCTCAAGGCACCGCCATGTACCCCCACGCCGCGTCCTATTATGCCTGCATCCATCCTGCAAATGTCCTGAAAATGCTTTATGAAACCGCGGTGGAATTCCAGGCGGCGTGTTTGCAGGGTGTAAATCATCCTGTTTCCGTCTGCATCTGTTACATAGGTGGCCTCGACTTCCTGAGGCAACCCGCCCATCGAGCTTTCTATCCTGTCCGCCAGATTCAGATGCATGGCGTATAGCTCCGGATCAGTTTCCTCAAGGCTTTGCCGACCATCGGGCGCCTGGGCTTTCGACAGGGGACGACTGATGAGCCCGCCGTGAACAAGGTCATCGCCGGTGGCCGACTCTCTGGTGTCGCCATAAACCCCCTTGTCCATGGATGACGGCATGCGTGTAAAAAAAACCGATGCGCCGGATCCTTTGCGGTTGCCGGACACCATCTGCATGATCATGACTGCCGTGCCCCAGTGCTCAGACATCTGCATTGCAACTCTAAATTGTAAAGCTTTTTTCCCGTACCAGGACTTGTATACCGCTTTCGCCGCCTCCCTGAGCTGCTCATATACGTCCTCCGGCAGTGTCAAGCCTCCAGCGGTAAGCTCTTTCATGTATGATGTCACTATCCGGGACATGTCCTCGGAAGACAGATCGCTCATTGTGGCAGCTGGCCGCTGAGCGAGCATATCCGCGTTGATACGGCTGAAGATTGTTTCTTCCATACCGAACACGACTGTGGCATAGTGGTAGATGAACCTCCTGTATGAATCCAGCGCGAGCAGTAAATCGCCTGTGTAGGAGGCAAAACCATCGAGGGTTGTTGAGTTAATTCCGCAGTAAAGAATCGATGACAGTATCCCCGGCATCGATATGTACGACCCGCTGCGAACCGACAGAAAAAGCGGGCGCTGCGGATCTCCGTATCTGAGTCCTGTAGATGCTTCTATGTTCCGTACCGCCTCAGTGATAGAGTCGGCGAATACACGACTTTCAGTATATTCCTTGTAATCAAATGTATTTTGCGCCGGCAAAACGACGGCATGCGGGACGCGCAGTTTTCCATTCAACAGATAAACCAGGTTCTTGGCCTTGCCTCCGATTGCGGGCGCCAGTTGCATGGCGTCTTTGTTGCTGAGTGCCTGGAGATCAAAGAATGCAGCCGGACTGATAACTTCCCCGGCGTGGGGATTCAGCAACGAGTCGCCTTCCCTGTCAAGACCGAAATAGCATCGCTTTATTATTGTCTCAAGAAGGCGGTCCATCTCGGTAAATCCTGCAATGCTGCTTATCATGCCGCGGATAATGACGTCGGAAACCTTATCAGCATAATCTGCATTAGCAGTGCCTGCCGTTTTCAGGTATCCGGCTAAATCTTCTTTTGGGCACGACATGATGAAATTTCTCAAAGGCGAATGGATTCTGCGTGTCAGAGAATCGACCATCCAGGTTATTTCTTTCTGTATAACTCGCAGAATATCGATGAACTGTGTCATATGCAGACGGTTTGTTCTGATAATCAACAAGGCTTCGGTAATCTGAAAGTTATCCATTCCGTGCGACCGACATAACTCGTTCATTACATGCAGGCACTGCAGGCATCTGTTAAATTCTTTTTCGTCAAGACCGGTTTGAGGTCCCCCTGTCTCCGAGATAAGTTCTTCAAAAGCGATAGTCATCCTGTTTTCTGTTCTCAACATTTCAGAGAATGCATCGAACTTGGCCTCGTGATATGTGCCGAGCACCGAAGGAATGCCGAAGGCTATGTGCCTCTTGAAATAGAGACTTTCTTCCGGCATAGTTCTATCGGGTGACAAAAGGACTTTCCTGAGGGGCCATATCCTGTCCATATCGAGGGCAAGTCTCTCAATAGCATTGGGTTCCGCTGAAGCCCCGCCAGACAGCGCATATTTCTTCGCTATCTCGCGATATATCCGGCATATAAGCAAAATTTTGCGGGCTGTTTCGCCGGATAGTTTCTTATCAGTGCTGCTTATGTCCGACAGTGTCCGCTCGATGTCGCCGAAAGGAATGAGCAGCAGCCTGTCAAGATGAAGACTGTCTTCGGCTAGTATATTTAATGCATCGAAAAGCGGTTTTATCGCCTGTGAGTATTGGTGGATAAGACCGGCATCCGCTTTTTCATACACATCATCCGGCACCGCACCCAGCAGAAAGCTGCGGTCGTTATGCACCCATGCGTTGATGATTGCCTCCACGAGACCGACGTTGTAGTTGCTGGAATTTACATGCACCTGTTTCCTCAGAAAATAGAGTGTCATGTCATTCGCCCATGAGTCGATTTCGGTCGTATCGTCGCGTATCACGTTTGCAGCACCCACTTCATTGAAATAGACAGGCAATTTTTTCAGCAGGATATAGTTGACCAGAAAGTCATCGGTCGGCGCGCCGGAATTCAGATATGCCGATATGTTGCGTTGAAATAGTATGTCGTCCTGGATGAATACGCCGCTGACATAAAGATTGCAAAGCAGGCTGACCAATAGCGCTTGGAATCCGCCCCCACCTGCACCCAGGATTGCGAGCAGTCTGGAGAGACGATCGATATGCCTGGGGTCAGCTATCTCCGCCCATGTGTCGCTCGAAAAGCCTGATACGCGAGGCGGCGGTACGCTCAACTTTATTATACATGCCTCGTACTGGCCTATAAGCCGTACATCGCCAGATCGTATTATGGAAACTGCAACATCAGGCCTGAGCAATAATCCCTCCCTGAAGTCCTCTGAGGTTTTATCGACCTCGGCCATAACAGCTGCGCATGCGTCAAGCATATTTCGCTCAATGAATATGTTTATCAATTGCGCCGAGTTGAGTAGGGCCGCTCTCGATGCGTCTGTAGATAGCCTTGGGAAGGTTCGAAGAATGATTCTGAAAATATCTGCAGCCAGGAAAGTCGATTCAGCGGCGGCATAGTGCTTTGCCGCCGCAAAGAGAAGTTCGACCAGCTCCGAATCATCGGGGATTACCGCAATAATATCATCAATACTTCGGAGGGCATCACTAAATCTACGCTGTGCAATCGAAGACTCGGCTTCATCAAGGCGTGCTTCGCTGACGGCCCTGTTGCCGTCTGAATATCTCTCGATAGAGGCGGCAACTGAAGATGTTATTACCTTGCGCACATCTTCCGGGACATCGGCTCCGATGACAGGGGCATTTGCAAGGCGCTCTCTGAGCGCCTTCAGCAGAAGCAGCATTACCGTCTTGATGTCGATTTCAGGAAAACGCCTGTTTATTTTGTCTGCAATATTTGCAAACTGCCGCGGATTGAAAGACAGATCTACGCCGGCAGACTGAAGGGCATCTAGCCATGCAATGAGCAGCGGCCTGGCCTTCAGGTCAGCAATATTCTCAAGAGGCAACTCGGCGAGTCTGAAAAAATTCACCACAGTCCTGCCGGAATCCGGCTTCGGATATATGGTGGACGCTCTAGCCGACCATTTGGTCAGTACCGGATACCATTCACCAAACGCATCGCCGTCAGCCCAAAAAAGATCACCCGCAAAGCTGTTTATCTCTTCTGAAAGTTTTCGCCAGTCTCTCTTGGGGGAGATAATGATGGAGATAATCCCTTCAGCCTTTTTTAGCAGCCCTGGCCTATCCTGAATCCTGGCAACAAGACTATGCGGCTCGAAGTTCTTCAGCTCGTCGGCAAGTTCGATGGCCGACGTATAAAATTCATCCGGCTTCTCGCGCTTCAGCAGAAAAGACCCGACGTGCCTGCCTTTCTGGATGATATCGATTTGCAGGTTCCTGTCTTCCTTAATAAGAGACTCATTGACAGTGAATTGAAAGAAACCGTCCTTAATCGCGCATCTGGCAAGCTCATTGCCTTCCCGTATCAGGCGTGACTCGTAATCGCCTTCGGGCATAGCCAGTATAGTCCCCGTGATCGTGATGGATGTCCCCTGCTGAAGCATGCAGAAGGACTTGGCCGCCAGTGATGTGACAATGCCTTTATAGGCAGTAGCCAGGGTGCCGTACAGATAATCGAGTCTGCAGATTTCCTTTATTTCAGTCATTGGGCCGGTTCAGACACAAAGAGGCTTCTTTTCAAAGCAAGCTCTGCGCTGTGCGTATCAAATCAATTATACCAATATATTTTAATCAGCCAGGAATGAGTGGAAAATTATTGAAACATCCGGCATCAAGCGGTATACTTTAGCTGTTGGAAAGGCATTGCTTAAATATAAAAAGTATGGGCAGAAAAGGACGGTCATGACCGATTTCAGCGCCAATGACAATATATTTTACGGTAGGCTTAGGGATGATCTGCAGAATGAAATGATGGCCGAGATCATCCACCCTGCTTTCAAAAGCTGTATAGATGATAATTTCAGAAGTCTGGACCTGGTGCCGGGTCCGCTGATGAAATTTGTCGGGGATATCAACAGGCTGTTCTGGCAGTTCGATGCCGACAAGAAGATGATGGAGCGGGCTTATGAACTCAGCTCAGGAAAGCTTATCATCGCAAACGAATATCTTCGCGTCGCACACGAAGGACTGGAGCAGAAGGTCGCCGAAAGAACAGCCGAATTTCTAAAGGCCAATTATGAGCTTAAGAACGAGATAGCTGAACGTATGAAAGTGGAAGAAGCGCTCCGGCTGAGCGAGGACGGTTATCGTAAGCTTGCGGAGAAGCTCCGTCAGCTTGCGTCGGAATTATCGTTAGCCGAGGAGCGCGAACGCAGGCGCATTGCCGCTGAACTCCATGATTCCATTGTGCAGACCCTGGTGTTTTCGAAATTCAAGATTGAGACTATAATGAAGTCTAAAAGGGATGCCGAGACCGACAATGCAATGGTCGAGATACACGAACATATCAGAAAGAGCGTGAAGGACCTTAGGACCCTTATATTCGAGATCAGTCCGCCGGTGCTCTACGACTTCGGGCTTGAGCCGGCCCTTGAGACGCTGTCCCGTGAGATGAGTCAGAGGCATGGTATAGCCCTTACTTTTTACCACGATGACAGCGAGAAAAGCCTTGACGGCGACCTGAGGGTGTTTCTGTACCATGCCGTCAGGGAGCTGCTCATCAACATAGTGAAGCATTCTCAGGCAGATGCCGGCTCCATATCCATTGTCAGGGAGGCGGCCAGGATTGTGATTACGGTTGAAGACAACGGGAAGGGCTTCGATGCTTCTGAAGCGTCTTATGATGTTGGCAGGAAAGAATGTTTCGGTCTGTTTAATATCCGCGAACGTCTGGGCCATTTCCGCGGGGAGATGCATATCGACTCCACCTCCGGCAAAGGGTCGCGTATCACCATTTATGCTCCCCTGGAAGAATAGGAGGATATGATGAAAATCAGAGTGCTTCTTACCGAGGACCACCATGTGATGAGAGACGGGCTTAAGTCTTTACTGGAGCAGCAGACTGATATAGCCGTAGTGGGAGCAGCAGACAACGGAAGGATGGCGGTCAAACTGGCTCGTGAGCTCTCGCCGGATGTGGTTATCATGGACATCGCGATGCCGGAGCTGAACGGTATAGAGGCGACGAGGCAGATAACGACGAAGAGCCGCGACACTAAAGTGCTGATTTTATCGATGCACGCAGACAGTCACTTTGTATCGGGTGCGGTAGAAGCTGGGGCTTCGGGATATCTGATGAAGGACTGCTCGTTCGATGAACTGCTATCGGCTATTCGCTCAGTGGCACAGGGTAAAGCATATTTCAGCTCCGACATCGCGGGCAATATAATCAGCGAATATATCGGTGGGAACGTGAATGACCCTGCGGAGCGGGGAAGGCTTTCGTCAAGGGAACGTGAGGTGCTGCAATTGCTGGCTGAGGGTAAATCGTCAGCCCAGATCGCGGTGATATTGGGGCTTCACGAGAGGACCGTGGATGTGCACCGCCACAAGATCATGAAAAAACTTGACCGCCATAATGTTGCAGAGCTGACCAAGTATGCTGTCCGCGAAGGACTGACCTCGCTCTGACGGTTGCCAGGACCGCTTATGATGGAATTGAAAAAATGAGAGCCACCACCCTGAGAACAGAGCAGTACATTGTGGAAGAAGAGCCTTATTACCGGCCCGTCGGTGATGAGATAGAGTTGTTTTCGGCTGCCTACAAGAATCTCATCCCTGTGCTGCTAAAGGGTCCAACCGGATCAGGAAAGACCAGGTTCATGCAATATATGGCCTGGCGGCATAAAAGGCCTCTCATTACTGTTTCCTGCCATGACGACCTTACGGCGTCGGACCTTGTCGGCCGCTATCTGGTGAAGGGCGGAGAGACGATCTGGGTGGACGGTCCTCTGGCGAGGGCCGTAAAGTCTGGCGGTTTCTGCTATCTTGATGAAATAGTCGAAGCCAGAAAGGATACAACTGTAGTCATACATCCTCTGGCCGATGACCGACGTATACTCCCAATTGAAAAACGGGGAGAGGTGCTGAAGGCGCCGCCGGAATTCTTATTGGCGCTGTCATACAATCCCGGATACCAAAGCGTTCTCAAGGACCTGAAACAGAGCACCAGACAGCGTTTTTTGGCGTTGGAATTCGGATATCCCAGCAGGGGCCTCGAGACTGAGATAATCATGCATGAATCAGGAGTGGGAAAGGACATTGCGGACAGACTGGTAAGCTTTGGCGAAAAGACGCGTAACCTGAAGGACCGAGGTCTGGCGGAAGGTTCGAGCACCCGCCTCCTTATCCATGCAGCGCAGCTCATCGCATCCGGAATCGCCCTCTCGGAAGCCTGCCGCGTAGCCATTTCATCACCGCTCACAGATGATGCAGAGATGTCGGCGGCCCTCTCGGAAATAGCAAGCTCGATCTTCTGATGTGCGCTGCAGCGAATAGGCAGATCGAAAAGCTCAGGGAGAACCTCGAAGCAAATCTCAGGCTCGATTTCATGGAAGACGACGAGGTTAAAACGGTCTTTGACGGAATCGCGTCCTTCGATCACACGCTGCGGCAAAAGATACTCGCACTCTGCTTCTCGCTTTCTCATGCCAGCTCGGCGTTTGTTGTCAGCAGCCTTGCACGTATAAGGAAAGCCAGGAATGTACTTTCCCTGAGGGACACTGAGAAATGGCTGACCAATGCGTTCGATCTGCTTGACGCGAAGGGAATCGGTCCCTATATCAAATTCATTGCAGACGCCGACGACGAAGAAAAGTTAAGAAGATTTCAGAGCCCTGCCGGACTGCGTTTGCATTCGGTCCTATCCAGAATCGAGGCCTTTATTCAGGGAATATCCGGCATGGGGCTCAGGGTAGCGCCGGGCAGGACTGCCCATACCGATACAGAGGTTATTTACCTGCCGGCTGCGATCAATCTGTACTCCAGCAGGAAGGAGAACGCTTTTGTCTATAAGCTGATGTCGGTCCATCAATGGTCTAGGATTGTTTGTAAATCCCTGATGCCGGAAACAGATGTAATCAGATCTTTTGTCAGAAAACAAAAAAATCATCCGGACATCGATTCCATTTTCAGGGCGTTTCCCGAACGTGAGGCGGCTCAGGACTTATACGCTATTTTCGAATCGATCAGGGCCGAGAGATTTCTGACTGAAGAATTGCCGGGGCTGATGAGGGATGCAGCCACACTTAGAAAGAGGATGTTCGACGAGAGACCCAGCATTGATACACTTTCGCCGTTATCGGCCGCAGTTGAGGTTTTTTTTCAGTATTATCTGGTCGGGAGGATAAAGGGAAAGAACCCGGGATGGTGGGACGCTGCAATTAAAAAGATAGAACTGCTTAGACAGGAGGAGGGACCCGCGGCGTCATTCGCACTGATTGCCTGGATTTGTGAAAAAACTCGCCTCAAAGGAGAAAAGTATGAGCCGTGCGATCTTGGGTTTATCGGAAATATAAGGCCCGACAAGGTTTCCAGTCTTATCAGGGCGAGGCATGCGGAAAAGAAGAAGAGCTATGAGGGAATGATCAATAAGCTCCTTACGGTACCTGAAATTGAAAGCCGAAAAAGGCCGGAAGGCGCAAAGTCTTTGCAGGAAAGGGAATTGAGGCCGGAAGAAAAATACCTGCTTATCAAGGGAAGGATAATCGAGCTCGACAGTGAGCTCAGGGAGATCATAGACGAACGTCAGGGCATTCCGGGCGGCATCCTTGTTAAAGGAAGCGATCTCGGTTCGGGCTCTCCTGTGACGCTTGCCGATCTCGCCGAGGAAGAGGAGGCCCCATCTACCAGGACGGGCGGCATACCATATGACGAGTGGGATTTCAGGAGATCGGGCTACCGCAAACAGTGGTGCAATTTATACGAGCATGATGTGCATCCAGGCCAGGAACCCTTTGTCGATATGACGATTGCACGCTACGGCCCCTATGTGAGACTGCTGCGCAACAAATTCGAGCTGCTGAAACGGGAGCCGAGAATCCTCCGCCGTCAGAAGGACGGCGACGACATAGACATCGATGCTTCAGTTGAGGCCTTTAGCGACAGGCTTGCAGGGCTGCAACCGGACGAAGATCTGTTTATCAGGCTTGACCGCCAGGAGAGAAACATAGCAGTGTTGTTTCTTCTGGACATGAGCGGCTCGACGAAGGGCTGGGTCAGCGAGGCTGAAAAAGAGTCTCTCGTGTTGATGAGCGAGGCGCTTGAGGCTCTTGGAGATCGATACGCCATTTACGGTTTTTCCGGCATGACAAGGACCAAGTGCGACTATTACAGGGTAAAGGGGTTCGACGAGATCTATTCCGAGGCAGTGAAAAGCCGTATAGCCGGCATATCGCCGAAGGATTACACAAGAATGGGGCCCGCTATCCGCCATTCGATCAGTGTACTGCAATCGGTCGACGCAAGGACGAGACTCTTTGTAATACTGAGCGATGGCAAGCCTGAGGACTGGGACGCCTACAAGGGAGAGTATGCAATAGAGGATACAAGGAAGGCCCTCATAGAGGCAAGGGAAAGGGGTATACATCCTTTCTGCGTCACCATTGACAAGGAGGCAAGGTCATATCTTCCTCACATGTACGGAGAGTCGAACTACACCCTTATTGACGACGTAAGAAAGCTTCCGGACCGTATAACCGAGATATACAGGAGATTGACTACTTAAAAGGTCGCGATTGCTGAGTCTATGTCTATTCACACCGATAGCGGCTTGGGTGATCAAGAGTTAATCGGACTTCTTCGTATGCTACTTCTTCCATTTAGATTGGCAGCAAGATCGGCATAATGTTACATAATGAGGTCATTAAGCCAACATATGACACCGTTCCTTCCTGAACTCGATAGAGAGTTGACGGATCTGATCGTGGCGGTTATCGAGAGGGTATCCATGCTGCATGGCGGGATTCATTCGATTACACGGGCCACAATAGCCCGGCTTATCGAAACGATGCACAGCTATTATAGTAACTTGATCTCAGGTCACTATACGACACCAAGAGATATCGACAAGGCATTAAAGGGAAATTACTCTGATGATCCGGCAAAACGCGAACTGCAGACAGAAAGCGTTGCCCATATCAAAGTCTACCGTCTTCTGGTTGAGCGGCTTAAATTTAAAGATACACAGAGTCCCCTTGTTCCCCGGAGTTAATTCTTTGGCTGCACAAGGAATTCTACGACCGTATGCCTGATGAATTCAGGATCGTCCGGTCACCATCTGGTAATCGGGAATTGCCAGTGGTGCCAGGAGAATGGCGGAAAGAAGCAGTTACGGTGGGTAGATACATTCCGCAGGAGAAAGATGCGGTGGAGGAACTGGTACGATTCTTTTCTGAAAAGTATAATCCATCTCGTTATGATCGTATTCACCAAGTCCTTGCAATGGCAGCTTCGCATCACCGTTTTTTATGGATCCACCCATTTATAGATGGTAATGG
The DNA here is from genome assembly GCA_035319185.1 of Dissulfurispiraceae bacterium. Lineage (GTDB taxonomy): Bacteria > Nitrospirota > Thermodesulfovibrionia > Thermodesulfovibrionales > Dissulfurispiraceae > Fen-1308. Next base: position 104,904 of record DATHDF010000074.1, on the reverse strand, counting down.
CCGCATTGCGAGGCTTTTGATTGAAGCTTTTTTGATGCGTTGTGGTCTTGATTCAAACGGGCTCTGGTCCCCAGTCAGGGGGTTATCGCGCTCACATGACAATTACAAGCGGTTGCTTTCATTGGCTGATATGTCAAGGCAGGGAGATCTTGATGGCCGGGGCAGTCTTTCAGCGAGAGCTCTGCGTGATTTTTGCATTTTCTTTATCAAAACATGCATAGACCAGCTGGATTTCATGAGATCTCTTTTATTGCCGGGTAAACTGGCCGAACGAGTGTCAGGTTATGTTGAGCGGCGGTCATTTGAGGGAGGTTTGCGCATAGAGGCCAAGCACGTATTAACAGATCTTATTTATAAGGGTGAGATTGCAAGAGGCGATGCCGTCCGCATTTCAGGTCTTAAAGAGAGGACAGCCCGGGATTTGATCGGCCAATTGCTTAGGGAGGAGCTTATATTATCTGATAGCCCGAAGGGTAAGCTCCGCATTGCTTTCCCTGATCCTGTCCGAGAGTTTTATTTCCCGCGTTTGTTCATACCGCAGACCTAACTATAAGTTAGCCAAGGTAAAAGGAAAGCACAACGTCCAAACAGCCATTTTTTGCTCACATCGACTCAATACATATCAATGTCTCGGCAGCCACTGCAAGGCGGCTGAGTTTTTTGTTTAAGGCAGAATGCCAGGCTCTATTGTAATGTTCTTTGTTGTCAATCTGCATTCATCTTTGGTTCATTCCATTCTATTTTTTACAACGTTCGGGTTGAAAATAACGGCATCGACGTGCAATATAATAGATTCAATCGCTTCAAATATCCTGACCGGAGGTTGTTATGCTGCCGCCGATACTGCTTATAGAAGATGACGCCAAGATCGCCAAGGTAGTGAAGGTATATCTAGAAGGGGCCGGCTACAAGGTGGTCTATGCGGACGCAGGCAAGAAGGGCGTTGAGGCGGCGATGAAGGAGAAACCTTTGCTTGCGGTGCTTGATCTGATGCTGCCGGACATCAGCGGCGAAGAGGTGTGCCAGGAACTCAGGCAGATCGGCGACTTCCCGATAATCATGCTCACGGCAAAAGCCTCGGAAGAGGAGAGGGTGGCCGGATTCGCACTTGGCGCCGACGATTATGTTGTGAAGCCTTTTAGTCCGCGCGAGCTTGTTTATCGCATTAAGGCTGTTTTGCGCAGGCAGCAGAAGGGGGACCTGGAGAATGCCGAACCCCTCAGCTTTAACAAACGATCTCTCATAATCGACGGTCAAAGTTACGAGGTGACAAAGAATAGCGGCCTGATTAATATTACGCCCACGGAATTCAAGGTCCTTTACATACTGGCGACGCACCCTGGAAGGGTCTTCACAAGAGAGGAGCTGGTTGAAAAGGCCCTCGGTTATCAGTTCGAAGGATACGAGCGAAGTATCGATGCCCATATAAAGAATATCCGCCATAAAATAGAGGAAGACCCCAGGAACCCCGAATTCATCCTTACCATTTATGGAGTAGGATACCGCTTTTCGGGAAAGAAGGATGTTTAAGAACCTCTGGGCCAAGTTTCTAATACTTCTAATTGCCGTTTCGCTGATAGCACTCTCCGCAGCACTTCTTCTTCGCGAACTCATGCTCAAGGACTTCAGGGAATATCTCGAAGGGGAGCGCGAGGACCGCATTTACTGGATCACGGCTGCCATGGAGAGCTCTTTTGACAAGAATGAAGGATGGGCGACAAAGGATGTAACGGAGAATATGATATGGGCCCTGATGCTGGGTTATGACGTCAAGCTGTACGACGTTGGCGGTACGCTGGTGATGGATACCGAAAAGGCCATCGGCGACCAATCCCAGGCGGTTGTGCGCAGGGTCATTGCTCTTTCGGACTTCGATGAAAGGAGAACCGGAGAGAAATTTGTCCCCTACCCACTCTTTTTAGGAGGCGAGCAGATCGGCCATCTCGAAGTCGGTCTGTTGAGGCCGCGCAAAGAAGGCGTTTTTGTCGACAGGTCGAACAGGCTGCTTCTCTATTCACTTTTTGCGCTCGGCGGAATAACGCTTTTGCTGAGTGTCATATTTTCGAGGATGCTGACCAACCCCATAAAAAGACTGACCGGAGCGGCGGCTGATATCAGCAGCGGCAATCTGAAGAGTCGTGTAAATATTTCCGGCAAAGGCGAGATGGCAGAGCTTGCCGACGCCTTTAACCGTATGGCTCAATCCCTCGAAATGCAGGACTCCCTGCGTCGAAAGCTGACGACCAATATTGCTCACGAATTGAGAACGCCGATCAGCGCGATCCGCGGCGAACTGGAGGCAATGATGGATGGCCTCATCCCGCTGGATAAGGAACATGTTCAGTCTCTGTACTCAGAGATAGGCAGACTGAGAAAGATCATCGAGGGGATAGAAGAACTGGCGCAGGCCGAGGCGAGCAGCCGCTATCTTCGCAAGACGGTGTTTGATCTGAGGCAGTTTCTGGAAGGCATCGTTGACCGTTTCGGCAGACTTTTTGACGAAAACGGCGTAAAGCTCCATCTTTCGTGTGAAGATAAGCTGCAGGTAAACGCTGACCCGGACCGCCTGAGCCAGATCATCATCAACCTGCTGTCGAACGCACTTAAGGCTTCTGCGAGGGGCGGGCATGTCAGGATCAGTGCGGAGGATGAGCGCAATCAGGCGGTCATTTCGGTCGCCGACGACGGCAGCGGCATCAGGGAAGAGGACATTCCTTTCATATTTGAGAGGTTCTACCGGGGATCGAAGGGCGGCCTGGGCATAGGTCTTACTATTGTAAAAGAGCTGGTGGAAGCCCACGGAGGGACTATAGGCGTTGAAAGCCAACCCGGCAAGGGAACTGTCTTTACAGTTAAACTGCCGGAATAAGCGGCTGATTGCAATTCATAATTGTTCATATTCTGTTCGATTGCGATTCACATTTGTTTGGTATCCTTTAATCAGGATAAGAGACTAAAGAATGAAAAACTCAAACGGAAGGAGGTGAAACGATATGAAAAAGATTCTCGCGGTATTTGTAGTCGTGGCGTTTACTCTGGCGGTTGCAGGTCTCAGTCTTGCTGCTGAGAAGGGCACGATAACCAAGATCGAAGGTAGCAAGGTAACGGTTAAAACAGCGGACGGAAAGGAAACCACTGCAACCGGCGATGCCGGCCTGAAGGTCGGTGACAAGGTTACTGTAAACGACGGTAAGGTCATCAAGAAGAAAGCGATAGAAGGCTGCTAAAGTATTAACCAGTTGGGGCAGGGATAGACCCTGCCCCTCGGAGGACAAGGCGATGAAGATAGCGGTAATAGCTGTAATGGCATTAGCTATGTTGGCGCTGATTGGCACATCATGGGCCGTTCCGTCGGGCAAGACGGTTGAGTTTGCAGCTGAGAAGAGCCCTGGTAAAGTTATATTTGATGGCAAGGTCCATGCCGACAAAGGATTCAAGTGCAAGGACTGTCATACTAAACTGTTTAAAATGAAGAAGGGAGCAGTCAAGATAACGCAGGCTGACCATAAGAAGAACAAATTCTGTTTCGCCTGCCACAACGGCAAAAAGGCCTTTGCAGCAGCTGATAACTGCACTAAATGTCATAAGAAATAATCACTGCAGCCGGAAGGGGCCAAAGCCTTTTCCGGCTGCAGTAATCTTCGGACGTGCAGCTGAAAGAGGTCGCCGTTGAATGTGATATAATGTTTGAGTTTGCCATGGGAGAGGGGTTGAGCAATATGGGAGCCAAGTCTGCAGTTTACATCAGTTTCATAATATTGATTGCATGTGCGATATGGGCTACCGCCTTTTGTCCGGTTGTATCTGGCGAAATGAGGCCCAGGGCCTTCCCATACGGCGAATCCAGGGGCGGCTACGGCGAACGCAAGGCAGTGTCCAGCGGTGATGAGGCCAGAAGGATGATCAGGGATTATTTTTCAGGCAGGGATGTGAAGATCGGCGATGTTCGCGAAAGGGACCTTTTTTTTGAGGCCGATATCAGGGACAGGCATGGCGCGCTTGTAGATAAGGTCATTATAGACAAAAGGACCGGCAGGATAAGATCCACTTATTGATTTGAGGCTACATCATGGCAAGAACCGTCATCATTGCGGCTGACCACAATATGTCCAGCGGTGCCTGCATTTCAGAGGAAGAATCGAATAACAGATCCGCGCGGGCCGGGAATTCATCATCCTGCTTCCAGAGTATCAGGTAGACCGGGATCCTCGGGAACGGCAATACCCGCAGGGCTGCATCGCCGAACGAGGCAGCCTCCGCGCCCAGATCAGTTCCTTTCTGAAGAAACATATTGGAATTGACACCGTATTGGGCTGCCAGCCCGTCCAGAGGCAGTATGTGCGTGCCTCTGAAGAAAATCTGGCCCCCCTTAAGGTCCGACGGTCTGATCAAGCGCTCGGTAGTCGGGATTTCGAGTGCGCTATTGAGATAGCATAAAGCCGAAAGTTTGAATAAATAGCCCAGGCGTTTTAGAAAGAGGTCATCGCCCGTAATTTGTTCATCGTCCAGCAAAAAGGAAAAATCTCTTCCCATGGAGCGCACGATGTATTTGTGTCCCCCGGCATCATATTGAACTGCCGCCCGCTTACAGACTTCGATTGGGTCGAGGGTTTTGAGTATCTCCCAGGCTTTTGCCTCTCCGGCGGACATTATTCATTATATTCAACGTGGACTCTTCAATGAAAGTATGAGTTTATTTTGCAGCTGCAAGCAATTTTGTTCTAAAGAAGCTTCTTTCTACTCCTATGTTGTCTGAGCAGGACATACAGTGCTCCGAGTCCGCCATCGCACCGGCGGGCTGTTGCAAAGGCGATCACATTGCGACGGTATCGTCCCGAGAGCCATTTTACGAGGGACTCCTTCAGTACAGGACCCTTGGGCGACTTGAGCCCCCTGCCGTGGATGATCTTGACGCACCTGAGGCCTTTTCTGAGCGATGCCGCCAGAAACTCCCCGATTCTGTCTTCTGCTTCTTCAACCGTAAAACCGTGAAGATCCAGAAAATCCTGCACCGCGAACCTGCCTTCGTGCAGCTTGCACGCCACTGCTGCTGCGCAACCTGAGCGAGCGTTAGCCCACTCCACGTATTCCTGCGTATCCGATAGTCTGATGGGTCTTCTGCCCTCCGATATTTCTTCCAGTGTCTTAAGGGTTTCAGAATCGGAATCCGGCGGCATCCTGACAGGGGCGGGAACTTTGCGATGAACCGGCAGACGGCGGAATTCCTTTATTTCGCGCACTCCCTTCATTTCTGCCAGAAAGAGCTCTTCATCGTCGGGACACGCTTCAGAGGCCGAAGAGCTGTCAGGCGTACTATCGACAGTCTCCGGGACGATTATCGTGCCCAGATTCTTGAATGGACGGAAGGAAAAATCGTTTGCTTCTTTCTTCTTTGCCATGCAGATGCCTCTAATTAAATTATAACAGAGGGTTGCTTGTTGCGGCGTAACAGTCAGGTTGGTAGAATTCAGTAAAAGGGAGGTGCCGGAATGCCGCATGCAGGTTTGATGAACGAGCGGTCTATGGGACCGGAAGAAGGCCCCCTGTTCAGGGCGAAACTCCATATCAGAGGCGGAAGACGCAGACTCAGGCAGGGCAAATTCTCGGCCGCGGTGGTCACGCTTTCCGACGCGCTTAACGGGGCTCTCGAATGGTATGTCGCGTCTCCGGAAAGAAGGGGAATGCTGTCGATTGAGCACGGAGACAATCTCAATGAGGATCGTTCGATCTATAATCTACTGGTCCGTTCGAAGGTGCTTGACGGCAGATTTGATTTTGACGCCTTCGACCGGCTCGTCGAAAGGGCACTGCATGAGGAATTGCGGTGGCTTGATTACGGAGAAACGTTGAAGGGCATCGAGTCAGTGATGCTCCAGCTTGGAGTCATGCCCTTTGACGAAGCTGCACTGCCTCCGGAGGACCCTGCAACCTATTAGATTTCTGTCTCAAATACGAAATCTATTTCAATCGGAGAATTCAGCGGCAGAGAGCTGACACCGACTGCCGACCTGGCGTGCCTGCCCGCTTCTCCAAAAATTTCGAATAACAAATCCGATGCGGCGTTCAGCACCTTGGGCTGGTCTGTAAAGTTATCGGAAGACGCCACGTATCCGTTCAGCTTGACGCATCTGCGCATTTTGCCGAGATCTCCGATCGCAGACTTCAGAATGGACAATGCATTGATCACAACCTGTCGCGCCTCTTGCTGAGCCTCTTCGAGCGAAACGGTTTCGCCGACCCTCCCGATTCTTGCCAGCCGTCCGTCTCTGAGCGGCAGCACTCCGCTCAAGAACAGGAGATTTCCCGTCTGGACAAACGGAACGTAAGAGCCCAAAGGCTTCGGGGTCTCAGTCCATCGTATCCCGAGTTCCTTCAATTTGTCATCTATGTTCATATCTAATTGCCCGCCGGCCGCAAAGCTTCAAATTGTTCAGGCAGTCGCTGGGGCCTGCCATCAGCACCGATGCACGCAAAAGTCAGAAGAGCATCAACCAGGAGGTTACCATCTCTGAGTATCCTGTTCCTCACAGTCATGCTGGCGTTTCGCATCTCTTCAACCTCGGTCGTCAGCTCGATTGTCTCGCCGAGGCGGGCCGCCTTCTTATAGCTTATATCTACATGGGTCACGACGAAGAAAATTCCCTTGTTGTGATGATCCGCGACGCTGATGCCGTAATCAGTCAGGAACTCGGTCCTTGCCCGCTCCATGTATCGCAGATAATTTGCATAGTAAACGACTCCGCCTGCGTCGGTGTCTTCGTAATAAACCTTGACTTTAATACTCTGTGCCATGCACGTTCCTTCCGAATAACCCCAATTGGCCTGATTTCACGATATTATAGCCGGAACATCATCGGCATGTGAAATCAAATTTGCCTGAATGGAAAGCTTTCTGCTCGACTGTCGAGCCACAGCCCTTCTCGCCTGGCTGCGTCCAAGGCATGCCGTCTCTTTAAAGCCGTGAACTGAGCTCCAAAAGGTTCAGGAACTCTTTGGCAGGTTTTGAAAGATACTTGTCTTTCAAATAGACAGCCCCGAGATTTCTCGTAAATGTAGTATCGGCGAGCTTCGATTTTGACAGCGCTCCGCTTTTCGCTTCATCTTCCATAGCTTTATCGGGCAGTATCGAGATGCCGAGGCCTGACTTCACAAGGCTCTTTATCGTCTCTATGTACGCTACTTCCATAGTCACGTTGATTCCCAGTTTTTTATTGCGGTATGCAGTCTCTATCATCTGCCGCGTTTCTGTAGCAGCATCAGGCAGTATCATCCCGTATTTGGCAGCATCTTTAAGCCTTGGTGTCTTTATCGATCCCAGTGGGTGGCATTTCTGGTAGACCAGCGACATCGGGTCTTTCCATATCGGTTTAGACACTATATGAGGCGGTACTTTCGGCAGCGTTATTACGCCCAGGTCGACCATATTTCTGTTTACCATTTCCAACACCGTTTCAGAGCGGTGACAGCGCAGCTTCAGATCGACTTTCGGAAAGGTTGTAATGTAGTCCTTAAGTATTTCGGGCAGCCTGTGAATGCTGATATGATCGCTTGTGCCTATTACCAGCTCTCCGGCGCATTCCGCCGACATATCCTTTACTGCGCTCTTCGCCTCATCCACAGACTGCAATATCTTTTCGGCGCGGGAGTAAAGCAGCTCACCGGACCGAGTTAGAAAGAGCCTCTTTCCAAGCCTGTCGAAAAGTTTCTCGCCGAGTTCGTCTTCCAGCGCCTTTATCTGCTTGCTGACTGCCGGCTGAGTGAGCAACAGCTCTTCGGCGGCCCTGCTTATGCTGCCGGTCTCGGCAACCTTCCTGAAGTATGTCAGCTGATAGAAATTCATACTAAATGTTATCGTAATTATGAAATTAATGAATTAAACTAATGGATAGTTTTATGATAAGCTAAAATCGTATAAAGATCAAGGAATATCTTTTTGAATAAAGAAAGAAGGTGAAAAAATGGCAATGACATTGGCAGAAAAGGTTTTCAGGGCGCATTTGAGAGAAGAGCCGTTCCCAGGCACAAAGGTATTGAATGTCGACGTGGTCCTCTGTCATGAGATAACCACCCCTGTGGCGATAAACGACCTCGTTGCGAGGGGCAAGGACAGGGTCTTTGATCCGGAGAAGATAAAGGTTGTCATCGATCACGTAACCCCGGCCAAGGACACCAAGACGGCAGTGCAGGGCAAGATACTCAGGGACTGGGCGAGGCGACACAATATCCGCGACTTCTTCGATATAGGAAGGAACGGCGTCTGCCACGCGATATTTCCGGAGAAGGGATATATCAGGCCTGGGTATACCGTGATTATGGGCGACTCCCACACCTGCACGCACGGGGCTTTTGGCGCGTTTGCAGCCGGCGTCGGAACGACCGACCTTGAGGTCGGCATACTTAAAGGGGTATGCAGCTTCAGGGCGCCGGAGACGATCAGGGTGAATATCAACGGCAACCTGCCGGAGGGTGTTTATGCCAAGGACGTGATCCTCAAGGTTATAAAGACCCTTACTGTGAAAGGTGCCACAGACTGCGTAATCGAGTTCAGGGGTGCTGTTGTCGATGTTATGTCGATGGAAAGCAGAATGACCCTTTGCAATATGGCTATCGAAGCCGGCGGCACATCCGGAATCTGCATGCCTGACGAGGTGACGCTAGAATATCTGTGGCCCTTCATCTCCTCCGACTATAAAGATAAGGGAGCAGCGATTGCGGATTTCAGGAAATGGTGGTCGGATGAGGGATGCAGATATTCCAGGGTCCTGGACATCGATGTTTCGGAGTTGGCTCCTCAGGTCACGTATGGCTTCAAACCTGACGAGGTGAAAGACGTTACTGAAATGGAAGGCACGCCTGTTGATCAGGTTTATATTGGATCATGCACCAACGGAAGAATCGAGGACCTGCGCGTTGCTGCCGCATATCTGAAAGGCAGGCAGATATCTCCGCTGGTGCGGGGCGTGGTTTCTCCTGCCACACCCCGGATTTTCAGACAGGCAGACGACGAGGGTATTATAGGGATTTTCATGGATGCCGGTTTCTGCGTCACGAACCCCACCTGCGGCGCATGCCTCGGTATGTCAAACGGCGTGCTGGCCCCTGGTGAGGTCTGCGCATCCACGACAAACCGCAATTTCAGCGGCAGGATGGGCAAGGGCGGCACCGTGCATTTGCTGAGTCCGGCAGTCGCAGCGGTGACTGCAATTGAGGGAAAGATCGCCGACCCGAGAAAATTCAAAAAGGAGACGATATAGATGAAAACTTACGGAGGCAAAGTCCTTTTCCTTGACAGGTCCGATATCAATACCGACGAGATAATCCCGGCAAAATATTTGACTGAGATTTCGAAAGAGGCGCTGAAGCCCCATATGCTGGAAGACCTCAAGATGCAGGGGTTTGATCCTCAGTCGCCGATCGTTCGCGAGGCGAAGGTTGTCGTTACGCGCGCCAACTTCGGCTGCGGGTCGTCGAGGGAACATGCGCCCTGGGTCTTTGAGGTTAATGACATCAATGTAGTTATTGCTTCAAGCTTTGCGCGTATCTTCAGGCAAAACATGTTCAACTGCGGGATGCTGGCTATAGAACTGTCGGAAGGCGTTATTGAAGAACTTTTTGAACACAGGGCTGCGGATGCATCCATCGCCATCGATTTCGAAAAAGACAGGCTGACGATTACTTCAGCCAAAGGCACTAAGGCCTTTACATATAGCATTGCAGAATTCGACAAGGCGCTCGTGAAGGCCGGGGGATGGGTCGAGTTCGCTGATTCAAAGTATTAGGCCTGCCTGCAACGCATACGGCAGAAATAGGTCAAAAAAAAGGGGCAGAATCCTGCCCCTTTTTTAGTTGACGGGATATTAGCGTCTCTTTTTTGTGAATGTGGCCGATATCGTATGGTTGGCAATCATGTTGCTGAATGTGTAGCTGCTTACCGCGCCGACCGATACGCCGTCCACTGTCACTCCTGCGATGGTAAATGACTTTGCAGGCGTAATTTTATATGTCTGGGTCGCGCCGCCGCTGACCGTTGCTACACCGCTCGGGTTTATATTTCCGCCTGAACCGGCAGTGGCCGTAATGGTGTAGGTTTGGGCAAAAGTACAAGTCTGAGAAGTTACCGGACTTCCGCCTGTGCAGCCGCTGGGGGATGAGGTCAAGACAGTTCTGGTCTGCGTATTATTCGGTTGACAGGCGCCCCATGCCGAATACGTAAATGACAAGCATGTCGGCGGTATGTAAGTGCATGATTGTGTGAGCGGCAATGGGGTTCCCGTGCAGCCGCCTGGAAGCGCCGACAGTATTGTTCTTGTCTGAGTCCCGTCAGGCCGGCAGGCTCCCCAGTTCGAATATGTATAGACGCATGTGGGCGCGGTGCAGGGATCGCTCTTAGCCACCTCATTGGAATATGTACTTTCAATTCCGGCTATATCATATGCGGTTGCTGCGAAGTAGTTGGTTACCCCGCATTGAGGGAGCGTAAGTGACGCAGATGTCGTGTTACCGACGTTTAAAGAGGCGGAATAATTGCCGGGCGCCGTTCCGTAATAGATCTTATATCCGGCAAGATCGGTCAGCGGACTGCCGTCGGTATTGGTTGTGGGTGCTGTCCATGTCAGTGCTACTGAACAAAGGGCTTTTTCAGTCATCAACAGTAGCAGCGTGAATGAGAGAGAAGCCATCAAAACTAGTGTCGGCCCGTTGAGTCTTCTGCTGAGAAACATGCGCACCTCCGGCAGCCCGGCTGCCTCTCCTATCATGGTCAAGGCCCGTGGCTTTGCGTCTCCATCCTTTCGGATGGGTTGCCTTTATACGGCTGCAGATCAAACCCGCATCCAGTTTAACTATAGAATGAAAGACCGGTTGCTGCCGTGATCAAAATCACACTGGAAGCAAAGAATGATTAGAGCGATGCGGCTTTTTTGATAATGCTTTTGATCAGATCCTTGAAGACAAAATGATGCGAAGGGACGAGGCTGTACCAGTATATCTTCCCCAACAGGCCTTCGGGCGTAAAGTATGCGGTTATGACAAGTTCCGTCCCATGAATAGTAAATTCGAGCCAGGCCCGACCGGGCACTTTCATCTGGGCCTCCAGAAGCATCCTCCGGTTTTCCTGAAGGTCAACGACCTCCCAGAAGTCCAGCTTGTCCCCGATGCGCAGATCGCTTTCGGCCCTGCGGCCCCTGGCCGTGCCATAGCCGCCGACCAGTTTGTCTACAAGCCCCCTGATCTTCCACAGGAATCCGAATGTGAACCACCCGGCCTTTCCGCCGATAGATTTTACCGCCCTGAATACTGCTGAAGGATCGAGTGCGCCAAAGGAGCTGCGTGTCTCATCCCTGTATCTGGCGTTTGCGCTTTCATCTACTTCGTTGACATCGCAAACCTCTCCGGCACTGCTATCGCACCAGCGACTTACGACCTGGTCCGTTTCGACTTTGATAAAGGCCCGTCTCACCGCTTCGTCGAAAGGTTGAGGAGTTATGGAAGGAAAGCATGCTGCCGCGACCTCGTGATCAATTATATAACCGGACCGGATGCCTGCAACTATCACAGAAGCTATTCTATATGGGATTGACGTGAATAGACTGAGCCAGTACGTCGACAGTCGCGGAAATTCGAAAGGGATGGATATCATCGGCCTTTGTACTCCCATCCGATTCCCCATAGCCTCTATCATTTCGCGAAATGTCAGGGGAACAGCACCTATATCGATGACCGAACTGCAATCCAACGCCAGGTCTTTTGCCTGACAAAGGTACTCGACCACATCTGTTACAAATGCGGTATTGGTCTTTACCTGCGTCCAGGACGGCAAGATAAGGAAGGGCAGGCGCTCCAGCATTCCCTCTATCATTTCGAAGGTTACACTGCCGGAGCCGATTGTCAGCCCCGATCTGATCCAGATGGTCTGTATCCGGTCAGGTTTCCTGCTGAGGATATTTCCAGCCTCGATTTTTGTCCGGAGCTGCGGCGAGGCGGTCTCGATGCTGCCGACGCCTGAAAGATAGATGATGCGTTTAACTCCGAACTCGATGCAGATATCTCTGAAGATTTCTGCGCTTTGGCGCTCCAGTTTGCTGAAATCCCTGCCGGCACCGGTAAGGTTTATCAGGTAATAAGCAACATCGATTCCCTTGAGTGCACGAACGAGAGAGGCGCATTTGAATGTGTCGCCTTCAATGACCGTTGCATCGCCGACGTCAGCCGGGTTCAGCTTTTTTGCATTTCTTACAAGCACGCGCAGAGACACATCGGCGTCCTCCCGCAGTCTGAGCAGAAGGCGTCTGCCTATATACCCCGTTGCCCCGGTAAGCAGAATATTCATTTCGGGAAATGGATTACTTCGGCTTTCTGATCTCCAGCTTGTTCAGGGCGTTGATGTACGCCTTTGCCGCAGCCACAATGATGTCGGTGTCGGCTCCCTGTCCCCTGACGGACTTGCCGCTCTCCTCCAGGGTCACCACAACCTCGCCGAGTGCATCGGTGCCGCCCGTAATCCCCTTTATGTCGAATTTCAGGAGACTGCTCCTGGTATCCGTGATCGCAGCTATCGCCCTGTAGACTGCATCTACCGGACCGTCGCCCGTCTTCGAACTTTCAACGGTCTTGCCGCGCGCTGTCATTATTACTGTTGCAGACGGTTTGATCTCCGTACCGCTTGAAACCGTAAGCCCGATCAGGGCATAGACTTCCGGCACCTTCGAGACCTCCTGCGAAACAAGGGTCTCTATGTCCTCATCGAAGATATATTTCTTCTGGTCAGACAGGTGCTTGAACTTTTCAAATGTGCTGTTCAGGTCTGCCTCGCTTAATTCATAACCCAGATCGAGCAGACGCATCTTGAATGCGTGCCTTCCGGAATGCTTGCCGAGCACCAGCTTGGACTGAGGAATCCCCACATCTTCGGGCCTCATGATCTCGTAAGTGGACCGCTCTTTCAGATACCCGTCCTGATGTATGCCCGACTCGTGAGCAAAGGCGTTCGATCCGACGATAGCCTTGTTCGGCTGCACCGCTATGCCGGTTATTTTTGAGATAAGACGGCTTGTCTTGTATATTTCAGTCGTCCTTATATTGGTGTCTGCTTCGTAATAGTGCGGCCTTGTCTTCAGTGCCATAACCACTTCTTCCATAGAGGCGTTGCCGGCCCTCTCTCCGATGCCGTTTATTGTGCACTCTATCTGACCGGCGCCGTTTCTTATAGCAGCCAGGGAATTGGCAACAGCGAGGCCGAGATCGTTGTGGCAATGTACCGAGATCACAGCCTTGTCTCCAATCCTCTCCTTGATGACCTTTATGAGGTCGCCGAACTCATCGGGTGTCGTAAACCCTACGGTATCCGGAATGTTTACGGTAGAAGCGCCTGCGGCAATGACAGCGTCGAGCACATCAAGCAGATATCCCACATCCGACCTTGTGGCGTCCATAGGTGAAAACTCAACGTCCTCGACCAGCGTTCCGGCAAGCGCTACCATCTCCACAGACCTTTTAAGGGCCTCCTGGCGGCTTACCCTGAACTGATGCTTAAGGTGTATGTCCGAGGTGGAATGGAAGGTATGAATCCTTTTCACCGGCGCGCCCTTGAGCGACTCGTATGCGCTCCTTATGTCCTCTTCCTTCGCCCGTGCAAGCGCAGCTATGGTCGCGCCCTGGACCTCGGCAGCAATCCTCTGCACTGCATCGAAATCGCCGGGAGATGCATAAGGAAACCCGGCTTCGATGATATCGACGCCCAGCTTCACCAGCTGCCGCGCGACACGAAGCTTTTCCTCAACGTTCATGGAAGCACCCGGCGACTGCTCACCGTCTCTTAAAGTTGTATCGAATATTTTAATGATTCGCATTGTTCGCTCCCCCGTCGGTATGGGTTGTGTCTGCACCGCCGGATACGGCCTGCAGTTCCTGCTTTTTCAAACGTCTCCTTTTCAGAAGCATATAAATGTTTTCGATAAGGCCCCAGATCAGATAAGCCATTGCAAAGATGAAGATCGCAGTGGACGGATGAATAAGCAGAACAAACAGCACGAGTACGAAAATTATCAGCGCCCAGAACGGTTTTCTTTCCCTGAAATCTATCTCCTTCAGCCCGTGATAGCGAAGGGTGCTCACCATCAAAAGGGAGAGAAGAATGGTAATAATGGGAAAAAAAACGTTCTTGTCCGGCACCCCGGTCCAAAAATCGTAATAAAAAATTACAATTGAAGCGAGTATTGTGGCCGCGCCTGGAATAGGCATCCCTTTGAAGGCCTTTGATCCAGGAGCACCGGTCTGCACGTTGAACCTTGCCAGGCGCAGGGCGCCACAAGCGACAAATAAAAAGGCTGCCGCCCATCCGAGCCTGTCAAATGGGGAAAGCACCCACTTGTACATCATTATACTTGGGGCTACGCCGAATGCAACCAGGTCTGACAGAGAGTCCAGCTCTATGCCGAATCTGGTTGCGGTATTCGTCAGACGCGCAATCCAGCCGTCGAGGCCGTCGAAGATATTAGCAAGTACGATGGCCCAGGCAGCGTTAAGAAAATCCCCGTTGATAGCGGACAAAATAGCGTAAAATCCGGCAAACATGCCGCATATCGTCAGCGTGTTCGGCAAAAGGTAGACGCCTTTTTTCGGTTTGCGTCCAGGGTCTCTTCTTCTGAAAGCCATGGCGAACCTCCTATTGCTGAATGCGGCCCAGGACGGTCTCTCCTGCAGCCACCATGTCGCCGAGCTTGACCATGGGCACCGTAGATAAGGGCAGAAAGATGTCCACGCGCGAGCTGAACTTTATGACCCCGTATCGATCGCCCTTACGCAGCGTGCCGCCGCGCGAGACGCGGCATACTGCGCGGCGAGCAAGAAAGCCCGCTATCTGTTTGACAAGTATCGTCCCGTATTTCGTGTTCATCGTCATGGCGATATTCTCATTCTGCAACGACGCCTCGGGCTTGAATGCCGAGAGGAATTTCCCCGACGTATGCACTACGTTGCCGACCACGCCATCGCATGGCGCGCGGTTCACATGGACATTCAGCGGAGACATGAAGATGCTTACCTGCAGCATTTCTTCGTTTATAAACTGATTTTCCTTTACGGTCTGCAGCACTATTACCTTCCCGTCTGCGGGCGACACAAAGATACCTTCCCCTTCCGGGACAGACCTGTCAGGGTCTCTGAAGAAGTAAGCCATAAAAAGTGTCAGCGCCAGCGGCAGCAACGCCATCCACGCAGGCCATGCAAGCAATACAACCGCTGTCACAATGGCAAAAAAACCGATAAACGGATATCCTTCTCCGGCAAATTTCATCTATTTTCGGCAGCCCGGAATTCAGAAGCCGGACGACAGGTGGGAAGACCTGGAAGCCGACCTTCCAGGTCTTCTGAATTCCTGATGCTCTCCTCTGAATTCCTGCTCACTACGCTTTGGACTTGTCGACCAGCTTACCCTTCTTCAGCCAAGGCATCATGGCCCGCAGTTTTGCTCCGACCTCCTCGATCGGGTGCCCTTCGCCTTTTTTGGTAAGTGCATTGAAGGTCGGTTTGTTGACTTTGCACTCAAGCAGCCACTCGTTGGCGAATTTGCCGTCCTGGATCTCCCCTAGTATCTTTTTCATCTCCTTTTTGGTCTCATCTGTGACAATGCGCGGCCCTCTGGTAATATCGCCGTACTGTGCCGTATTGCTGATAGAATACCTCATCGTCGATATCCCGCCCTCGTAGATCAGATCGACGATCAGCTTCACCTCATGCAGGCACTCGAAATAAGCCATCTCCGGTGAATATCCCGCCTCCACCAGTGTTTCGAAGCCCGCCTGAATCAGCGCGGTCAGGCCGCCGCAAAGGACTACCTGCTCGCCGAAGAGGTCTGTCTCTGTCTCTTCCCTGAAGGATGTCTCAATGACGCCTGCCCTGCCTCCGCCGATACTCGACGCATATGCGAGCGCGATCTCGCGGGTGTTTTTTGACGGGTCCTGATTTACCGCTATCAGACAGGGGACGCCGCTCCCTTTGGAATATTCGGACCTGACAAGATGCCCAGGGCCTTTCGGAGCGACCATGAACACATTCGCATCAACGGGAGGAACAATCTGGCCGAAATGTATATTGAAGCCGTGGGCAAACCCGAGATAAACACCCTTCTTCATGTTGGGCGCGATCTCAGTCTTATATATATCAGCCTGTATCTCATCGGGGAGCAGTATCATAACGATATCGCCTTTCTTTGCTGCTTCCGCCGCTGTCATCACCGTAAATCCTGCCGCCACCGCCTTGTCCCAATTTGCTCCCTTTGTCTCGGCGACTATAACATCCATACCGCTTTCCTTAAGATTATTGGCATGAGCGTGACCCTGGCTGCCATAGCCCATAATCACTATCTTCTTCTTTTTCAAAAGGCCCAGATTAGCGTCTTTGTCATAATAAATCTTAACCATCTCAAATACCTCCATTGTTTGCTGTAGTCCAAAGGACAAATGCCTTATATTATACAATACATCTGCATATTATTTATTTTATCCGAATCGTACGGCCTAGTGAATCCTTAAGGCGTTCAAGGTCTGGCGACCCTTGCGGATGGACGTTTGGTGGTATAATGATTCATGCGACTTGAATACAGAAATGAAGCCCTGCGATTGCTCGTAACAGCCGTTCTTGTCGGCATGATTGCAGCTGCAGGATGCAATGCAGAGGGGCCGCAACTGCATAACGGAGATATATACGCAATTACCGTCAGCGGCGTCATCAATCCTGTTGCCGCAGAATTCATCCACAGGTCGGTCGAAAGGGCTTCCTCCGAAAAAGCAGGCGCGCTGTTGATAGAACTCGACACCCCCGGCGGGCTCGATACGTCCATGCGCACTATAGTAAAAGATATCATGTCGAGCCATGTTCCGATTATTGTGTATGTTGCGCCTTCGGGCGCACGTGCGGCATCTGCCGGCGTTTTTATAACGCTGTCGGCGCATGTGGCGGCAATGGCGCCGGGGACGAATATTGGCGCCGCTCATCCGGTATCGGTAGGCGAAAAAATGGACAAGGTTATGTCTGAAAAGGCGACCAATGACGCAACGGCCTATATAAAATCGATAGCCGAGCAGCGAGGTCGAAATGTGGAGTGGGCCGAAAACGCGGTCAGGAAAAGCGTATCGATTACCGAAGTGGAGGCCCTGAAGATGCACGTGATAGACCTGGTCGCAAATGACGCCGATGCGCTTCTGAAAGAGATTGACGGCAGAAATGTAAAGATCGCCGGAGCTGATGTGAAGCTGAAGACTGCCGGTGTCAAATTAGTGAAAGAGCAGATGGGCCTCAGGCTCAGGATCCTTAACCTGATCACCGATCCAAGCTTTGCGTACATCCTTATGCTGCTTGGTTTTTACGGGCTTTTCTTCGAACTTACCAATCCGGGATCGCTCGCACCGGGCATTATCGGGTCGATATCTCTTGTGCTCGCGTTTTACGCCTTTCAGACGCTTCCGGTGAACTACGCCGGCCTGCTCCTGATCATCATCGGCATTATCCTATTTCTCCTCGAGGTCAAGATCGCTTCTTACGGACTGCTTACTGTAGGAGGCGTAGTTTCAATCACGCTCGGCTCGTTGATGCTGTTCGATTCCCCTTTGCCTTTTCTCAGGGTATCGCTCGCGATTATCCTGCCCGCCTCTATAATTACAGCGCTATTTTTTGTCTTTACCTTTGGTCTGGCCTATAAAGCTCACAAGAGAAAGCATGCTACCGGCGGAGAAGCGCTTGTGGGGATGGAAGGGTTGTCGAAGTCTGAAGTCGGGCCTGGCGGAGGCATGGTCCAGGTACATGGAGAGATTTGGTCCGCGTCTTCTGAAGAGCGTATTACCAGGGATTCCACTATCGTGGTCGAGGCCGTAGAAGGGCTGAAACTGAAGGTTAGAAGGAAGTAGTCCGTGACGGCTGCGCGGCTTCATTTTCTTGAAAAAAGAAAGCGGCTTTCCTTAGAATTATAAGGACAATGAGAGCCCTTGTTACCGGAGCTACAGGCTTTATCGGAGGCCATCTTGTCGAGGCCCTTATCCGCGAAGGTTTTGATGTAACCTGCCTGACACGGCTGACGTCAAATATAAGATACCTTGAGGGACTCAATGTATCTTTTCTGAAGGGCGATTGCACTGATCCCGCATCGCTGTCAGGAGTTCAGGGTTTCGATTACATTTTTCATCTGGCAGGCCTGACTAAATTTCTTTCTGAAGATCAAGCCGTTCGCGTCAATGAAACGGGCACGGAGAATATCGTGCAGGCTGCGTTAAGAAACAATCCTGGACTGAAACGCTTTATCTATGTCAGCAGCCTGGCGGCCGCAGGTCCCTGCTGTCAGGGCAAGCCGCTCATAGAGGACTGCGAGCCGCAACCCGTCTCAGTTTATGGGCGGACGAAGCTCGGCGGGGAAAAGGCGGTCCTTAGGCAAACCGGGAAAATGCCGTTTACGATTGTCAGACCGCCTGCCGTATATGGCCCCCGCGACAGGGACCTGCTCGTGATCTACAAGATGGTCAAGATGGGTTTGGTTCCTTACTGGGGAAGATCATACTATTCGTTCTTGTACGTCGATGACCTTGTGCATGGTATAATACTCTCTGCGCTGAAGGAAGAAGGCGAAGGCGAGATTTTTTTCATGTCCGACGGAGGCATTTATTCGTCGGACGATCTTATTGCAGCCATCTCACAGGCCCTTCAGTGCAGCCCGATCAGGCTGGGCATTCCGAAATTCGTGATGCCGCTATTCGGGGCGTTGGCTGAGAAGATGCCGGGGTTCAGCATAATCAATCCCGACAAGATGAGAGAGATCAGGCATCCCTTCTGGACTTGTGATTCGACCAAGGCGAGGGAGAGACTGGGATTCTCTCCCAGGGTGAAAATAAAGGAAGGAGCTAAGTGGACTGCCGATTGGTACAGGATCCATAGCTGGCTATGACCGAAAAAACAGACATATTCGAAAAATGTTATAAGTTTACCATTGCCCGGGAGCTTCAGCACGCCGGCATATATCCATTTTTCAGGATGATCGAGAGCGCTCAGGATCCGGAAGTCGTTCTGAACGGCAAGAAAATGATAATGGTCGGTTCGAACAATTATCTCGGACTGACGAATCATCCGAAGGTAAAAGAGGCTGCCATTGAAGCCGTGAAAAAATATGGTTCAGGCTGCGCCGGCTCGCGTTTTCTAAACGGCACTCTTGATATCCATGTCCGGTTGGAAGAAAAACTTGCCGGATTCATGAAGAGGGACGCTGCTCTGATTTTTTCAACCGGGTTTCAGGTGAATCTCGGCGTTATTTCCGCGATCGTCGGGAAAGATGATGTGGTTATCATCGATAAGATGGACCACGCCAGCATAGTGGACGGCTGCAAGCTCTCCTATGGCGAGGTCAGGAGATTCAGGCACAACGATATGGCGGACCTCGAAAGGGTGCTCAATGACAACAACGGAAGAGGGAAGCTTATCGTTGTCGACGGCGTCTTCAGCATGGAGGGAGATATCATCGACCTTCCGGCAGTTGTGAAGATCGCAAAGAAATATGGAGCACGCCTCATGGTTGACGACGCCCACGGCATAGGCGTTCTGGGGAAGACCGGCAGGGGGACTGCAGAGTATTTCGGCCTCGAAAGCGAGGTCGATCTCGTGATGGGAACATACAGTAAATCATTGGCCTCTATCGGCGGATTCATCGCCGGCGACGATGACGTGATCCATTACATCAAGCATATGGCGAGGGCTCTGATATTCAGCGCGAGCCCGCCGCCCGCCTCAGTTGCTGCTGTCAGCGCTGCGCTTGATATAATTGACAGCGAGCCCGAAAGGATCGCACGACTTTGGACCAATACGCATAGAATGCTGCAGGGCTTTAAAGACTTAGGATTCCAGGTTGGACCGAGCGAAACGCCGATTATCCCGATAATAGTGGGGGCTGATGAAACCGCCTTCAAGATGGCGATGGTCCTTCAGGAAGAGGGTGTATTTGCCAATGTGGCGGTTTCACCGGCTGTTCCCCCGGGGAAGGCCTTGATAAGAACCAGTTATATGGCGACGCATACTGATGAACATCTGGACAAAGTACTGGAGGCCTTCAGGAAGGTGGGCAGGGCCATGGGAATCATCTGATTGCATTGCAAGGGGGCATTGTGACTGCGTCTCCTCCGGCGGGAATCGATATAGTCAGGGTTGAAAACCGCCGGGATCTTTCAGGCTTCATAAAATTTCCGCTCTCGCTTTATAGCAGCGATCCGCTTTATTGCCCGCAGCTGACCCACGATCTTAAAGTCCACTTTTCTCAGAAGAACCCTTTTTTTGACGAAGCAGATGTAGAGTTTTTTCTGGCCTTGCGAAAGGGCAGGATTGTCGGGCGGATTGCGTCAATCGTCAATCACCTGCATATAAAAATTCATAATGAAAACACAGGTTTCTTCGGTTTTTTCGAATGTTTCAATGATCCTACTGTTGCGAAGGCGCTTCTGGACACGGTTTGCGACCGGTTGAGGGCAGCCGGCATGACAATAATGCGCGGGCCGATGAATTTCTCGACCAATGAGGAGTGCGGGTTCCTGTTGGAAGGATTCGAAGAGCCGCCGATGCTCATGACGCCTTACAATCCGCCGTATTATAACGATCTTATGAGCGAATACGGTCTTGCCAAAGTTAAAGACCTGTTCGCATACATCTACCATGTGGAAGAGGAACTTCCGGAAAAGATATTGCGGGTGGCAGCTATTGCCGACAAGAAGGGCATAACCGCGAGGCAGGTCACAAAGGAATATTTCATGGACGCCATGCGCGGCTTCAGGGAGGTCTATAACGCGGCCTGGGAACACAACTGGGGCTTCATTCCAATGTCGGAGGCCGAGCTGTCGTATGGCGCGAAGCGCCTGAAACCGCTGGTAGTATCGGATATGACGATCGTAGCCGAGAAGGATGGCGAAGCAGTAGGTTTTCTGGGAATGCTCCCTGATTTCAATTTCGTGCTCAGAAGGATGCATGGGAAGCTGAACCCCGTGACGCTCGCAAAGGCTTTTTATTACTCGAGGAAGATCCCCGATCTGCGAATGTTGCTGCTTGGCAGCAAGCCTGAGTATCGTAACAAAGGCGTCGATGGAATAATGTTCAGGGAGGCATTCAAGGGAGTCAGACGCGGCAGGTATAAACGCGTGGAATTTTCATGGATACTCGAAGACAACCTGAACGTTATACGTCTAATTGAGATGATCGGGGGAAGGTTGTACAAGAAGTACCGGATCTACGAAAAGCCAATAGCGTAGGGCGGATTGCAGACTGTATCGAACTCCGTAATGCCTTTAGGTATCAAAGCGTCTTAAGGCATCGTGTTACTATATACTAAAGCATGACCACTTTCGGAAAACGCATCTTAATCTGCTTTTCTATCATTACCCTTCTCATCTGTGTCGCGCTCTACATCGTCATCAGAAATGCTGACGAGATCCTCAAGTCCCAGCTCGAAAGGTTCCTCGGAAAGGATTTTCGCGTCGAACGCATCGTGCTCAATCGGGGCAGTGCAGATGCTTATGGGGTGGCTTACGCGAGGGATGGAAAGGAGGTTTTTCACGCAGACCATTTGCATGTTTCGGCTGACCTTTTGGGTTTTGTCAAAAGACATTATTCGGTTTCCGGCATAACTATTGAAAGGCCGTATATCATCGTTGTGATCGACAAAGACGGAAAACTGCAACTACCCTTTGTGACGGGCCAGGGTAAAGATGGGGATAGTGAAAAAAATGCCGCGCCTCTCTTCGAGATTTCGGCGCTCGCAATTAAGGACGGCGAGCTGCATATGAGAGATGAGCGCATGCCGGCGAATCGGAACAGCATAGATATCAGGGGCCTTAACCTTAAGATGGACAATCTGACTTATCCATTTGCCGATGCATCATCGAGGTTAGATATGTCAGCGGTTTCTGAAGGCAGGATCATTTCCGGCGGGCTCTCTGCCGAAGGCAAGGTCAATTTAAAGACATCGGTGCTGGACATACGTATCAAAGGAAAAGATATTGTTTTGCTTGACGCCGAGGGAACAGGGCCGATCCTTAGTGCCGACAGCATGGTTTTTAGCGTGCTGTCGCGACAGGACCGGGAAGGAAAGACCTATACTTTTGACGACGTGGTAATTATAAAACCCCGCTTGCGATATGAAACAGACCCGACTGGAGAGCTTGCGAGTCCATGGCGTGATATTATAGATGGACTTCAAAAGGCAGTCCGGACAGCCGTGCGGTGAATGCAGGAAACTCTAACAAAATTGTAATAAAATAGACAAAAAAGAGGTATAAGCAGGCGGATCTGCTCCACATGTCATTGATATACGCCCCAATAAAGCGTGGCACGACATTTGATTAATATCAAGCAAGAAATAGCAACGCGAAGATGGGAGAGGGGTTATGATCGATTATATAGACGGTCTGGCATGGGCCGCAGTCAATGTTAGCAATCTGCAATATCCGGCAGGGGCCATATCTGCATATTATATGTCAGCCGGGATAATGCTGATCGGAAGCGTATTGGCGATTCTGCTGCCGAGTCATGAACAGCGGTAAGCGCTGTTTAAAGAGATAGATTGCTGATCATCTTTTAAGTCCGGACAGGAAAGCCCGCCTCCTCTTTTCGAGGAAGTCCTCTTCTTCACTGTTCCACCACGCCGGCAGCTGACTGTTATATCCAATGACCCGGTCCCTCAGCGTTTTTTTCCGAGATTCTGCCTCCATTATCCTGAGCTTGAGGGTGTCCAGTCCGGCACGCGAATAATTGAACTCGTCATCCCCCCTGAATCTCCGTATCTGGGGCTGCAGAGGAGGAAAATCCGGGGCATATTCCAGGGCTGAATCATACTGCTCTCTGCCTAAATAATCCTTCATCGAATTCAGCAATTTCATCTGCCTGTCCGTATAATCAAGAAGCTTCGCATTTATCTCTCTTTGCTGATCCCTGAAGTCTGCATTGGGATCAGGCAATTCAGCCGGCTGCTGGCCAAAGACAGCTACGGAGCTAACCGCCATGCAGAGCGAGACGAGTATAACGATGCAACTTATCGAATGTTTATCGCAGCGCATCAGTAATGTTTATGGCCCTGACCCGGAAGCAGTTATCCCGGTTTTCAATAATATTGAGGCAGCCGTAGTCCTGGTTGATACTGAATAGCTTGGCTGAGGGCATTCCAAGCACGTGGCAAAGAATTAAGCGGTTGACGCCTGAGTGTCCGACGATCAGAGTGTTCCCATCAGATTTTGTTAATATGTCATTAAAGGACCCGACGACGCGTGTTCTGCAATCGGCGAAGCTCTCGCCTCCGGGGATACGGTAGTTAAAAATATCTTTGCCGCGCGCCTCGAATTCAGCTGGGAAGCGCTGTCTGATTTCTTCGAAGGTGAGGCCCTCCCAGGTGCCAAGGCTCAGCTCCCTTAAATCTTTCCATTCAAAGACGGATATGCTTCTCCCCTCAGATAGTATCTGCGCAGTTTGTTTTGTGCGTCTGAGATCGCTGGTATGGATCGACGTGATGACGACATCCGCCAGCTTCTTCTTCAGAGCTTCAGCCTGCCTGACGCCTTCCTCATTCAATGGAAAATCAGTCTGCCCTATAAAACGCTTCTCATCGTCCGGCAGCAGAATACGTCCATGTCTGACTAAGTAAATCGTACGGTCAGTCATTTGATCCAACCAGCAAGATTCTTCTCTTTCCGGTGAACGGCGGCAATAAGCCAATGCATCTTTCAATTTCGAAAATAATCTTCAATGTGCCGCTACTTCGCGCATCCCGGATTGTCTGAATTCTATCCAGGGCCGAGGAAATTATCTGTTCGGTAACCGGACAGACCGTTAAGGCCTTAACATACATTATCTTTGTATTGGCCGAAATATCCATCGATACTGTGAAGTCTATCAATCCCGGGAGGTCAAACAAAACTTCATCCAGCTCAGTCAGGCCGATTTGCCGATCACCGCCGATCGAAACCCTGCTATTCCTTCTTCCTGACATCTTATCCATCCGTCGAAGTACGGCGCCACATTTGCACCTCTCCGGAATAAACCGGGAGATATCACCCGTGCCGTAGCGAATAAGCGGCATACCCTGCCTCGTCAGAGTTGTAAAGACCACTTCGCCATATTGCCCGTCAGGGAGCGGTTTGCCATCATCGTCTACAATCTCCAGATACAAATCCGCCTCGCGCATATGATAACCGGCATGGGCATCGCACTCAACACCGCCTCCGAGCCCCATTTCGGTCATGCCGTAATGATCGAAAACTCGACAGCTCCAAAGTCGTTTCAGTTCGCGAACAATGGCCGAAGAAAGATTGTCGGTGCTTAACAGTACGCTCTTCAGATGAAGATCCATGCCCTGATACTCTGAATATCTTGCGAGGGCAAGCACCTGGATCGGGATGCCGACAATTGAATTGATCGCCTTGCACCTGATGACTTCAAGGGCTTTGTCCATATCTCCGACTACACCATGAGGCACCGGAATGACTCCGAAGCGCTTCAGGGCGACTGAGAGCAGATCGCCTACGCTCCCCGGACGCTCTCCAGGCAGCAGTATCAGTACTCGGTCGCCTTCCTCGACCAGCGTGGACATCCCATGCCTAAAGAAATCGGTCGTCAATTCCTGATCCGAAGGCGTGAAATACAGACGCTTGGGGCTGCCCGTCGTGCCTGATGTATCGAGAGTCACGACCCGGCTGATCTCGTCCTGCGACACGCACAAGAACTGCAAACCTTTTTCAGCGATATCCGCAGCTGTTGTCAGCGGGAAGACGGCAATGTCGGCGAGAGATTGTATTTCACGGTGCCTGATGCAGCTGAATTTACTTTTATAAAACGGACTGTTCATTGACGCATACAGGATTGTCTCGCTCAGCTTTTGCAATTGATACGATTCTATCAGGTCTTTGGTCAAGGGGCCCCCGGACAGTCCGAGCTTCCTGGCTATCCATGCTTCAAGGGGTGTCCTTCTAATCAATGACATCTCCATTGAGGCCTGTAAAGAGGCCTGCCGTCACTGCCGGTCAGGTTGTATGCGCAGAAGGGGACGATCCTGTTATCAGGGTGGACGACATGTATGAAGCATTCCCGCAGCCGCTCCAGGTCTATGTTCCAGACATCCTGAAACGCCATTCCCGAAATGCAAAGCGAATAATTTTCTGCGCGCTCAAGGAATGCGTCCAGGCTGGTCACGTTCATGAAGCTGCTGTTCCGATGCGCTGCAGTCGCCTCTTTTTTGTCACTGCTTGCTGACCATTTTCTGGCGACAAA
Source organism: Dissulfurispiraceae bacterium (assembly GCA_035319185.1). Lineage (GTDB taxonomy): Bacteria > Nitrospirota > Thermodesulfovibrionia > Thermodesulfovibrionales > Dissulfurispiraceae > Fen-1308. The sequence goes on along the minus strand of DATHDF010000074.1, from coordinate 79,632 downwards.
GAGCTGCGACTTTCTGGCTCCATCAGCCGCGCCTTGCGGCTGACAGCAGCTTTGGCCTGCCCTGCCGGTCGGCATCAGCTCGCCATTTTTCATCAGCACGAAGCTGCCGTTAAATGAGCAATGGGCATTCTCTGCCTTGGGAGGACGGAAATCGCTGATTTTCGTCCTGCCGCCGGTTTGCCGCTCGATTGCAGTAATCACCTCCGGAATGGTGATGCGGTCCGAATCCACAGGCGCCTTAGGGTATCTGCCGAAATAGCTGATCGGCTGAAAATGAACGCCCCTGACAGTCGGCATGCGTCCTATAGCGAATTCGATGATGTTTCCTATATCGCCGGTATTGACACCGGGAACAAGAGTCGGTACGAGTACCACGCCCAGCTGATTCTCCATGCAATGCGAGATAGCACTTGCTTTTATTCCGAGCAGCGCTTTTCCCCTGATTTTTTCATATATCATTTCAGTTGTACCATCAAACTGAAGGAATACGCAGCTCAGGCCGGCCTTCTTGAGTCGGCGTACATAAAGCGTGTCTTCAGCCAGGCGAAGACCGTTGGTGTTCAGCTGGAAGAAGCCGAATCCAAGCGAGCGGCCCAGAGAAATAATGTCAGGCAGGTCATCTCTCAGGGTGGGCTCGCCGCCGGACAGCTGTATGTTGAAAGGCCCGCCGCAATCCAGCAGCAGTCTATACCAGTTCCCGATTGTCTGCATATCGGGATCACTATTGATGCAGCCGGCAGAGGCAAAACAGACTGGGCACTGCAGGTTGCATCGGTCAGTGACTTCAAGAAGAACGCAACATGTATTCTGGCGATGTTCAGGGCAAAGGCCGCAGTCGAAGGGGCAGCCGTGCCGGATGCCGGTCGCGCAAATAGTCGGGTGCGCCGCAGGTTTGGAAACATGCCACGATTCATATGACGGCTGCCCGCGCCAGACTATGGTCCTGAAATGGCCATGGGTAGAACATGTCTTGTCGAGATACACATTGTCTCTGACGGCTACCCGTTTAGCCGGAATCCTGTCGAGGCATACAGGGCAGAGGCTTTCGGTTTCTCCGATTATTTCTTCGTGACCGATCTTCATCCCCGGCTGAGAATTGCACATATTTTCTTATAGTCGTCGGGAGTATCGATATCAAGCAGTATGCCTTCATCCCGCACTTCAACTTCTCCGGCCTCTTTTTCATGAAGCTCAAGAAGCTTTTGCAGGCCGTCAATGCCCTTCCAGGCAAGAATCTCCGGAAACAGGCCTGAGGAAATAAGGGGCGGATGTCCGCGCTGCCTCAGGTAAACCGGATATAGGACCAGGGCTTCAGAGCTTTCGTACGCATTGATCATCATCTCAACGGTGCTGCTTCTTACAAGCGGGACGTCAGCCGGCAATAAGAAAACGCCGCTGATACCACTCTTGAGGGATCGGATACCGGCGACGACCGATGAAAACATACCTTGCGGGTAGTCTTCGTTAATAACCCACCTGACACGCAAGCGGTCCAGAAGCGGAATCAGATCGTCTGCCCTGTTGCCAAGTACGACCGTTATGTCCGAAATGCCTGTATCGGTAAATGTCGAGATCGCCTTTTCAATGACGGTGGAACTATCGAGCGGCAGAAGCGGCTTGAAATCGGACATTCTGGAGGAATAGCCGGCCGACAGGACGATTGAAGCTATTTTTTCCCGGACGGACATTTCAGTTTTGCGGCCCTTACCTTTATCAATTCTCCCACGATACTGACGGCCAGCTCTTCAGGCGTCTCGGCCCCGATGTCCGTGCCTATCGGAGAATATACGCGATCGAGGTCCTGCCTGGTGAAACCTTCATCTGCAAGGGCACTGAATATAGCGTCCCGCTTCCTTCGGCTGCCTATCATTCCAATGTATCCCGCTGCAGTTTTCAATGCAGAAGCCAGGACCGTCCTGTCATAAAGGTGGCCGCGCGTTACGATCGCTATGTAACTGTCTTCATCAATCTCGAGCTGAGGCAGCTTTTCGAAGGATTCCAGCAAAACGAGTTCTACAGGGGCTGGAAACCTTTCGCGACCGGCAAACTCGGCACGATCGTCGAGCACTATTGTTCTGAACCCCACTGTTACGCTGAGAGGAGCAATCCTCTGGGACACATGGCCGGCGCCAAAGATGAAAACAGTGCCTGCATTGACGAGAGGCTCAATAAGAAACATCCGACTGTCGATAATGCAGGAATGGACTGACATCTTCTTTGGCCCGAAAGCGATCTCATTCAACATCTGTGCGCTGATTCCGACGCTGCCGATGAGTGAATGGTCACTTTTCAAGAGGCACTGCGATGATTGCGGATTATTCTTGTCAGCCATGGAAGTAATCAGCCAGCCGATCCCATGCCTGTGGAAGATTTCGGCTGCTTCTTCATATATGTCCTTTTTGATCCTGTCGGAGCTGTCGACGAAGTCCAGAAGGACTTCTCCCTTTCCACCGCAAATCATATCCATGTCGGCAGCATCTTTACCGGTGAGCACAAAGGAATGAACAGCCGGCTTGCCCGATTTAAGGACATCTGCCGCTTTACTTATGACGTCGGCCTCCAGACGTCCGCCTCCGATAGTGCCGATTATCGATCCGTCAATCCTTATCAGCATCTTGGCCCCCGCTGCTCGCGGCGCTGAACCCGACTGGTCGAATACAGTCGTAACTACAAAGCTCTGCCCGCGACTGAGGAGTTCGGCCATCTCAGTGAATATTCTTTTCAAAGTTCCTCCGGTTTGTCTGAACGGGCCCTGGTGAAATCATAACCGTTGGCGGTCAATATCTCTTTCACTTTTGCGTAAGTCGCCATCACTATCTGAGGGCAGCGCGCTACCCGATTGCGGGGGTCGTCCTGCAGTATGTCCGAACAGTTGATGCCCCCATACTGGCCCTGATATTCCTTTTCGAACCATTCAATGAGTTCGGTCATCATAAGATAAAGACGTCCATCAGCCTCCTCGTCGGGCTTTCCTTTTCCTGCATATAAGCCGATCAGGCAGGCGCCGCCTGTGAGCGTGCCGCATATCTTCCCGCAGAAGCCCACGCCGCCAAGCAGCCCTGACATTGCCCTGATCAGATCAGGGTCGCTTTTGCCTTGTGAATCGAGGGCCATGATCATCATAATCTGGCTGCAGAAGAACCCCTGACGGGACAGCTCCATCATACGCATGAAATCATCGGTCATTTCTTTATTGTCCTCTCTTATGCTCAGGGCTTGCGGGCGATGAGCATAAAATAGCCAGGGTGAGCCTGTTTAAATGACATCATTTTCTGCTGCAGGTCCTTTGAAGTAGTGTTGCAGCAATCCCAAAAAGGTTTCAGAGAGCCATGTTTCATAATCATCCTCACGACGAATTCCTTGAGCAGGTGCGAATGGTCCTCGAATATTTCGGTGATGAAACCGTTTGCATTCAAGGCCTCGGTCAAACCTTTCCTGGTCAGAATATCTGACATGAGAAACGGCAGTTCATCGATCTGGTCTATAGCAACAGGGTCCCTCGCATATACATCCGTTATGACCAGACTGCCGCCGCTATGCATCACCCTGCAGAATTCTGATAGAGCGCTGTCCTTGTTGTTTATAACAGAAAGCGTGCACTCCGCTATAATAACGCTCAGCGATAGCGATGCAAGAGGGAGCCTTTCTGCATCGCCGCGTACAAATATCGACGAGTTACTGTCCGCTATGCTGTTCTTTAACTTCAGGTCGACGCCTACAGCCTTCAGTCCGACTTCGCGTCGGAGAAAATCAACAGTGCTTCCGGCTCCGCAACCGATATCGGCTGCTCTGTCGCCCGGACCGAATGAACAAAGGGCCATCGCCCTTCGTGTCAGTCCAAGTCCACCGGGCCTCATTAGATCCTGATCTGCCCCGATATCCAGCCGTGCGTTGCTTTCAAAAGGCATCCGACAAGAAGGCATCATTTATCTTCCAGTGCCTGTTCCACCTGAAGCATTTTCCCTAAAGCCAGATCTTCGGGCACGAATACAGTGCCGCAAACAGGGCATTTAAGCAGATCGACAGGGAATTCGCTTCCCAAATAAGATACTGTGACCTTTCCTAGGAACAGCTCGATGTTGCACTTTGTGCAGGTCAGGGCAGGTGCCGAAGATGCAATACCGTTTTCGCTCATTTTGATAATCCCTCGATCACTTCCATCCTGTGACTGTATGCATTATGGATTATAAATTCATCCCCGTCGGAGGAATATTCAACCCAATATGTAACGCTCACCGGCCTGTAATGGGCAATGGAGTGCCCGGTCTTTCCGTCGAGCAGCTTTTGGCCTGCGCTTTCGGCGTGGGCTATGACTTTACGTATGTCCTCGATCAATATCATCCTGGTTTCCAGAAGCTCCGATACATCGGGTGAGATACTGAGTTTCATCGGTTCTTCTTCCTCTGCAGTTTTTTCGTTCCACACATTATTCAGCATATGCAACTTGAGCCTGGCCCGGTTTTCATGGCGCATAGAATATCCCGGTCCTTTTCGTGCTGCCGGATCTGTTTCCGCCGGCAGCCAGATCAGGTCGAATATGTGCATGGCGCGTTTGCCTCTCGCTGCGAAGTTGTCACGGCACATGGCGCAATACGTGATATAGTCTGCGTCGCTTTCATCTACCCTGCGCCTGACGACCTTTTCAGCAACCTCAGAATTAACAAAAGACATCAGTCCGCCGTAGCTGCAGCAGGGGGACAGATGCCGGTTGTCCGTCAATTCAGAGACCTTCACGCCAAGCTTTCCGAGAATGCTGCGCACGCTGTCCTGTACCACGTTGTCGTGTCTGGAGGCGCATGCATCATGGATGGTAACATGCGCAGGTATCTTTGTCGATGCAGATTCGGGAAGCGGGTTCATGGCAAGCAAGGTTTGAACAGATTCAACCTGAGCATCAGGTAAATGATTTCTGAATAGACGTAAGCAGCTGGAACAGGCTGTGATGATCTTAGGCGATCCCATTTCTTTCAATGTATCGGCAAAAGCGGATATGGCGGCATCGGTCAATGCCTTTTCGCCTGCCCAGTCAGCGGGAGCGCCGCAACAGCCGAGTACAAGGCCGACACCGCCGCCAACGTTCCGCCGGAGATATTCGTAAATCTGCGTGACCTGTTCCGGCGACGAGGCGCTCAGCTGACATCCGGGAAAGAAAACAGCGCTGCTTGTTTCATGTCCCGGTTCATGCCTGGCGAGCGCAAAGGAATCACTATTGCTGAATGCCATATCCCGCAAGGCAAAATCATGTGCGGAAGGCGGCATCTTTCTCTTGTCAACCATGCTTTGCCTTGCATCAAGACATATCTCTGCCATGTCGAGATCGACGGGGCAGACCGCCTTGCATAGGCTGCATAGTGCGCAGGTATTGATCATGCGGTTTGCGTTGTGAGAACCCATGATAATTGCATCGTTATTGTAAATCTCGCGCACATAACGCTTCGGATATGATTTGTAATGCGCAAGATATTCGCAAACCTTCACGCACTCGAGGCACTGACAATTCAGACAGCGGCGCGCCTCGGCTTCAGCTTCTTCCTGCGTGTATCCTTCAATGCGGTTTGCCATCGGCGTAGCCGGTTCCGGCGATATCCCCTCTATGCTGGTATAAAGGCGCGTATCGAAAGGACCTTCAAGGTCACGGTTGGCGGTAAGAGAAGCTCCCTGAAGAAAACGGTCAATGGAGACGGCAGCAAGCCTGCCATCCATCATTGATGTAATGGGTGAATAATCATGGCCGTAGCGATGTCCCCCTCCAGCAAAGACCTTTTCATTGCTTGTAGAATAAGTCAGCGGGGTTATTGCAATCAGCCCGTCGGCACTGATGGTGAGTCCATGTGACGATGATTCAACGGTAGCCGGTCCAATGCCAAGATAAACGGCGTCGAATTCATCAAGCACCGAGTCGAGCGTTTGTCCTCCTTGATTGCTTACCGGGCTGTCAAGATGAAGGGAGATGTCAAGAACGTTGAGCAATGAAAGGTCTTTTTCAATTGCATCTGATAGTAGTGTCTCAGCTCCGAATTCGCGGAGACGTCCGCCGGGGCGATCGGCTGCCTCGAAAATGGAAACGCGATATCCTTTTGCCGCAAGATCGGCGGCTGCAGTCAGACCGCTCAATCCGGAACCAACGACTGCTACCCTCTTTTCTTTTTTCGGCAACATGAAGGGTTTCTTTGCGTCGCTGTCGCTGTGGTCAGCACAGGCCTTCTCGATAGCGTTGATCATAATGGCTTCGTCAATTTCTGCGCGCTTGCATGCTGTCTGACATGGATGGTCACAGACCCTGGCTATGATGCCGGGGAACGGGACTGTCTTATTGAAAATAGCTAATCCGGCCCGGTAATCCCCTCGCCTTACGCAGTCTATCATGGCGCGGGCATCTACATGCACCGGGCATGCTGCCATGCATTTGGGCGGTTGTTCCTGGATGCACTGATTTTCCCGTTCCTTGGCCCTCTGATGGTCCATGATTGCGCTCCTGCCTTTATGAATTATATAACGAATTGCAATGCCGTTGAAAAAAAGCAGACCTGAAACGGACTGTTGATCAGTCCGTTTCAGGCGTTATCGTGCCGCTTGATTTATATTACTGCTTATTTCTTGCCTTTTGCATCAAGTGCTGCCTTGATTACTTCGGGCCTTGCAGGAACCCTTGTTATCCTGACACCGCAGGCATTATAGACGGCGTTAAGGATTGCTGCATGCGGTGATGTAAGCGGGGCTTCGCCTACTCCTGCTGCGCCGTAAGGACCGAGAGGCCTCGGCGTTACATTGTAGATGATCTGAAAATCATCGGGGATATCCTTTGTGTAAGGCAGGCCGCAGCTCATCAGGTTGGTATGCTTCTTCAGGTCTTCAAAGTCCTCACTGAGCGCCAACCCTATGCCCTGTGCGATACCGCCGTATATCTGGCCGTCAACTGTGCCCTTGTTGATGATCGTGCCAAGGTCTGCAACAGTCGTAAACTTGACCACTGTTGCCTTGCCGGTCTTCATATCGACTTCCACTTCGGGCATGAAGAGCTCATACATATAGATCGGGAACGGATTTCCCTGACCGGTTTCGCTGCTGCAGGCGGTGCATGCAGCTGCAGCCCATTTGCCGTTGTAACGAAGGGGGACCTTCCCGGCTACCATTTCATCGTATGTACGGTATGTACCGTCGGGTTTGCGCATAGCGTTCAGAAGCATCTCGCACGACACCTTGATCGAGTTGCCTGTCATGACGTTATTGCGGCTTCCACCCGAAGGGCCGCTGTTGGGGCATGTGGCAGTGTCGTTCATGTGCAGCTTGATCTGATCGGGTCTCAGGCCGAGCGGTTTCAATGTCTCGTGCGCAAATGTAAGCGTTCCGAGGTCGGCTCCCTGGCCGTGGTCTTCCCAGGAATTGAAGACGACCACCCCGTCTTTGGTCAGCTCAACTGCCGACTCGGAACCATCGGGTCCGTCAAGTCCGCATCCGTAAATGCCCAGGGAGATACCGACTCCACGCTTGACGTCCGGCGTTGAAAGCTGCTTGCATCTCTTTTTCGCCTCGTCGTAAAGCGGACGAAGCTTGTCGAACAGAGCTTCAAGGCAATATACGTCGGGCTCACAACCGGTGGGTGTGGTTGCTCCGGGGCGGTATATGTTCTTGTAGCGAAGATCGAATGGGTCCATGCCGATCTTTTCTGCAAGCTCGTCCATAAGGCTTTCGGACGCCAGGAAGGATTGCGGAGAACCGTATGCACGGAACGCGGAACCCCATGCGTGGTTGGTGCAGACCGTCCTGCCCTTGCCGCGAATGTTAGGAATATTGTAGCCTGCGCCGATGAACTGAGCCTGGCGAACGGTCAGCAGATCACCGAACTCCGAATACGGACCGTGATCGATCGTCCAGTCGCTTTCCATGGCTATCAGTTTTCCATCCTTGTCGGCTCCGAGTTTGAGCTTGACGAATCCCGGGGAACGCTTACCGGTATAAGTGATATGCTGGTACATTGAATATGTCAGCGAAACCGGTTTGCCGGTTGCCATACACGCCACCCCAAGAAGGGCTTCCATTGTAGGGCTGAACTTGTAGCCGAATGTCCCGCCCGTCGGGTTTTGGATGATACGGAGTTTTTCGGGTTCGATGCCGAGTCCGGGGCATATCATGGCGTGATGCAGGTGGATACCGATGCTCTTCGACTGGATGGTAAGGCGTCCTTCTTCATCGAAATAGGCACACCCGCAATCCGGTTCCATTGTGAGATGCGGCTGGCGGCTGCAGTAATAAGCGTTTTCGACAACATGAGCGGCTTTGGCCATCAGAGGTCCCGTGTCTCCGCCCTTAACTATCCCCTGCTCGTAGTAAACGTTCGGAACCCCGGGGTGGATTTCCATGGCATCTGGGGCCATTGCGGCAGGCGCGCTCATGTATGCCGGCAGCACCTCAAGGTCAACCTTTACCTTTGCAGCGGCAGCCTTGGCATTTTCGACCGTGTCAGCGCAGACTATTGCAATTGCGTCCCCATACTGGAAGACCTTGTCTTTGCATAGAATGGGGCGGTCCCATCCGTCGCCCTTGTTGGTTGGGAAGGTTATAAGGCCTGTTATAGCATTTTTGCCCTTCACATCTTTGTGCGTAACAATCTTGTACACGCCGGTCATTTTTTCAGCTTCGGAGGTATCGATTCCCTTAATATTGGCATGTGAAACCTCAGCCTGTACTAACGCCAACCTGAGGGTATCAGCCGGCATCTGAAGGGCCACATCATTCCCGTAATCCCATGTGCCCGTGACCTTGGCAACTGCGGAAGGCCGCTGATAAGTTGAGCCTATAATGCTTCCGTCTTTGCCCGGCTCGAACAGCAGAGCATCTTTTTTCATTTCGCCGCGCATTACCTTGGCAGCATCCATTACCGCATCGACAAGTGGCTTGTAGCCTGTGCAGCGGCATGCATTCCTGTTTTTCTGGAACCAGTCTCTGACATCATCGCGTGTGGGTTGCAGATTTGAATCAAGCAGCGCCTTGGCCGACATTATGAATCCTGGGGTACAATAACCGCACTGTGCCCCGCCATGGGCCATCCACGACACCTGCAACGGATGGAGATTATCTTCGGTTCCGAGCCCTTCGATTGTTTGTATTTCCGCAAAGTCCTGCACCGTTTTCATCTTTACGACACATGACCGCACCAGCTTGCCGTTGAGGATTAACGAACATGAACCACACTGGCCCTGACCGCAACCAATCTTGCATCCGGTCAATAGCATCTGCTGCCGAAGCACGTCGGCCAGCGATTTCTCGGGATCTACAACCAGAGATCTGGCAACGCCGTTGACCTTCAGGATCTTTCTCAGCATTTTTCTCTCCTTCTATTCAGAATAGGAACGGCTCAGCCGCTCTAAATACCCTTGCCGAAGGCGCAATTGGGGAACCTGCACGGATCGCAAACTGTGCAGAGTCCCCCATGCGCCAGGCGCGTAATGTCTTTGCGCGTAATCTCTTCTCCCGCAAAGATACGCGGTGCTACAAGATCGAAAATGGTGGTTCTGTGATACATAACGCAACCCGGCAGGCCCATTATCGGAATGTCTCCCATATATGCCAGCATGAACATGGACCCGGGAAGAACGGGGGCTCCGTAAGTCACGATACGCCCGCCGGCAGCTCTTATTCCTGCGGGAGTCACATCATCAGGATCGACCGACATGCCTCCGGTCGTGATGACCATTTCTGCTCCTTCACGGATCAGTTTCGTAATGGCCTCTGATATCATCAGGACATTATCATCTGAATATATGCGGCGGAGGACGACGCTTCCCAGCTCGGCTATCTTCCTGTCCAGCACAGGGCCGAACTGGTCCTGGATACGGCCATGATAAACTTCGCTTCCGGTTGTAACTACGCTGACCTTCCATGCCCGTAACTGTTTTATCTCGAACACCGGCGTGTATTTGTGCCCGATCCCTTCGACGGCGCGTATTTTATCGGCGGCGATCACAAGCGGCACGACCCGGCATCCGGCAACGGTCTTTCCTGCAGGCACCAGCTGATTTGTATGGACAGACGCCAGCACGATTTCATCAACATCGTTGATTTCTTCGAGAGCGTCCACATTGATCTTGAGCAGGCCCGCTGTTGATGCCTTCAGTTCGACCTTGCCTTCAACAGGCTCGGTTAGGAAGATTCCGGGCCCTGATGCGGCTTTGGCCAGTCGTATGGCCGCCTCGTTTTCATGCAGCGTGTTTTCGTCCAGTTCCCATACATACAGATGCTCCTTGCCAAGATCAAGCAGCCTGGGAATATCCTCTTTTCTTACGATGTGCCCTTTTTTGAAGGCACGGCCCTTGAATTTGTCGCGGACGATCTCTGTAATATCGTGACAGAGAATCATCCCTTCAGCGTCATGCACGGATATTGTTTTCATCCACTCAGTCCTTTCGTTCGGAATCTAATATATATGCAATAATACGCCTCTAAGGCCGGTCTCGCAAGTTCGATGCCAGAGAGACAAAAAGCCAGCCGAAAACGAAGCTATTTAACCTGATCCATGCTGTTGTTTGCGTTTGAGCGTTCGAAAAACTGTAGATGCACCTTGGTAATTATCAGCACTGATTATCAATACTTGTAACCCTTTTGGCACTAAAGGTTACAGAAGGTAAACACCAGGGTAACAACCGCTAGTTCTGGATAGCATATGAACGCATCTTGCTATATAGAGTCTTCCGTGAAAAGCCCATCTCTCTGGCGACACGGCTGACATTGCCTGCATGCCTGTTTAATAGGTTGATGATCTTATTTTTCTCAGAGTCTTTGACGAGCTTCTGCCGCTGCTCTCGGTTTTCAAACACCTGGTGGGCCGGGGTCGAGTGGGCCTGAAGAAATGGCGAATAAAATTCCGCAGGAAGCTGCCTCAGGGAAATTACGCCGTTTTCGGCAAGACTCGCGGCGCGCTCAACTACATTTTGAAGCTCGCGGACGTTACCCGGCCAACTGTACTGTGTAACATAATCGAACACATCAAGCTCTACATCGAATCTGCAGCTACGGTCCCGCCCCATTTTTTCAAGAAAATGCACGAATAGCATCGGTATGTCCCTGACCCTGTTACGCAGCGGCGGGATAGTGATGGAGATGACATTCAATCTGTAAAAGAGATCCTGCCTGAACGTGCCTCTTTCCACTTCTTGCAGCAGGTTCCTATTGGTAGCGCATATCAGCCGTACATTTACCGGAATCATCTTGTCGCTGCCGATTCTGGCAACCTTCTTATCCTGGATCACCCTGAGCAAAGAGATTTGCTGCTCAAGAGGCATATCTCCTATTTCATCGAGGAAGAGGGTCCCGCCTGAAGCCAGCTCAAATTTTCCGGGTTTCCCGCCCCTTTTCGCGCCCGTAAAGGCCCCTTCCTCATACCCGAACAGTTCGCTGCCGATGAGCTCGCGCGGGATAGCGCCGCAGTTGAGCGCGATGAACGGGCCGCTGCTTTGATTACTGCGGTTATGGATGGCCTGGGCGAATATTTCCTTGCCCGTGCCGCTTTCTCCCTGAAGAAGTATGCTTGACGATGTAGTAGCTGTTAGGGTGGCAAGGCGTATCGCTTCGTGGATCTCGTCGCTTTCGCCTATAATGTCGCTGAACTGCAGGGTCGCATAATAACCGCTGAAACGATTCACGAGGTTCTGTACCTGCTTGATCGGTCGCAGTACAATGAAGCTTCCGGTTACGTCTCCCATTTCATTGATCACAGGTTCACCCGATGCAAGGCAGTGACATATTCCATCCTTGGTGTCAATCATTATCTCGACATCCGAATACCGTTCGACAGCGGAAGGCAGCCTGCCGCCCGGCGCACGGCAGTCGAGAAGACGGCCTATCGGCATCCCGATGATATTCTGTTCGGACCGCCCGATCATAAACTTCGCCGCGGGATTGAGCTCGGTTATAACTTCATTCTTATCCACCATAAGCACCCCGTCGGAAACGGTGTTGAAGAAATTGCTCAGCCTGCTGTTTACAAGTGCAAGTTCGCAGTTCTTCTGGCGTATCCTGAGCTGCGCCATAATTGCTTCGGCAGCAGCAACGACCATTCCGAGGGTATGCAGGTGTGAAGCATGAGAGGCTCCGGACATATCCAGAATCCCGATTACCCGCCCGTTGGGGTCGAAAATGGGTGCAGCAGAACAGGTCAGGCAATGGTGTTTCTGGCAGTAATGTTCTGCGCCTGAGACCTGAATCGGACCCTGGATCATCAATGCTGTCCCGATTGCATTTGTCCCTGCTTCGTCTTCGTGCCAGCTTGATCCGCTGAAGAAGTTCCTCGTCATCGGATTCTTCAGGGTGTCATCGTCGCATAGCATATCCATTATGAAACCGTTCTCATCAGTAAGGACGACGACAAAGCCGGACCCCTTGACGAACTTGTAGAGGTTTGACATGAAAGGCTTGGCAATCTTTATAAGCGTGTCTTTCTTCTGCAACAGATCGGCCAGTTGGACTTCTTCGAGTGACTTATGAAAATGGGTATCATACGGGCTCACGCCCGCCTGACTGCATCTGATCCAGGACTCGACTATTTGCGATCGTATGCCCGCAATGTCGCGATTGCCGGCGGATACGAAATTTTCCCATTCCCCATGGATTCTGTCAAGAATGCTTAATATGTTGCCTTGCATGTCGGCACCTCATTTCTAAATAAATATGATATTCGGCCCTCAGCCAAGTCAAATTTAATATTTTCATCAGGGGGATTACTGATTTTCATGTGTTTGACCGGTTACTACCCATGGAGTAAACTAAAGGCATTGAAGATAGGCACATTGAAATTGTCATCTCCACTCGTATTGTCTCCAATGGCCGGCATTACCGATCTGCCTTTTCGCATGCTCAACAGGCGGTTCGGGTGCGAGCTTGCGTTTTCAGAGATGATCAGCGCCAGGGCGTTGACATATAAAAATGGTAATACGATGAAGATGCTCGCCGGGCACCCTGAGGACAGACCGCTTGGCATTCAACTGCTGGGAAACGATCAGGGAGTCATGCTTAAGGCCTTGAAGATACTGGGTGATTACAGCTTCGATGTCATCGATTTCAATGCAGCCTGCCCTGTCGGCAAAGTCACTAAAAAGGGTGAAGGTGCTGCGCTTATGAAAGAGCCAGAAAAGGTGAGCGAGATCGTTAAGACATTGGTCCGGTATTCCGGCAAGCCTGTAACGGTGAAGATCCGCGCCGGTTGGAGCGAGTCGCGCATCAACGCGCTGGAAGTTGCTTTATGCGCTCAGGATGCCGGGGCAAGTGCCATATTCTTTCACGGAAGGACTCAGGAGCAGGGCTATAGCGGCGCCGTCGACTATGCCGAGATAAGGAGGGTTAAAGAAGCATTGTCAATACCGGTTGTGGCAAGTGGCGATGCGTTTTCGGCGGAATTGATCAGGAAGATATTGGATGAAACCACCTGCGACGGGGTTGCCGTAGCCAGGGGGGCGCTTGGAAATCCGTGGATATTCGAGCAGGCCGCTCAATACCTGCAGTACGGAACGCTGCCGCCGCGTCCGCAGGTGGAGGAACTTTTGGGCACTATGATAACTCACCTGAAGATGATGGTTGATGCGTACGGAGACAAAGCCGGCACTGCAAAATTCAGGAAATTCTTCGCCTGGTATGTACGGGGGCTTCACGAAACAAGGACTGTCCGGACAGAGGCATTCAAGGCCGAGAACTCTGCTCAGATGATAGAATTTATCGAACAGCTGAGCTCAAGACATTACAGACCGGGTTTTGCGGCGTACATGAGATAATTGTAGGGGGACAGCCGTTTGCCCCTACATCTTCCCGCAGCCGTCTCTTTTCAGATCCACGATTTCTATCTTGTTGTTCATGTCCGGGAACTTCGATGACGGCCCCTCTGTAAAAAGGGCGAGGGTCCCTTCAATCTCATGTGTCGAGAGCCACTCCCTTATGTACTTGTTCCAATTGTCCGGGTGGTTCGGCTCATGCACGGCGCGCACTCCGTATGAGAACTGCAGGCTCTGGCATGTGGACTCCTGAGCGCTGACGGCTACAATCCAGACGGGCAGGCGAAAGCGGGATATGCTTCTTGCCGTGCCGCCGCCGTGGGTCGGCACGAATATGGCGGCAGGTGTGATGTATTTCAGGGTGGACTCCACGCTCATCGCGACTATGTCAGAGAGCTTCGGACACTCGCTATTGGGCAGCGCGTGGAGAATGTCGCGTGCAGAATGGCTGCTGCGCATGCGCTCTATGGATGCCGCGATCCGGGCGAGCATGTTTACTGCTGCAATGGGGTACATGCCCATGGCTGATTCTCCCGACAGCATGACGCAGTCTGTGCCGTCAAGGATCGCATTGGCCACATCAGTCGATTCGGCCCTCGTCGGCCTCGGATTTCCGGTCATTGATTCGAGCATCTGAGTTGCGGTTATGACTGGTTTCCCTGCCAGGTTCGCCTTCTTCATGAGAGATTTCTGGACAAGCGCGATGTCCTCAATAGGGATTTCAACCCCCAGATCGCCCCTTGCGATCATGATGCCGTCAGCCGCCGATATGATGGGGTCTATGTTCTTGAGAGCCGTACGCCGCTCTATCTTTGCGATAATGAACGGATCGTAGTCCATCGCATGCGCCGCCGCTCTTACCGCATCTATGTCTGCCGCCGAGTCGACAAATGACTGGCTCACCGCGTCAAGTTCAAGGCGCTTTGCAATCCCCAGCCACTGCCTGTCCGTCTCCGTAAAGGCACTTATACCGAGGTCTATGCCCGGCAGATTTAGCCCCTTGCGTGAACGAAGCTCTCCGCCCACAACGACCTCGCACTTAACATTGTTTCCCGAGACATTAATCACTTCAAGCTGGATCAAACCGTCGTTGAGATAGAGCGTATCTCTCGGCTTGACGACCAGAGGCAGCCTTTCAAATGTGACCGATACCCTGGAGACCGAACCCGTGATGTCTTCGGTAGTGAGAAAGATCGTATCGCCCGGCCTAAGTTCGACCGGGTCATCAGCAATGCGGCCTATACGCATCTTCGGCCCGGGAAGGTCAGCCATGAGCGCCACGCGCCTGCCTTCCTTTGAAGCCGCATTTCTGATGCGTTCTGCAATGCGGGAATGGCTGTCGTAATCACCATGGGAAAAATTCAGCCTTGCGATGTTCATGCCGGCACGGATCATGTGCTGCAGTATGTCCTGCGATTCGGAAGCAGGCCCTATTGTGCAGACTATCTTGGTTTTATTTGCGGGAAGTCTCATCGTTTCTGCCTTTCACCATCAGATTTTGAAACAGACATGCAAACATGCCGCGATGGCTTAGAATTGCAAAACAACTTCATAGTACAGTTATACCAAATTTGACCAGGCTTTGCACAAGAGAATGTAGAGGGAGGCCCATAACATTAAAGAAATCCCCTTCAATCCTTTTAACTATTACAGCGCCGAGTCCCTGCACACCGTAAGCTCCGGCCTTGTCGAGAGGCTCTCCGGATTTGACATATGTAGCGATTTCGCCGTCACTCAGCTTCTTGAAAAACACTCTTGATTCTACCATCCTGGACAATGTCCTGCCAGTGGCAGTTTCGAGTATGGTATACGCGGTGATGACTGTATGGGCCTTTCCGCTTAAAGCCCTCAGCATGTCCTTCGCCTCTTTCTTGTTGCGCGGCTTTCCGAAAATCCTGCCGTTCAGCACGACTAATGTATCAGCGGAAATAATCAGCGCATCCTTATGGCGCAACGCTACGGCCCTTGCCTTGCCGGCAGAATGTTTCAACGCCAGACTGCGCGGCTCCGCTTGGCTGTTCATATCTTCATCGTAACCACTTTCGTCGACCATGAACGGCAGACCTGTCTTTTTGAGGATTTCTCTTCTTCTGGGAGATGAAGATGCAAGAATTATCTTTTTCATAATCAAACGTATTGACCGGCCGCGTATCCGGACGACCATGCCCACTGCAGATTGTGTCCGCCCAGCTGTCCCGATACGTCAACCACCTCGCCGACAAAATAGAGGCCGGGTACCTTTTTAGTCTCCATTGTTTTGGAGGATAGCTCGTCTGTATCTACTCCTCCGGCAGTGATTTCGGCCCTCCCATAACCTTCGGTACCTCTCGGGGTGAGTCTCCAGCTGTGCAGCCGCAACGAGATGTCTCTCAGCTCCTTCTCAGAATATGTGCATAATGGCCTTGATGAAGCGTTCCTATCAGTCCATTTGTGGGCCAGGCGGCGTGGGATATATTCAGCCAGAAGATTGGCCATTTCGATCCGGCTGCTCCGTTTTGCCGTCAAAATACCGAATATATCCATATCAGGGAAAAGATCGATTTCAAGATCTTCACCGGGAACCCAGTACGACGAGATCTGAAGCGCTGCCGGGCCGCTCAGTCCCTTGTGAGTAAAGAGGACCTCGTCGTTAAAGCGCCTTTTGCCGCAGCTCAATGCAGCGCTGA
The DNA here is from genome assembly GCA_035319185.1 of Dissulfurispiraceae bacterium. GTDB lineage: Bacteria > Nitrospirota > Thermodesulfovibrionia > Thermodesulfovibrionales > Dissulfurispiraceae > Fen-1308. Next base: position 63,209 of record DATHDF010000074.1, on the reverse strand, counting down.
ACGACAGGCCGCTCAGTTCTCTGTAGCTCTCCAAATCCCGGCGCGCAAATACGAGCGGAACGAGCGCAGGCCTCGGTTCCTGTATTTTGAGACTAAATCTTTTCGCCGTGCTGAAACCAAAATCGGTGGCTCCGAGATCAGGATAAGACAGCCCGCCCGTTGCAATCACAAGCGAGGACGACTGTATGACGGCATCGTTCAATGACACTCGAAATCCGTCCGATCTGGATATTTTGCCGACCCTGCAATTTAACATAATTTCCACTCCTGCGCGCCTACATTCATCATGCAGCATCCTGACGATTTCTTCAGCGGTCTTGCTGCAGAAAAGCCGGCCTTTCTCCTTTTCGTAGTAATCTATCCTGTGTTTTTCGATGATGTCGATGAAGTTGCGCGGAGCGAACCTGGCAATGGCAGATTTGCAGAAATGCGGATTGGCAGAGATATAGTTTGAGGGACTCGAGTAAATGTTTGTAAAATTACAGCGCCCGCCGCCTGACACCCGGATCTTGCTGCCGATTCTGCCCATATGGTCGACAATGGCTACTGAGCGTCCTCTTTTTCCAGCCTCGATCGCGCACATAAGACCGGATGCCCCGGCGCCGACAATGACCACGTCCTTTCGTGCGGTACAAGAGGTGTTCATCCGACATGCATTTCTTCGAAGCGCATCTCGAAGAGATCGATGAAAAGCAGCCTGCCTTTCATAGGGCTGGTCTTATCGATGATAATTTTGCAGACTTCGGCGCTCTGAAGCGACGCCACAAAAGCGGGTGCGAAAGATGGGTTGCCGGTCTCCTTCTCGATCCCCTGCCTTTCTCCGCACCTCTCCAGAATATTCAGAACAGTATGCTCCCCGGGCAGCTGCACCGCAATCTGTCCGAACCACCCGGCAATCGCGCCATGCACTAGCGGCATTTTCAGTTCAGCACATACTTTCGCCAATTCGATCCTTACAGAGATCGTGTCGAGCGCATCCACAGCGAGGTCGCATCCGTTCAGCATGGAAGACGCATTGCCGCACTTGAAAGCCTCTGTTATTGGGGTTACGCTTATCGCAGGATTGATCTTCAGGACCCTTTCAGCAGCAACGACAGCCTTTTGCCGGTCGAGGGTTTCGAGTGTGCACAATAGTTGCCTGTTCATATTATGCTCCTCGAAACGATCAGGGTCGACAGCTACGATGTTGCCGATTCCGAGCCTGGCTAGTTCTTCTATAACATATCCGCCGAGGCCGCCACAGCCTATGACCGCGATACGTGCGTTAAAAAGGGCGAGCTGTTGCCTGATAGAGAGGGTATTGAGGTTTCTCTGGTACCTGGCAGGCAGCAGGCCGGCAGACAGGGCGTATCCTTCGGCATCACGCGGGCTTATGCCGAATTGCCTCGATGTTTCATCGAGCAAGTCCTGATGCGCGATAGCGCCTGCGGCGCGCGCAGACAGAAAGGCCTTGATCTCGTCCATGCAACACCCCTTTATCCACCTCCAATCGGAGGGAAGATCGAAACAGAATCACCATCGAGCATAACATGATCACGTTCGACATGTCTGCCGTTTACGAAGATGATAGCAGCCTCTTTTTCTGAGATGGAGAGGTTGTTCAGGACATCAAGCACCGTCGTACCTGCAGAGTATTCCATTTTGGAAGAATCGAAGCGGTTGTTCCTGAGAGTTGCGAAGAGTTTGATCGTGATTTGCATGGGAAGGTAGGGGAGAGGAAAGGTCCTCTCCCCGTTTCTATTACCAGTTGAAGACTTTATCGAGATCCTCGTCCTTTACGTCGAACTTTACGTTGTGGGGAGCGAAGGCCTCTGTCGAGAAATACCTTGGCAGGCGGTCCTGCTGAGCGGTGAATCCGGCCCTGGTGTTGAAATCACGCTCCATGGACAATACCTTCTTACCGAGTTCCACTACGCCGTCGCCAGTGAGCTGCCCACCGTAAAACCCGTTGATTAGGTCGATCAGCGCCTGGAAAGTATCGGCCTGGTCCAGTACGGCAAAGGCAATGAAGAGGCACATGCCGGTCGAGTCCACGGCTGCGGTTGCTATTTGCAGGTTGCGGGAGAGCTCGATCTGGCCCTCGGATGTAAGCGGGTCAACAAAACCTCCGACCTTGAGTATGTTGGTTGCAACGGCATAGCCTGCGGTGTGGTCTGCACCCATCGTGGATGTGGCATATGTAACTCCGATGCCCTTGACAGCACGCGGATCATAGGCCGGCATCGCTTGCCCTTTGACGACCGGTACCCTCTCCACTCCGAATGCCTTGCCGGTCATGGCTGCCCCGCCGCCAAGTATGCGGCCAAGGTGTGATCCTTTGCCGACCTCCTTGACAAGATCGATCGCCGCCTTCGCGTCACCGAACTTTGCGATACCTGCGTCCATGGCTACGGCTATGGTTGCGCCCATTTCAATGGTGTCAATGCCATAATTATCATCCAGAAAATCGAGCATTGCAATGGAATCCAGATCGTCGATGCCGCAGTTTCCGCCGTGGGCCCATACGGTTTCATATTCCGGCTGTTTGCTGAGAAAGTGGCCGTCCTTGTCGTTGTAAATACCCGAACATCTTATAACGCAGCCGCGGTGACAGCCATGTGTCGGCACTCCGCCGCGTTTTGTTTCGGTTTCGGCCTGTGTTTCGCCACTGATCTTCGATGCCCCGGTGAAATTGCCCTGTTTAAAGTTGTAAGTGGGATAACCCCCGGCCTCGTTCAGGATATTTGTGAGAACGTTGGTTCCGTATGCAGGCAGGGCCTGGCCGGTGACCGGATGCTGTTTAAGGCCATCTACAAACCGTTTGTTGGCGTCCCTGAATTTTTCGGGGTCTTTCGGGGCGCGCATGGTCATTCCACTATCATCCAGTACTATAACCTTCACACCCTTCGAGCCCATCACCGCGCCGACTCCACCGCGCCCTGCATGCCTTGTGGGGCGCAACTCCATATCAGTGCAGGCGATGGATGCAACATTCATCTTCATCTCGCCGGCAGGCCCGATGGATATGCACGAAATCTTGTCGCCGAACTCAGCCTTCATCTTCTCAACAAGGTCGTAATTAGGCAGCATTTTAAGGCTGTTATCTATCGATATCTTTATGCCATCCTTGTTGATTACGATCTTATAGAGATCGTCGGTGGCAGGTTTTCCCTCCAGCACGATAGCGGCAAATCCCAACCTTGCCAAAACCTGTGCTGCCTGTCCTCCTGAATTTGCCTCTTTGATGCCGCCGGTCAGAGGGCTTTTGCACCCTACGGATAGCCTGCCCGACATCGCGGCAACTGTGCCGCTCAGCATGCCCGGGGCTATGACCAGCTTGTTTTCAGCACCGAGCGGGTGGCAAAGCGGCGGAACTTCCTTTGATATAATTGCGGACGTCATAGCGCGTCCCCCGAATCCGGCATACTCCCCTAACTCCTTTGCGGCAGCTTTCGGTCCCCCCACAGATCCCATGTCGATTCTTAAGATTTTGTCCATATGTCCCTCCGTTCCTTTGTTCGAATTATTAGTAAAAATACTATTAACCATTAAAATCAATCATGACTCTGATTAGATTGTATCATACAATAAATCGGGAAAAAAGGAAAATAATTATCGGAGTCTACGTTACAATATATGAATGCACGGATATACGGGCAAGTGCCTTAAAATAGACCTTTCGACAGGCAAAATTTGCGTGACGAATACGCCTGAGGGCCTTTGCGCAGACTATCTCGGCGGCAGGGGGCTTGGAGTTGGGCTCATGGGCGACAGGATTACGCATACTTGCGAATCTCCCGAGATGCCCCTCATCTTCTCAACCGGCCCGCTGGTCGGAACCGATGTGCCCACATCAGGCCGGATGTCGGTTGTCTCCAGATCGCCGCTGACTGGAACGGTTACTGACAGTTCTGTCGGAGGCCGTTTCGGGACTGAGCTGAAACGGGCAGGCTTCGACCTTATCGAGATCACCGGTTCAGCTGATGAATGGGTCATGCTGGAAATCGACGGCAGTGGAGCAATTGTCGCAAGTGCTGCGGGACTTGCCGGGATGAATATCGCAGAGCTCGGTGGTCAAATATCCTCAGAAGGCTCCGTCGCCGCAATCGGCAGGGCAGGGGAGAATGGAGTTCTCTATTCTTCGATTATGATCGACGGGCGCTATGCGGCCGGGAGAGGCGGATTGGGTGCTGTCATGGGAGCCAAAAAGTTGAAGGCTATCAGGGTGAGGGGAGACAGGCCAATTCCTGTCGCCGATCCGGATGGCCTTGCACAGGCACGCGAGGATATCATGCGACTTCTGCGAGCATCGCCTGCCGTCTTTGGAGAGTTCGGCATTGCCGAATTCGGCACTGCGGCGCTAGTCGATCTCATACATGCAAGACGAATGGAGCCTACCGATAATTTCAGGAGGACATATTTCCCAGAGGCGACGCGTTATTCCGGGTATCAGATACAAATGCGCTACAGGACAGAAAAGACAGGCTGCGCGGGTTGTCCCATACTCTGCAAAAAAATGGGATCGCGCGGCGAGGTAATCCCCGAATTTGAGTCGGTATCACATTTCGGCGCCCTCAACGGCTGTCCGGATTTGCTGACGATTGTCGAAGCAAACAGAATATGCAACGACTTCGGACTTGATGCAATATCTGCGGCTGCAACCATTGCCTGTTATGCTGAAATCAGCGGCATCAGGCCGACACCGCCGGAGCTGCTCAACATGCTAATAGATATCGGCAACAGGCAGGGGGTGGGGCTTGCATTATCTGAGGGATCGTTCCGTTACGCCTGCTCGATGGGACGGCCTGATCTGAGCATGTCCGTCAAGGGGCTCGAACTGCCTGCTTATGATCCGAGAGGCGCATACGGTATGGCGCTGGCCTATGCGACTTCGAACCGGGGAGGCTGTCACACGCGGGCGTATCCGGTAGGCTGCGAAATCCTGAGAAAACCGGTGGCGGTTGACAGATTTACCTTTGAAGGCAAAGCAAGGATGATAAAGATATCCGAAGATATCAATGCCGTGGCCGACTCTCTCTCAACATGCAGATTCACTTTCCTTGCTGCGGGGCTCGAAGAGTATTCCAGGGCCTTATACGCCGTGACGGGCAGGGATTATGATGTTCGGTCTCTGATGAATATCGGCGAGAGGATATGGAATCTCGAAAGAAAAATGAACGCAGCTAACGGGTTTACAAGGGCAGATGATGATCTGCCTGAAAGGTTTTTTACCGAGGAAGGGTCGTTGGGATCTGTAAGGATCCCACCTGTTGACCGGAGTAATTTTCTCAGGGCCCTGGATAACTACTACAGGATTCGCGGATATGAATGACCGGGAGCGTGTATAGAAGATGCTTGCGGCGATTAACAAATATCTGGACAAACTCGAGGCACAGGGACTGGCAAAGAGGGAGGACTCGACCTTTCTTGCGGTCGATGCCGAGTTGTTCAGCAACAAGCCTATTGAACATGACGTTGCAGGCTTGCACGAGATCTTCCGCGCAATGAATGTGAGCAGTCTTCTTTTTGCCTCTCCATCGGAACCGTATCGAAGCATTATCCGCCGGATTGTCGAATGGGACTCCGAGTGCTGTGCGGAAAATATCATTGTACCTATGGATTGCGAAACACGCACCTTTTTCCACGACTTTCCAGTAGTCGATGATTTAAATCCCGTGGCAATAAGTCATGCGCTTTCGCGCCGCAAGGCTGTTATCGTCAGGGACCTGGGAATCGTCACGCACGGAGTTTATACTCCGGAGCAGGCATACGTCTCCTACAGCTCTGCATGCTTTTCGATGTTCGTAAAATACTTTCATGATTCTTTGGTATATTTTGACAGCTGCGCAAGGAACTGCACGCAGATTGATGCGGATTATGCGAAGGCCTTCATCGATATCGCGCAACAGTCTGTTGTTACCCTGCGGAGAGAATGCGTAGCTCTGAGATCGGGACCGCCGCGCACGGAAGATGATGTGACAGCAATGCTCGCGGAGGCCGGCCGGGCAATCGTGACGCAGCGACTGGTGGATTCACACTTCGGGAATATATCTTATGTCTTCAAAGATCATATATTCATAAGCCAGACGGGCAGCTCGCTTGATGAGCTTGAGGATAGCATTGACAAGGTGCCGCTTGACGGCTCGTCGTCCACAGGCATAACTGCGTCATCCGAGCTTTCCGCTCACAAGAACATCTATCTGAAAACAGGCCTCAATGCGATCATGCATGCCCATCCCAAGTTTTCGGTGATAATGTCGATGTTCTGCAGAGCGGAAGGATGCGACCGAAGACTTTGTCATCGAATCTGCACCAGGAAAAGAGAGGTCGGGATGACGCCGATAGTCCCTGGAGAGATCGGCACAGGACCCACCGGTCTGGCCGCCACGGTGCCTGCCGTTATGGAGGAAGGCCGCGGTGCGATTGTTTACGGTCACGGGGTGTTTGCTGCCGAAAGGGGTACCTTTCAGAGGCCCTTCGACATGCTGGCGCAGATAGAGGAAAACTGCAGACAGCAGTACGTCATTGCGGTTTCGGATTTACTGAAGCATCTCCTCGATAGTCCCTTTGACGGCCTCGCCGAGAGCGGCTAGATTGTAACCGCCTTCCAGCGTAAAAACGATCGGGACGGAAGCGCATTTAAGGATGCTGCGAACAATCGACCTGATTCCTGCCTGCGAGACGCGGGTAGCCGAAAGAGGATCTGCATCAAGGATGTCATAACCAGCCGACACAAGGATGATGTTTGGGGAAAAGTCATATATAAGCTTAGGCAGTACATCCTGATAGACTCTTGTAAACTCTGCATCTCCAGAGCCTGCGCTCATAGGAGAGTTGAAGGTAAACCCTTCACCATTGTCTTTACCTTTTTCCGAGTTCATTCCGGTGCCAGGATAGTGCGGATATTGATGCGTGCTGAAAAAGAATACCGAGCGGTCTTTTTCGAATGCGTGCTGAGTGCCGTTTCCGTGGTGAACGTCGAAATCTATGATGAAGACCTTATCGTAGCCGATCTTCTGGGCAAAGCACGCGCCGATGGCAACATTGTTGAAGATGCAGAACCCCATTGCGGTATCTGCTTCTGCATGATGACCTGGAGGGCGGGTTGCGCAGAAGGCCCGCTCGAAAGTCCCTTTGCTGCAGTGTGCAATAGCCTCGATAACCGCTCCGGCCGCAAAGCATGCAGCCTCCAGGCTGTTGTCCGACATGTAGGTGTCTGAGTCCAGATATCCCGTCCCAAACCGCTTCACCCTGTTTATGTAGCGTTCGGAATGAATGAGCGCGATGTCTTCATACGACGCTTTGCGCGGTTTTATATGCACCAGGCTGTTCCAGACGGCTGCCTTTTGCAGTGACTTGATGATTGCGGTCAGCCGATCGCTGTTTTCCGGATGACCGGCAGGTGTCTTATGTTTCATATAAATGTCATCGTATAGAAAGCCGACGCTTTTCATTAAGTATCAGTATACCGAAAAAGAATCATATTCAAAGAAATATTTTTAACTTTCCTGGAGATAAATTGACAAAAACGGTAGCGTCTGATATTGTAAAAGAGAATATTGAGCCACGAAGGCCAATGAGACCAGAAGGTCTTAAAGAAAGCCTTTGTGGCTTTTTTATTTCCGTAAGAGGGGGGATGCCCTTATGAAAAGAGTACTTTTGTGCACGATCTTCATGCTGCTGCTTTCCAGTTTGGCCTTTGCAGCTCATCCGCTGATCACTGATGATGCCGGTACTCAGGGCAAAGGGAAATTTCAGTTGGAAATAAACGCACAGTATGGCCGCGACGACAATGAAGGCGCAATACAGTATACTACGCCTGCCGCGACGGCCCTTACTTATGGAGTGATTGATCCGGTTGACGTCAGCATAGGCGTCCCGTATCAGTGGATAAAGACCATGGATTCTGAGACGACGGAGCGGCATGACGGTTTCGGAGATGTTGTGCTTGCGGTGAAGTGGAGATTTTATGAAACCGACGGCTTCAGTTTTGCTCTTAAACCAGGCATCACATTCCCTACCGGCGACCAGGACAAGGAACTTGGCACCGGAAAGGTTACATACAGCCTTTTTTTCATAACCACCAAGGAGCTGAAGCTATGGGCATTTCATCTGAATCTCGGATACATCGGAAACGAAAACAAACTCGACCAGAGAGTACCTCTCTGGCATATCTCGCTTGCCGCAGAAGTCGAGGTTGCAAAGGGACTGAAGCTTGTCGCCAATACAGGCATTCAGAGGAATACTGATAAGAACTCGAATACCGATCCTGCCTTTTTGCTTGGCGGCGTTGTCTACTCGATCACCGATAATGTCGATATTGACGCCGGTTATAAATACGGACTGACCAAGCCGGAAGTCGGCAATACAGTTCTGGCCGGCATGACGTTCAGATTTTAGGGGAGGCCGGAATGCATATACCGGATGGATATCTCAGCCCTCAGACTTATGTGCCTTTATTCGGGGTATCGGCGTGTGTCTGGACGATCGCTCTCCGAAAAATGAAAAGCGAGCTTTCTCATAAGCACATACCTTACCTTGCGATGTCCGCTGCCTTTTCCTTCCTTATCATGATGTTTAATATCCCAATTCCCGGCGGCACCACGGGCCATGCGGTCGGGGCTGGAGTAATCGCTATACTGCTTGGTCCGTGGGCTGCTGTCCTTGCCGTTTCGGTTGTGCTTATTATTCAGGCGATCATCTTCGGAGATGGCGGCATCACAGGGATAGGCGCCAACTGCTTTAATATGGCAATCGTAATGCCTTTTGTGTCCTACTGGACATTCAGGCTCATCAGGAGCACGGAAAATACCGGAGCCAGGTTTTACATCGCAGCATTCCTGGCTGGTTATCTGGGCCTGTCGGTGGCTGCAGTTTTAACCGGCATAGAGTTTGGTATTCAGCCGCTAATTGCGATCGGACCGGACGGCCTGCCTCTGTATTCGCCATATCCTTTATCTATTGCTGTGCCCGTAATGGCATTGGAGCACCTTGCACTGTTTGGCGTCCTTGAGGGGGCGGTTACAATGATGGTGCTTAAGTATTTCATGAAGCATGAACCGGATGCTGTTGTCGGCATGAGGGAGGCGTCATGACTGGATTTCATAAGAAGCTCTGGCTCGGATTGGCTGCCATGGCAATCTTGTCGCCTTTGGGAATATACCTGCCGGAGAAGCTCGGAGCAGGAGACGCATGGGGCGAGTGGGGATCTGATACATTGAAAAAAATGATCGGGTATTTGCCGGCGGGTCTGGAAAAACTTGCCGATATCTGGAAGGCGCCGGTGCCGGACTATAATTTCGGCGGAGAAGGCGCATCTTTCGGCTCCCAGGCTTTGTCCTACATTGGATCGGCCATTCTGGGAGTAGCCGTAGTAGCTTTACTCCTTTACCTCATTTCAAGGATTGTGATCAGGCATGAGAAGTGAAATACCGTCATTTCTGCTGAGCTCATCTCGTGCAAATGCTGACGCGCATCCTGCAATAAGGGGCGGCGGGCGCGCAGACATTTCGTATCTCGAAAAGGGCATAAACGACTTTGCGACATTATTTAAGGAAGGATATGCCCAGTGGGAACTATCGACAGGGACAGGCTTTCTGCACGGCATCGACGCGCGGGTAAAGATTGTATTCTGGGTAGCACTGATAGTTGTGATAAGCCTGAAGAGGACGATACTACCGGAGGCTGCGATCTTTATCTTCATACTCACTCTTGCGGTTTTTTGCAGGCTGAACTTGATTGGCTTCTATAAAAAAGTGCTTGCGCTGGGCTTTATCTTCGGGTTTCTCATCTCCGCCCCATCTGCACTGAATCTAATCGTGCCCGGAAAGGTTGTCTTGCCGCTGCTGGTTCTATCCCATCCTGGCAGCCTTTGGATATTCGATATCCCGCAGGTCATCGGCATTACCGACAGCGGAATCTCGCTGGTGTCCTTGCTTACGCTTAGGGTCCTGAACTCTTTGTCGATATCGTTTCTTATTCTCTACACAACGCCTTTTGCCGAAATCATTAAGGCCCTGAAAATCTTCAGGGTCCCCGATGCCCTGCTTATAATTATTTCCATGACCTATAAATATATTTTCGTGTTTGCTCACATTGTTGCCGACATGTATCTGGCCAAGAAGGCGCGGCTGGCGCGCGGCAACGGCAGGAGAGAGGCTCGGCAGTGGATTGCCGGAAGGATCGCCTTCGTCTTCAAGAAAACTCAGATAGAGTGCGAGGAGGTTTTCAAGGCGATGACTGCCCGCGGGTTTTCAGGAGAGGTCAGGATATTTCATCATCAGGATATTAAGATAAAAGATTGGGCAGCCGGTGTATGCCTGCTGTCCGCGAGCGCGGGGTTTCTATTGATATGATCAAAGTGAGCCATATCCATTACTCTTACTACAAGCAATTTACCGCATTGAGGGGCGTGAGTCTAGGGATCCACAGGGGAGAGAAGTTCGCTGTTATCGGATCCAACGGCAGCGGCAAGTCTACGCTCCTACAGATCCTCGGAGGGTTATTGTTTCCCTCGCAAGGGGAATATCTCTTTCAGGGGACGCCTGTTACTGAAGACAATCTTAAAGAAAAGAATTTTCTCCGCTTCTTCAGGCAGAAGATGGGGTATGTCTTCCAGGATTCCGATATCCAGCTTTTTTGTCCCACGGTCACCGACGAACTGCTTTTCGGTCCGTTGCAGGTCGGGCTGAAGCGCGAAGAAGCAATGGACAGGACGATGGAAATACTGAAGATGCTGAAGATCGAGAATCTGAAAGACAGGCCGACCTATATGCTTTCCGGCGGCGAAAAGAAGAGGGTGGCCCTCGGATCTGTGCTTACCATGAATCCCGACGTTCTGTTGCTGGACGAACCTACAAATGGTCTGGACCCGCGGACACAGGTCTTTCTTCTGGAATTGATCATAGCCCTGAACGAAGCGGGCAAGACAATCGTCATTGCCACACATGACTTGTCGCTAGTATCAGAGCTGCGCGCGCGCGTCGCCGTTCTTTCAGAGGAGCATGAAGTGGAAAAGACCGGTAATGCCGACGACATTTTGCATGATGAACAGCTGCTTCTGAAGGTCAACCTGATACATGAGCATATTCATTACCACGACGGCCATGCCCACAGCCATCTGCATTCGCATTATCTTTTCCACAAGCACTGAGCAGACGCAAAGTCAGCCGCTATTATCTGGTCTTCACCAGAAATGGTATGGCAAGCATCCATGGCAGTCTGATATATTTTGTGTCTCTGAAATTTTCCAGCCCGATAGTCATTCCATCATGCCCAAGTGACGGCTGAGCGCGGTAAGTCCTGAAAAGCCTGTCCCACCATGGAAAGTTGAAGCCAAAATTGCTGTTTGTCTCTGCCGGTATGCTTGAGTGATGTACCCTGTGCATATCGGGTGTTACAACGAGTCTTCTCAGGAAATTGTCGACTTCAGCCGGTATGCAAATATTGCTGTGATTGAACATGGAGGAGGCATTAAGGAGAATTTCAAAAAGGAGCACAGACCAGGCCGGCGCGCCGAGCACTATAACAACTGAAATCTTTATCACCATCGACACAACGATCTCAATCGTATGGAACCGGGCCCCTGTCGTGACATCAATATCGGGATCGGCATGATGCATTCTGTGCAGAAGCCATAGAAGCGGAACCTTGTGGAACACAAAATGCTGCGCATAGATTGTCAGGTCGAGAAACAGAAGCGAAAAAAAGCCCGCCGGTACGGAAGGGACCCTGAGTTCATTCAAAAGCCCCCAACCGCTCAATTCGCCGACAAAGGCCGTGCCGACCGCAGCAGCCGGAAAAAGGACCCTTACTGCAATGGAGTTGATAAGCGTGAGTGAAATATTATGGAACCATCTTTGCCGCTTCAAGGACATCAGCTTCCGCCGCGGCGCAGCCAACTCCCATATGCTCATGACGGCAAATACCGAAAGAAAACACACAAGCCGTATAAACAGCTCATTGTCTATGATGAACATATTCATGCTTCAGAGCAGCTCCTTATGACAAAAAAGTCCATGCATAAGGATACACGAAATTTTCGCACTGCGTCATGCCGGAGCTTTCGGCTTGCGGTTAGTGGCTTTCAGTGCCGTATGAGCGGGCATTTTCGACCTGCCTGACATACTTGCCTTTCCAGAGCATGTAAACAGCCGGGTATATGATCAGCTCGAGGATTGTCGAGGTAACGACGCCGCCGACCATAGGCGCCGCGATCCTCTTCATCACATCCGACCCTGTACCGTGGCTGTACATTATGGGTATAAGTCCTGCGAGAATTACTGCGACCGTCATTATCTTGGGCCTTATACGCTTGACGGCTCCATCCATCACCGCATCCCTCAGCGCATCCATATTTAGCAGCTTGCCCTCTCTTTTCCATTTCTCGTAAGCCAGTTCGAGATAAAGGAGCATCACCACGCCCGTCTCGGCATCCAGACCCGCAAGCGCAATAATGCCCACCCAGACAGCTATACTCATGTTATAGCCGAGCAGATAGAGAAGCCAGAAGGAGCCAACAAGTGAAAAGGGCACGGCAAGCAGGACTATCGCCGTTTTCGTGAAAGACTTGGTGTTGAAATATATCAGGATGAAGATGACGAAGAGGGTCAGGGGGATCACGAATTTCAGCCGCTCGTGCGTCTGAACGAGGTACTCGTATTCGCCGCTCCATTGCAGCCTGTAACCTTCCGGTATTTTTAGTGAAGATATCTTCTTCTTGGCGTCGTCGATGTAACCCCCTACGTCCCTGTTCGCAAAGTCAATATAGATGTAAGAGGTGAGCAGTCCTTCCTCGCTTTTTATCTGGGACGGGCCTTTTTCGATAGTTATGTCGGCCAGTTCGCCGAGCGGCACCTGGAGGATGCGCTGAAATCCGGCAGAGGGCGCAGGTTCGGGGGCGTTGTTGTCGGATACCGGAACGAGAATCCTGCGGATATCTTCGAAGTCGCTCCTCATGTCCCTGAAATACCGCAGGTTCACCGGGTATCGTTCCCTGCCCTCTACAGTTGTGGTGAGGTTCAGGCCTCCCACAGCCGACTGGATAATGTTCTGCACATCTCCGACGGTAAGGCCGTATCGTGCCGCGGCCTCTCTCTTAACATTGATGTCGGTGTAATATCCGGTCGTGACACGCTCGGCATAAACGCTGCGCGTGCCGGGTATGTCCTGAATGCGCTTTTCAATTTCGACGCCCAGGCGTTCGATTTCCTTCAGATCGGGACCGAGCACCTTTATGCCGACCGGGGTCCTGATGCCGGTGGAGAGCATGTCTATGCGCGCCTTTATGGGCATGGTGAAAGAGTTGGCTACCCCGGGAATCGAGAGCGCGTTGTTCATCTCGAACTTCAGCTTCTCGACGGTCATACCCGGCCTCCACTGATACTCGGGCTTCAGGTTGATCACCGTCTCGAACATCTCGAGAGGCGCCGGATCAGTTGCCGTCTCGGCCCGGCCCGCCTTTCCGAAAACCTGGGCCACCTCCGGTATATTCTTCAGAATCCTGTCCTGCATCTGCAGCAGCCTTGATGCCTCAGAAATCGATATGCCCGGAACCGTGACCGGCATATAGAACAGAGAACCCTCATACAGTGGAGGCATGAACTCTGAGCCCAGTTTAATGAACGGAAATATCGTGAGAGCCATAATGACAACCGCAATGACTATCACTATCTTTTTGTGATTCAGTGCAATGTGCGCTACAGGTTCATACAGTTTGCGCAACAGGCGGCTAACGGGGTGTTTCTCTTCGGGATATATGGTGAAGATATACTTGATGACAGGGACCTTGCTCAGGGAACTCTCCCTTATGAACAGGGACATGAGAACAGGCGTGAGCGTAATAGCCAGAAAAGACGAGAAGAGCATGGCGAACGTCTTTGTATATGCCAGCGGCTTGAAGAGCCTGCCTGCCTGCTCCTGCAGCGTAAAGACAGGAAGGAAGCCGACTGTAATGACCAGCAGCGAGAAGAAGAGCGAAGGCCCCACCTCTTTGGCGGCATCGATTATTACGTCAAGCCTGCCACAATACAGCTCATGATTGCACTCCCACTGCTCCATCTTCTTGTGCGCATTTTCGACCATGATGATCGAGGCATCCACCATCGCCCCTATTGCGATCGCAATTCCGCTCAGGCTCATGATATTAGAGGTGACGCCGAGATAGTACATGCAGATGAAGGAGATGATTATAGCCACCGGAAGCGTCAGAATCACTACCAGCGCGCTGGGCAGGTGAAATAGGAAGATTATGCATACGACGCTGACGGCAAGTGAGAGTTTCAGAATCTCATCCTTGAGGGTATCGATTGCGCGGTGGATTAAATCCGTGCGGTTATACGTGACGACTATCTTTACACCTTTGGGAAGGCTTGGCTCTATATCGGTTTTCAGCTTCTGTTTCACACGATCTATTACGTCAAGGACATTCTGGCCAAACCTGACTACGACTATGCCTCCGGCCACCTGCCCCTTGCCGTCGAGTTCAGCAACGCCGCGTCTGATCTCAGGTCCCAGTTGTACTGCAGCTATATGTTTCAGGTAGACCGGAGTGCCGGACCTGCTCGCTCCTACGGGGATATTCTCTATGTCGGCTATGCTCCTTATATATCCCCTGCCTCTGACCGCATATTCTGCGCCGGAGAATTCGAGCACTCTGCCTTCGACATCCTGATTGCTGTTTCTGACCGCATCGAGAACCTTCGGCAAAGCGATGTTGTAAGCCAGGAGCTTGTTCGGGTCGATGGTAATCTGGTACTGCTTTACAAAACCGCCTATGCTGGCGACCTGGGAGACTCCCGGCACGCTTTCTACGGCCAGTTTCACATTGTAATCCTCCATTGAGCGCAGCTCAGCGAGGTTGTGCCTTCCCGTCTCATCTACTATTGCATACGAAAAGCCCCATCCGACGCTCGATGCGTCCGGACCCAGCACAGGGTTCACGTCGGCCGGTATCTTGTTCTTGACCGCCTGGAGATATTCGAGAACGCGGCTCCTGGCCCAGTATATGTTGGTGTCTTCCTTGAAGATCACATAGATAAAGGAGCTTCCGAGAAAGGAAAAGCCCCTGACCGCACGCACTTCAGGCGCGGCTAGCAGGGTGGATGAGATCGGATACGTTACCTGGTCTTCGACGAGGTCGGGGCTCCTTCCGGGCCATTCGGTCAGGATGATCACCTGGGTATCGCTCAGGTCCGGAATCGCGTCAAGGGGCGTTCTCTGTAATGCCCAATATCCCCAGGCCAACATAAAGCCGACCATCAGGAATATTACGAACTTGTTGCGGGCGCTGAAATCGATTATCCTGGCGATCATTACTTCACAACGCCTTTCAATTTAGCCTCCGAATCGATGAGGAAATTGGCAGAGGATGCCACGCGTTCTCCAGCCTGAAGCCCATTGCTTATCTCGATCATGCCGTCGGATCTCATTCCAACGCCAACTTCGCGCGGTTCGAAGTTGCCTTCGCCTTTGTCCACGTACACCACCTGGCGCTTGCCGGCATCGAGGACGGCGTCTTCGGGAACGACAAGTTTTTTGCCGATGTTTATCTTAACTTCAACGTTGGTATACATCTGCGGCTTGAGACGATTGCCCGGATTTGGTACTGTAAACCTTACCTTGGCCGAGCGCGTCTCGCCTGAGATCGTTGGGTAGACATAATCGATATCGGATGAAAACTCCTTGCCCGGGAAATAGCTCAGGCTGATGATGGCCTTCTCTCCAGGCTTGACCAGAGGGAGCTCATACTCGAAGATGTCGGATAATATCCAGACGGTCGAGAGGTCCGCGATATCAAAGAGTTTTTCACCGGCTGCCACCCTCGCTCCCTTTAAGGCGCTCTTCTGCACCACATACCCGCTGACAGGGCTGTAAATGGTGAGACTTCGAATGGGCTTTCCTGTCTTCTCGATTTTATCGATCTGTTCATCCGAGATGTCCCACAGTCTCAACCTCTGCCGCGCACCCTCGATTATGACGTTTGAATCACGGGAAAGCATTGAGCCTATATCCTGGTTCTTTATCGACCTTTCCTCGTTCTTCCATTTCAGGAGGTTTATGAATTCCTGCTGTGTGGCGAGCAGCTCAGGGCTATAGATATCAGCCAGGGGCTCACCCTTGCGGACGTAACGCCCGGAGTAGTCTACATGGAGTTTCTCTATCCATCCGTCGAATTTAGTATTTACCGTCGAGAGCCTGCGCTCGTCATATGCTACGAGTCCAACTGTCCTGATAATCTTGCGCATAGGTTTGATTTCAGCGGTGACGGTTTTAACTCCTATGAGTTGCTGCTGTTCCGGCGATATTTCGACCGTAGGGGCTTCAGCCTGATCTTGGGCCTGTTCCGTGTTCTGCTGCGCGGGTGCATCTGTGTTTTTTGATTCGGCAGGGGGCTGTACCTGGGCGACGGGGGCTTTCTTCGCAGGCGCTGGATTCATGACATAAAAAGCAATCGCCGCCGCTGCTATGATTGCTGCGCCTATAATCAGCAGGATCTTCCTATTCATGCCCGGCTCCCAGGCTGTCACTGAAGTATGCGCTACCCAGCCCCGTTGCAGCCTCGATGCGGGCGATGGCCTTTTCATGTTCCGCAAATTGGCCCCAGTACGAGATTTCAAAATCGATGACTGACTTGAGTTTGCTTATCACTGTAAAGGCATCTACTGAGCCGGTTCTGTAGCCGGACAGGGCAAGCTCCACATCCTGGCGGCTTTTGGGAATCAGCCCATCCCTGTAAAGAGACATAAGTTTATCGGAACTCTTCAGAAGCGAATAATTGTCTCTGACGAACGAGATAATTGCGAGCCTTGTCGCCGCCCTGTCGCTGCTAGCCTCCATGAGAGATGCATTAGCTTCATTGACGGCATGCCGCTGCTTGGTCCTGTAAAAGATCGGCACGTTGATCGACGTTGTCAGGCTCCACATATCTCCGAAACCGTTGCCTCGCGCGATATAGCCGCCCGTAACCGTGAAGTCCGGAATATAATCCTTTTTGGCGAACGACAGCCTGGCTTCAGAAGACTTAATCGTCCCGTCTTTGGCCTTAAGCTCAGGCGACCGGTCTTCTGCGATCCTGATGAGCTCGTCTGTCGTATAAGCGAAACTTGAAGGAGATGTTTCCGCAGGCCTTCCCAGAGGCAGATCGGATGTTCGTCCGATGGCACCGCAGAGCTGAGCATCGAGTGACTGAATTTTTTGTCTCAATAGCGCCTCCTTTTCGACGAGCAGATACTTTTCTGTCTGGGCGAGCAGTACGTCCTGCTGTGAACCCTTTCCAGACGCATAGAGGGAAAGGGCTGCCTCTTCAACACGCGAGAAGAGCCTGTTTCTCTCACCGACCAGATCAGCGGTCTTATAAGTCGCGTACAGGTCGAAATAAAGCTCTTTTACCTTTGATATCGTCTTCAGCCGGAGCGCTTCATAGTTCGCCCTGAGGCTTTCAGATTCATGCCCAGCGGCCTCTCCCTTCAATGCAAGCTTGCCTGGGAAGGGGATTGTCTGCGACGCGGAGAATATCCATTGCGAGTCCTCGGACTGTCCGTATGAATACCTGCTGAACCCCTCATTCTGATAACCGAAGGAGAGCAGCGGATCAGGAAGGCTTTTAACCTGAGGTATACGATATTCAGCGCCTGATGCCCGATACATTGACGCTTGCAGTTCAGGATTGTTGTTAAGCGCCTCGTCTATAAGCCCCTGTAAGGTCAGCTCGTAAGCGAAAACCTCTGCAGCTTGAGTCGAAAAAAAAGCAGCGAGGGACAGACAAAAAACCGCCAGCAGCAACGCGCTGCCGACGGCCTTAGCTGGCTTTTCTTCTCTATTACTGGGCATCCACATTGAACTTCACGGTCGAGGTCTTTCCTCCTTTGCTTATCTTGACCGCAATGTTCCATGGTCCGGACATCGAAAGATCCATCTTGGCGGTATATTTCTGTCCAGACAATACGGCGTCGGTCTTGTAATTCATGGCGGGCATTCCAGGCATGGCAGGCATCGAGTAATCAACCTTTACCTTGGCGTCGGTCACATATTTGCCAGCTGAATCCTTGACCTCAATCTCTACGTTGTTGCTGCCGACTATGGGCGGGTTCTTGTCGAGCTTGATCTCTACGTTGTATTCTCCTGCCTTCTGTTTCACTTCGAGCCCCGCTCCGAATGCCGCTCCGAAAGCTATCAGAACCACGGCCATCGTCATCAATATTATCTTCTTCATATTTTCCTCCATCCAGCCTTTCATCAACTGCGAAAGGGTGCTTTATTAATGAGTATCAGCATCCATGATGCTTGTCAATGCTTGATTTTAACATTCGATTATGAAGGAATGATGAAGATCAACAAGAACTGTTGCGGGCTCTCTGTTTAGTAGCCCTCCAGTCTCAACGTCGAAAATATCATTTCGTATATCGAAATCGAGGCATAGATCATATAAAGGGCAAGGCTGATTATAACGAGCTTCTTCTGGATGACGGGGACGATGGTTGAAAGACTTGTAATCTTTCTGAAGGGCATCAGCGCCCCGATTCCCATTCCTGAGACCGCTCCACCCAGGAGGGTGAGGTATAAGACATAGCCGATGTAATTGTATTCCTTCTGGAGGATGCAGAACGGACAGTGATGGGTCGGGAGCTCGTAGAAATAGAGGGATATGAAGGATATGAGAGCCGCCACGGATAAGGCAAAGGTCGCCATGCTCAAGGCAGAAAAGATATATCCCGACCGGTTTTGTTTCAGATAGAAATAGATCCCCGAGGCAAGTGTCAGGCCCATGCAGACAAAGAAAGAAATCTCCATCGGAATGCGGGGAAGGGCTGCTATGCTGGAGGTGACGCCTTCGGTCTCAGTGCTGAAGAGGCTGCCGCAGCAGGATGTGATGACATTGGCCTTCATCACCAGGAAATATGAGGTCTGCGTGATCGTCTCTAAAATCACCAGCGGTGTCATGGCCAGAAGCAGGAGGTATTTCTTTTTGATGAGGGGATAATCGAAGGCCCTGTTGTCGGTGTAGTTGATGATCAGCCAAACCCCTGCCATCAGGAAATTTACGATCTTCAAAATTACGGTCGGGTAGCCGAACCGGTTGACGTTTAAGGTTCCGGCCGCGCACATGGCACCGACGAAGAGGGCATGTATGTCGTCCACCGTAAAGATGAAGAGAAAGAAGGAGGCGAGCTGGAAGGCCATTATATAGCTCATGATGGTAGAAAGCAGGTAGGTCTTTCTCTCCAGGCTAAGCTGAAGCTCGCTTCCGCTGCTTATGTCCCAGCGCCTGACGATCATGACACCGTAGTAAGCGGAATAGACCAGCATGAGGCTTACTATGATCGAACCGCACAGAAGGGCTATTATCGGGGGCCTGAAGATCATATGCCTGAGATGATCTTTCCGTCCCTCATCTCGACGACCCTGTCGACAATCGGCGAGTCGTATACGATAGGGTCGTGGCTGGCTATGATGATCGTCTTTTCCTGTTCTTTCAGACCCGACACAATCTCCATGAATTCTTTCGAGAGCCTCGAATCGAGGTTGGCCGTCGGCTCGTCGGCGATGATCACTTCGGGATCATTCATCAGTGCCCTGGCTATGCTCGTCCTCTGGGCCTCTCCCCCGGAAAGCCATTCTATTTTGGAGTCGGCCTTCCCTGAGAGATTGAACAGCGATAGGAGCTCCATGGCTCTCTTCTTCAGGATGGCGGGATTTTCTCCGGTCGGATATGCCGGAAGTATCACGTTTTCGATGACCGTTATGCCCTTGATGAGATTGAATTGCTGAAAGACGAAGCCGAAGGTTGTGCGCCTGATCTCGGTAAGGAACCTCTCTGGAAGGCTTGTAATCTCCCGTTCCGCCAGCATGATCCTCCCGGAGGTGGGCCGTGCCATGCATCCCAAAATTCCGAGGAGGGTAGTCTTGCCCGATCCGCTCGGCCCCTTCAGAACGGTCACATCATGCCGGGGGATCGAGAGGCTGACCTTGTTCATGGCCACGAATTCGTTCGGTCTCCCCGCATTGAAGACCTTTCTTACATCCATGACCTGTATCATCAGAGCCTCATTACCGAATCGGGATCTACGGTCGCGGCCCTCCAGGAGGGGATGATGGTGGCGACCGTATAAGGAATGACCGTGAGAAAGAAGAGGGTGGCGAGCTGAAGCGGATCGATATACGGGATGAGCCTGAACTTCGGATACAGAACAGCCCATCCCTTCAGCACGGGTTCGAAGAGGGCCGATGATGCATAGAAGATATGAATATAAGCAAATACGCATCCGAGCAGAAACGAAGAAAGGGATATAACCGTTCCCTCCCAGAATTTCATCAAGATGACGTCCGAGGTCTCCCAGCCTATGCCCTTCAATATCCCGATCTCCTTCCTCTCCTCCGAGCTCAGGCCGCTGGCCTTGTCCCAGGCGAAGATGATGAAGGCCATGATAGCCCCTGCCAGGATCACCAGCAGTATGCCGCCGCGCCAGTCGAAGATGGTTTCATAGGTCCTGAGGATGTCATCCTTCACGATTGGCCGGGTGTCGGGAGCCAGGCGTCTTATTTTTTCGGCTATGGTGGGCAGTTCCTTGACATTTCTGACGGACAATACCATATCGGTGAAATAGCCGGCAGGCACTCCGGTTATCTGACGGAAATCGCCTTCGTTCATCAGCACCAGATCGGAGGACACAAGTTCTGAGTCGGAAGAGATTATATCGCCCACTTCCAGACTCACGAAAAAGCCGTCATTTGCCTTGAATGGCAGCAGGTCCCCTTTTTCGGCGCGCAAGGTTCTTGCCACGCCCTTGCCGATGACGATAGTTCCCTCAGCTACCGCAGGGTCGTCGGGAACCATCAGGGTATAATTTGCGCCGACCGTCGGGTCGTAATAATATCCCCAGAGGCGCCTCTTTACAGTCTGAACACCCCGCACATCCTTGATCTTGTCGATGTAAGAGGTTGGAATCAGCTCATGCCTTCCGGCGACAAGCCTCTGGATCACGACCTCGGGGCTCCTCTGCAAGATGCTGCAGGCCTCGCGTTTTAGTGCCTGGGTCGAAAAAAGCACGGAGGCGAGTCCGAAGACAACCAGGATGTAAACGAGCACCAGTGCGGTATTCTTCCTCTTTCTTCTAAGCAGTGAAGAGAGGGTGAAATCTAATATGTTTCGGTGTTTATTAATTCGGTTCATCTTAACCTGAGATGGCGCGGAGGTTCAGCCAGCGTGCCTGACGGAAAGTGCTCGATAGAGGTAGGATGATCCTGAAAAGGTGTATTAAGGTCCGCCATCGAGGGGTGCCTCATATACCTCGCATCCGTAAAGAGACAGAGGTCCGTCAGGCCGAGCTTTTCGATCATCGCTCGTTCTTCAGACAGCTTTTTTTGCGTATCTGCCTGCATCGAGAGGGCATCCAGAAAAAAGAAGAGGAAGGCCGAAAGATTCAGGGCAATGAAGAGAATAAAGATGTCCGATTTCCTGGCAGACATCAATCGAGACCCTTCAGTACGATTTGCGTAATATCCCTGAATTTGAGGGTTGACGTGCCCTTGTGGTCCTTCCTGAACTCCTCGGCATCTGAGAGCTTTTCAAAGGGTATGAGCTCCCTGCCCATCGGACCGAAGACATCGCTTCCCGCTACATAGAGGGCACTCAGGCCTTCTATCGGCTTCAGACTGTAATAGTCGGTTACGTAAACGGCAGCTATGTCGGTCGCCTTCCTTCCGGGTGCGAACTTGGCGGGGTTGAGATAAAACTTGAACATGTCCTTGGTTCCATCGAATACGGTATAGGTCCCGTCTTTGAATATTATCTGGGCGAGAAAATCGGGGTACTTCGCCACGAACATGCCGCAGACAGGGCATTTGTCCGATTTGGCAGGCTTAACCGGCTTCTTATCCCCGGCTTGTGCAGCAACAGCCAGAAATACGAAAAGGACCATGAATATGGCTATCCGTCTCACTTTACCTCCATGCTTAACATCTGTCGCACAATCCATAAAACTGGACCAGATGATTTGTGATCCTGAAGTTGTGTTTCTTCGACAAAGGCCCTTCTATCATCTTGAAAAAGGCCTTTTCCTCTTTGAGAAAATCCGAATAGTCGATGATTCTGCCGCATGAAGTACATATAAGATGGTGATGATGTTTGCTGTTCTTGTATCCTTCCACCATCTCATACCTTGACCTGCCGTCCCCGAAATCGAACTTGGAGACTACGCCCATATTCACAAGGATTTCTAGAGTCCTGTATATCGAGGTCAAGCCGATAGAATTGTTTATGGCATGGACCCTTAAATAGACATCCTCCGCGCTCAGGTGTTCGTCGGTCTGGGCGAGAATCTGTAAAGTGAGTTCGCGGCCCTTTGTCATCTTGTGACCGAATTTCTTGAAATGCCTGTCCAGCCTGGTCTTATTCCGTTCTTCGGTGTCCATTGTAAGTGATAATGGTTTCCATTTGCAATCTGATTGCTTACAATTTAACATCGATACTGCGTCAGTGCGTATCAGACAAAGACTGAATTTCGTGTAGGAATACTTTCGACTTAGGGCTGTGAATTCGCCATTTCAATTATGAGACCCTGGTTTCAGGGGGC
Organism: Dissulfurispiraceae bacterium; assembly: GCA_035319185.1. Lineage (GTDB taxonomy): Bacteria > Nitrospirota > Thermodesulfovibrionia > Thermodesulfovibrionales > Dissulfurispiraceae > Fen-1308. The sequence goes on along the minus strand of DATHDF010000074.1, from coordinate 40,659 downwards.
ACAGGTTAAAATCGAGGCGGTCACGTCCCAACGTTGGGCATCGTGAACCTCCTTCCTAGGGAGCTTTACGCCCGAGACTTCCCAGTTCTTCCTGCCATCGCAGGTACCGTGCAGAACAAACGCGCCGGCGAGAATGACTCTGCAGTCGGCTTCCGAGATCCGGTAGGTTATTGAGCCGGCCGGTGTTATCGGACCGCCTTTCAGGACGAGGGTATTCTCCGCCTGGGGAATGCTGAGTATATTGTCGACAATTACGGTTCCTGCCGTATCGTTCTTAATTATCAGGGTTACAGGAAATCGCTGATCAAGCTGTCGTTTTGTATCGAAATTGCACCCGGCAGTCAAAATAAATGAAAGGGTGAAGCAAACCAATATTGCCGACTTTAGAATCGCTTTATACATGTCTGACTAGCTTCCTTCCCGGAATCAGTTGTTATTGTATTTCCCATGCCTTAAGTTTGCAAGAGTATCAATGATGTCGCACCCCACGCATGTCATGTCAGTGCGACACGAGATACTTCCGCAGGGCCTCTTTCACCTCCAGGATATTACCGCTTCCGATATCGGATGACAGTCTTTTCTCAAGGTCGGCCGCCCTATGGATTTTGTTGTCTCGGACTGAGAATATCTGTCCCTTTGTCAGGAGGCTCTCATCCCCGATCAGCACGATGAAGTATGTGGCCTTGCCTCTTACCAGGGATGTGGACGACAGTATGGCGCTGCAGGTGGCCGAGACCGGGTCGATGCCGCTCTCCGTGAAAACCGTATCCGCAACCGTCCGGCAACTTCCTGTTTCCGAATTTCGACTGACATTCACGATAGCTGCGTCCGAGATAATCGAATGCTGAATGGAGGTCTCCTGCGAATCCTTTTCATTCTCAAGGCTGATCAGCCTGAATTTAGCCCAGGCCGCTATATATTTTATCGACTTGTTCTTCAGTGTTGTTTCCATATTCAGTTTGTCTATCGGCTGTAACCCGTCGGAAGTCTTCCGGACGAAATAGTAGACCGTGCTTACGTCCTCGCGCGTGTCGCGCTGGCGATACCTGAATACGTAACCGTCTACGCCGCGGTAACGAAACATCGCGCCATCAGTGACTTCCAGGCAATTCGGGAAATTTTCGCCCGGGTCTGTCTCCAGCATGGGGGTAATCATCGAAGATTTTTCGGAGGCAAGCAGCCCGCAGCTCGGCACGGTCGCGTTTTCGAGGAAGTACAAAACCGGCTTTGGCGCGTCCTTCGGCAAAGAGGCGAACCTCGGCTTCTGAGCCTGCCGGATCAATTCCACTTTGTCGAGGGGGGTCTGATCGCCCGCAGCCGCCACTGCTGAAGTCCCAAGCAGAAAAAAGGCATTCAATATCGCCGCACACAATAAATTCGCGTTCATTTTGAACCTTCCGTTACGAGAGACCGCATCTGCAGCTCCGGATTATTCGACCTCGAATTCAAGGACAGGTGAGGCAAGCTTTCCTAATAGTGCAATTACCCGGTATTTTCCAGGCTGGGCTGGAATTCTGCACTGCGCCTTGAGGTCGACGTTAAAATAACCACTTGCAGAAACAACGTATCCTCCCTGGTCTTGGGTATCTGTCACGTTTTTGGGTGGGAGATTATTGTTAAGGATGCGACCGGTGTAAATAGTGTTGCTTTCTTTATGTGTAATTACCAGAAACACATACGCGTCTATTTGGCTTCCGAATTCGGACAAGGCGGATCGGTCGGCCCGGAAGACACCGAATAAGGGCCAAGTCTCGGAAGATTTGAAAACAGCATGACCGGCTTGTTTTGCGAATGACAACTTTATGCCTGTCTCGGAATCGGTCAATTTCGGAGAATCACTTGTTGCTTGGTAATTTGGGAATGTCATTTTATTACCCTCTGTGGGCTCCTTGGAGTCGACTTCTCTACCGACAAAAGTCATGATGGGTAGAATAACAGCAAGACTCAATAAAAGCGTATATCGGAACGGGACAAAAGAAAGTTTGTCTGCTCTCATGCTTTTGACCTTAATATTACATTAAAATCACTCAAGTCGGACTGGGAAGGATGGGCCAAAGGCCCGGAAGAGCTACTTTTTAAAATTGTCATACCGTAAATATATCAGCTATGGGAAACCACTTGCAACTCATTAGAGCAAATGAAGAAACCGCTTTTCGCTCGCCAGGAGAATGGAAGGTTGACGAATTCAAAAAGCGGTTCCTTTCTAGTGAGATCAGGTATTCGAAGCCGCCGGAGCTTCTACTTATTCTTCATCATCTTTCTTTTGTCCCGGATCATCTTCGTGTCGGCATACATGTCTTCATAAGCCGCCTTCATCACTTCATCGAAAGTCGCGATGGATCCTCCGTTTGCCTTTATATAGCCTTCGGCATCCTCTTTCTTAGCAAAGGCCCATTTGGCTCTCTTGGACATGACTCCCGGCTTGTTCCCTCCGATAACCCAGACTGCGGTCTCGGCGTCTATGAGGTTCTTGGAGTTGTAATCTCCTACCTTGACAACCTTGGGCGTCTTGTCTATGTTAACCGCAAGATCTATCGCGGCGCAGTGAATGCTGCAGGTGCCTGCGGTGGTGCCGTCGTCATATTCGATCAGGATCCTGCTGTGGGCGAACTTGGCCCTGTCCATTCCGCAGAGATGGCAGGATGCATGCTTTGAGATGTCATCCTGTGCATAAATCCAGATGGCCGAAAGAAGAAGGAAGGCTGCTGCCAACAATGATGCCTTTTTCATTCAAAATACCTCCGTGGGTTATTGTGAAGGCTCATTTTCTTTGATAAAGTAAAATCATTGTATCAAGAAAAAACAGATATCAAAAGATTCCCGCTTCGGTCAAAATAATAATTATTGAAAATGAGGAGATGTATGAAGAGAATTTTACCTATGTCCCTGTTCGCTCATTAATTCTTCAAAATGGATATTACGCCCATTTGTCATAAACCTCCTCTCTCTTCGCTATCGATATAAGATAGTTCTCGGCACCAGGCCCTTTATAAGATTTCATCAACAGGAAGTATTTGCTTTCCGTGCCGTACTGTAAGGATTGAAATGTTTTTTGGATCTGTACGATATACTATACGATAATTGCCAAAAATTATTTCTCTAATCTCCTTCCGGTTTACTTCAGGCACAATGCGTCCACTTGCTGGCGATGATTGCAACTGTTCCACTTTTGAAAAGATGGCTTCTACCCATTTTTGTGACGCCGCGGGATTGTCTTGGGCAATGTACTGAGCAATTTCAGTTACTCTTTCTATCGCCAGCGGTGACCAAATAATTTTCATTTGGCTATGCTTTTTAATACGATCTTTTTTGCATCATTATGGGCTACGCCCCTACCATTTTCGAGCTGGGAAATTGATGTTTGAATGTCTTGCAAGAGTTCGATTTTTTCTCGCATTGCTTCATATTCGCCTACGTCAAGTAAAACAGCGGCGCCCTTACCATGGTGAGTAATTATCAATGGCCTTTTGGTGTCGTGCACCTGTTTTAAAAATGATGCAATACCAGTTCTGAATTCAGACATGGAACGAATGTCTTGGTCTATTTTTATTCTTTGCATAATGTACCTCCGGTAGATTTGAGTACATTATAGCGTACATTAAATGGTATGAGCAAGTTCAGATCGAATTGTTCATTCCCAAGACATCAGGCCGCTCCCTGAAAGGACATGATAGATCTCTTCGCTTATCTGATGCTTGTGCAGATGGGTAACGGCTCCCGAAGGTATGATCGCCTCTGCTAAGCTTTGATTGCTGTTGAAATGTACGAAGGGCTGCATGAGCTCCCTGATTATGGAGCCGTCCTTCGCAATATACGGCTGGATATCATCGTATCCACTCTTCCTTATCATGTAAATGTCTCATGTCCGCAAGAAAAGGATATTCAGCTCTTACCTTGTCGGTCTTCGAAGGGTCGAATTCGCAGACCACTAATTCTTTATTTTCATCGCCCTTACAGATGGGGTTGCCCATTGGATCAAAGACGCACGATTCACCTGAATATGCGATCCCGTTTCCGTCGGTTCCTGTCCTGTTGACCCCTATAATAAAACATTGGTTTTCGATAGCCCGGGCCTTTAGAAGGGCATCCCAATGTTCTGCCCTGGTTGAGGGCCAGTTGGCTATGACGAAGATCTGCTTAACCCTTCTTGCTACGCTCCTGAATATCTCGGGAAATCTTAGATCGTAACAGATGAAGACGCTCGAAGGGACGCAGTCGATATCGAAGACGGCCGTGTGATCTCCAGCAATAAAATATTTTTCTTCATCCGAGAGGCAAAAGGGATGCATCTTGGTGTAAGTCGATACCATCATCCCCTTCCGGTCATAAACGAAGGCCATGTTGCGTCCCCTGTCTTCGGCCGGTGATTTGATGGGAAATCCTGCGATGAGATTGATACTGTTTTCAGCCGCGATTGCAGATAGTATCGAGGTGGTCTCTCCGAGGCCTTCATCCGCAACGGCGGCAAGGTTCATGGAAAATCCGGTATTGAACATCTCCGGAAAGACGATGATGTCGCAATGCTCTGCGGCGGCTCGAGCTGCAAAAGAGGCGGCCTTCCCGTAATTCGCTTTTTGATCTTCCCAGAAGATATCCGGCTGAATCAGTGCTGCCTTCATTGCCTACTTGTCATTCTCCTTGAACACCTTCGATTTTATATTGTCTACCTTTCGGTGATATTGGTCCTTTATGTCCCTGGGCACCGTGTTGTCGATGGTTTTTATGCCTTTCAGCACAAATGGGAGCGTGGCGGAGCTGTTCAGCAAATGGCTGTCGTGTGGCAGTACGGCCAGCAGGAATATGACAATCAGGGCGACGATCAAAAAGCCTTTGCAAAATCCGACCACTCCGCCTCCAAAGCTGTTGATCAGTCCCAGCCCCGGCAGTTTGAAGAATTTGCCGACTATCCATGCTACAACCATGGTAAAGAGGATGCACGCGATAAAGATAATGACGAAGCTGAGTATTTTTGCCACAGATGGATCAACGAACGTCAGGTGTCTTGCGAACACAGTGTAAAAACGCGTTGCAGCGAAATATCCACCCACAATGCCAGCTATGCTGAAGGTCTGGCTGACCATGCCCTTCCAGATGCCGAAGGCGGTAGTCAGGCCTATTATTACCAGTATGATGATGTCGAGGGTATTTATGGCTTACAGTTCCTTTCGATAGATATTGAGTTATTATAACGCAAGTTCGGATGCATGATGAAGCCGTCCGACGTGACACATGCGAGGTTTGCCGGATCATTATGGTATCCTAAATTTGAGATGTTAAAGGGGTTGCTCGACAGACAGCTGAGTTTTTTATTCGGACACTCTGAAGACTCGCTCAGGCGCCACATAGAGGCAAGCTTAGACAGGCCGGTTTCTCTTATTCTTACTGATAACTCGGCAAGCATGCTTTCTGCCCGCATTGCGAACGAGCTTATGTGTGTCCGCTTACACAGGATGTTTCTCCACGCTGACGACGCGGTTATTGACGAGATTGTTTCGGCGCTCCGGAAACGCAAAAGTGAGATGCCGAATTTCCGGCGCTTCATTCGGGACAACAGGGAAGCATTGCGTAAACGACTTCCTCAAAAGATCATTGCCAGGCCTTTGGGCCGTTATTACGATCTCAGGGAATTGTTTGACGAAATCAATGCCGAATATTTCGCAGGAACCGTGCGATCGGTGATTACATGGGGTAATAGTTCTCCGCGCGGGGCCGTAAGAAAACGTACTCTTGGCAGCTATAGCCGAGGGAACGATCTGATAAGGATAAATCCGGTTCTCGACAGGAGAAATGTGCCCAGGTATTTTTTAGCCTTTGTTGTATACCATGAAATGCTTCACGCTGTTATCGGCACCGAGATCAAAGGCGGCAGAAGGGTCGTCCATTCAAAAGAATTCAAGAAAAGAGAGAGGCTCTTCAGGCATTATGAAAGGGCCCTCGCCTGGGAAAGACAGTCGGCAGCCTGAGCTTGTTTGTAAAGGAATTGCTGAGACGCTGCAGTAGGGCGGACAGACCCGCCCCTCCTGCAGTATGAAGCTGGCTACTCGATGTTGAATGTCGCGACTTCTTTCACGCCCGGCAGATACTGGCCGACGGGCACAAGCTTCTTGCCTTCGTTGATGCATCCGATTATGATCGTCCACAACTGATTGAGTTCCTCTTTTTCCCTGTTGTTCTCCGGGGTCATGGTCAGGAGTGTGCCCTCAAGCTCGATTTTCATTTTGTTCCTCCATTTAGTTTGGGATTTTATCAAGCCGCGCAGCTGTAAGAATCTTTTTTCAAAATATACCAATTAATCGGAGAAATACAAAAAAGCGATGTATAATGCAGATCAGAGATTAGCACCCTTTATACGTATCATCCTGCCCGCTTCCTCCAGGGCCTCAGCCCGTGTATTGATCCTGCCCTCAAGCGCAAGCAGATCGATTGCCGAAAGGATTTCCCTGAACAAAGGGGATGGGGAAAGACTGAACTTGTCTGTCAGGTCATTGCCGTTTATCAGAGGCAGTCTGCTGCGCCTGGGAATGAACTCGTCTTCATATAGCGCAACGATGTCTCTGGCAGACGAAATCAAGGGATTCCCCGACAGCTGGCAGACGCGCCGGGTTGCAAGCGAAAAAATAAGCAATGCATAAATATCGTCTCCGTGCGTTTTCATACGGCGTATTATCAGGGGTTTTGAGCGTTCATCAACCAGCGTCGGAAAATCTTCATCAACCGTCAACATGGCAATGAACTCGGCCTCGCGACGGGAAAGCTTCAGCCGATCGGCAATCTTTTCGACAGTTTTGCCGTCCTGAAACAGCGCGGCCAGCTTCAGGCAAAATGTGCGCGTTCCGGCATCAATGTAACTCTGTATCGATGCGCTACGGCCCGGGAAGTACAAATTCAGGTTGTGCAGAATATGCTCCGCATATCCATAGGAATATCGTATCTGCTGCCATACTTCGCCGGGATATTCCGGCAGCTCCGGAAAGAGATGGAAGAGCAGGCCGCTCTTTTCCATTTCCGTGATAGTCTGGTATGAAGCTGCGGACTGAAAAATGTGCCTGAGTTCATCGGCTATGCGTTCAACGGCAGGCTGCGAGATCAGGGTTGCATTGGCCCGCACTGCAGAAGATGTATGCACCTCGATCGTGAAATTCAACTCGGCAGCAAATCTGTAAACGCGGAGGAGCCTTAGAGGGTCCTTTACGAGATTTTCTTCTGAAACCATCCTGACTATTCTGTATTTCAGGTCCTGCAGGCCGTTATATGGATCGATGACGATTTGCCTCAGGTCCTCACTTCCGACCATCGACTTCTGATTCGCAAAACTCGACAGCGGGACTGCCATGGCGTTTATCGAGAGGTCACGCCCGGCAAGGTCGTCTGATATGGAATTGCCTCGCATAGCGCAGATGTCGAGATGCTCCGAACCCTTGACGACTCGTGTAACTCCGTAATCTTTGTCAAGGAGAACGAATGACCCGCCGGCAGCATCTGCAAATGACCTGCCGGTATCTATCGCATCCCTGCGGACGGTAATATCCGCATCATTGATCTGCCTTCCGAGAAGGAGGTCCCGCACCGTTCCTCCCACTATGAAGGCTTCGTCTGCAAAGTTGTGTTTGAGTGCAAAGTCGCGGAACAGATTCAGAAGGCCCGGCATCTCATCTCCTTGATTGTTTCCCAATCAATTTTATAATAAAGATAAAGCATGAATAAACTAAAGGAGAAATGAAAATGAAGAAAACAACTTTGCTGTTTATTATGGGGCTGATCATTACAGCCTGCGGATCCAGTTCCGGTAGGGCCGAGTCTTATCTGGGATATCAGGCCTGCGCCCCGTGTCATAATGGGCATACAGCGCCGGATTTGAAAGGACGCTTTTCGTCTGCAGACGAATTGATCAGGACCGCAAAGAGCGTGAAAAACCCGATGATGAGCAACGTCCAGCAGAACGACGCGCTGCTAAGGGCGGCGGCAAAAGACCTGGGACTGAAGTAAAGCTAGGAGTAAAGATATCTTGCCGGGTTGGCGCTTATGCAATTAATGATAATCTCGCGATCATGCAGCTTTGCAAGCTCATCTGCAGCTTCGGTTATCGTCATCGAACCGCCGAGCAGCCTGCCGTGCCGGTCTGCAAGGCCTTCGGTGGTCGAAACCGGAGTTGCAGGTATTTTGGTTTCCTTTATCGAGTCCGAGACGAGGATGATCTTTTCCGGATTCTTAGCCCTGAGGACCAAATCGATAGTTGCCGCATGAAGATGGTAAGAATCGGCAATTACCTCGACATACATGTCCGGGTTTAGCAGCCCGTATCCGGCGAGCCCCGGCTCTCGATGGTGGAAAGGGCGCATGGCATTGAAAAGGTGGGTAACGCCCTTTGCCCCGGCCTTGTGACCGGCTTCGGCCTCCGAGAACGTGGCGTCAGAGTGGCCCATGCTGGCAATGATTCCATGATCCGATATCGTCCTTATCAGCTGCAATGAGCCGTCCAACTCCGGAGACAGAGTAATGATTTTGATAATGCCCTCGAAACCCTCGATTAATTGGGAAAGATTGTATTCGGTAGGATCTATGAAGGTCATGGCGTTCAGGCTGCCGCATCTGAGCGGATTGAGGAAAGGGCCTTCGACATGCGCGCCGATGATCTGAGCCGGCCTGCGGTTTTCCGCATCGCCGTATTTTTCGGTGCGGAATTCCTGTCTGAGGAGCGGGTGCGAACTCTGGATATTCATGGCCTGTTTGACAAGCGCAAGGCTGTCGCGCATGACCTTGATGGTGGCGGGATATATAGTGGGCATTATCTCCGTTACGCCGAACGAACCGTGGATTTCTGCAATCTTCAGTATGTGTTCGACATCCGTTGTCCGGGTATCGTAACCGCCGATTCCGTGGGTGTGAACATCGATGACCTTCATAAAAATATCATAGCACAGAGCTTCAGCATTGCAAGCGGAGCTGCCTTTCCTATATCATGCTCTTAATGGTGGCTAAGAGGGAATTGATCAAGACCGGCAAGTGGACGGTTGAAGCACTTGATGAACTAATCCAACGTGCTGCGTCAATTAACGACATTGGTGAACGCGTCGCGTTCTTTTCCGATTTTTTTCTCGGAACGCCATATATTGAAAATACACTTATCGGCGATGCAACTTCCGAAGAGGTCTTTGTCGTCAACCTTGTAGGAGTTGATTGCTTCACATTTCTGGATTATGTCGAGGCCATGCGGCTATCTGATTCTTTCGAATCCTTCAAGTCATCCCTGAAAAAGGTCAGGTACCGAGGCGGAATAATCTCTTTCGCGCACCGTAACCATTTCTTTACCGAATGGCACGAATACAACAAGGAGTTCGTTTCGGATATCACTGAAGAGATCGGTTTGGATCATTCGGTCTTGGTACGCAAGAAACTCAATCAAAAAAACGACGGCACTGTCTTCGTGCCGGGGATTGATCCAGCCGAGAGAGAAATCCGGGTCATACCTTCAACGGCTATCTGCGACAAGATATATGACAGGCTGAGGACAGGCGATTATATCGGCATTTACTCGGATCTCTCAGGACTGGATGTGTCGCATGTAGGAATATTCGTTAAACAAAAGGACGGACCGATTCTACGACACGCGTCCTCTTCAATGAGTGTCAGGAAGGTGGTAGATCAGGATTTTATTCGGTACGTCAGGAATAAGCCCGGCATAATTGTTGTGAGGCCGAAACCTTTAGGTTGACTGCCCTTTCTGATCCAGCGGAATGATAATCTCTCTCAGTTTGACCAGCAGCAATAGGCCCGGTATGGCGAGCATGGCGCTTATGAGAAAGAAACCCGGCCATCCGACTATTTCGGCGATAAAGCCTGATGTGGGCGCAATAACTATTCCTCCCAGGGCCGCCAGTGAGGACAGCATAGCATACTGCGTAGCACTGAAGCGGTGGTTGCACATGGTCATGAGCAGTGCCATGAATGCCGCTGTCCCCATGCCGCTGCCGAAATTCTCGAAGGCGACGGCGAAGATAAGCATACCGTAGCTTTTGCCTAAGATTGCAAGCGCTGAAAAGGAAAGGATAGTGAGGGCCTGAACGATGCCGAAATAAAGAAGGGACCGGAACAGGCCGAGCTTAACCATCATGCTGCCGCCGATCAACGCGCCTAAAATGGTGGAAACTAGCCCCAGCCCTTTGTTGATGGTTCCGACATCCGTGGCTGAAAACCCCAACCCTTTTATCAAGAATGGAGTTGCAAGGGATGACGCATATGCATCAGCAAGCTTATAAAGAATAATAAGGACCAGAAAGGCAACGGCAGCCGGCCTTGCGAAGTAATCCTTGAGCGGGCCGATTACCGCGTCGCTGATTGTGCGGGGAGCTGACAATGTGCCCTCCGGCTCAGGTGACAACATGGTGACGAATAAAGACATGGCCATGAGGGACGACATTACAAGATAGGTGTTGCGCCAGCCTATCTGATCTGATAGGATGAGCGCTATCGAGCCCGAAACGATCATTGCTATCCGATAACCCATCACTGCGACGGCTGCGCCCGATCCGCGTTCATCCACATTCAGTATGTCCGTCCGGTACGCGTCTATTACTATGTCCTGAGAGGCCGAAAGGAAAGAAACAACCAATGCTAGCAAAGCTGCAGTCATTGGAGCGCTGCCAGGGGAACTGAACGCTATCGATGCTATTCCGGCAGCAAGAAGGGCCTGTGTGATCAGTATCCAGCCTCTCCGACGTCCGAAAAAAGGAGGGACGTATCTGTCCATGAGCGGAGACCAGAGAAACTTCAGGGTGTAAGGCAGTGCAACTACGGCAAAGATCCCGATTGTCTTGAGGTCGACGCCTTCGACTGCCATCCACGCCTGGAGCGTGCTTACAGGCAAGGCGCGCGGCAGCCCGGATGCAAACCCCATAAATAGAACGAAGGCTATGCGCCGGTTTGTGAAAGCCTGAATATAAGGTGCGAGATCGAAACTTATGGCGACACCTCTGACATCTCGACCGGCAGACTCCCTGCAAATGGATTCAGTCCCTTCAGGCAGCTGATAACGGCTGCTTGGGCCTGAATAGTGGGGTCGTACGCAGCGATCAAAACATCGGCATCCGAGAAATATCTCAATATATACGGACTGCCGAATGAAACGACTATTGATCTGTTTGCATTCTTAATTATGGACAACAGCCTCATCTTCTCATCGCCGCTGATACCGGAAGAGCCTCTCCATGCAGAGACGCTCGTGAATATGGCGATAAGCGTAGTATCTGCATCCTGCTCTTTAATACTCCCGAATGCAGGTGATTCTGTCAGTCCGGCAAAAGGAGACAGGCTGAAATGCTTCTCATCTCCGGCTAAAATAACCCTGACACTGCTATCGCCAAGCGGCAAACAGCCCGATGTATTTTTCAGCAGCGTCACCGACCTCTGGGATAGTTCTAGTGACAGGGCTGAATGCTTTGCAAGATCGATCCTGTCAAGTTCCGGCGGCGGGTTTTTTATAAACCGCATCTTGGCCGCAAGGACTCGTGTTATGGCTGAATCAAGAAGATCAGGGGCAAGCCTTTTCCCCCGAATGGCAGACAGCAGGGCCACAGCTGTTTCATCAGGATCATCAGGATGCAAAAGGACATCGGCTCCTGCTTTCAGGCATTCGACAGAAACGTCGCCGAACTCCAGCAGCGCATGCATGTTCAATGCATCGGTGATTATAAGACCTTCAAACCCGAGCTCTGTCCTAAGCAATTCTGTGATTATATGCTTCGAGAGGCTGGCCGGCATTTCACCGAATATCGGCACCTTGAGATGTCCTATCATTATGGAATCGGTCCCGTTCCTTATTGCGCTTACGAACGGCTTCAGATCGACAGCGTAAAGGTCCGCTTTTTTTTTGGTGATGACGGGAAGTGCAATGTGGGAATCGGTCGACGTGTCTCCATGACCCGGAAAATGTTTGGGGCAGCTGATTAAACCATATTGCTGCAAAACATCAATATATATGGAACCAAACAGGGAAACCTTGTCGGGATTGTCTGAAAAGGCGCGGGTGCAGATAATCGGATTATCCGGATCTCGGTTTACATCGAGAACAGGAATCAAAGGCATATTAATACCGCAATAGAGCGCTTCGTCGGTAACGGCCTCGATTAATTTTCTCAGCAGAGTCTCATCGTCTTTCAGCCATGGGTCTAAAGCTGCCGCAACCGCCATCTGTGATGGAAATACCGTCAGGCCTTCGATCTGCTGCCCAGCACCGCGTTCGATGTCCGAAGCTATGAATAGCGGAATGCAGGCCCGCGCCTGCAAGTCGCGGATGAACCCCCGCATTTCTTCAATGCTGCCGCCAAAGATAATAAAGCCGCCGATGCCCTTATCGACAAGTTCGACGCACTTGTTGTGGTAAACGGTTTCTCCAAGCCGCTCTCCGTCGAGCCTGCCTATGATCACCTGATAGACCTTCTTTTCGACAGAGTCCGGGAGCGGGATACCTTCGCTCTTCTTCATGACCGAGAGTTTATCAGATCGGTAGCCGGTTGGACAATCTACAATCGAGTAAGGGCGAATTTAGTTATGTTATAGTATGTCAAGGAGGACTGCCATGCGCGAAACTTTTCAGTTTTTTCACAAGGCTATTCTCGACCATCTGATTTACTCCATTGCAAAGGACCGGTTTTCAGCTACCCAAAGAGACAAGTTCGTAAGCTTTTCGCTTTCCGTGCGTGACCTTCTCATCGAACGCTGGATCAATACGCAGCAGACTTACTATACCTGCGATGCCAAACGGGTTTACTATCTTTCGCTCGAATTCATGATGGGCAAACTGCTTGAGAGCAATATAACCAACCTCGGCCTTGTCGACGACTATCGCTATGCCGCTAACGCCCTGGGCATGACGTACGATGAAATTGCAGATCTGGAAGAGGACGCGGGCCTGGGCAACGGCGGTCTGGGGCGGCTTGCCGCATGTTTTCTGGATTCCATGGCTTCTCTTGGATACCCGGGGTACGGGTACGGAATTCGTTACGAATATGGAATCTTTTCCCAAAGGATAAGGGGAGGGTATCAGGTCGAAACGCCCGACAGCTGGCTCAGATACGGCAACCCGTGGGAAATACCTAGGCCTGAGGTACTTTACCCGGTGAAGTTCTACGGACATGTTGATACTGTATTCGGAAGGGACGGCCGGATGAGGATGCACTGGTCCGATGCTGAAGATGTAATGGCCATGGCATACGACTATCCTGTGCCGGGGTTCAGGAATGAGACAGTAAACAACCTAAGATTGTGGGCTGCCAAATCGTCGCGTGAATTCAATCTTGAGTACTTCAACAGCGGTGATTACGTAAAAGCGGTCGAGGACAAGACGGTAAGCGAAAATATATCGAAGGTCCTTTATCCCGATGACCAGTCTTTTGCCGGAAAGGAACTCAGGCTCAAGCAGCAATATTTCTTCGTAAGCGCCACGCTGCGGGACATCCTGCGGCGCTATAAGAAATACTACAAGAAGTATGACGAGTTCCCGAACAAGGTGGCTATACAACTTAACGATACGCACCCGTCCATTGCAATCCCCGAACTGATGAGGATACTGGTAGATGAGGACGACCTCGAGTGGGAGGAGGCCTGGCAGATTACTACCAGAAGTTTTGCATACACCAATCATACAATCCTTCCTGAAGCCCTTGAAACCTGGTCCGAGGGCCTGATGGGGCACCTTTTGCCGCGTCACCTTCAGATAATCAAAGAGATAGACAGGCGGTTTCTAGTCGAGGTTGGAAAGACCTTTAGCGACGATCCGGAAAGGTCCATACGGATGGCTATTATAACCGGTGACGGTGAACGCTGGATCAATATGGCACGCCTTGCGATCGTGGGCAGCCATACCGTCAACGGCGTGTCGCAGCTTCATTCCGATATACTCAAGAACGATGTATTTCATGATTTCCATATCTTTTCCCCCGGCAAATTCCGGAACGTTACGAACGGGATCACACCGCGGAAATGGCTGATCGAATGCAACCGTCCGCTGGCTGCTTTGATTTCGGAGGCCATCGGAGATGGTTGGATGCAGGACCTTGGCCGCCTTGCTGAATTGGAACCCTTTGCTGGTGACGCTGAATTCAGGCGGCGTTTTAGAGAGATCAAGGAAGGCAACAAAAAAGCACTTGCAGCTTACATCGAAAAGAAGAGCGGGCTTACCTTTCCGTCTGAGTTTCTGCTTGACTGTCAGGTCAAGAGGCTGCATGAATATAAAAGACAGTTGCTGAATATATTCCATGTCATAACCTTGTATAACCGTATCAGGGAAGGCGGGGCGGACACCCTGCCTGCGCCTCGCACGGTCCTTTTTGCCGGCAAGTCGGCGCCTGGTTATTACATGTGCAAGCTCATCATCAAGCTGATTCACAGTGTCGGAGAGGCAATAGAAAAGGACCCTCGCGCGCATTCCATGCTTAAGGTCGTCTTTGTCCCCAATTACGGGGTTACGATTGCGCAGAGGATAATGCCTGCAGCCGAACTTTCGGAGCAGATATCTACAGCCGGCTTCGAGGCGTCGGGCACCGGCAATATGAAATTCGCCCTGAACGGAGCGCTTACGATAGGAACTCTGGATGGGGCTAATGTTGAGATACGCGAAGAGGCAGGAGTAGACAATTTCTTCCTGTTCGGGCTGACGGCCGATGAGATTATCGGCATGAGGCATGGATACAATCCGCGCCATTACTATGAAAAGAACCCGGAGCTGCATCTTGTAATCAATCAGCTGCTTGAAGGCTACTTTTCACCTGATGACCGGTCGCGCTTTCATCCGATAGCTAGGACGCTGCTAGACGGAGACCGCTTCTTTGTTCTGGCTGATTATGCTTCATATATAGATTGCCAGCAAAGAGTCGGAAAGGCCTATGCCGACAGGGAAAAGTGGACTAAAATGGCAATCCTCAACGTTGCCAGGTCCGGCAAGTTTTCCAGTGACAGGGCAATAAAGGAATATGCCGATGACATCTGGCATATAGAACCCATAAAGCAGCTCTGATGCGTGAAATACTTTTTTTCTAAAAGGCATGTCCTGAGGCGGCTGGAGTGCCCGTCTGTCTATTGTCCGGCCACCGATGAACTCTATGAGCTCGATGAAACAGGCTTTGACTTTCTGATGCGCTGCGCCCTGCGGCAGGGCTGTGAGTCTTCCGGTGGTGCGGCGGATTTCATCGATTTTTGTGTTTCAGAAGGCATTTTGACCGTCGATCGCGTTAGCGCCGACAGACCGCCGATTAGTCAGTCCCCGATCCCCTCGCTGCGCTATCTTGAGTTGCAGATTACCGACCGATGCAATCTTAGGTGCAGGCACTGTTATCTGGGCGAGTCCGGCAACAGGGAGCTGTCGATGATACAACTTAAAGCTGTGCTCGATGAATTCGAGGCAATGCAGGGTCTGCGTCTGCTGATTACCGGGGGGGAACCGCTTATGTATTCGCAGTTCAGCGGTTTAAACAGGATGCTGACCGCATATTCTTTCAGGAAGATCCTGTTCACTAACGGGCTTTTGCTGAACGAGAAGCTGCTGGAGCATCTTAACTTTGAAGAGATCCAGATCAGCGTTGACGGGCTTGAACACGGACATGATGCAATCAGGGGAAAGGGCACCTTTCGGAAGGTCATGCGGAACATTGAAGCCGCTGTCGGCGCAGGGTATGCAGTTTCAATATCAACCATGATCCATAACGAAAACCTGACCGAATTTGAAGGAATGGAAACGCTGTTCAAAGGCCTCGGGGTCCGTGACTGGACGGTTGATGTGCCTTGTAGCGAAGGGAGCCTAAAGGACAATGATGTCCTCGGCGTGCCGCCTGAAATCGGAGGAAAGTTGCTGCGTTTCGGCTTTGGGGAAGGCCTGCACGAAGGGGCCGGAGGTTACGGCTGCGGTCTGCATCTTGCGGCAGTGCTTGCAGACGGTAAAATCTGCAAATGCGCTTTTTATGCTCGACAGCCGGCGGGCAATATAAATGACGGGTTGGCCGGGGCATGGGCGAAGATCAGGCCGGTGAGACTCGGTGAACTTGAGTGCGCACGGGTCGCATGCGAGGCCATTGATGAATGCCGAGGGGGGTGCCGTTATCGTGCAAGTTTGACTTGCAGACAAAGTGACGATGCAGACGCGGCGCGTGACCTTTACAAATGCTTTCATTATGGTATAATGAAATAAAATCGGGCATAGAGCCGATATTATCGCCGCATATACCGAAGAGAGGACAGGACATGACAATTAAAAAAGTCTCTAAAAAGGGGTCTCTGACCTGCAAGTGCAAGGGATCTTGCTAGGGCTGCATAAGGACATGGTATCTGGTTAAGGGATGGGGTCCTTAGGGACCCCGTTTATTTTTGCAATTTCAATCTTGATAAGTTCCCGGGGGCAATCTTGATAATCGTTCGATTCTTTTCAATCATTCTTGCCGTCTTTATTTTGGCTTCGCAGGCAATTGCCGCCGATAAGCCGTCGGCGCCTTCGGGGCAGGCAAATTTGGCTCCCAAGATAGATCAGCAGAAGGCTGACCTCGAATATCTGCTTGGTTATGACAACGAGCTCCACGGTAAGTGGGAAGAGGCCCTGAACAATTACACCAATGCGCTTAAATACGACATATCGTCGAGCTATCTGAAGACCCAGGTCGGGCGCATGCTGGTAAAACTCGGCAAAATACCAGAGGCGATTTCCACCTTCGAGTCAATTATAAGGGAGACGCCTGACTATGTCCCTGCAATGATCTATTTGGCCGAGCTCTATAATTCGCAGAAGCGGGTTGACGACGCGATCGGTATGTACGAGAGGGCCTTGAAAGTGCAGCCCGACAAGACGGAGGCTCTGGTGTCGCTGGGGGTCCTTTACGCATCCAAGCGGGAATTCGATAAGGCGCAGAAATTTTTTGGTGTGATACTGAAGAAGGACCCTGACAATATCATGGCGCTCTATTACCTAGGCACACTGTTTGTGGAGAAGAAAAAGTATGATGCAGCCGAAGAGCAGTTTAAAAAGATAATAGAGCTGAATCCTTCATTTGATGCAGCCTATTTGAACCTGGGCCTTATCGCAGAACTTAGGGGGCGCGCCAAGGAGGCCGAAGAATATTACTCCGAAGCGCTCGAACTCAATCCCCAGAATATTTTTGTCAGGGAACGGCTGGCGCAGGTATATATCTCAGACAAGGCGTACGATAAGGCAGTGAAAGAGCTGGAAGAGATCGCAAAGAATATTCCCAATGTGGACGTCCATATGAAGCTGGGGATGTTATATCTTCAGGAGCGCGAATACGACAAGGCGGTTTCGGAATTCAGGATTGTCACGGCGGCAAAGCCCGACGATATACAGTCGAGATATTATCTTGCCCTGGCGCTCGACGAATTGAAACGGTATGACGAGGCAATAGGAGAGCTGAAAAAAATCCTCACTATCGATCCGAAAAACCTCAACGCATTTCTGAATCTGGCCTTTATTTACACAAAACAGAATCAGTTGGCCGAGGCTGCAAAGGTCTATGAGGAGATACTCACCTTCGATGCTACCAAGGCTGAAATCTTCAGCCAGCTGGGCAGCGTATATGTGCAGATGAAGGATTATAAGAAGGCTGACGAGGTGATTTCCAGGGGGCTGCAGCTTTTCAAAGACAGCGATGAGTTATATTTCAGCAAGGCTGTGCTCTTTGAGAAGACCGGCAAATTTGACGACATGGTTGGTGCGTTGAAGAAGGCGATCAAGATAAACCCCAAGCATGCGGACGCCCTGAACTATCTTGGATACAGCTATGTGGAAAAAGGAATTCATCTGCAGGAGGCCCTTTCCCTGATTCAGAGGGCGCACGATTTGAAGCCTGACAGCGGATATATTCTTGATAGCCTGGGATGGGTTTATTTCAAGCTCGGCAAATATCAGGAGGCGATAAGATATCTGGACAGGGCTGTCCAATCGGTTAAAGACGACCCGGTCCTCTTCGAGCATCTTGGCGATGTTCGTGAAGCAATGGGAAAGCACAATGAAGCGCTGGATGCCTGGCGGCAATCTCTTAAATATCAGGACAAGGAAGAAGGCGTCAAGTCCCGGGTGGAAGATAAGATCAGAAATCTCGAAGCCAAACAAAAAGCCAAGTGAAACATCTTTTTTTCTGCTAGCCACGTTTTTTTATGATTACTCTCAAAGCCCCGGCAAAGATCAACTGGTCGTTATATGTGCTTGACAGGCGCGGCGACGGATATCACAATATCCTCTCGTTTATGCAGTGCATCGCTCTTTACGACACCCTCGTGTTTGAACCCGCAGACGGCATAGAACTACTGAGCAACATGACTATACCGCAGGAGGAGAATCTCGTTTTCAGGACTGCCGCGCTTCTGAAAAAGCATGCAGATACGACACTAGGCGCTAAGATAACTTTGCGTAAGGAGATACCGTCAGGCGCAGGATTGGGCGGCGGAAGCAGCGATGCAGCATTTGCGCTTATAGGCCTGAATAAAATCTGGGGCCTCGGACTGGGGAACCATGAACTGAAGCAATTGGCTGCATATATTGGTTCTGATGTGCCATTTTTTCTCGATGGCCCTGCGGCGATAGTTCAGGGGAGGGGGGATGTCTTGCAGCCGGTCGATTCACTGCAGGCAGATTCGATGCTTATTGTCAAGCCGGATATCTCTGTTTCCACTGCGTCTGCCTACGCAATGGTGGCGGAGTCCAGGGAAGACAGCGATATCATTGACAGTTTGACAAATAATGGAGAAAAGCTTAATAATATCAAGCTAATAATTAGGGCTTTGGGTGAAGGCCGTCCTGAGCTTTTGCGGTCGTCGCTTCACAACGACTTTGAGATGGTTGTATTCAGGAGGCATCCTGTCATAAGGGAGATCAAAGATAGGATGCTCGATGCCGGTGCCGCAGCCGCCCTGATGAGCGGAAGCGGGTCGGCTGTATTCGGTCTGTTTGAGGATAATAAAAGGGCGCTTGAAGCGGCCAAACTATTCCCTTCTTTCTGGAACCGGGTTGCAGAGACACTTCAAACCGGAAATGATGGGGCTGTATTTACCCATTAAGTTGGGGCGTCGACAAGTGGAAAGTCAGCAGATTTTGGATCTGCCATCCCCAGGTTCGAATCCTGGCGCCCCAGCCAGTTTATTGATGCGGCGTAGGAGGGTTCGTTAGATTTGAAATCATGGGGGAGATTGAGGATGCCTAACGGGATTCAGCTTATTACGGGCAATGCTAACAGGGGGCTTGCAGCAAAGGTCGGCGAATATATAGGTATTCCATTGACCGATACGACCGTCACCACTTTCAGCGACGGGGAACTTATGGTGCAGATAAATGATAACGTCAGGGGGTCGGATGTCTTCGTGCTGCAATCTACCTGCACCCCGATCAATAACAATATTATGGAACTGCTTCTCATAATAGATGCCCTCAAGAGGGCCTCCGCAAGCAGGATCACTGCGGTGATCCCGTATTACGGATATGCCAGGCAGGACCGTAAGGTCCAGCCGCGAGTGCCTATTTCTTCCAAGCTCGTGGCTGATCTGCTTACCGCAGCAGGAACCAACCGCATTTTGACAATCGACCTGCATGCCGGCCAGATACAGGGTTTCTTCAATATACCCGTCGATCACTTGTATGCAGCCCCTGTCCTGCACGATTACCTAAAAAATTGCGAATTCAAGGACCTTGTGATTGTATCTCCCGATGCGGGTGGTGTTGAAAGGGCAAGGTCTTTCGCCAGAAGGCTTGATGCTTCCCTGGCAATCATAGATAAAAGGCGTGAAGCTGCGAACGTGTCTAAGGTCATGCACGTAATAGGAGATGTCAGAGGGATGGACGCCATCATCCTCGACGATATGATCGACACGGCCGGGACCACCACACAGGCAGCGGAGGCCCTGATGAATAACGGAGCTCGCCGTGTGCTGGCGGCATGCACGCACGCCGTGCTTTCAGGACCGGCCATTGACCGCATAAATGCATCTCCGCTCGAAAAGGTGATAGCAACTGATACCATACCTCTTGAGGATAAGCTTGCGGTCTGCGATAAATTGAGGGCCCAGTCTGTGGCATCGCTTCTGGGAGAAGCAATCAAGCGTATACATGAAGAGAGTTCAGTGAGCTCCCTGTTTTCATAAACATACAAACAAGTTAAGCCATATATTTGAGGAGGTAATTATGGAGAAGTATAATCTTAATGTTGTAAAGAGAGATGCTCGCGGCAAGGGCGGGGCGCGCGGACTCAGAAGGAATAACGTTATTCCGGGAGTTATGTATCGCGGTGGAGACTCCCTGCCGGTCGAGATTGCAGCAAAGGAGCTGTCCCAGTTCATAAGCAAGACAGCCGGTGAGCAGGTACTGGTCAACCTTAATTTTCAGGACGGCATAAAACTGGCTATCGTCAAGGATTATCAGGTGGACCCGATTCAGGGCGGCCTGCTCCACGTCGATTTTCAGGAAATATCTGCAACGGAGCTGATAAAGATTTCCGTCCACATCGTGACTACCGGAGAGTCAATAGGTGTCAAGAGGGACAAGGGCATGCTTCAGTACGGCATAAGGGAGATGGAGATCGAATGCCTGCCCGAGAAGATCCCCGGACATATAACCGTTGATATTACGAACCTGGGCGTCGGGCAATCGGTTCATGTAAGGGATATCCAGCTTGGAGAAGGCATCAAGGTGCTGTCTGAACCCGGCGAGATGATAGTTGCCGTCATTACAATCAAGGAAGAGGTCGCTGTCGCGCCTGAAGCAGCAGCAGAGGTAGTCGAGCCCGAAGTAATCAAGAAGGGCAAGAAACCGGAAGAAGGCGCAGAGAAAGAAAAATAGTTACGGGAGGCGTCGTTCCTTATGCAGGATTTTGATACTGCATAAGGAACGACGCCTTTTTACTGTTAAGGTCGGTCAGGAAGGGATATGTGGCTTATTGCTGGACTTGGAAACCCTGGTGAAAAATATTCCGCCACTCGCCATAATATCGGATTCATGGTGCTTGACAGACTTGCCGAAAGTAATGGCATATCATTTTCAGCCAGGGAGGATTATCTGTTCGGCAAAGGCTCGATAGAGCATGTTAATGCAACCCTTCTGAAACCTCTCACCTATATGAATCTGAGCGGAGTCGCAGTCAGGAAAGCCCTCAAAAGAAGTAATCTTATTCGCGACGGAGAGATAAACAATCTTATAGTGGTTCATGACGATCTCGATCTGGCACCAGGCATTGTAAAGATAAGGAGAAACGGCTCTTCAGGCGGTCATAAGGGCATAGAATCCATTATCGTCGAAACCGGCACGAAGGAATTCATCAGGGTTAAGGTCGGTATCGGCAGGGATGCGGAGATGCCTGTAGAGCAATATGTGCTTCGCAGATTCAGGCCTGCTGAGAAAAAGGGCATCGATGATGGTATACTTAAGGCAATGCATGCTATCGAATCGATTCTTGCCGGCGGCATCGATAAGGCGATGAACGAGTACAACCGGGCTGCCCGGGCATAGAGTTTCCAATATGAATATCCTCGTAAAAAATATCCCCGAAGAACAGATCATCTCGGACGTCCTTGTTCTGCCTATCTTTGAAGACAGCTCCATCGAAGCATACGCCGGCCTTGACATGCTTGTAGGAGGCCTTGTGTCTGCTGTATTCAACTCAGGGGATTTTCCCGGCAGGCTTGGACAGGTCATGCTGCTTCCGGCAAGGAGAATTAATTCGTCCAGGCTGCTCCTTGCAGGATTGGGCAAAAGGGATGAGATCACGCACGAAAGATTGAGGCAGGCAGGATCTAAGACATTCTCCGCATTGCGGGACCTTGGCGTGGTGGATATCGCCATTTCGATGAAAGTCCTGCAGTTGATTGCATCTGAAAAGGTCTTTGCCCGGAAGCCGGCTTTTTACTTCATAGAAGGCGGACTGCTGGGCATGCACCGGTTCGAAAGATATAAGACGGATGGGAAAAACGGGAAAAACGGAAAAGGCAAAAAAAGGATCGCATCGCTCACTATTATTGATTCCGACGGCGCGTTTGAAAAGGAATGGCTCCTGAGCGTTACGGCTGCAACATGCTTTGCCAGGGATCTGATAAATACTCCGGCAAATGATCTTACGCCATCGGCGCTTGCCGGGCTTGCGATGTCGGCCAGGGGTAGTCGGATGAAGGTAAAGGTGCTTGAAAGAAAAGAGATCGAAAAACTGGGAATGGGCGCCTACCTTGCCGTGACCAGGGGGTCTGATCAGCCGCTGAAATTTATCATTATGGAATATAGAGGCGGAAAGAGAAAGCCGCTTGTCCTGATCGGCAAGTCGGTAACCTTCGACAGCGGCGGGCTCGACATAAAGCCTGGCGACGGTATGGAGAGGATGAAATACGACATGGCCGGAGGGGCGGTAGT
Source organism: Dissulfurispiraceae bacterium (assembly GCA_035319185.1). GTDB lineage: Bacteria > Nitrospirota > Thermodesulfovibrionia > Thermodesulfovibrionales > Dissulfurispiraceae > Fen-1308. The sequence goes on along the minus strand of DATHDF010000074.1, from coordinate 18,284 downwards.
GCTGGCCGTAATGAAGGCGATCTCGGAAATGAAGATGTCCGTCAACGTAACCGCAATACTCCCTGCCGTGGAGAATCTAATCAGTGGGGGGGCAACAAGGCCTGGCGATGTCGTGAAGACGATAAACGGCAAGACTGTCGAGATCATAAGCACGGACGCAGAGGGCAGGCTTACACTTGCAGACGCCATAGGGTATGCCATAAAATATATAAAGCCGCGCGCTGTCATTGACATAGCGACCTTGACCGGAGCGTGCAGTATGGCCTTCGGCGGCGAGGCAATCGCAATGATGGGCACCGATGCAGAGCTTATGTGCCGCCTTAAGGCAGTGTCTGAAGAGGTGCACGAAAGGGTTTGGCCCATGCCTCTGTTTGAGGAATACGGTGAATACCTGAAGAGCGACATTGCCGATATCAAAAATGTGGGCGGAAGAAAAGGGGCGCTTTCATCGTCGGCTTATTTTCTGAAAGAATTCGCGGGCGATACGCCTTGGGTACATATGGATATAGCTGGCGCAGCCTGGAGCGACAAAGACCGTCCATATTCGGCCAAAGGCGCCACCGGTATCGGGGTCAGGCTGCTGTTGAATTTAATCAAGGAGATCTGATTGTGATATACATACTGACAGTTGTTGCTGTGCTTTTTGCCCCTTCGTTTGCCTTTGCCTGGGGCCCTATGACGCATATATATCTCGGAAACGAGATATTTTCATTTGCCCCGCTTCTGCCCGCCGGCATATTGGCCCTTATCAGAAAATACAGGCAGGATTTTCTGTATGGCAATCTGATGGCAGACACCATTCTTGGAAAGAAATATCTTCCGGACGACAGGAGTTCGCATAGCTGGGAGACGGCGTTCAATCTTTTCGAGCATGCTAAGACCGGCCCTGAAAAGGCCTTTGTCTACGGTTACCTCTGTCACCTGGCTGCTGACACTGTTGCGCACGAGACGCTGACGGAAGATTTGAAAGACATGGGGCACACATGGCTCGAACTGAAAGCGGACAGCGTCATAGACAAGGTTTACTGGCTCCAGTATGTGACCATGAGTAAACAAATGAAAAAGAGGCATGAGAGGTTCCTCGAGCAATCTGTCGAAAGCTACATCTTTTCCTTCAAGACCAACAAAAGGATATACAAAGGGATCGTATTCCTCTCGTTCCTGAATATGAAAAGAAAGAGAGGGATAGACAAGGCACAGATCGAGCGGCTGCACGGCGAGTCCATTCTCAGAATGGTCGATCTTCTCAATAACGGCAAAAAGTCAGCCGTTATCGAGAAAAGCCCTCTGTAAAAGTTCCCTTTGCCGATCATTCATATGCCTATCATCAATCTCTCGCCCCGGAGACTTTTTTGGCGGTTATCTCCGGCAACTTATAGTTGTCATGCTCAATAAAAGCTATCTGCATCCTTCTGATGCGATTGCCATGCTCCTGGAAAGGCTTTCTGTGCACGTTCCTGATACCGAAAGATTGCGGATCGAGGAGTGCTATGGCCGAATAGCAGCTTCTGACATTCTTTCCCGGGAAGACCTGCCGGGTTTTGCCCGCTCTACGATGGACGGCTATGCAGTGAAGGCATCCGATACATACGGCGCCAAGGAAAATCTTCCGGCGTATCTTAATCTTGGCGGAGAAATCTTTATGGGCGAGAAGCCCGACTTCGAGATAGGTGCAGGGCAGGCCGCAAAGATTCCGACGGGCGGCATGATTCCTCCGGGCGCGGATGCTGTTGTAATGCTGGAACATGTGCAGACGGTCTCGGACAATATGATTGAGGTCCTCAAGCCTGTGGCCCAGGGGGAAAACGTCATCCAGAGAGACGAAGACATCAGGAAGGGCGACGTCGTGGTCCGAATGGGGCGGAAACTCAGGGCGCAGGACATCGGGGCGCTGGCAGGCGTAGGCGTTACATCAATTGAAATCTTCAGAAAACCTGTGGTGGCCCTGATTTCTACGGGAGACGAGATTGTCCCGGCTGACAGCTCCGTCGGTCCGGGGCAGGTCAGGGACATTAATTCCTTTACCCTTTCAGGCCTGATACTGGAAGAAGGCGGGGTTGCCTGCAAGAAGGGTATTTTCAAAGACGATTATGACACAATCAGAAGTGGTGTTGAGCAGGCGCTGCGCGACTCGGATATGATAGTGATCATCGGCGGCACGTCAGCCGGCACCCGGGATATGACTGCAAAGATAATAGACGAGATAGGGAGTCCCGGCGTCCTTTTCCACGGAGTGGCTGTGAAACCGGGCAAACCCCTTATAGGAGGCGTTGTGCAGGGGAAGCCGCTTCTCGGCCTGCCTGGCCATCCAGCGGCTGCAGTGGTCTCTTTCGATCTTTTTATCGCGCCGCTTATCAGACTACTGTCGGGCGCTGACGTCTCTCTCAGATTCAGAAAATCTGTCAAGGCTGTCATGGGAAAGAGCATCGCTTCAGCCGCGGGGAGAGAAGACCATATCCGAGTTTATGTGGAGCAGGGCAATGCAGACGAACATAGGGCATTTCCGATCTTGGGGAAATCGGGTCTCATAACGACCCTTGTCAAGGCCGATGGAATTGTTATAATTCCGGCAGCGAAATTGGGACTTGATCAGGGCGAACCGGTCACCGTAAATCTTTTTTGAGGGGGTTGCTGAAGACGTGATAGATATAGTCAGAAACCTGTACGGCCGCATAGGCCGGCCGCTAAACTTTATGGAAGTATGTGGTACGCATACGGTTGCGATCTTCCGTCACGGCATCAGGAGCCTTCTTCCGGATGGGCTGAAATTGCTGAGCGGTCCCGGATGTCCGGTATGCGTGACTTCTATCCGGGACATTGATACAGCCATAGCAATAGCACGACAGGGCGATGCGATACTGACGACTTTCGGCGATATGATGAGGGTCCCTGGTGGCACCAAATCGCTAATGGAAGTTAAGGCCGATGGAGCCGATATCCGCATTGTTTATTCACCTCTTGACTCCCTGAAAATCGCCAGGGACAACCCTGACAGGAAGGTTGTATTTTTTTCAGCCGGCTTCGAGACGACTGCGCCGTCCGCGGCTGCAACCGTCTCAGAGGCAGAGAGACTGGGGATTCCGAATTTCTATCTTTATTCGGTGCACAAGGTAGTGCCGCCTGCACTGGAGGCGCTGTTGCTGTCGGACGACGTACGTATAGATGGATTCATTTTGCCGGGCCACGTCAGCACTATTATCGGGACGAAGCCGTATAAATTCATTCCGGAGAGATATTCAATCCCTTGCGCGGTAACGGGCTTTGACGCGAATGATATTTTCGGTGGAATAGCCATGCTTTTGAAGCAAATCCTTGAGGGAAAGGCGGTCGTGGAGGTCGAATACAAGACCGTTGTAAAAGAAGAAGGCAATCCGAAGGCGGTTAAGTTTATAGAGGAAATTTTCGAACCGGCTGACAGCTATTGGCGCGGCATCGGCATGATCCCGGGCAGCGGATTAAAGCTAAGGAACTCATGGGCGCACAGGGATGCTGAGAAGTCTTTCAATCTAGAAATCCCAGACACGTCCGAACCAAAAGGCTGCATGTGCGGACTTGTGCTCAGAGGGATAAAGATGCCTTCGGAGTGTCCGCTTTTTGCAAAGGTCTGCACACCGGACAGGCCTGTCGGGGCGTGCATGGTAAGTTCCGAAGGCAGCTGCGCGGCTTATTACCGTTACAGAGACGTCCTGGAGAGCTGACAAAAAGCTATCAATCGCCAAACGGCAGTATCGGCATTACATAGACATTGACTTCATTGACGCCGGCCACGCCCTGCGCTGCCTTCTTGATGTTTGCTACAAGCACTTCTTCCTGATACGGTGATGCACTTGTTTTTATGGCCACAACACCCTTTCTGGCATACACTTCAGCATCGGGGGCGTAATCTATAGTTGCAACCTTGACCCTGGCCGCCAGAAGCATCTCCTGAAAGACTTCCTGCGACTCACTGGTTGTCTTGAAGTGAGCAAGTCCAATCGTGTCCAGTATTATGGCGACAGCGTCATCAACGGTTATTTTCCCGACGTGAATGACGAGGTCATAGAGGCTCGAATCATTCGTGTCTATACCGTAAACATGCTGACTCCATTTTCTTCTCTCTTCATCATCATTCCTCAAAAGACGGGCAGCCTCTTTCTCGGATATCTTTTCGCGTTCCATCTCCCATTTAATGCGCTCGGACATACCGGCGATAATCCGTACCTTCAATACATGGGGAACGTCCTTAAGCAGAAAATGACCTGCCAATCCGTGGTAAACAACGTTATCCCGCAACAAATGCTCGAGAAAGGCAACCTGGTAATAAGCGATGAATTTCTCTTTCCCGTATGTTACTTTCTCCAGCGCTGAAGGCGCATCATGCAAGGCCCTTATGAGTTTAACCTCGGGTATGTTGAATTCCTTTGAAGCCTCAATAACGGTTTCGCGTGCAATGCATTCATATCCGAGTTTTGTAGCGACTTTTTCAGCGATCTCCTTCCCCTTTGTATATGATCCTCTGGAAATAGTAATGATGGACATCTATAAACCTCCTGAATTATTTTCCGGCGCTGCGGCTGGTTGCGTCAGAATCCACTGTGAGTTACAGTATATCAGGCGTTTCGAGAAAAAGCAAAATATCTCGCTTAAGTTGTGCTGCCTGTCTGCATTTCGCCCGGCGCCGCAGGGTCGTCTGCCTTAATTCCCATGCTGCCCGAAGATGGCGGCCCGGATGGACATGTCCTGAGCGGCTCTGCTTTGCAATACGGATACTTTACAGTCTCGCATTCCCAAAAAACGAGGTTGGGACAATTGTCGCGGCAATGTCTGTAATCGATTTTGTTGAAGAGTCTGGTTATAGAATCACCCTTCGAGACGAACCAGCGGTCCTGCTCCAGGATATTTTTGAGACCGGAGCGCTCCAAGACATCAGCGACAGGAGTCTTGACATTGGCCAGATATATTTCTACTCCCTTTTTCCTGAGATCAAGTATCAGCTCCCGCATCTCGTCGACGCCGGTGGAATCTATTTTGTTGACCATCTCCAGGTCAAGCAGGATGTATTTGAGATGCTCTTTAAACATCTCCGCCTTTTCAAGGACGGCTTTGCGAAAGAATTCAGCATTTGCAAAATATATCGAAAAATCCGGCAGCAGATAGATAATCTGGGGGCATACGGGCAATTTCTTTGCCTCTGCGTTCACAAAAATCTCGGATCTCGGATCGCGGGTAAGCATGATAATTCTCGGCGACATGGACTCCCAAAGGAATAGCAGCAACGACAGCGCGATGCCTATGAAAATCGCGTAGTCAGGCTTGGTTATCACAGCCAGAAAGAATGTTGTCAACGCCACGATGCCGTCATGTTTATTGGTGCGAAGCAGCTTCACAAACTGGCTCTGTCTAACGAGGCCGACAACCGCTGAGATTACGATGGCGGCTAAAGTAGCCTTTGGAAGGTGATGAAAAGCCGAAGTAAAAAAGACAAGCGTCGTGATTACTATGCATCCCGAAAAGACGTTGGAAAGGGCAGTCCTGCCGCCGGACTGCAGGTTGACCGCGCTGCTCGAGAAAGATCCGCTTACCGGGTACGCATGAAAGAAAGATCCTGCTATATTTGCTGCTCCCTGGCCAATCAGCTCCTGGTCGATATCAACAGACTGTTTTGTCTTTTCAGCTATCGTCTTGGTGATCGCCATAGCCTCCATGAATCCGACGATGGCTATAATGATGGCCGGACCTATCAGGCGAAAGAAGGCTTCAAGGTTGCTTGCCGCAGAAACGACTCCATGAATGTTCATCTGGTCCTGTGGAACCATGGGACCCATGTACTGCCAGAACGGAATGATGACAGAAGGCATCCCTGAGGGCATATCCCCTATGGTCTTGACGCCGTATTTATCAATGCCCAAGATGAAGCTGACGAAGGTGGTGGTCGCCAAGGCTATCATTGTGACCGGCAGCTTCCCGCTTATACGGCGGCCTCCGAATATCAGGACCAACGAAAAGAGCCCGATTCCCAGCGTATAAAGGTTTGCGTGAGAGGCGTTCTTGATGATATCTACAAATATCGGGAAGATAAATTCGCTGTCTCTGACCTGAATGCCCAGCAGATGTTTAACCTGGGTAGTTGCGATAATGATTGCTGCTGCGTTGGTAAAACCTATGATGACAGGATGAGACACGAATCTCATTATGAAGCCAAGCTTCAGCATACCCATTAAAAGCTGAAATGTGCCGACTATGGCAGCCAGATTTATCGCAATGATAATGAACTCCGGAGAGCCCGGTTTGGCAAACGGCAGGACGGACGCAAAAGTGAGCAGGCTCACAATAGCTACTGGCCCTGTGGCCAGTTGTCTGGAGCGACCCCAAAGCGCACCTACAATCGGAGGAATGCTTGCCCCGTACAGACCGTAAATAGGGGGCAAGCCGGCAATCATGGCATTGGACATCGATTGCGGTATCAGAACTGCAGCAACTGTGATACCAGCGATCAGATCAGGGATGATATCCTGTTTCCTGTAGTCCTTCAGCCAGCTTATGAAAGGGAATAGTTTTCTCATGCTGAAGTCTCTGTCCCCTAGCTGAGGGGTTGCCGGCTGCGAAATAAAGCGCGGGCCCTGAATCTAAATGTTTACTATTTTATATGTATAACTGATTTTAGCCGAGCCTTCAAGTGTAGCTTTGACAGAGCAGTATTTCTCTATCGACATCTCAATGGCTTTCTTTACGGCATATTCCGAAATGTCCCTTCCGGTAATGGTATATTCCAGCTTGATATCTACAAACCTGTGCGGATGGTTTTCGGCTTTTTCGCCGTTTACTCCGACCCGTATGTCGATGACATCCTGACGTTTCTTGCTAAGCACCGAGGCCACATCCATACCGGAACAACCACCGGTAGCAACAAGAAGCATTTCCATAGGCGTCATGCCAGTTGTCGTCTTGCCCGCTTCAGGGCTTGCGTCCATTATGACTGCATGACCCGATCCCGACTCGCCGACAAACTGAAATCCATCGACCCATTTCACAGTGGCTGTAAGCATTGTTGCCTCCTATTATATTATTTCGGGAACGACGCCGCTCATTTGGCTAAGGATTGGTCAACTGGAGCCGCTGAATGCCGGTCGCCTTTCCGCTCTGCTCGTCTATTTCCATTACAACTGCAGATAGCAGCGCCTTTCCCTCCGCCACATTGAATTTTCTCGGCATGTGGGTAAGGAACTTATCTATTATCTGGTCCTTTTCAATACCGATAACGCCCGCACTCGGTCCGGTCATGCCGACATCGGTTATGTATGCCGTTCCGCCGGGAAGTATCCTTTCGTCGGCTGTCTGAACGTGGGTATGAGTGCCGACCACCGCACTGACCTTGCCGTCGACATAGTATGCAAACGCCAGCTTTTCGGAGGTGGCCTCAGCATGGAAATCTATAATTATAATCTTTGCCGATTCCCGAATCTTCTCAAGGGCTGCCTTGGTAGTCCTGAACGGACAGTCGAGCGTGTTCATGAATATCCTTCCAGAGACATTTAGTACTGCCACCGGAAATTTTTTCTGAAAATTGAAAATTGTGCTCCCGATGCCGGGCACTTCAGGAGGATAATTAAGGGGCCTCAGTATGCGGTGTTCCTTGATGAGATAAGGTATGGCCTCTTTCTTGTCCCAGACATGGTTGCCTGTCGTCAGAATTTCTATACCGTACGAGAAAAGCTCTGTCGCAGTGGGTTCAGTAATTCCAAACCCGCCCGCGGCATTCTCCCCGTTTGCCACGACAGCATCGATCTTATATCTGCTAACAATGTTGGGCAGCAGAGACTTGACGGCCTGCCTGCCGGGCTTGCCGACTATATCGCCTATGAACAGTATCTTCATTCAATCATTTCGCATAATCGACGTGGCGAGATTCCCTTATGACGGTTACCTTTATTTGGCCCGGGTATGTCAGCTCGGATTCGATCTTCTTGCCCAGGTCTCTTGCCATAAGGGTGCACATCTCGTCGTTCACCAGATCCGGCTTTACTATCAGGCGTATCTCCCTGCCCGCCTGTATCGCGTAACACTTATCTACGCCGGAAAAGGACATGGCCATCTCCTCGAGCTTTTCGAGCCGCTTGAGATACAGCTCAATGCTTTCCCTTCTGACGCCCGGACGGGCTGCCGACAGGGCGTCTCCTGCAGCGACAAGGGCCGATTCGACCCACTTCGTCTCCACGTCGCCGTGATGCGCCATGATCGCATTTATCACAGCCTCCGATTCGCCGTATTTCTTGGCAAGGTTTGCTCCTATCTCCTGGTGAGAGCCCTCCATCTCGTGGTCGACGGCCTTGCCGATATCGTGAAGAAGTCCTCCCCTCTTTGCGAGCTTCGAATCCACACCGAGCTCTCCGGCCATCATGCCGGAGAAGAAAGCTACTTCTTTTGAGTGCTGCAGGACGTTCTGGCCATATGAAGTCCTGTACCTGAGTCTGCCGATCAGCTTGATTATCTCTGGGTGAACGCCCGAGATTCCAAGCTCGAAGACAGCCTTTTCTCCTTCCTCGCGGATTGTCGATTCGACCTCTTTTCTGACCTTTTCAACGACTTCTTCAATGCGTGCAGGATGTATCCTGCCGTCGGTAACCAGTTTCCCCAGAGCGAGACGGGCGATTTCGCGTCTGACCGGATCGTGCGCCGACAGTGTTACCATTTCGGGTGTATCATCGACTATGATATCGACACCTGTTGCAGCCTCAAATGCGCGAATGTTTCTGCCCTCGCGGCCTATGATTCTGCCTTTCATCTCGTCGCCGGGAAGACTCACGGCCGAAACAGTAGCATCAGCAACGTAATCTGCAGCGTAGCGCTGAATTGCAAAGCTAATGACCTCGATTGCTTTCTTTTCAGCATTTTCTCTTGTCTCATCCTCTATCCGTTTGATAAGCTTGGCGGCTTCAAATCGAGACTCTTCTTCGATCCTTCTGAACAATTCCTGCCGCGCCTCATCGGACCGCATTCCCGAAATGTTTTCAAGGGTCTGCGTCTGTTCCCGTATAAGCTGTAGGCTCCGGTCTTCCTGTTCGTCCAGCTGTTTCTCCCTTAAACCAAGATCCTTGTCTTTTTTTAATAAGTCGCCCTCTTTCCTCTCGATCTGGTCAATTTTTTTCTCCAGAGACTCTTCCTTTTGCCTGAGTCTCTTGTCAAGGTGGTTTATTTCCTTGGTCCTCTCGCGTATTTCTCGCTCAGCTTCAGCCTTTGCCTGATATATGGCGTCTTTTACGGAAACAGCTGCGTCTTTTTTGATAACCTCGGCTTCTCTCTTTGCCTCTTCCAACTGGCGGGACCGTTCATTCTCAAAAGCGATCTGTTGCGTCTTCAGGGTCTTTTTGTAGGCCAACATGAAAGCAAGACCGCTTAGGACCCCGGCAACGACAGCGATCAGGATGTAAAGAATCGTGTACGTCATGTTTAGAATCCTCCTCTATGGTAATGAAAAGAGGGGATAAAACGGATAGCATTTATAGCTGGCACTACAATGTGCAGGATAGCTATCAAAGCGCCCCTCTCTTACTGTTGAAAAAACAACTGCGCCGTGAAACTCGGCGATGCGAGAAAGGGCTGATAGCGAAGGACTTCAGAAGTAAAGATTCCGAAGGTCTCGAAGAAACAGGGGCGAAGCGGGCATCGTAAAATAATCATTGCACGTTCCCGCACTCACAGGTTTATCTTTATTTATAAGGCTCATTTTCATTGCCCTGCTCCTGTATATACTTTGCGACTTTCGCCTATCAACCGGTTGCTTACGCATCTTCAGCATCTATATTCAAGACAGATTGTCTGTCAGTACGGCTTAGTTAACCCACCCTGCCGTGTAGCAAAAAATTAGATCCCCGTGTTTAATAGTGGGTGCTTCGAAGGTATCTTAGGCTTTCTCCGCATGGGGAGACATGCACACCGAATACCTAACGCTCGCTCCCAAAAGATCTAACTTGCCGGGATCAACTTTTTCACTTAATCACGTGCAGGGCAGGCAAGCTATCTATATTATTTATACCAAAATATGTGCTATGTAGGCAACTATATTATGCGGAGGGGCAATTCCTTCTTGGTTCGAAAAAACAAATCGTGTATAATGAGGCTAAAAAACAAGGGGGAACCAATATGAAGATTAAGAAGATCCTTTTCCCGACAGACTTCTCCGAAGGGGCCCTGGCTGCGCTGCCGAACGCTGTTGATCTTGCTAAATCCTACGGTGCCAAACTCTACCTTCTGCATGTAATCTATGACATGGGCATGGCTACCGGTCTGCATGTCCCTCACGTTTCGCTTGATGCCCTCTACGACGAGATGGAAAAGGGAGCTGTGAAGGAGCTCGAAAAATTTGGAGGAGAACTAAGGCGCGGGCTTACGGATGTGGAATGCAAAGTTATCAGGGGAGTGCCTTATGAAGAGATCCTGAAATTCGCAGCCGACAACGGCATAGATATTATCGTCATAGGCACCCATGGGCGCCACGGAATAGACCGGGTAATCTTCGGAAGCACTGCCGAAAAAGTGGTCAGAAACTCGGCGTGTCCGGTGTTGACGGTAAGGAGCAAGACGGCTAAGTGATCCAGCCGTATCCTTCGGACTTTGCGTGTCGAATTTGGACAACCCCGTGGTTTTATTAATACAGGATAACCGAGGGTATCAGTCCGATTGCAAGCATCATGACCGCACTGATGAAAAGGGCCGCCGCAAGGCCAAACGACGGCATTACACCGACTGTCTCGCTCATCGGCTTCATATACATGTTCATTATGATCCTTAGATAGAAAAATGCTGAAATGGCGCTGAACAATACTGCAATTATTACAAGCCATGTATAGCCTGCGTTGACCGCTGCCATGAATATATAGAATTTACCGATGAATCCTGCGGTTGGCGGAATGCCCGCAAGCGAGAACATGAATACGAGCATGAGGGCTGCCGTAAACGGATGGCTTTTGGAAAGGCCGTTATAGTCGGAAATATTCTCTCCTTTTTCAAGCAGTATCACAATCCCGAAAGCTCCAAGGTTCATGAACGTATAGATAAGAAGATATACCTTCATGGCATTCATAGCTTCGTTGGTGCCGGCGATCAGGGCCATCAGGATATATCCGGCATGCGCGATCGAAGAGAAGGCAAGCATCCTTTTTATGTTGGTCTGGACTATGGCCATTACAGTTCCCACAGCCATGGTCAGCACTGAGATGACCGCAAGAATTACGGTCCAGTATGGTTCAAATGTTTGAAACGCAGTGAAGAAGATTCTTCCCAGGACGGCAAATGCGGCCGCTTTGGGTGCTGTGGACATGAACGCGGTTATGGAGGTAGGAGCGCCTTCATAGACGTCCGGTGCCCACATATGAAACGGTACAGCCGATATCTTGAATGAAAATGCGACGATAATCAGTATCATGCTGAGCATCAGCGGCAGCGTGGGAGGTGTCTGCCTCAGATATGACGCGATGCCGTAAATATCCGTTGTTGTCGTAAGGCCGTAAACCATAGAAATGCCATAGAGAAGCAGCGCAGAAGAAAAAGCGCCTAGCAGGAAGTACTTCATGGCCGCCTCGGATGAACGGGGGTCGTGTTTCTTGACTCCACAAAGAATGTAGAGGCTCAGGGACATAAGTTCTATGCCCAGGAATACCATGATGAAATCCCTTGCCGACGCCATTATCATCATGCCCGTAGTTGAGAAGAGCAGCAGGCTGTAATATTCGCCGAAGTCGGCCTGTTCGATCTGAAGGTACTTCAGCGAAATCAGGATGGTCAGTATCAGACTAATCAGGAAGATCATCTTGAAATAGACGCTGAAATCGTCGCTGATAAACATGCCGCCGAAGGCCTCTCCCTTGCACAGCGGTAAAAGATAGATGACGATTGCCGAGGCAACAATGCCTGCATAACCGAGAGGCTTTTTGTTGGTAAATACCAGTTCGGCCAGCAGCACCAAGCTTCCGACAATGGCCATGATAATCTCTGGAATGACCGGCGTCAGGTCGGGGAAGGGGACGTTCATTTTACCACCTCAACAATCTGCGCGGCAACATTCGCCTGCCCCGCGCTGTTGATCCTGTCCAGAAGTCCCTGCACAGACGCGTCCATGAAGCTCAGAAATGTATTGGGATACACGCCTATCCAAAAGACAAGAATAACTAGCGGTATCAAGGTCATCATCTCTCTCATCCCCAGGTCTTTGAATCCGTGGCCTAAAAGAACTGGATTGGTCTCGACAAAAAAGACATTCTGATAAAGCCAGAGCATATATGCGGCCCCGATTATCACGCCTGTGGCCGCCAATACTCCGAGCGTCTTTGATGCCGTAAATCCACCAACCAGTATAAGGAATTCGCCTATGAATCCATTGGTTCCAGGCAGGCCGATTGCCGCAAGCGTAAAGATCATGAATAGGGCTGAATAAACGGGCAGGACATTTGCGGCCCCTCCGTAATCCGATATGCGTCTCGTATGAGTTCGTTCATAAACTATACCCACCAGAAGGAAGAGCGCTCCGGTTACTATCCCATGGTTCAGCATCTGCAGAATGCCGCCCTGCAGTCCTTGCATGTTGAATGCGAAAAGACCGAGCGTTACAAAACCCATGTGGCTGACAGAACTGTATGCGATCAGGCGCTTCAGATCTGTCTGTCCCAAACAGATAACCGCGCCATAGATGATAGCGATCACGGACAGCACCATCATTGCCGGGGCAAGGGCTTTTGATGCATCGGGAAGCATCGGCATGTTGAACCTCAGAAAACCGTAAGCTCCCATCTTGATCAGAATGCCTGCAAGGATGACGCTGCCTGCCGTCGGGGCTTCTGTGTGAGCATCCGGAAGCCATGTATGGACGGGAAACATCGGGACTTTGACTGCAAATGCCGCAAAGAATGCCCAGAACAGTATTATCTGCAGGTCAAAGGGATAATTGGTATTCATCATGCGGAGCATGTCGAACGACCTGTCGGTCTGGAAATAAAGTACGATTACACCGACAAGCATAAGGACGCTCCCAACGAGTGTGAAGAGAAAGAACTTGATAGCAGCGTATACCCTGTTAGGTCCGCCCCAGACGCCGATCAGAAGATACATCGGGATTAGCATGGCCTCCCAGAATATATAGAACAGGAACATGTCGAGACTGCAGAAGACGCCGATCATTGAGCCTTCAATAAGAAGAAGCGATGCATAAAACTCCTTTGTTTTGTCCGTAATGCTGGTCCATGATACGCTTACGCATAGGATGGTAAGCAGCGCCGACAGCAGGACGAACAGGACGCTTATGCCGTCGACCCCTATAAAGTATTCGATCGACCAGCTCCTGATCCAGGCAGATCGTTCAACGAACTGCATTGCCGCGGTGCCCTTATTGAAATTTGTAAATAGCGGAAGCGCCAGCAGGAAAGTTACAAGACTTACGATCAGCGCCGTCCATTTGATCTGCGTCGCACGGGCTCGGCTGGTCAAAAGGACGAGAACGGCACCAAGGATGGGGAAAAATATCAGGGTAGACAGAATGGGATATGGGAGGTCTTTGGTGAGTTCGGCGCCGAAAAAAACCAGCAGCGCGAACATCAGAACCATAGCGACTGTCCTCAGCATGGGATAGTTTGATTTAGGCGTCTCAGTATTTACGGGGTGACTATCGTGCCCCATGCAATCCCTCCTGTTAAACCTCGCATTTGCCGAACCGGAAACCTATTTTGTGAATATAATCATAATCAGGGTAAGGATGGCGAAAAAGCCCACGCACATGCCTATCGCATAGTGCTGCAGGTTTCCGCTCTGAACCTTCCTGATATGCTCTCCGAAGGCCGCGATCCTGCTCGGTATGCCATTGACTATGCCTTCGATTATTTTGCCGTCCGTGACCGCCACCAGAATGTTGACCGCGGCCCACTTAACCGGTCTCACTATGATGAAATCATAAAGCTCGTCGACATAATATTTGTTCCACAACACCTTATGTATTGCTCCGAACTTGACGGAGAGACTTTGCGGAATGCCGGGCATCCAGAGATAAAAGAGCATCGACGTAAGGATGCCGACTCCGGCAACGGTTACAGATATACCCATTACCAGCCATTCCTTGGAGTGAGATCCATGCACGTGAGGATGGCCGAGAACAGGCTCAAAAAAATGAGCGATCCAGTTGTTTCCGCCCAGCAGCGGCGATATTCCAATCCAGCCTGCGGATATCGCTCCGGCGCCCAATATGATAAGCGGCACGGTCATTGAAGATGGAGATTCATGCAGGTGATGTTCCAGTTCATGACCGCCTCTGAACGACCCGAAGAAGGCAAGCCATATTATTCTGAAGCTGTAGAATGCGGTAAGGCCGGCAACAATGGTGCCGATGATCCATACCGTTTTTCCGATGGGTCCGCCATTGTATGCCAGCCAGAGGATTTCGTCTTTGCTGAAGAATCCGGCGAGCCCCGGGATTCCGGCGATGCTGAGTGAAGCAAAAAAGAAGGTCCAGAAAGTGATCGGCATATGCTTTCTAAGGCCGCCCATCTTCTGTATGTCGAGTTCGCCGGACATAGCGTGCATTACACTGCCGGCGCCCAGGAACAGAAGGGCCTTGAAGAATGCGTGAGTGTAAAGGTGAAAAATTCCGGCACCGTAAGCCCCCACTCCGCATGCCAGAAACATGTATCCCAGCTGGCTGCATGTCGAGTAGGCTATGATCCTCTTTATGTCGTTTTGGACCAGCGCAATAGTTGCTGCAAACAGGCTTGTCAATGCCCCCGTTATTGCGACAACCGCCATTGCAGTCGATGATAGATTGAAGAGGGGGCTGAAGCGAGCAACCATAAATACGCCCGCCGTTACCATTGTGGCGGCATGTATCAGCGCGCTGACAGGCGTCGGGCCTTCCATGGCATCCGGAAGCCAGACATGCAGGGGGAGCTGTGCAGATTTGCCGACAGCCCCGCAGAATAGTAGAAGGGCTATAAGCGTTATCAGGTCGACGTCATATCCCAGCAGGCTGATGGTCTGTCCCTGCAGCGAGCCTACCTTGGCGAATATGTCGGAGTACTGGATGGAGCCGAGAAAAAGAAAAATCATTATCACGCCGAGTCCGAAACCGAAGTCGCCGAATCGATTCACTATAAACGCCTTTTTCCCTGCATCTGCGGCGCTCTTTTTTTCATACCAGAAGCCGATCAGGAAATACGAGCAGAGGCCGACTGCCTCCCATCCGAAATAGAGCTGAAGCAGATTGTTGCCCATGACGAGCATGAGCATTGAGAACGTAAAAAGGCTCAGATACGAAAAAAATCTGTAGTAGCCCGGATCGCCGTGCATATAACCGGATGAATAGATATGAACGAGCAGACTCACGGTCGTAACGACGATCAGCATAATGGCTGTAAGCGGGTCTATAAGAAAGCCGATGCTGACCTTAAACGACCCCGAGAGCACCCATGTATATGCGTCATAGTTAAGATTTTTACCATTGACAACCTCAAAGAAGGTTATTACCGCTATCAGAAACGATCCGAAGACGGCAAGGGTGGAAACCCAGTGGGCGCGTTCCTTGAAAAGCTGCTTGCCTACGAGGATATTTATAACGAACGCGGCTAAGGGAAGTATAGGTATCAGCGTATATTTGTCCATTTGCCGGGCCTTATCCTTTCATGTCTGTGATTTCGTCCGTATGCACAGCGCCCTTGTTTCTTACCAGCGTAACGAGAATGGCAAGGCCGATAGCTGCCTCTGCAGCCGCTACCGTTATGATGAAGAAGACGAATACCTGGCCCCGAAGGTCCTGCAGATAGTGGCTGAACGCCACCAGACTGATATTTACTGCGTTAAGCATGAGTTCCACGCAGACCAGCATTATAATGAGGTTTCTCCTGATCATGAACCCCACGACGCCGACCATGAAGATTATCGTGCTAAGCCCTATATACCATTCCAGAGGAACCATCTGTCAACCACCCCTAATTCTTCTTTTTGGCGAGCACCATTGCCCCCACAATAGCAATCAAGAGAATGATCGAAGCTATCTCAAAAGGAAAGAGATATTCGGTGTATAAAACCTTGCCAACAATCTTTGTATTGGTCTCTTGTTGGATTACATCTATGGTGTAAGGTCCAAGCGGGCCTTTCAGAAAATCCCTGATTGAAAGAAAGATAAGGAGTAGTATGGATACCCCGATCGAAACGCTGAGAGGCCATTCGCCAATGAACGGCTCGGTAAATACTTCCATCTTAAGGTTTAGCATAGTTATGACGAACAGAAATAGGACGAGAATAGCACCGGCATACAGGATTACCTGAACAGCTGCTAGGAATTCGGCATTAAGAAAGAGGTAAAGCGCTGCAATATGGAAGAAGAGCGCCAGCATGAAGAGGACGCTGTGAATGGGGTTCTTTCTCGTTATCACAAGGATCGACAGAGTGGTCGTTGCGATGGCGAAATATATGAAAAAAATCACCGGCAGCACTATTCGCCCTCCTTCTTCGCTTCTGTTTTTTCTTCAGCCTTAACAGCGGGATCAGCGGCCTTTTCGGCTGCAGCAACTGGCGGTTTTTCGGGCGTAGGCGCTGGCTGTACGGCGATCGGCCTGATCGGGACAGGTCCCTGTTCACGCTTTGATTTAGGCATCTTGGATATATCGACTCCATCCGGACGCCAGAACTTGTTCCAGTATACGTCTCCGCTGAGGGTGGCGACGTAATCGTCCCAGTTCGTCAGCAGCTTGTTCTTGTCAAAATAGATCTCTTCTTTCGTATATGCGCAATATTCATAGGATTCGGTCAGGACTAACGCGCAGACGGGGCATACCTCAACGCAGTACCCGCAATAAATGCATCGCAATGCTTCGATATCGTACTGTTCCAGAAAAGGCTTGTTATTCTCGTCCCTGCCTTTCTTCAGTGAAATGCACTGGGACGGGCAGATATTTACGCACTTCATGCACATGATGCATTTCTGCCTGCCGGTCTTGGGGTCCCTGACAAAAGCATGTTTTCCCCTGAAGCCGGGGTAGATCTTCCTCTTCTCATCCGGGTACTGGATGGTAACAGGCTTTGATAGCATCATCTTGAAGGTAAGTGCCATCCCCTTGAGTATCTCCACAAAGAGGACAGTATTTATGAACTTCTTAATAGTCAACGTTTGGTCCTCTAAAATGCATATTTAGCTATTGACGTTATTACTATATTTGCCAAGGAGATCGGGATCAGTATCTTCCAGCCCAGACTCATCAGATGGTCATATCTGAACCTTGGCACAGTCGCGCGTATCCAGTAATACAGGAAAAGATGGCAGTATACCTTGAGGAGGAACCAAACTATCCCCGGGACGAGTGCTAAGAAAGGCAGGGCCTGTATCACTATAGGAGGCAGCGTCCAGCCGCCCAGAAAACATGTGACCGCTATGCATGACATGATTATCATAGCGATATATTCGCCCAGGAAGAAGAGGGCGAATCTCATGCCGCTGTATTCGACGAAATATCCTGCAACGAGCTCACTTTCGGCCTCTGGCAGGTCGAAAGGCGTCCTGTTGGTCTCTGCAAAGGCGCATATCAAAAACAGGATGTATGCCGGGAATTGTATAACGGCGAACATCCCGTACCAATGTTTCTGCTGGGCCTCGACTATCTCGACAAGATTAAGAGAGCCTGACAGCATCATTACACCGACCAAACTCAAGGCCAGCGCTATTTCATAACTTATGACCTGGGCCGACGATCTCAGGCCGCCCAGGAATGCGTACTTGGAATTGGAAGACCAGCCGGCCAGTATGATGCCGTAAGCGCTTAGAGACGACATTGCGAAAAGGTAGAGCAGGCCGACATTTACATTAGCAATAACAAAATCGTCAAAAAAGGGAATCACAGCGAGTGCGCTGACTGTAGCGAAAAGCGCGATCATAGGTGCGGCCTGAAAAACCAGGCGATCACCTGCGCTCGGTATGATATCTTCCTTGAAGAAAAGCTTGATGAAATCAGCAAAGGGCTGCAGCAGGCCATGCGGACCGACCCGCATCGGGCCAAGTCGAATCTGCATATGGCCGATTATCTTTCTTTCGAACCAAGTCGAGTATGCGACATGCAGCATGGCTACGACGATCACCACGGCAATTTTGATCAGCATCAGGACCATCCGCAGAAGAAAATCAGCAGTCCCGGCATCCATAATTCCGTAGAATGAGCTAGTATCCATTCATATCCACCTTTAGATTATCTGTCGCATTCACCTAAGACGATATCGATGGTTCCGATGTTGGCAATGACATCAGCGACAAGAGAGCCTTCGGACAATTTCGGCAAAACCGA
>DATHDF010000073.1:0-5499 GCA_035319185.1 Dissulfurispiraceae bacterium | reverse complement strand
TGGAATGCCGGCAACGATGTCGGCGGATACCATAACCATTTACGAAGGCATAGTCGAAGAGCTGGTCCGTGAAATCAAGCCCGTGAAAAAGATGATCTTCGATAGTCCGATCCATCGCAGGATGAGGAACATCCTCGACCGGATTTCTACCCTCGACCTTACCGATACCGAAGCCCCGTCATTTTCTCCCGAAGGCTGCCGGACATATCATGACATAGTTCGCTTCACCCACGAGACAGCAGTCCGCGAGATGTTCGGCCTGTCCGAGACATCTACCAGGGCTACCGCATCTGTCAAGCTCTCGTCGACGCTGCCTCTTGATCTCTGGCTTATCGACCTCGGAGGAGGCTTGCGGGAGGGTCTGACGACCTGCGACAAGATCACTGCGGACATGCTCGAGTCTGCGCCGATGAAGGCGGTCTGGCGCGGCTTCACGCATCCGGGAGTTAGCTGGGAGGGTACGATGAGCGCCGGAGGCAATAAAGTGGCGGCGGCCCTCGCATCCCCCGCGCTTTCCGAATTCGGCGAGATTGCAGGAGGAGAAAGCTATGCGCTGATGTCGCAGGATTATCTTAACCTCAGCGTCCGCTTTGCATATCATTTCGCCACAATTGATTCGTTATGCGGCGAGCACGAATCGCAAAACTATATATCGCTTCAGTTTTCTGGCGGAGCAGGAAACTATTACGGACGGTCTCTCAGGATTCAGCTCATGGGCAGTATCCTGGAGAGGCTCGGCTTTCGGGTCGCGACCAAGGGGGATCTGCTGGAGGCATTCGCGGCGAGATACGACAAGAGATCGATGGAAAACAAGCTCGATATGACCGCCCGGCTGCTGGCCTCGACGAGACTGCTGGATATGACCCTCTCTAATCAGGACGAGCTTGAGAGATTGTCCGAGGCTTTTTTCAGCGGCACTTATGACTTTCTTGCGGCTGCAAAACACGACGCCCTGCCGGGGCTATATATTCGTGGAGGCCATTGGGGCATATCGGTCGAGTACGGGCGCCAATGCCTGCTGCAGGACGGCATGAGATGGAGCGGGCGCCTGTCGTCAGGCATCTCAAAGGTTGTGGGAAAGTTTGTCGGCAAATCCTATCACGAATTCCTCGACACGATCGAGGCATACCACTACTTTCCGCTGGCGATAGTCAGGGACATCGAATTCTCGGAAGGCTCGATAAGCGCCGATGTGAAGCCGGTTTCAGGGAACATAGACAGGGCAGGCGGCATAGCCTTCGGTATAAGAGACATCGACAATTATTTCGTTCTTCGATCCAATGCGCTTGAGGGGAATATCATCCTCTTCGAATATATCAACGGAAAAAGGCTCGAAAGACAGTCCGTAAGAAAAAAGATCGAAACGGGCAAGTGGCACTCCCTCGCCGTCGGTATAGCGGGACAGAATATAAAGGGTTATGCAAACGGAGCGCTCGCGCTGGAATATGAAGCTGGACGACCTCTCAAAGGTTTCATTGGGCTCTGGACTAAGGCCGATTCCGTTACCTGTTTCGACAATCTGATCGTGATGGCCGATGGCAAGCGGCATGTTATCCGGTTTTGAAATAGACAAACGCGGGCATAGCTTCGCTATGCGGATCGAAGCGCGCTGTCTGGGTTATCACGGCCGCGCCAGCGGGCAGGGCAAGCGTCGAACTGATACACCACAGAAACTCCTTGATCAATCTTTCAAATACTTCTCAAGGACTAATTCAGCGCGCTAGAGGCGCATAGCGAAGCTATACCCGCAAATGATCCTCTCTAGTTTGCATACTCCAACATTGATATACTAGCCCTAATAAGGAGCATCACTTTGTCCGCCAATAACACATACGACGTGATAATAATAGGTGCCGGTCCCGCAGGACTCACTGCAGGTCTATATTGCAAGCGCGCTGCACTGAATGCGGTGCTTGTCGAAAAGGGCCTGATCGGCGGTCAGATCGCAATTTCAAAGGATGTCGAGAATTATCCTGGAATGGAAGGCATAACCGGCTTCGACCTTGCCGAAAAACTGCACCACCACACTCAGTCCTACAATCTTCCGGTCATCCAGCAGGCGGTGGCTGAAATCACTCCCGGCTCAGATCTTCATCTCGTCAGGCTCGAAAACGGCGACACGCTGAAAGCCGCAGCCCTTATACTTGCAGTCGGCGGATCGGTGAAAAAACTGGGGATACCGGGAGAGGCCGATTACCTGGGCACAGGCGTTTCCTACTGCGCCACCTGCGACGGCTTCTTTTTCCGGAACAAGTCTGTCGTCGTTATAGGAGGAGGCGATACGGCGGTCGAGGAAGCACTCTATCTGTCGAAGATCGCGGAGAGCGTACGGCTGATTCATCGCGGAAGCTCGCTCCGGGCGAGCAGGATACTTCAGGAGCGGCTGTTCAATGAGCCGCGGATAAAGGTGATATGGGATACCATCGCTGCCGCAATCAAGGGTGATGCAAGCGGCGTTACCGCTGTGTCAATCGAGAACGTGAAGACAGGAGCAAAAGAGGACCTTCAGACCGACGGTGTGTTCATATTTGTCGGATATCTTCCGAACAACGAGCTCATACCTGCCTCAGTCCAGATGGACGAAAGGGGCTTTGTGATAACCGACGATAAATGCGCCACAACCGTGCCGGGCATCTTCGCTGCCGGAGACCTGAGGAAGAAATTCGCAAACCAGATCGTTGTCGCAGCTGCCGACGGATGCATCGCCGCCCTCGCCTCTGCTCATTACGTGGAACTGCATAAAACCCGCGCCGAAAATAACGGATAACGAACCTTACACTGTGAGTATTTCTGCAGACATGACTTTTCGTTACCACGAAGAGACGAAGCACCGTCCTCATCGCTATGCGAGATCTGCGGGCTTTCTCGACTGGCCTAACGAACCTCATCCGTTCAGGCTATATGAAGGCGCAGAGCGGTTTTCTCTGCCATTGATTTCAAAAGATCCATCTGCCGGATACATCGATCTCTACGAAAGGGGGCGCAACGCATTCAAGCCTTTTTCATTCGAAAACATATCCAAATTACTGGAACTGTCCCTGGGACTTTCAGCCTGGAAGTCCCAGGGCGAGGCCTCATGGGCCCTCAGGATGAATCCATCAAGCGGGAATCTCCATCCGACTGAGGCGCATCTCATCCTGCCTCCACTTGTTGAAACCGGCGGCAACGCTGGAGTGTATCACTACAATCCGTACCTTCATGCGCTGGAGCGGAGGGTTGTGCTGGATGCTGAAATATGGTCCGAGATCAGGCAGCATTTCGGGGTGGACGGCTTTTTTGCCGGATTGAGCAGCATATACTGGAGGGAGTCTTGGAAATACGGAGAACGTGCCTTCAGATATTGCAACCACGACGTGGGTCATGCCCTAACGTGTCTGAGCTTTGCCGGCAATCTCATGGGATGGAAGGTCACGCATCTTGATAGCTTGTCGGATCGCGACATCGAGACCCTCCTGGGATTTCGGAAAACGAGCTGGCACAAGTTCGAAAGAGAAAATCCGGAGCTGATACTTTTTATCCATCCCGGTTCGGAGACATTCAGCCCACCGGGGCCGAACCAGAGGATAATAGATCTGTTTGAGCCGCTCGATTTCGTAGGCATCCCGAACCGCTTGAGCAACGATCACAAGGATTGGCGGATCATCGACGAAGTTTCTGAGGCCACCGAGAAGTCGTCAACCGCGCATGTTCCATTTAAGTTCCGAGATTACCCTTTTTTCGCAAATAAGACGCTATCAGACCAAGCAGCAGCGGTTATCCGAGCGAGAAGAAGTGCCACGGCTTTTGACGCAATGACATCTATGTCGAAAAACAATTTATTCGAAATTCTGGACCGCACGATACCCAGGCAGAATTGTGCGCCGTTCGATATACAGCCTGACGAGCCAGTCATTCATCTGTTCATTTTTGTCCACAGGATCGACGGGCTTGATCCCGGGCTCCATGTTCTTGTCAGGAATGAGGCGGATATTGAGGAGCTGCGGAAGTGCTGTCATGAAGAGTTTGCATGGAAAGAAGTGGCAGGTGCTCCTGAACAGCTCAGGTTCTTCCTCCTCAAGAAGGGCGATTACCAAAGCACAGCGGCAAACGCCGGCTGCTATCAGGAGATTGCAAGCGACGGCGTCATCTCAGTCGCAATGATCGCAAAGTTCAGGAATAAGATAGAGCAACATCCCTCTGATTACCGAAGGCTTCACTGGGAGGCCGGCATGATCGGGCAGGTGCTGTATCTCGAAGCAGAGGCTCACGGGATGCGGGGCACGGGAATGGGCTGCTTCTTCGATGATGTAACTCATGATATCATCGGCCTAAGTGACAATACCTTTCAGGACATCTATCATTTTTCGATAGGCAAGCCTGTCGAAGACAGAAGGCTCTCTATTCTGCCGCCTTATCATCACATTGCAATGTGATATACTTCCTGGCAGAAACACCAGCAATGCATCCAATAAAATATAAACAGGCATAGGGAGAATAAGATGAATATTCGGTCGCTGATTGTATGTACCGTCATGCTGCTAATGGTTATCGGCTGTGTAAAAAGCAAGGATGACGAAGAAAAAAGTTTTAAAGAGTCTTTTCTGCAAAGCTTTATCAAATCCTGTACCGAGAGCGGAACAAAAAAAGGGTTGAAGGAAATCGATGTCAAAAACAGGTGTGACTGCGTTGGTAACTTCCTGATCAGCAAGTATTCGGCTGCTGAGCTGACCAAGATAACCGCCACGGATTCGCCTGAAAGTAAAAGAATCTTTGATCAGGCAGTCAGTTCTTGCAAGTAAGGGGATAGCGCATAGTGTCGAAAAAATATGTATTTGCCTTACTGCTAATTGTATTGGCCTGCTGGATCTGGTCGGGCATAGATCTGCAGGATACCCGCCTCACATGGGTTTTGGAAACGCTGCCGTTTATGATTGCCCTGCCGATCATGCTTTTTACCTTCAGAAGATTTCCATTGTCGAATCTGACGTATACGCTTATTGCTATACATGCAATTATTCTGATGGTAGGCGGCCACTACTCATATGCAAAAGTGCCTCTTGGCTTCTGGATGGAGGATTGGTTCGGATGGACTCGCAACAATTATGACAAGATCGGACATTTCATGCAGGGCTTTGGCCCGACTATATACGTGCGCGAAATCTTTGCGCGCAAATCGCCATTGAGGCCCGGCAAATGGCTTTCCTTTATATCATTAGCCGTCCCGCTTGCATTTTCAGCGCTATATGAGATTATAGAATGGCTGGCTTCCCTTTCCAATCCGGCTGATACAGAAGCTTTCCTGGGGACGCAAGGCTATATATGGGATACACAGACCGACATGCTATGGTGTCTGATCGGGTCAGTGGCAGCCGTCATTCTTCTTACACGATTACACAATGCATATCTTTCGAGACTCGGGTATTGAATGGGCGAGATTATAAAGTCCAAAATCCCACGCAACGGCATATTTGCGGCAAAAGCGGTTTTCAGGGAACAGTCATCGGAAAACCATTATTGTTC
>DATHDF010000072.1:0-8811 GCA_035319185.1 Dissulfurispiraceae bacterium | reverse complement strand
GGGGATGGCAAAACCGATGTAGCGGTATTCCGCGCATCAGACAACAACTGGTATATAATGAATTCTTCAACGGGGACTTACACTATAAAGACCTGGGGAACCACGAATGACATTCCAGTTCCTGGAGACTATGATGGGGATGGCAAAACCGATGTAGCGGTATTCCGCGCATCAGACAACAACTGGTATATAATGAATTCTTCAACGGGGACTTACACTATAAAGACCTGGGGAACCACGAATGACGTTCCAGTTCCTGGAGACTATGATGGGGATGGCAAAACCGATGTAGCGGTATTCCGCGCATCAGACAACAACTGGTATATAATGAACTCTTCAACGGGAACTTACACTATAAAGAATTGGGGAACAACGAATGATGTTCCAGTTCCCGGGGATTACGATGGAGACGGCAAGACTGATATTGCGGTGTTCAGGCCGTCTGATGGCAACTGGTATATCATCAACAGCTCAACCGGATCTGCAAGCATTACAAACTGGGGATTGGCTACAGACATACCGATCCACTGAAGAAGGATTTCATAACACGAAAAGGGCCGGCTCATAAAGGGTTGGCCCTTTTCGTCTCTTTCGCTACGAATAGATCTCGTGTTCCAACCCGCAATGCATGCTCCTAGATCAATACGATAAATTATTGTGTAATATCAATAAGATAATGTAATAAATTATTTCGCTGGACAAGCTGCACGTTTTATGGTATTTTTAGTCGTCACATAAATAAACGTCCCGATAAAGCCCAACTCTTCGCGAGGAGAGGGCGGAAAGCAACGGGTCTTGTAAGCAAGACAGCCGGGCTGCCGAAGACTTCTGAATCGGCAGTTCGGCTTTTTATTTGGAGGGGATGTTGTTTAATGGTTGTGAATTTAACTGCAAGGAGGCCTATTATGAGAGCATTGTCTTCAGCCGGGTTGCTTTGCTTCGCAGCAGTTGTTTTGTCGGTCATACTTCCATGCACAGCGCTGGCCATTCCGACTACCGGCAGTCTCGATTCAGGCAAGACAGTAGCGGTCATGGCTCATACGTGGGGCGGCGGAGACAATACCTCCGAGCTTATTGTCATGACCAAGCAGGGTACCTATAGCATGTCAGATCTGGCAGGAACGTGGCACATCAACAAGATTGCAACTGAAGTAATTGCCCCTTATTGGATGCGAGGGACCGCTGTTGTCGAGGCTAACGGACACTTCACGACTTCAGAAATAGACAGCAATGGGGAGACAGACGGAGTCACCGGGAACTTTTCAATGGAAGCAGATGGGATATTGACTGTCCCGGAAATGACCTGCCATCTCGACTCGGGAAAAACTGTTATTGCCTGCGCCGAAACCTGGACTTCTGAAAGTTCTACAGCGCTTTCTGTTCTCACGAAAAGGGGCTCATCATACGCGGCATCCGATTTCGTAGGGGAATGGAATTATCATTCATTACTGTCGCCGGGTCCATATTGGCAGCGTGGGCAGCTCACTACCAACGCCGACGGCAGCTGGACGATCAATGGTGAAAACAGCGACGGTGAAACAGGTCTTTTCGAAAGCGGCTCTGGTGCAATCGTCAATTTGACAACCGGCGAGATGACCATAACACCGCCTGGCAGAGGACCTGTCACATGTCATCTGGATGCAGGCAAAACTGTTGCAGCCTGTACACAAACTCCTCAAGCCGGCTCGGCGGCCATTATGATAATGACCAGGAAAGGTACTTCTTATCCCCAATCTGATTTGACCGGAACATGGCACGCTAACGCGGTTGCAACTCCTGGGCCATACTGGGGCAAGGGTGTAATCAATATAGACTCAAGCGGATATTTTGTAATAAATGCTACCGATAATAGTGGCGGGCATGATGCAGAAACGGGTCTTATGACAGTAAATACTCAGGGCATATTGGCCATCCGCGGCAATTCAGGCTCTGATAAATATGATTTTGACGGAGACCATAAAATGGATATAGCGGTCTACCGTCCGTCCAACGGCAATTGGTATATAATGAACAGCTCTACAAATACGCCGCGTATAGTTAACTGGGGTGTAAGTACTGATGCGCCTGTGCCGGGCGATTATGACGGTGATGGTAAGACGGATGCTGCGGTTTGGCGTCCTTCTGAAGGTAACTGGTACATCATGAACTCTTCCAATGGCACTGTGACGGTGAGAAACTGGGGCGCAAGTACGGATACGTCTGTCCCTGGCGACTATGACGGAGATGGTAAGACCGACATTGCTGTATTTCGTCCCTCAAATGGAACTTGGTATGTAATCAGGAGTTCCGATAATTCAGTCCGTGTTATGAATTGGGGAGTTAGCGGAGATATTCCTGTCCCTGGAGATTATAACGGAAACTGGAAAGCTGACATAGCCGTATTCCGTCCTTCCAATGGGAACTGGTATATAATGGACAGCTCAACAAATCTACCGAGGATCGTCAACTGGGGCATCAGCAACGACATCCCTGTGCCGGCAGACTATGATGGAGACGGGAAGACAGATATAGCAGTATTCCGTCCGTCAAACGGCACCTGGTACATCATCAACAGTTCGAATAATGCTGTGCGGATCGCAAACTGGGGAGTAAACGGCGACAAGCCGATCCCTGGCGATTATGACGGCGACGGCAAAACCGATATATGCGTATTTAGGCCCTCTAACGGCAATTGGTATATAGTCAACAGTTCAAACGGTGCGACACGCATTGTGAACTGGGGTGTGTCGACGGATAAGCCTCTTTACTAGACAACTGTGTGGGGCCATCTCACGAGAGTGATCTCGGAGGTGGCCCTATGCAATAAGCCTCACACCATCGTCCAGTTTTACACCATTGATTTTGGCGCGTGCGAAATTGGCGCCGGTAAATGTGGCCCCGCGAAGATCTGCATCTCTAAGATCAGCGGCGGTAAAATTTGCGTTGATCAGTTCCGTATTTCTCAGATCTGCCCCGGAAAGGTCGGCTGCGGTCAAGTCGGCCTTGGTCAAAACAGCATCATTCAGTGCAGCGCGTGAAAGATTTGATCCCGCCAGATTGGCCCCAAAGGCATTTATGTTACCCATCACCGATCCTGAAAAATCCGAACCGCTCGCTTCAGCCTGCTTAAGATTGGCCCCTGTCACGATCGCATTTCTGATAACTGCGCTTGAAAGATTCGACAGACTGAGATTCGAACCGGACAATACTGCTTTATTGAGATTAGCGCCGATAAGGATCGAAAAGCTGAGGTCCGCTCCGGAGAGGTTGCACCCTTTCATTGCTGCTCCGGTAAGGTTGGCCACTGAAAGGTTTGCAGAGGCCAGTTCGCAGCCGGAAAGGTCGGCCCTAATCAACGCGGTCTTGCTCAAGTCTGAGCGCTGAAGATCGGAATCCGCCAGCCTCATTGCGCTGAGGTCCAGTTCGCTCAGATTCGTCCCAGACAGATCGGCCCCGGTCAAGTCCCCGCCGGTTGCAACTATTTCCATGACGCGGCTTCTAGACACGCTTTTCATATGTCCAGTATATAAGGTCAATCTGCTGTCCGCAATATGAGTATTGAAATCATGCAGCCTCAGGTATAATATGTGATGGTGATCACAAAGTCGATTCAGGCTCATTGCAGGAGATATTAATGATCAATACTTTCAGAATGCGGCTGACGCTTCTGTTTACTGTATGCTTCGCAGCAATATTTTTTTTGGCGGCCTTTGGCGCATATTCCGAATACCGGAACAGTCTTTACGAGACGGCTGACTGGTCGCTGATGCGGCTGGCCAAGGATGCCTCTGAAGGCAAGCTGGATGCGGACCATCTTGAAAGAGGACAGGAGATTATAAAGAAGGTAGAGGCTGATTATCATCAGATCGCCCGTCACAACGGCACAGCCGTTGTCGGCTCGATCAGCAGCGTTTCGCAGAGATGGCCTGTCAATATGGACAAGCTGCAAAAAGCCCTCAGCGGCAAGCCCGTTTACGATACCGTCGATTCGAAGGGAGAGAAGGTAAGGGTAATCTACTTCCCGGCGGGCAAGGACGAGGTTCTCAGGATGGGCGCGTCGCTTGAAGATATAAGGCAACATCTGGAAAGTCTGAACCGCTTGATAGTTGTGTTCCCCGCAATGCTTCTTGTCTTGTCGTTTATCATGGGCTGGCTCTTTGCAACCAGGTCAGTTGCGCCTATCGTTAAACTACGCAAGAGGGCCGAGGAGATCATACGGTCCAGGACTGCGGAAAAGATCGATATCGGTCGGAAGGGAAAAGAGATCGACTCAATTGTCGGCATATTCAACAGCATGATCGAGGACATTCATTCATCTCTCGAAGCGCATAAGCGCTTTACTTCGGATGTCGCTCACGAGATACGTTCTCCGCTTACGTCTCTCATAGGCAACACCGAGGTTACGCTCAGGCGCAAGCGGACGGCTGAAGAGTATGAGGAGCTTTTGCGCAATAACCTGACTGACCTTGTGAGGCTTTCCCGTATTACGGATAATATTCTGTTTCTGACAAAAGTCGACAACCATATACTGGAGCTCAGAAAACAGAAGTTCGACCTAAATGAGTTCATGAGGAACATAGTGGACCGTTTCAGGTTCAAGGCTGAGCGAGGGATCATAACATTGGTTGAGAGATACGAAGAGCGCCAGCTCGAGTTGTTCGGAGATATGAACCTGCTTGAGCAGGCTTTCTCCAATCTCATAGATAATGGCATCAAGTATACGTCTCGCGGAGGAAGTGTGACCATTGGATCAAGCATGGACGATTCGACTGTGCGCGTTACTATCAGCGATTCCGGCGTTGGAATACCGGAGGAAGAAATACCTCATATTTTTGACAGGTTTTATCGGGGTGAAAAAGAGAATGTCCGGGCAGTCGGTACGGGGCTTGGATTGTCGATAACGCAGTGGATCATCAAGGCCAATAACGGCAGGATCTACGTGAAAAGCAAGGTGGGCGAGGGGAGCGAGTTCACGGTTGTATTCCCTGTTGCAGATCTGCGCCAGTAAGGGCTTCCGTATCTTTCCAGTACGGATTCGAAAGGTCTTCAAAGGCTGTCAGGGCTGCAACTGAGGCCTGTCCTACTGCAACCACAATCTGTTTTACACCCCCGGTTATGTCCCCCGCTGCATAAACCATCTTTATCGAAGTCCGTTGCTCTTCATCCACCTTCACATAGCCATACTCATCCATTGCAAGTCCGATAGATGCCGCAATTTCATTATTGGGCTTGTACCCGATAGCAACGAATATCCCATCCACAGGCATTTCTGTTGTTTTGCCGTCCTTAGTATCCGTGATCTTTGCAGACTTCACCACGCGGTCGCCGACAATCTCGCTGACCGAGCTGTTCCACAATATCGGTATGCCGGCCTTGGCAAGGCTGTCCTGCAAGCGCTTTTCAGCTCTGAGCTTGTCTTTTCGGTGGACTATCGACACCTTTGCTCCGAGGGCGTGGAGATAAAGGGCGTCTGTTGCCGCGGTATTCCCTCCGCCGACGATCAGCACGTTCTTGCCGTCCTTGAAGAAATAGCCGTCGCACTCCGCACAATAGCTAACTCCGCGGCCCCAGAAACGCTTTTCGCCGGGTACATTCAGCTCGCGGCTGCTGACGCCTGTGGCCAGGATGATACTGCGGGAAATATAGTAAGCTCGGCTTGTCTTAATGTGAAATCTCTCTTCTTTTTTCTCTATCTCCTTCACTTCTTCGGAGATATGGACGTCGACATATTGAAGCGCCTGCTGCGTGATGAGATCTACAAGCGATTTGCCGGGAATCTTCGCGAAACCTGGATAGTTCTCCACAATGGGCGTTATAGCAACCTGCCCGCCGACATTCGCCTTTTCTACAACAACTGTTTTCAAGCCGGCACGCACTGCGTATATTGCAGCTGTGAGCCCGGCGGGCCCAGCTCCTAAAATCACGACATCGCTTTCGACCGGCTTGTCTGAAATGACTTCGGTTACTATCTCGGGTCTCTTTAGCGTCAGCAAGGATTCGATGAAAAACTCCTCAGGCTCGACCCCGGGCGAGGTGAGCGTCCCGTTGATGAAGGTCTGAGGCACCGAGATTATGCCTTTTTCCTCCGCCAGGTCCTGGTTTTCGAAGATCTCGATGATCTCGGCAGTCACCAGCTCGGGCTGGGCTACCGCAGCGGAAACGGCGTAAATGACCTCTTGCGGGCAATAGGGACATGTGGGGCTTACGAATACCTGTACGGACCTGTGCTCTTTGAGTTCCATCAGGCGCCGCAGCGATTCTTCGCTGAGGACAACGCTTGCTGTAGATGCCATGATAATTGCGACAATGAAGGAACGGCCTTCTTCTCCGAGGGGCGATCCGGTGTAACGAATGGAGAACTTATCCGGAGCCAGAAGTATTGTTGGAGACCTCGACACAACACGCTTTCTTGAAAGCTCGGCTCCGATTTCATTAAAGGTAGGTTTGATTTTTGGAGTAATGGCAGCAAGGGCTTCGATCATGCTTACCGTTGCCTTGTTGAACGTCTCATTTTCATCTTTATTGGTGAAGACTTCGATTATAACGTCGTCCTTCAATGCCTTGAAGGTATCATGGAGCATTTTCTTTATGTCGTCGGATATGGGTTCTTTTTCCATAAATCAATTGTAGCTGAAATCCACCTCAAGTCAAAATTGGAGAGACAGGCTTCATTCTAATAGTGGCGGGGGCGGTATGGCGATTTTTGCGGCATCCGGGCGCCGGGCAGAACCCTGCACATTAGCAGTTCAACAAAAATGTATGGCATTACAATATTGTAGTGTCTCTTTGGGCATATAAAGCAAAAAATAACAATGAGTTGCAGGTTGGCACATTTCTGGCTAATCAGTAAGGACAGCGTCGAATCAGGAGGAATCGCATGGGTTCGCTCAGGACAAAAGTGGTCGAAATAGAAAGGGAGGAGATCACCAAGGCCCTCAGGCAAAGCAACTGGGTGATGGCCAGGGCAGCGAGGATACTCGGCATCACCGAGAGAATGATTGGGTACAAGATCAAGAAATACGGGATAAGAAAGGAGGAGGGGGATAAGGAGAAGCTGGAGATAAGCAGCACAACCGTTTAGCAGGAAACACGGGCGATGTGCCCGACATTACTTAAGGGAGGAATATTAGCATGAAGCTTATCAGGACAGTATTGGTGATGATGTTTTCGGTTTGCGTTTTGACTGCCGGCGCTTACGCTGAAGAACAGGCAGCAGCCCCTGCGGCACCGGCTGCGGCTCCTGCGGCGGCGCCTGCACCTGATGTGACGGGCAGCGTATCTCTAACGGGATTGAATAAATATGTATTCAGGGGCGCTGAACTTAGCGCAAAGAGCGTTGTGCTGCAGCCGTCTGTAACTGTGAATTACAAGGGGTTTGCCCTTAATGTATGGGGCAATATGGATACAGACCAGCACGGTACGCAGGTATTTGTCCCCGGAAAGGCATTTGACGCCAATGGCGTTCCAGTAGGCGAAGGACAGAAGAGCTGGAATGAAACCGACGTAACCCTCAGCTATACTTATGCGATCGACAAGCTCGGACTCACCGGCGGTTATATTTATTACGGCACGGATTATGCTCAGCAGACGCAGGAGCTTTATGTAAGCGCAACATATGATATGATAGCTCATCCGACGATATCGGTATATCGTGATATCGATGCTTATCCGGGCTGGTATGTCAACCTCGCATTTTCTCAGTCATTCCCTGTTGTAAAGGTGCCTGCCGGCGACATGACGGTAGATCTCGGCGCATCTTTCGGATATTACAACATCGGCGGAAACAATATGAAAACATATAGCGCCCTTCACGACGGCATGCTGAAGGCGGGGCTCACGATTCCTGTTGCAAAGAATGTAGTTGTCCAGCCTGTTATGCAGTACTGGTATCCGCTTTCAGGCAAGGCTCATCACAGCGACCCCAACACGGATAACAACCCGGCTGCTCACATTGATAACACCTTCGTTTATGGCGTTGGCGTGACGTTAAGTTTTTAAACAAGTTAATAACTGGGAGGAGATATGAAAAGCTTTTTGAGTATTATTATGGTCCTTTCCATGCTCTGCATGGCGGGACTTGCGATAGCGGCAGACGAAAAAGCCCCGGCAGAAGCCCCGGCTGCGCCACAGGCTGCTGCGCCTGCCCCGGCTGCCCCCGCTGCTCCTGCAGCCGCGCCTGCACCGGCGCCGAACAAGCTTGATTCCGGCGACACCGCCTGGATGATCGTAGCGACGGCCCTTGTCATGCTTATGACCCTGCCCGGCCTCGCATTGTTTTACGGCGGTATGGCCAAGGGCAAGAATGTCCTGAATACACTGGCAATGTCTTTTGCAACCTTTGCGATTGTTAGCGTCCTATGGATCGTTTACGGATATACTTTTGCATTCAGCACTGACGTAAAGGGGATTATCGGCGCTGCCGATAAGATCATGCTCGCCGGCGTCGGGACGGCCAGCATTGCGGACGCCGCAAAGACGATTCCTGAATTCATATTCGTCGTTTACCAGTTGACATTTGCAGCTATCACAGTTGCTCTTGCAAGCGGTTCATATGTCGAGCGGATGAAATTTTCCGCGTGGGTACTGTTTTCGATACTCTGGCTCACCATAACCTATGTGCCGATAGCCCATTGGGTATGGGGCGGCGGCTTCCTGGCCCAGCTTGGCGCGCTTGACTTTGCGGGTGGAACAGTCGTTCACATCAATGCCGGTGTAGCCGGTCTTGTTGGGGCCCTGATGTTGGGAAAAAGAAAAGACCCTACTTACAAACCCAATAATCTGCCGTTCGTTGTCATCGGCGCGGGCCTCCTGTGGTTTGGATGGTTCGGATTT
>DATHDF010000071.1:0-19532 GCA_035319185.1 Dissulfurispiraceae bacterium | reverse complement strand
CTTATAGCGACACTAGATGCAGCTGAGGCTGCCAAACCGCTCAGGCCGCTGGCAACGGTGTATCTGGCATTCGCAGCATTGATTGTTCTGGTGGTCCTGCTGCAGATATTTATAATCGCCCCGAAGATCCTGGAAAAGCCGCTTGCGAGGCTTGTGAAGGCAACTCAATCCATAGCCGAAGAGGACATGCGTATTAATTTGCGCAAGGGCTATATAGGCGAACTGAGACTGCTTGCCGAGGGCTTTTCGCAGATGATTGTTGGACTGAGCAGGAAAAAGGCGGCGGCCAGGGATGTCGCTGAAACCGAAGCCGCACGTTCGAGGGCAGCTTTTATTGACGGCATGTCGGCTGAAATCAAGAACCGCCTTGAAGCAATAGCCGGCGACATCGATGCAGGCGATGGCAGCAGAAAGCCGGGCAATCCTGCAGACGAGATCAGGGCCCTGTCGGCCACTATAGACGATCTTAACTATCTTGTCCGCATTAAGGGTGACGATGTACGTCCTTCCAGGAAAGAATTCAAACTGTGCGAACTGCTTGCCGAGACCGAGGAACAGTGCCGCTCTCTGATCGGGGGGAAAGAGGTCGAATTGATTGTAGACTGTCCTGAGGAGTTGGCCGCTGTTTCAATGCCTGTCGACAGGCGGCTGGTAAAGATTATCAATTCCTCACTTTTGCGGGAATCGATACTTCATACTGATGTTGGAACGGTGACGCTGTTGCCGGCCCGTTTGTCTGAAGAAGGTGCCGAATCCCTCTGTTTCGCGGTTTCTGATACGGGACCGGGAATGGAGCGGCCGCTTGCAGACAAGATCATGAAGAGGGATGTCTTTGTCGCATCCCACCTGGAACTTTGTGTCGCGCGCGCTGCTGCTGAAATGCTTGAAGGGAAGATGGCAATTGAGAGTATCCCCGACAAGGGCACGCTTGTCACAATAGGCATCCCACTGGGCAGCCCTGCTCAGGAAAATAGGGAATCTTCTCCAGTCACGTAGGCCGCCTGTTCAGATCGCTATTTCTTCTGTGTTTGAAGAATAAGGCTGTTTTTGTTAACATTAAAGTGAAGTGTCAATCCTTATCATTCCGTTTCAAGCCCGGACAGTCTATGCTCACAGGCTGACAGACAATTGCAGGGAAAAAGGAGTGCGTTTTGAATAAGAACAAAGAAGGACAGGGTATTGTTGACAGGATCTGGAGTTTATTCTCATCCGTCAAGCTTGCTGTTATTGTCTTTACGATAATCTCTCTCACATCCATTGTCGGAACAGTAATCGAACAGCAGGCCGAACCGGAGCGAAATATCAAGCTGCTGACCAAGCTCTTCGGAGACTCTGTGGCGCCGGGTCTCTATCGATTTCTCGATTCGACAGGGTTTACCGATATGTTCGGTTCATGGTGGTTTATGGGGCTTCTATTCATCTTCGCTACGAACCTGGTCATCTGCTCGATTGACCGGCTTCCGAAGATCCTGAAAGTCGTCAAGACACCTATTTCTCCGCTTGGCGAGGAGCAGTTCAAGGCCATCACATCCAAACACGAAGCGGTAGTGAAGGGCAATGCAGAAAAGGCGGGGCCCAGGGTAATCGAGGTGCTGAAGAAGATCGGATTTCATGGAGAGATAAAGAAAGAGGGCGGCGCAACCCAGATTTGCGCTGAGAAAGGTCGCTACAGCAGGCTAGGCGTTTATGTCACCCACCTCAGTATATTGCTTATCCTGTTTGGAGCAGTTGTCGGCATGAAGTTCGGATTCAACGGAAGCTTGAATCTTCTCGAAGGCACGACGTCGGCTGTTGCTTATAAAAGCAATGGGCAGAAGGTCCCGCTGGGGTTCGAGCTGAGATGTGACGATTTCGACGTGGGATTCTATCCCGATTCCGACAGGCCCAGGGAATACAAGAGCCGGCTGACCGTCATCGAAGGCGGCAGGGAAGTGCTCAATAAGGAGATCGAGGTGAATTCTCCTCTTACATATAAAGGTATCACCTTTTATCAGTCCAGCTTCGGCTTTGAGCCCAACAGGGATGCTATTTTCAAATTCAGCATCACCCCTTCAGGCGGCAAGACGCAGGACATTGCCGTCAAGTTTGGCGAACCCTTTGCTGTTCAGGGCACCAATCTTACGGGCGAGGTGGCCGATTTCAGCCCGGCGCTCGGGGTTGATCCGTCCGGCAAGCTTTTCACGTACGCCGAATCCATGAACAATCCGGCGGTCTTCGTCCAGTTTTCCGAGGCCGGGAACCCCAAGTTCAAGCAATGGATTTTGAAGAGATACCCCGATACATGGAAGACCGAGGCCGGTACGGTTGAGTTCAGGGACCTGTGGGGAGTTCAGTATACTGGCTTGCAGGTGCGCAAGGATCCCGGGGTCTGGATCGTATATCTGGGTTGCATAGTGATGGCCTGCGGGCTTTATGCCGCTTTTTTCATGAGCCATGCCAGGATATGGGTGCGGCTGCGTGAAGAGAAAAATTCAACGAGGGTAACGATTGCCTCGTCGATCAACAAGAACAGGATAGCCTTCGGCAGGACACTCGACAGGTTCGTCAGGGATCTGCAGGACAAGGCCTAGAGCTACACGTAGTTTTACGGAGGGTTTAATGGACAGTTCATTCTTTTTCGGCGTTGCCACGATTGTATATATTCTGGCGATGGTCGCATATATCTCGTATCTTGCGTTCAAGAATTCAGCGGTAGGCGTGATTGCTACAACCGCAACGGTGGTCGGCTTCGTTTCACAGACCGTTGCATTCGGGCTTAGGTGGAAAGAATTTTACGAGATCGGGCGCATGGGAATATTGCGCGCAATACCGCTTACAAATCTTTATGAATCGCTGGTTTTTTTCGTTTGGTGCCTGATACTCGGATATTTGGTGATCGAGTGGAAATATAAGACCAGATCGTTCGGGGCATTTATCACGCCGATAGCAGGCATTACACTTGCGTTTATCAGCATAGCAGGCGTATCTACGGAGATACAGCCTCTTGTCCCGGCGCTGCAGAGCAACTGGCTTCTTGCCCACGTCACAATGAGCTTTATATCGTACGCGGCTTTTGCCATTTCGTGCGCTACGGCGCTGATGTACCTTGCGATTACCGCTGAAGACAGAAAGAGTTTCCCTTACATCTTCTGGACGGTGACCCTCGCCATCTTCATCGTATCGTTCATCGCAATGGGAATCGATTTCGTGACCTTGAAAATATCGGCTAAGACGCCCCAGGCCTTTATACAGAATTACATGTTTAAGGCCACATTTCGCAGCGGGTCCGGCATCATCGTGGCTGTGAGCTCGGCTGCCTTTCTTGCCATTGTTTTTCTTGTCTGGAGATATGGGTTTCACCTCAGGAAGGTTATCGCTGCATTCTCGCTGACGCCTGAAATTCTGGACGATCTTACTTACAAGGCTATCGCTGTGGGCTTCCCGGTCTTTACCCTTGGAGGGCTCATTTTCGGGGCCATATGGGCCGATCAGGCATGGGGCAAATACTGGAGTTGGGACCCGAAGGAAACATGGTCCCTTATTACATGGTTTGTATATGCATTTTATCTCCATGCGAGGCACATGAGGGGATGGAGAGGAAACAAGATAGCCGTGATGGCGGTAATAGGTTTTGCCTGCACCATCTTCACGTATCTTGGTGTGAACCTGCTGCTGAGCGGCCTGCATTCGTACGGCA
This sequence comes from Dissulfurispiraceae bacterium, assembly GCA_035319185.1. Lineage (GTDB taxonomy): Bacteria > Nitrospirota > Thermodesulfovibrionia > Thermodesulfovibrionales > Dissulfurispiraceae > Fen-1308. The sequence goes on along the minus strand of DATHDF010000071.1, from coordinate 15,856 downwards.
GCATGCAGTAAGAAGTGGATAGCGGTGGAAGGCGGGGAAATGGTGGTGCTGGGCATTGACACCTCCTGTGACGACACCTCCGCAGCCATTGTCGGCGACGGCTGCAATATAATCTCTAATGTCGTTTCATCTCAGATCGAAATCCATAAGAAATATGGCGGCATTGTCCCGGAGCTTGCATCCAGAAGGCACATTGAGATGATATGGCCGGTTGTGCATGAGGCGGTTCATGGGGCCGGCATCCCGCTTGAGCAGCTGGACGGGCTCGCTGTCTGTAACGGGCCGGGACTTATCGGGTCGCTGCTTGTGGGTTGCGGCTTTGCAAAGGCAGTGGCATATGCGCATAAACTGCCCCTGGTTGCGGTGAACCATCTCGAGGGCCATATCTTCTCGGTCTTCCTCGAAGACAGGAAGCCGGAATTCCCGTTTCTCTCTCTGGTTGTATCCGGCGGGCATACCAGCCTCTACCTGATAGAGGCTTTTGGTAGATATATCGAACTCGGGCGGACCCGGGATGACGCCGCCGGTGAAGCATACGACAAGGTATCGAAACTGCTGGGGCTCGGCTATCCCGGCGGGCCGGTCGTCGACAAGCTTGCTGCCGGTGGCGACCCAAGGGCCTTTCAATTCCCGAGGGCGTATGTCCCGGAGTCGTTCGATTTCAGTTTCAGCGGCCTGAAGACGGCGGTGAGAAATCGTGTGCGTGCCGAAAGCGGCGTGAACGCAGACTCTCAGTTCGTCAGGGACATCGCAGCCTCGTTTCAGGCTGCAGTTGTGGATGTGCTGGTAAGAAAGGTAGAATGGGCTATAATCAAAAAAGGCGTCAGGCGGGTGACGATGTCGGGCGGAGTTGCTGCCAATGGCGCTCTGAGAACCCGGATGGAAAGGATGGCCGCCGAAAGGGAGATTGAGCTGTTTCTGCCTTCACATGGTCTATGCACGGACAATGCGGCGATGATAGCTGCCGCCGGTTTCCACCATCTTATGGCCGGAGAGCGGGCAGGCATTGATCTGAACCCCAGGGCTTATCTGCCGCTGGGAAGTGCCTAGAGCCGCATCTGCGCGGCCTTGCCGCGCCACTGCAACTTGCCACGGAGGTGATCATGATTGTAGGCATAATGTCCGACACACACGATAATCTCGACAATCTGAGGAAGGCTCTCGCAATGTTTCAGCAAATGAAGGTCGAACATATCATACATGGCGGAGACTACACGTCACCCTTCACGTATTTCAAAGTGCTGAAAGACTTTGCCGGCGGGTTTACCGGCATCTTCGGTAACAATGACGGCGATAGGGTTGCCCTGAATAAGGTGTATCAGGACCGCATATATCCGCAGCCTCATATATTCAGCCTGCACGGCAGGAAAATAGTGGTCATGCACGAGCCCGGAGTGGCTGAGGCGCTTGCCGACAGCGGGCACTTCGACCTTGTTGTTTTCGGACATACGCATGAACCTGTGCTGAAGCATGTCGGCAAGACCATTCTGGTGAATCCCGGCGAAGTCTCAGGCTGGCTGTATGGAAAGCCGTCGGTTGCTGTTGTTAACCTGGAAACGATGGAAGGCAAGCTTCACTTTATCTCCTGATTTCCGGTAACGCTTTCCGGACGGCAAAGTTTTTCAGACATCGAATTCTTCGCCAGGGCTCGGCACCCTGGTGACGAACCCATATCTTTTCCCGACAGCTGCGGCAAAGTCGAGCGAGACCGATTCCTCGCCGTGCACGATGAAGACCTCGGGCTTGTTGCCGAAGCCGCCCAGCCACTCCAGGAGCTCATCCCTGTCAGCGTGCGCGGAGAAACCGTTTATAGTGTATATTTTTGAGCGCACGGCTATCGGCTCTCCCAATACGATCACTTTCGAGGCGCCCGATACGATCTCTCTGCCGAGTGTTCCCTCAGCCTGGAACCCTACGAATACGACGCTGCATTCTCGTCTCCATAGATTATGTTTCAGGTGGTGCTGTACCCGGCCGCCCTCGCACATGCCGCTGCCCGCAATTATGACCGCTCCCGATTTCACTGCATTAATACGCTGCGATTCGGCCACGGACTCGGTGAAGTGAATACGCAGCCCGTTTGTCTTGCGCTCTTTCATGGTGCGCCTTGCATCTTCGTCGTAGACTTCAGGGTGAGCCAAATACACCTTCGTGGCTTCCTCTGCCAGCGGGCTGTCGATATACACATCGAGCGCTCCTATGCGCTTCTCCTTCGCCAGCTTGTTCAGGATGTACAGTATGTCCTGAGTCCTGCCTACTGCAAAGGAAGGTATGACGACATTGCCGCCGCTCTTCACGGTAGTATTGATCGCCTCTGCGAGCTCCGATATGCTCTCTTCCATGGGCTTGTGCAGGCGGTTGCCGTAAGTGGATTCCATTACAACGTAATCTGCCGCCTTGATCTGATCGGGATCGTTTATGATGGGATTCCCCTTCTTGCCGATGTCGCCCGAAAAGACGATCTTTTTTTCAGCCGGGCCGTCCTGAAACCACAATTCGAGGGTCCCTGAACCGAGAATATGGCCGGCGTCGTTGAAACGGTAACTGAGGCCTTTTCCCAAATGCCCTGTCTTGCCATATTCCTTTCTGTCGAAAAGACCGAGAGCAGCCCTTGCATCTTCGGCGGTGTATAAAGGCTCATGCGCCACGTCTTCGCCTGTCCTGAAAGATTTCCTGGTCAGCCACTCTGCGTCTTTCTCCTGGATGTGAGCGGAGTCGAGCAGCATCACGGAAGCAAGATCGGCTGTGGCTGCTGTCGTGATTATGCTGCCTGCGAAGCCTTCTTTGACGAGCCTTGGGATGAGCCCGGAATGGTCTATGTGCGCGTGTGTCAGAAACATGGCCTCGATCTCACGCGGATTGAATGCAAAGGATGCGCTATTGACCTCGCGGCTGTCTTTCCCCTGATGCATGCCGCAATCCACCAGAAACTGCCTGCCATTGAGCCGCAAGTGAAAACACGAGCCGGTGACCGTCCGTGCCGCGCCGAGAAATCTGATCTTCATTGGCATCTCCGTCCGAATTGTTTTTTGAAACGTTTCGCATTTGATAATACTTCATCGGCTGCTTTTCTGCAAAGAGCGCCGTCAGGCATTCCTGGAATGCGTGTCGGGATGTGACGATTTCGCAAGGTTGCTGTGATATAATATCACCCAGAGGGGCGGACTGTGCAAAGGATACCTATAAGCAGCCTCAAAGCGGGGATGGTGGTGGCAAAGGCTATTACCAATGATTCGGGCATGGTCCTATTGAGCGTTGGCACGGCTCTGACCGACAGCCTGATCACAAGGCTGAACAGGATGGACCTGCAGTCTATCTGGATTGAAGGGGCTTCTGAGACAGCCAAATCCCGGGATGAAATGCTCGCCGATCTGGACAGCCGGTTCAGGAAGACAGGGAACGAACCGTACATGAATGTCATAAAGGGGGCCATAAAGACCAGGATCGAGGAGGTCTACAAATAGCTGATATGGACCCTCAGGCACTGCGTTCACAGATCGAAAAGATAGACACACTTCCGACGATCCCGGGCATCCTGAAAAAACTTCTGGCCGTTATCGAGAACCCCAAGATTTCGCTGACTGAAATAGGCAACTTCATATCCAACGATCCGGTGCTCACGTCGCGGGTGCTCAAGATGGTGAATTCGCCCATCTACGGATTTCCCGGCAGGATATCTTCCGTGCAGCAGGCGCTGATACTTCTGGGGCTTAATGTCGTGCGCGGCCTGCTGCTGGGGGTTTCGGTCTTTGAGGTGATGCAGAAGTCGATGGTTGGCCTCTGGGAGCATTCGCTCGGCTGCGCAGTCGCGGCAAGGATAATTGCGAAGAAGAAGAATGTGCCGGAGCCCGAGGAAGTCTCGGTGTCCGCCCTTTTGCATGACATCGGAAAGGTTGTCATGATCCTGAGATTCAAGGACGAATATGATAAGGTGGTTAAAGAAGCCGAGGCCGGCGATATGCTTATAATGGATGCGGAGAAGCAGGTCTTCGGCATCACACACGCCGACAGCGGCGCATGGATAGCCAAGAAGTGGAATTTTCCGGTTTCACTTGTGGACGTGATCGAATACCACCACAAACCCAATCTGGCAAAGGCTTCTCCGATGAATTCGTCCATCGTGCACCTGGCGGACATACTTACAAGGGCCGTAGGGTTCGGCTTTGCAGGCGATAACTATGTGCCTGCAGTGAATCCCGCCGCGTGGGAGCAGCTTGGCCTTTCCGATAAAGAGCTGAGGGAGATTCTGGACGAGATGGACAGCACACTTAGCGAGGCAGATGCATTCCTGATCTCCGATGAGCCCGCGTAAGACTGTCCTCGTCATCTCCCGCGACATCGTCCTGACAAGCATAGTAGATAAGATATTGCACGAAGCGGGTAATCTGCTCTTTTTCGGAGACTTCAAATCATCCCTCGACTTCATCTACAATTCCCAGCCTGATCTGCTTATACTGGACCTGTCGGAGGATTCAAGGACGAACATAAACGTCCTGAACGACCTAAAGAGCGACCCGATATTCGGCCAGATACCTGCAATCACAATCTTCGCAGACGACTTTATCATCCCTTCCTGGGAGTTTCTGCTTTCGGACGACTATCTGCGAAGATCGGCTGTGGAGGCCGAGCTGGGGAAGAGGGTCGAGCTCTGCTTTTTCAGGTCCGAACGGATAGTGGAAATAAATCCGCTGACTCGACTCCCAGGCAACATTACAATCACAAGACAGATACAGGACAGGCTCGACAGGGGAGAGGTCTTTGCAGTCGGTTATGCCGATATAGACTTCTTCAAGCCATTCAACGACAAATACGGTTTCTCCAGAGGCGATGAGGTTTTGAAGATGGTCGGCAGGCTGATCAGAAATATCGTCAAGGAGCGGCAGCCGGCGGGCAGTTTTATCGGGCATGTCGGCGGAGACGATTTTATCTTCATCATGGACTTCGAAGCCATTGAGGAGACATCAGGCAGGATAACGGAATATTTCGACAAACTCGTCCCGACCTTCTATGACTCGGCTGATAGGGAAAGCGGCTACATTGCCTCCGTGGACCGCGAGGGCAACAAAAAGATGTTCCCTATAATGACTATCTCTATAGGCATCGGCCATACCAAGTTTCGCACTTTTGCTCACTACAGCGAAATAGGCCAGATAGCCTCCGAGCTGAAACATGCAAGCAAGGCTGTCTCAGGCAGCTGCCATATGATAGACCGGCGGAGAAAGTAATCGCTTCCTTAATCTATCAGATTTAGCAGAGACTCGGCACCGCTCTCTATTTTTTTGATGCTCTGTTTTACCGAGGCGTGGTCCCTCTTGATCCTGTGCAGTTCATCAGCCAGCATCAGGGCAGTCAGGATAGAGGCTTTCAGGGGCGTAGTGCCCGGCGAGCGGCGAAAGGTTTCCCTTATCTGGTAGTCCACGAATTCGGACAGCTGCCGCATATATTCCTTGGAAACGTCCCCTTTCAAAAGGTAAGTCTGACCAAGGATCGTGACTTCGATGCTTTCCATCAGTGCCTATTTAAGTTCGAAGCCGTCGAGTTCTTTCAGGAGGTCTTCAATCTGGCCCTTGACGGACGACTTTTCGGCGGAGAGTCTTTCTATTTCCTGATCCCTCGCCTTCAGGGCCTCTTCCAGCTCCCTGTTCTTTTTTTCCAGCTCGCTCTTTTCTTCCTTCAGGCTTCGAACCTTGTCTATGACCTGGGAAATTTTCTCCTCCACCGTCTGCATGAAATCCTCCTTGAGAATAATTTAAAAAATCTTCGGCGCTTCGCTTCTGCCCGACTGTCTGATATATTCAAAATAACTTGTCAGGACCTTCTTTACGTAATTCCTGGTTTCGTCGTAGGGTATGTCCTCGATGAATTCATCCGGCGATGAGTATTTTCCTGCAGACATCCATCCCTTTACAGCTTCCTCGCCTGCGTTATAGGCTGCAACTGCAAGCGGCACCGAGTCAAAATGATTTATGAGTGATTTGAGATAGTAAGTGCCGATGAGCACGTTTATCCGTGCATCGTACAGGTCGTCGGGACGTCCCATGGAGACCTTCGCATGCCTGCTGATCTTTGACGCGGTCTGCGGCATCAGTTGCATAAGGCCGAGCGCCCCGGCTACCGAACGGGCGTCCGACGCGAAGCGGGACTCCTCTCGCATGATCGAGAGCACGAGCAAGGGGTCTATTTCGTTTGCCCTGGCCGCCTCTTCGACTATGTCCGGATACGCAGGAGGATAGTACAACTCGTGATAGTCTTCACGGTAGGCCAGTCTGGCAATAATCGATATCGAGGTCTTGAAGTCCTTCATGTTTCGGAGATAGGCGCTCAGGCACGCCAGGTCCTGGTCGGGCAGGTTCCTGCCGGTCATGGATGCAACTTCTGCGCGTGCCTCGGTCTTAAGACCCAGGCTCTCCAATGTTTCCACCCGCTTCGGCAGGTGATAGTTTGAACAGCGGCCGCTGAATGATTTCTCAAACGGCGGGACGGATGAACCTTTCCTGGCCGATGCCATGAACATGTAAAAATTGTTGTTCCTGTCATTGGGTATTAGGGACAATGTCTGAATGGGCTCAGCAGCGCCGCTTTGTTCGATGCAGCGGTTCTTCCAATACAGATAGCGCGAATCTCCGTATGCCTTGTGCATCGATGAAAATATATCCATGGCCTTGCCGTAATTGCCGGTGCGGTAATATGTCCAGCCTTCATGCCAAAGGGCATCTTCTTTTGCCGACTGGAATCTGGACAGCACGTTCTTATAAATGGAAAGGGCACCGTCTATGTCCCCGGCGCGTCGTTTCTTTGAGCCATAGGCGAGCAGCAGCGCAGCCACACGCTTGTCGTTTTGCCTGGAGAGGCCGTTCAGCTCGGATTCGAAATGCTCCATGTCTCCTGCGCGGAAGAGCGATTTGGCCTTCCAGAAACGGTCGTCGCAGTCGGCATAGTATCCAGCGGCCTCCCTGTATTTCTTCTGCCTGAACAGCGAATATGCGAGTCCTTCGGTCAGCTCCCGCCTGAAAGGTTTGGCATCGTGCCGTTTCAGGGCATCCCTGAACTGTTTTTCAGATTCAGGGAAAAGCCAGGCGTTGTTAAGACTGCGGCCCTTCTTGAGGATGTCGGCTGCGCCGAGATCGGACGGAAAGAGTTCTTCTCCGGCGCTTTTGGAAAAGGGCGATACCGTAAGGTAAATCTCCTTGAAAAGGGCCTTTGCCCTGTCTTTGCTTCCGCTGCTTTTCAGATAGGTTGCGTAAGCAAATTTTGCCTTTGAATCCGACGGATAGTCGGACAGGAATTTCCTGAAAAGTCCCTCTATGTCCGGTTCGCCGGTCTTTTCTGCAAGTTCTATCTCGCGCATGCGAACATTCTTAATGATCGGTGAATCGGGGAAAGAGGTTTTGACGGTCCTTATATCGGACAGCGCCTTGCCGAACTCGGCCTTCCCCTCAAATGCCTTGGCCCTCCAGAAGAGTATGTAGTCGTCCAGAAAAGGCATCTCTTCGTGGGCGGCGGTAAGAAAGACCAGGGCTTTCTCATAATCGCCCATCTCAAGGCTGCTCTTGCCATTGAGCAGGCAGGCGGGCGAACAGAGCGTGGCTGTTGTGCCCTCGTCGGCATCGGCATGGGTAAAAGGCAAAACGCATGCGGCTGCAACTGCAATAAGAAGAGATAAAAACGCGTTGCGATGGATTCTCGTCATAAAGTCGTCAAAATTGCCTGATTTGCTCTTGATAGGCCGAGAAATTTCTCTTTGTCTCATCCATGCTGTCTCCGCCGAATTTATCGAGCAACGCATCGGCAATGCACAGGGCGGCCATGGCTTCCGCAATGACAGCTGCAGCAGGCACAGCGCAGGTATCCGACCTTTCGTAAGCCGCCTCGATTGCTTGCTTGGTTACTATGTCAGTGGAGCGAAGGGGCGTTCTCAACGTCGGTATGGGTTTCATCGCAGCCCTGATAATTACCGGCATGCCGTTGGAAATACCTCCTTCGACTCCTCCGGCATTGTTGGTGCGCCTGAAAAAACCTGACCCTTCAGAGTATGAAATCTCGTCCATGACCTCCGAGCCGAATCTTTCCGCAGCACGGAACCCCAGGCCGATCTCCACCCCCTTGACAGCCTGTATGCTTGAAATTGCAGCCATAAGACGCGAGTTGAGGCGCCTGTCCCACTGTATATGACTTCCAAGCCCTGCAGGAATCCCGTCTGCTACCACCTTGAAGATCCCGCCGAGGGTATCTCCTTTTTGTCTGGCCTCGTCGATCAGCACGATCATGCGAGACGAAGTCTCTTTGTCCGGGCATCTGACTTCGGAGGTTTCCGCCCTTCGGACTGTCTCTGCTGTTTCATCTTCCGGGCCTTCGGGCATTGCGACGCTTCCTATGCGGACAACATAGCTGCCGACCGTTATACAGAATTCCGCAAGAAACTTTCGCGCGATTGCCCCGGCGGCAACGCGTGCAGCAGTTTCGCGCGCGCTTGAACGTTCCAGTATGTTTCTGACATCCTTGTGGCCGTATTTCATTGCTCCGGCCAGGTCCGCATGTCCGGGCCTTGGCCTGGTGACCGGCGGAATGGAGCCCTCTTTTGCCGTATCAGGTGACATCCCCTCACACCAGTTTTCCCAGTCGCGGTTCTCTATCAGCAGCGACACCGGCGACCCTATGGTCTTGCCCCATCTGACACCGGTGAGGATGATAGCCCGGTCCTGCTCGATCTTCATCCTTCCGCCGCGGCCGTACCCCTGCTGCCTGCGCTTCAAATCAGCGTCTATATCGGGGGGGGCAAGCGCAAGCCCTGACGGAATACCTTCGAGCATCGAGATCAGGCCCCTCCCGTGGGATTCTCCTGCAGTTATAAACCTAAGTTTTAAGAGCATTTTTTAGAATAAAACGTATCCGGCTACTCCGTCAATAATTTTATTGCCGCAGTAACGGTATCGCGTATAATCGCCATATCGGATATACTAGACCATATGGAAAATTCCAGGTACGTCAGGCATATCCTCAAGGCTGAATGCGGCAGGCCATTTGATTTCCTCGGGCCTCATGAGCACGAGGGCAGGACAACTGTGAGGGCTTTCCTGCCCGAAGCGTCCGAGGCATGGCTCATCTGCGAGCGGAAGGGCCGGGCGGTAAGGCCCGATGACAGGCAGGCAGCAACTGAAGATGTGCTTTCCATGCAGAAGACACACAAACATGGCATTTACGAGGTTGAGGTTGGTCGCCCCAGACTTCAGGCGTACCGGATAAGGATACGCACGCATGCGGGCTCAGAAAGAGAATTCGATGATCCGTACAGCTTTGCACCGCTTCTGACGGATTTTGACCTGCATCTGATCGGAGAGGGCACGCATTATAAGAACTTTGAAAAACTAGGCTCCCATGTCAGGACGGTAAAGGGAGTAAGGGGAGTGCACTTTGCCGTGTGGGCGCCCAATGCAAGGGGCGTGGGGGTGGTTGGCGATTTCAACGACTGGGATGACCGGCGCCATCCGATGAGAATGCTCGGATCATCGGGCATCTGGGAGATATTTGTTCCTGGACTGGACGAAGGTGCGGTTTACAAATATGCGGTTAAATCCAGATTCAACAGACATCGCGAGCTGAAAGCCGACCCGTTCAGCTTCTTTTTCGAGGTGCGGCCCAAGAGTGCAACTATTGTCTACGACGTCGAAAACAGGCATGAGTGGAAAGACGGAGAGTGGATGGATTCGAGGCAGGGTAGGAACTGGTTTCAATCTCCGGTTGCAATTTATGAGGTCCATCCCGGCTCATGGATGAGGGACGAGGCAGGAGGTTTCCTGACGTATGATGATCTTGCTGAAAGGCTTATCCCGCATGTGAAGAAGCTCGGCTTCACTCATATCGAACTGCTGCCGATGACCGAGCATCCATTCGATGGTTCGTGGGGATATCAGACGCTGGGCTATTTCGCCCCGACCAGCAGGTTCGGCAGGCCGGACGCATTTATGCGCTTTATAGATGCATGCCATCTGGCTGGGATAGGTGTCATTATGGACTGGGTCCCCGCGCATTTCCCGAAGGATGCCCACGGACTCGGCTTCTTTGACGGCACATGTCTTTACGAGCATGAAGACCCCAGGCAGGGCGAGCACAAGGAGTGGGGGACGCTCATATTCAATTACGGCAGGAATGAGGTCCGCAATTATCTGATATCCAATGCGCTCTTCTGGCTTGATAAATATCATGTGGACGGCCTGAGGGTGGATGCGGTCGCTTCGATGCTTTATCTGGATTATTCTCGCGAGCCGGGTCAATGGATCCCCAACAAATACGGCGGCAATGAGAACCTGGAAGCGATAGATTTTTTAAAAAGGTTCAACGAGGTTGTGCATTTATATCATCCCGGCATCCTTACCATGGCGGAAGAATCAACTGCATGGACGGGGGTGTCGAAGCCTACGTATCTCGGCGGTCTGGGCTTTGACATGAAATGGAACATGGGATGGATGCACGACACGCTTGAATATTTTTCGAAAGACCCGGTCTACAGAAAGTTTCATCATAACTATCTGACTTTCGGCATGCTGTATGCCTTTTCGGAAAATTTCGTCCTCCCGTTCTCTCACGACGAAGTGGTCTACGGTAAAAGATCGCTTCTCAACCGGATGCCGGGCGACATGTGGCAGAAGTTCGCGAACCTTAGGGCGCTGTACGGCTATATGTACGGACATCCGGGCAAGAAGCTTCTTTTTATGGGGGCGGAATTCGGACAGTGGGACGAATGGGACTTCAACAAGGGCCTCGACTGGCATTTGCTGCAGCACCAGCCTCATGCTGCTCTGGAGAAATACCTCGCTGATCTTAACAGGCTGTACATTGATGAGCAGGCGCTTTCGGAGGTGGACTACGACTGGCACGGGTTCGAATGGTTAGACTTCCGCGACTCCGACAGCAGCACTATCTCTTTTGTCAGAAAGGCGAGGAACGGTGACGACTTCCTTTTGTTTGTCTGCAATCTCACGCCTGTTCCGAGACAGGGGTATCGCTTGGGTGTGCAGCGCAGCGGCTTCTATCGGGAGGTGCTGAACAGCGATTCCGAAATCTACTGGGGCAGCAATATGGGCAACTCCGGCGGGGTGATGGCCGAAGAGATCGAGGCCCACGGGAGGAAATATTCGCTGTCGCTTGTGCTGCCTCCCTTGTCCTGTCTTGTGCTGAAACCGTCCTGAGAGCATCTCCGTCATGAAAGTTGCCAGACTTTACAGCTTCAACGACATACGCATCGAATCCGATCCCCTGCCTGAAATAGGCCCTGCGGATGCGCTTGTGCGGACAGAGGCATGCGGCATATGCTCGGGAGACGTTATGCCCTGGTACATCGAAAAGAAGGCGCCGCTCGTCCTGGGACACGAACCAGCGGGTATCATCGAAGATATCGGGAAGGATTATGTCGGGCCTCTCAGGAAGGGAGACCGGGTTGCCATACACCATCATGCGCCATGCATGCGATGCGAGTATTGCAGGCGGGGCGACCATGTGCAGTGCGAGACCTGGAGAAGGACTAGGATCATTCCTGGCGGTGTTTCGGAATTTATTGCGGTGCCCGCAATAAATCTTAAGAACGATACGCTGAAAGTCCCTGCCGGCATCGGGCCCGAAGATGCGACGCTTGTCGAACCCGCCGCGTGTGTTGTCAAATCACTCAGGCGGTCGCTTATGAAGCCGGGGGACGCGGTGCTCGTGATCGGCCTGGGAGTGATGGGGCAGATGCATGTAATGATGGCACGCCGGTTTGGGGCCGCTATGGTAATCGGAGCAGACATGATAAAGTTCAGGCTGGAGAAGGCCCTTCAATTCGGGGCCGATCACGCCATAGATGTATCGAGAGATGCCTTGCTCTCTTCAGTTGCAGACCTGACGGGCGGGCGCATGGCGCAGACTGTCATTGTCGGCCCCAACAGCTTAGAGGCCATGCAACAAGGGATACAGGCAGTTGCGCGCGGAGGCACGGTTGTCTTCTTTACTCCGGCCAGGCCCGGTGAGATCCTTGCAATTGATCCCAACGATATATATTTCAGGGATGTAAGGATTTCTACAACTTATTCGTGCGGACCTGACGATACCAGGGCGGCACTGAATTTCATCAGCGAAGGTATTGTAACGGCAGACAAGCTGGTGACGCATCGCTTCGGCATCGATGAGGCCGCGCGTGCCTACCGACTCACAGCGGAGGCTAAAGACTCGCTAAAGAGCCTGGTCGTTTTCTAGGAAGAGAGGAAGCGCGAAACCTCTTTGAAGAGCAGCGCCGGGTCGAACTTTACCAGATATCCGTCCGCGCCTACTGACTGCGCTTTGTCCTTGTTCTCCGAACCGCTCAGCGAGGTGTTGACAATGACCGGCAGGGCCTGAAGCTTCGGGTCGGATTTTATGAGTTTTGTAAGGGTAAGCCCGTCCATCTCGGGCATTTCCACGTCTGTGATTACCAGCTGGACGTAATCAGTGATAGGTTTGTCGCCTATCCTTGCCAAAAAATCGTTCAGTATGCCCTGGGCCGCCCTGCCGTCGATGCTTTCGATGACGTGAAGCCCCATCTTTTCCAGGTGTTCTTTCAGAATTCTTCTTGCGACTCCGGAATCGTCCGCTATCAGGACATTCCCTTTGAGCTGCTTCTTTGCAATCTGCTCCATCTCTTCCAGGACGATCTCCTGTTTGTAGGCCAACGCGCCTATTTCCGATATGACGTTTTCCAGGTCGAGGATAAGCAGCAGCGAGTTCGCTGAATCTTCAAGCTTGGTCACGCCTGTTATGCGCCCGCTGTGTTTGGCCTGGAGCAGGGCCGGGGGCACTTTTATCTGGTCCCAACGTATCCTCCTGATGCGTTCAACCTCATGCACTATCATACCCACAGTTGTGCCGAGCATTTCGAGGATAATGACCTTTCTCTTTATGTCCATATCATCGACAGGATTGAATTTTAGCCACCTGCCCAGATTCACGATCGGGATCACCTCTCCGCGGACCTCGGCCAGGGCCTCGGCGTAATCCGGCATATCCGGCACTTTTGTAAGGGGAGGCATCGGGATGATCTCGCGGACCTTGGCGACATTAATGCCGTATGAATAGATCTCGGCGCCGCCATTCGGCACCTTATCGTACATCTTAAATATGACGAGCTCGAGTTCGTTAGCCCCGACCTTGAGTATCTCGGGCAATGCGCCTTGATTTTGGGCCATATTCCCTCCCTTTAAGAAGACTGAGTTCGCTTTTATAGGTTAGCATATTGGGGACGAATTAAGAACTGATCGAAATCCCTTGTGCGCCGGGCCCTGGATTTTGCATATAATAAAATATGCCGAAGAAAAATAAAGATGCCGGAGATCAAGAGCCTGTCTGCGATTGGCAGCAGTCCGCCAGCCGCGCGAAAGGCGCATCTAACACTGACAGAATATACCGTCACGCGGGTGGTTGCAGATGGCGCGGGGTCGCGACGGAACGGTATAAGAAGAAGGGCGGGGGATGGTCTGATATCGCCCGCAATGTGCTGATTGGCAACTGCGGCGAGAGCACCCGGTTTCACCTGAGATATTTCGAGATTGCAAGCGGGGGGTATAGCAGCCTCGAAAGCCACAGGCACGAGCATGTTGTGGTCTGCATCAAGGGCAAGGGCAAGGTAAGGCTCGGAGGCAGGTCGCAGGTCATCAGGTTTCTGGATACCGTATACATAGCGCCCAACACGATTCATCAGCTTTCCAATCCCTATGAGGAACCGTTCGGCTTCTTCTGTATTGTAAATGCGAAAAGAGACAAGCCCAAATTGATGGATTAGATCGGTCCAGCGTGAAACATCCTGCCAGATGAGCTCTCTGGGTTATCATGGCCGCGCTTAGCGGGCATAGCATTATGTCGCAGGTACAGAATATGCCATACTCAGCTTTGCTCTTCAGGTTTCTTCTTATGAAACACCGCGTCGAGTGTGGTGGGGCGCTCGACTTTGAGGTTCTGCCCTTTGATAAGTTCGATCAGCTTGAGTATTTCTTTTCTGACATCGTCCTCTATGATGAACTCCACGGCTATCTGAAACGCGCCGCAGTAGGGAATGATCCTTACAACTTTTGCAGAAACGAAAAAGTGGACATTCCCCAACGTCCCGGCTTTGGACTGAAGCATGAACTGCATTGAAACCGTATCCCCGATGTTCAAACTGCGTGCCGACTCAAAAAAAAGGCCGCCGGCGCTTACGTTTGAAGTGGTGCATTCAGTCCAGTCCGCATCCCCCGACAGCTTGACCTTTACAGTTGTGTCGACCCTCTCGTACTTCCGTTTCTCTTCTGCCCCCATGATCCACCCTCTTTCGTTGCACAGCAAAGAGAATCATTTGTTTGCGCAGCACTTCTTGTACTTCTTGCCGCTGCCGCAGGGACAAGGTTCGTTCCTTCCGACCTTGTGCTCCTTCTGAGCCGGCTGCCGCGCGCCGCCTTCCCCGTCCGACCTGTTGTAGACCAGGCGCTGCTGCTCTTTCTGCACCTTCACTTCAGCCTCTTCATGCACAACCTGAATCTTGAACAGCCTGGTCAGCGCCTCTGACTTGATGCGTTCCGACATGTCGGCAAACAATTCAAATGCTTCCTTCTTGTATTCTACCAAAGGGTCTTTCTGGGCGTACCCCCTGAGCCCGATACCCTCTTTCAGATGGTCGATATTCAGAAGATGGTCTTTCCATTGGGTGTCGATAATCTGAAGCAGCACCATTTTTTCTAGATAGCGCATGATGTCGCTTCCCGAGTCCGCCTCTTTTTTCTCATACATCTCCCTGAGCGACGAAACGATGAGCTCCCGCAAATCTGAGGTCCCCTTGAATCCGTCTAAAGGCGGTCTGATGCCATATGAGCTTTCGAGCGCTGCCGAAAGGCCAGGCAGGTCCCATTCATCATAGCGCTCTTCCGGGCAGTATGCGAAAAGAAACTCGTCCACGACGTCTTCGATGATGTCGAAGACCTTGGGCTTCAGTGATTCTCCGAGGAGTATTTCCTTCCTGAACGAATAAATCTCGGTCCGCTGCTTGTTCATGACGTCGTCATATTCGAGAAGGTGCTTTCTGATATCGAAGTTATGCGCCTCGACCTTTTTCTGGGCATTTTCGATCGCCTTCGTAACCATCCTGTTTTCGATCGGGATGTCCTCGTCCATCTTCAGCAGGTTCATCAGGCTGTTTATTTTGTCCGAGCCGAAGATGCGCATAAGGTCATCTTCGAGAGAAAGATAAAACCTCGACGCCCCGGGATCGCCCTGCCTGCCGGACCTTCCGCGGAGCTGGTTGTCTATCCTGCGGGCCTCATGGCGCTCAGTGCCGATGATATTTAGCCCGCCCGCTTCTACGACCTGTTCCCTCTCGCCGGTGCAGATTTCGCGCGCCTTTTCAAGGGCTGCGGCGTATTCCTCATCGGTATATGACTCCTTGTCCTTCAGGAGGTCCGTTGCCAAGCCGCTGGGATTGCCGCCGAGCACGATGTCCGTACCTCGACCGGCCATGTTCGTCGCGATTGTGACGGCACCGTACCTGCCGGCCTGCGCGACGATTTCAGCCTCTTTCTCGTGGAACTTTGCATTGAGAACTGCATGCTTGATCTGCTTCTTCTTGAGCAGGTGGCTGAGTATCTCCGATTTCTCGATCGATGTCGTGCCGACAAGGACAGGCTGCCCTTTTTTGTGACATTCCTCTATTTCACCGATAACGGCATTGAACTTGCCGTTCTGGTTCTTGTAGACGACGTCGGCATTGTCAGCCCTTCGCATAGGTTTGTTCGTAGGTATTACCAGCACCTCTAGGTTGTATATCTGCGCGAATTCCGCAGCTTCCGTATCTGCAGTGCCGGTCATTCCAGCGAGCTTGCCGTACATC
>DATHDF010000070.1:0-14320 GCA_035319185.1 Dissulfurispiraceae bacterium | reverse complement strand
AGTGGGATATCGAGGTACTTGCAAATCTTGCTTTCATGCGCAACAACGTCGAGAAGCTCTTCAGTGACTTCGGTCGGATAAAGATACAAAAGCCTGATCCGGAAATCTCCATCGATTGCGGCCATGTCTTTCAGCAGATTGACGAGACCGTAACCCTTCCACTCCTTCCCGTAGTTCAGGATGTCCTGTGCAACAAGTATCAGCTCTTTGACACCGCTGCGAACGTGCGCCCTCGCTTCGTCAAGGATCATCTCGCTGGCGAGGCTCCTGAATTTTCCCCTTATCGAAGGAATGACGCAGAAGGTGCATTTCTTGTCGCAGCCCTCGGCGATCTTGAGATATGCGAACGATTGCCGAGACTCAGCGTGCAGTGCCCTTGCAATCTTCTTTGATACGTTATGGCCGGGCGCTACAGATTTATCAATATGTTTACAATATTCGACGATCTCTTTTTCCTGACCCACTCCCCATATTCCGTCTATCTCTGGAATCTCCTTGAGAAGCTCCTTGCGATATCTCTGCGCGAGACAGCCGAAAACCAGCAGTATCCTGGACTTCCTGTCGTCCCTCTTAACCTGCACCAGCTTCAATATCTCATCTATCGACTCCTGCTTTGCATCCCTGATGAAGCCGCAGGTATTTATCAGGATAATGTCAGCGTCACTCGGGTCGTCTACGGGAACAAATCCTTCTGACGCAAAGGCCTCCGCAAGATGATGCGAATCAACCATGTTCTTTGGACAACCTAAAGTTGTAATATATATGGCTGTCATCCGTTCTTTCCCATCCTTCTTTGCCTCACGACAGAATGATATATCACGACATATCCCAGCAGGCCGCTAACCAATCCCACAAAAAAAGTGCCCACAACAAAAGGCGGCAATATCGGCTCGAGGTCCCGCACAAGTTCTACAAGGCCCAGATTGTGCCAGTCGATCTCCGGCAATATATGCTGAATGCCGAGCATCCTGGCTCCTAGCCATGTTGCGCCGGTGTATATGGGGACAATGGTCCACGGATTAGTAATATAGACGCCCACCAGTGTTACAAACTTGTTAAGCCTGAATATCCAGGCTACGAGTATGCCCAGCACAGTGTGAAGTCCGAGGACCGGAGACATGCCGATAAACACGCCGATCCCAAATGAGATTGCTATTTTTCGGGGAGAATCCTTTACCCCCACAACCTGCCTGAGCTTATCCCGGAGGGCCAAAGTGCTGGTATCCCTCCGCTCTAAGTGGTGTCCTGTTGCCGGAACTATCCACGACGCTCCTATCCCCACCTGTGATTTCTCCTATGAAGGAGACCTTCACATCATGTTCGCGATTGTATTCATCAAGGGGGAAATCATGAGAAGTAAAAAGAAGTTCGTAATCCTCTCCGCCTGAGGCCGCGCAATAAAAAGCATCTTGTCCAAGCAGTGTCGCGGCCTCCCCGAGTTCTGCAGAAATAGGAATCTGATCTCTATATACAACTGCTCCGACACAGCTTTCATCGCAGATTCTGCAAAGGTCAATAAACAAGCCGTCGCTCACATCCAGCATTGATGACGCATGTGGAACTATAGAGCGAGAGTCGCGCGCCACAGGCATGAGATGTCGACGAAGCAGCGGTTCAGCGATTTTCCATTCAACGCTTTGAATACCATCAGCCGCTTTGAGCGACAGTGCCTCGCAAAAATCGACTTGTGGACCGTCACCGGATGCCCATACAAGCTTCCGCACTTTCTCTCTGCCCGTATAATCGAGACGTCTCAATATTTCCAGCCCGCAGGCCGAATCGCCGGTCGACGCTGTGAGATAAATCTTATCACCGGGCGACGCACCAGCTCTAGTGACAATCTTCTCGCCTTCGCCCATAACCGTCGCGGACAAAACGGTATCGCCTCTTGCAGAGCATAAATCGCCGCCAAGGAGCTGTATTCCATACAGGGACATTGCAGAACCCACCCCATCATAGAATTTCGCAAAGAATTCATTATCGGTATCCAAGGTAAAAGCAAGATCAAGAAATAGATATCTGGCAATGCCGCCCATCGCCATAACATCGCTCACATTGACGGATACCAGCTTGAAACCCAATTGGAAAGGCGAGGTAAAGTCCAGATCGAAATGGACCCCCTCATTCATCATGTCAGTCGTGATGATAATCTTTTTATTGCATTGAGGGGCGATTACAGCGGCGTCATCGCCGATTCCGACCACGACGCCCTTGTCTTTCGGATCAAGTCTAAACCTTTCTCTTACTTCTCTTAGAAGCTTTAACTCTCCTGTCTGAAAGAGTCTCATTCCCTGGAACTGCCATCTTTATTTTCACCGGCCCCTTGCTGTTTCCGGAGCGCGTTTTTCCCATCTTCGGCTCGCCCTTAACAACTTTTTTGGGCTCAGCGAGGGTAGTTTTGAGCACCTCATCAACTGTATCTACTATAACAAAATTCATCCCCTCCTTGACATATTTGGGGAAGTCGTCGACGTCCTTCTTGTTGCGTTTAGGGACGACCACTGTCTTGATACCCATACGTTTGGCGGCCAGCGCCTTCTCCTTCAATCCGCCTATAGGCAGCACCCTGCCTCTAAGGGTAATCTCGCCGGTCATCGCCACATCGTGCCGCACCTGTCTTCCGGTGAATGCGGATGCTATAGCCGTCGCCATCGTAATTCCGGCAGAAGGCCCGTCTTTCGGGATCGCCCCCGCCGGCACATGGATATGCAGGTCATTCTGTGCAAAGGCGTCAGGATCGATACCGAGTTCCTTTTCCTTCGACCTGATACAGCTCAAAGCAGTCTGGGCCGACTCCTTCATGACGTCGCCCAGCTGTCCGGTCAGCGTAAGTGTGCCCTTGCCTTTCATGAGCGTAGCTTCTACATAGATCACGTCGCCGCCCGCTTCGGTCCAGGCAAGTCCGGTGGCAACTCCGACCTCGTTACGCTTCATTTCCTCTTCGGGAAGAAACTTCGGGACGCCAAGATATTTTGACACGCTGCTTCCCGTTACATCGAAGAGCTTTGATTTGCCCTCCGCAACCTGCTTGGCCACCTTCCTGCAGAGATTGGCTATCTCTCTCTCCAGGCTGCGGACGCCAGCTTCGCGGGTATAGTGGGAGATGACCTGGCTGATTGCAGAGTCACTGATTTTGAGTATCTTCGTCGTAATTCCATGCTCTTCAAGCTGCTTCGGAACAAGATACTTCCTGGCGATCTGCAGCTTCTCCTCGTCGGTATAACCTGACAGATACAGTATTTCCATGCGGTCTCTCAGCGGGCCCGGAATGGTATCGGCAAGGTTGCCAGTAGTTATGAACATCACCTTTGAGAGATCGAACGGCACCGCAAGATAATGGTCCATAAACGAATTGTTCTGCTCGGGGTCCAGCACCTCGAGAAGAGCCGAAGAAGGATCGCCCCTGAAATCTGATCCCAGCTTGTCTATTTCGTCGAGCATCACAACCGGATTATTGGTCCCTGCCTGCTTGATACCCTGAATGACCCTGCCCGGAAGGGCTCCAACGTATGTCCTGCGATGGCCGCGAATCTCCGCTTCATCGCGCACCCCGCCAAGGGACATGCGGATGAACTCCCGTCCGAGAGCCTTGGCAATAGAGCGTCCAAGCGATGTTTTCCCCACGCCCGGAGGTCCGATGAAGCATAATATCGGCCCCTTCATCTTTTCCTTCAGTTTCCTTACGCTCAGGTATTCGAGTATCCTCTCTTTAACTTTTTCGAGATCGTAGTGATCCTCGTTCAGAACGTTCTCTGCAGCCTTGATGTCAAGCTGGTCTTTAGTGCTCTTGGCCCAGGGCAGCTCCGTCAGCCATTCGAGATACGTTCTTATAGTTCCGGACTCTGCACTGTCGGGATGCATCTTCTCGAGACGCTTCAGCTGCTTTTCAGCCTCCTTCATCACCTTCTCAGGCATTTTTGCCTCTTCGATCTTGCGCCTGAATTCGCCTATCTCTTCCGCGCGCTCATCAATATCTCCCAACTCCCTCTGGATCGCTTTCAGCTGCTCCCGCAGAAAATATTCGCGCTGGGTTTTATCGATCTCGCCACGCGCTTCAGTCTGTATCTTCTGCTGGATTGTAAGAAGCTGGATCTCTCTGGCCAGGATTTCGCTTATACGATTCAGCCGACCTATCGGATCAGCCATTTCAAGTATCTCCTGGGCCTGCTCCGTCCTTAGCCCGAGATTGGAAGCTATCAGATCGGCCAGCCTCCCGGGGTCATCGATGTTCTCTATGACAACCATCACGTCTGGAAGGATCGTTCGTCCAAGAGTAACAGCCTTATCGAGCTGCTCCTTCACATTGCGAATCAGCGCCTCGTTTTCGAGACTGACCCCTTCGGCCTTCTGTTCCGGCATCTTTTCTATCTTAGCGATGAAAAAAGGATCTGTCTGGGTAAACTCATACGCTTTTACCTTGCTGAGACCCTGCACAAGTATCTTTACCCGACCGTCAGGCAGTTTCAGCATGCGAATGATCATGCATACGGTCCCCACCGAATACAGATCATCCGGCAGGGGCGATTCAACATTGATGTCCTTCTGGCTCATCAGTACAACCATGCGGTTGGTATTCAGGGCATGATCTATGGCCTTTATGGAAATGTCCCTGCCGACAAACAGCGGTATAATCATATAAGGAAACACCACTATATCTCGCACTGGAAGCACAGGAAGCGATTCGGGTATTTCTACCTCTTTCTCCGCCACTTCTTCGTATTTCTCAGTTTCGTTCATTGCACTCCTCCGAATAAATCAATTTCCCTTTCTTTCGATTGCAACCCTTATGACCTTGCCCTTCAGCTTCGGAAACCTCACAGTAAGCACGCCGTCTCGATAAAAAGCGGCTGCCGCCAGAGTATTTACAAGCACAGGCAATTTCACAACCCGCCTGAAGGCCTTCAGGCTGCGCTCCATGCACAGATATCTGAACTCGCCGGGGAACATCTCGTCATCCCCTTCCGGAAATCCGGCGCTCTCTATGAGCAGCAGGTCTTCAAAAATCTTTATAGACAGCTTGGAGAGATCAGCGCCTGGAAGATCCACTTCGCAGATCAGGTCGTCTCCGGTTTCATAAAGATCGATGAGCGGTCCTCTGCACGCCTCGACCTCATAAAAAAATAGTCCTTTCAGAACCTTGTTCATTTCATAGTCTTAACTTTGTCGTGCAAATACTTGGCAAAACTTTCTGCCAGGTCCTTGTTCCTGAGGGCGAAATCAACTGTCGCCTTAAGGTACCCAAGCTTGTCTCCGGCATCATATCGCCTTCCCTTTATAGCATATCCATAAATTGGACGTTTCTTAACAAGCGCCCTCAATGCATCCGTAAGCTGTATTTCTCCGCCTGCACCCGGCTTTTGTTTATCAAGGATATCAAAAATATCCGGCGTGAGTATATACCTGCCTATAATGCCGAGATTGGAAGGGGCATCGGCCGGCTTCGGTTTCTCGACGAGGTCGCTGATCTCGATTACCTCGCCCCTCGGTATTCCGCCGATAATACCATATCTTTGCACTTCATTCCGCGGGACCTCCTCGACGGCGATTACCGGCGACTGTTTGTCCTCATAAATTCTGATCATGTCCCTGAGCACAGTCGAACGCGGGTCCAGGATGTCGTCACTAAGGATAACGGCAAACGGTTCATCCCGGACAAATGGTTTCGCGCAAAGAATAGCGTGGCCCAGACCCAGGGCCTCGCGCTGGCGTATATACGCAAATTTGATATGCCTAAGCTTGTTTATCTCGTCCAGGAGCTTATGCTTACCGGAGTTCTTCAGTTTTTCTTCAAGTTCGAAGGCCGAATCGAAATGGTCCTCTATTGCACGCTTGTGCTTGCCCGTAATGATTATGAATTCTTCTATACCGCACGAGAGACATTCTTCGACACCATACTGAATAAGCGGCTTATCGACAATCGGAAGCATCTCTTTAGGAGAAGCTTTTGTAGCGGGAAGAAAGCGCGTGCCGAGACCGGCCGCAGGGAATATCGCTTTTTTGATCGTTTTGTTCATCCTGTTTCCCCCTATATTAATCAATACGTGGTGCCGGAGACGAGGGTCGAACTCGTACGAGAGAAACTCCCGAGGGATTTTAAGTCCCTTGCGTCTGCCAGTTCCGCCACTCCGGCTGCAGCGACCGTTCGATATGTAACGATCTAATGCATATCTTAAGTAATATACATGCTTCATTTATTCGATGGCAACTGCCGCTCATCACAAGACAAATGCCGGAAGTTGTTCTTGCACGAGCGGACGCGTTATGGTACTATGGTAGACATGCTAATGCTCGTCACAATAAGTAGTTATTGAAGATGTAAGCCGGAAGGACATTTCGGCATATTAAAAAAGGAGGATGGATATCAGATGAAAAAGTTTCTTCTTATTTTGCTTGTTCTGCTGGTGAGTGTTTCGCTGTCCCTCGTCGTTGGCTGCCAGAAGGCAAAAGAGAATGTCGGCGAAATGAAAGACAAAGCAGCTGAAGGCGTTGGTGCAGTCAAAGACAAGGCGGCTGAGACTGCCGGCGCCGTGAAAGACAAGGCATCAGAGAGTGCAGGTGCAGTAAAAGACAAAGCCGCTGATACCGCTGGCGCGATCAAGGACAAGGCAGCTGAAACTGCAGGCGCTGTAAAGGACAAGGCGGCCGAGACTGCCGGTGCAATAAAAGATAAAGCAACTGAGACTGCAGGCGCAGTTAAGGACAAGGTAAAATAAGCAGCCCGGAGGCGTCGTCAGGGCCAGATCAGAGTTAATGGTCTCCTGATGACTTTCAGAAAAGAAACGGCCCGGATCGCTGATCCGGGCCGTTTCTTTTGGTCATCCGGTTGTTTTACTACCAGTCAAAAGTTTAGAATATTTCTTATCGCATCTGCACATGCCGATGAAAAAATACACAATCATACATCCCTTGTATATGTCATTTTACTCAAAGTCCCTTTATCGCGAGGTGGCTGCGGAATGGTCTGCGCGTCTCTGTTTTCTCTATCTGCTCTCACTGGTGGCCCTGTGCTGGATACCAGGGACGATCCGCATATCGTCGGAGATTACCGACTATGTCAACGATGAGGCGCCAAAATATATCAGACAGTTCCCTGAAATCGAGATATCAAAAGGACAAGCGTCGGTCAGCGCTGCTCAGCCCTATATCATAAAGAACCCTGACAATGGAGATCCGATCGCGATAATTGACACCACCGGACAGACGGCGTCAATGGATAATCCAAGGACCCTTATTCTGCTGACAAAGACCGGCCTGATAACACGCGACTACGGCTCGAAAGAAATGCACACGGTCAACCTGTCCGATGTCGGCGATATCACCATAAACAAGGACCTTATCTACGATTGGATCGAGGCATTCACGGAATGGTTCCCGTTCGCTTTTTATCCGGCTGCAGTCGCGGCTGCGTTTGTGTACAGAAGCATTCAGGTCTTGCTATATGCGCTGGGGGGATCCGTTTTCCTTCGTGGCCTGATGGGTGTCTTCAATTACAGGCTGCTGATAAGACTAAGTACTGTCTCGCTTACTCCGGTAATTATTTTAAATGCAATAGTTCTCTTCTTCGGAATAGAGATCCCGGCATCCTGGCTGGTCAATGCGTTGGTATCAGCAGGATATCTCATCTTTGCAATCAGATCTGCAGTCGGGCCGGCTAAGGAATAACAATTTTCTCAAATAGCATGCCCTGCGCTCAAACCGCGCCAGGAGTGATATTCCTGGTCTTAAGCTCCCGCAGTTCCTTTTGTATGGGCCATTCCGTTATGGCAAACCATACAAAGAGCACGATATTTACGACGGGGACAAACAGAAGAATTATCTGGAAGCCGGAATACCCCGCCTTTCTGAAAATCAAAGCAAGCAGAAAAGCCATCACCAGAAAACCGAGAAATGAAAAGATAAACATTCGTTCCTCCCTTAGAGTCTATTCGGTTAAATTCTGTTGATGCCGGTAATCCAGGACAGCATCATGCTCACGATGCTTATTACGAGCGCGCCCCAGAAAGCAGGCCAGAACCCGCTAATATGCAGCCCCAGGTTTAGCGGACCGGATAATGCGGCTGTAACTGCAAGCATAGTCGCATTTATAATGAGAGTAAATAATCCAAGCGTAAGGATGATCAGCGGAAAGGTAAAAAGCTGCACAACCGGTTTTATAAGCGCATTCACAAGCCCGAATACGGCAGCCACAATAAGTATCTTCCACCACTCTCCAGTGTATGTAATGCCGCTTATCATCTTGATAGCTGCCGCCAGAGACAGCGCATTTATAACAAGCCTCAGCAACATATGCTCCATCGAAATCCTCCTGACTTTGACATGTCAAACGGCTCGTTTAACTATAGTATATCTCCTCAAAAAAAGAAATATAGTCTTCATAGTCGGGCGGCATTCCGGTTGGGTCCTGCTGTCTGAAAGCGCTATTTTCAAGACCGGCGTTTTCCTGTTATAGTTAGATATGAAGGGCCATTTCCTGATAATAGGAGTTCTTCTTTTAATTGTCTCTGTTCTAATCTCTCTTAACATTTTCTTTCAGCAGTCCCTGCAAATGGAAATAGCGCAGGAGTTCAGCAAGCAGCAGCAGTTGATTTCCGAGCTCATTGCGCGCAACATCGGCGACTTCATCAGGCTGAGAAAGGAAAGGGTTCTTTATACGGCACGGCTGCTTTCAGCCATCGAAATCGACAACGCGCCGGATATGGACAAACTTGCCCGCGAGATACTCAGGAGCAGGCATAATGTGGCAGCTAATTTCGGCATAATAAACAGGCAGGGAGATGTTGTCCACTTCGAAGGTGACAGGAAAACTCTGGCTACGCTGTCTCCGAATATGATTAAAAGCGCGCTTGCCTTGCCCGCCGGCCGTGTTGAACTTGTCGAGCTGCCCACCATGGTCTACTTTTTTACCGCAGCGCGCTCGCACAACGGCAGCATTTCTGCCGTGTTCCTGTCAATAGATATCAAGGAAATAATAGCGCGTTTTACCAGCAAGATGGATGTCATGGACAAGGGTGATATCTGGATCATCGACGGCAAGGGCACCCTTCTGTATCACGCAATACAACCTGAGATGGTGGGTCGCAACATATATGATGCAAAGGAATCATGCTTTCAGTGTCACAAGAGCTTTGCCACCGAGAAGAACGTTATCGGCAGCGCAAGCATGACCGGCAAGTTTATAGCCCCGTCAGGCGAGGACAAGATCCTGTCCTTCGCCCGCGCAGGCGATGATCTGTCCTGGATCGTCTTCGTATCGTCGCCGTTCTCGGACATTGCCCAGATGACGAAGCAGAGCATGCGCTTTTACTCCTATCTCATAATGTCCATACTCGTGACGACGATTGTGGTTTCCACCGCTCTGATAGCATTCAACAGGAAGCGCATTCAGGCTGAAGAGATCGCGAAACGCCAATCGCAGATGGAAAAACATGCCGCTGAACTCGAGGAGAAAGTGAATGAGCGGACAGCCGAGCTCTTTGAGGAAAAAGAAAAACTGAACGGCATAGTAAGCGCCATAGGATCGGGCATTCTGCTTCTCGACAAGCATGGAGTCGTGCAATGGTCAAACCAACTGGCCGAGAACATGGCCGGCATTAAACTGGTGGGCAGGTCATGCGAGGAACTCTGCGCCGAATGCGAGATATCTAGCAATTATTCCCGTGACAATATCGAAACTGTGCTGGCTTCCAACCTTTTCGGCAAACAGGGGCAGCATTATCAGGTTACAACCGCGCCGATCAGAGGCGCAGACGGCAACACAAGCGGATATGTTAGGTTGATACACGATGTTACCGAAATAAAGAAGATGGAGGAGCAGATGAGTAACTCCGAAAAGCTCGCCTCCATTGGAAGACTTGCCGCAGGGATAGCGCACGAGATCGGCAATCCGCTGACTTCTGTATTCTCCTTTGTACAGATACTGCGTGAAATGGAGCAGGATGAATTCAAGAAGGATAGCCTCCAGACCATATATTTCCATATCAATCGAATATCCGAAACGCTCAAGCAGCTGTCCGGCTATTCGAAAATGCCCGCCGTTGAGCCCAGGCAGTGTCAGATTAACGATGTCATTGAGACATCGGTCAATCTGATCCAATATGATAAGCGCGCCAAAGACATCGTGATCAGGAAGGAGCTATTGCCTTCTTTGTCACCGATTTGCGTGGACGCAAACCAGCTGTCACAGGTATTTGTCAACCTGATCCTTAACGCCATAGACGCGATGCCGGATGGCGGAACACTAACTATAAAGAGTTATGTTAAGAACGGGTCCGTCATTATTGAATTCAAAGACACCGGCACTGGCATACCAAAAGAAAACCTGATAAAGATATTCGATCCTTTCTATACGACAAAAGAAAAGGGCACAGGATTGGGCCTTGCGGTAAGTTATAATATAATCAAGAAGATGAACGGCACCCTGACAGTGGACAGCGAGCCGGAAGTCGGCACCACGTTTACAATTGAAATACCTTGTGATTGCAACTGATTGATGAAAGCAAAAATATTGATACTGGACGATGAACCGGACATTTGCAAGGCCCTCAGGTTTTTGCTTGAGCGAGAGGACTATTCCGTTACCTGTGCATACAGCGGTGAAGAAGGCCTTGCAGCCTTTCAAAAAGATTCTTTCGATGTGGTGCTGTCCGACCTGAAGATGGGGCGTATTGACGGCATGGCGGTGCTCGAGAAGATAAAGGAGATAAACCCTGAAATGCCTGTGGTCATAATGACGGCATTCGGCTCGATCGAATCGGCAGTTGACGCCATGAAACAGGGCGCCGCCGATTACATAATCAAGCCTTTTCTTAACGAAGAGATCAAACTGACCATCGGCAGGATAATCGAGCAGAAGAAGATCATACGTCGTATAATGAGAGAAAATATCGCCCTCAAGCAACAAATCAGTCAGCGCATGGCATGCCGGGAGTTTGTAGCCAACTCCGACGCTATGATCAGAATAATCGAAACGCTTGAGAAGGTGATTCCCACCAAGAGCAATATTCTGATCCTCGGCGATAGCGGTACAGGCAAAGGATTGCTGGCGGAGCTCGTACACTGCAACAGCCCCAGAAGGGATAAGCCCTTCATCTGCATAAACTGTTCAGCCATACCGGAAGGGCTGCTCGAGTCGGAATTATTCGGATACAGGAAAGGTGCCTTTACCGGCGCGGTTTCCGACAAGGTTGGGCTGATAGCCCTGGCGCATCAGGGCACGCTATTTCTGGACGAAATCGGCGATATGCCGATAAATCTCCAGGCTAAACTGCTGAAAGTGCTGGAAACCTCAGAGGTCTATCCGCTCGGAGATACAAAGCCCAGGCAGGTTGACATAAGAGTAATAGCTGCAACGAACGTAGACATTGAGAGCCGGATCAAGCAGGGCAGCTTCCGTGAAGACCTTTACTGGAGACTCAATGTAATCGAGATAAAGATTCCTCCTCTGCGGGAGCGCAAGGAAGACATAGAAATGCTGGCCGATCATTTTGTCAAAAAGATGGCAGCCGAACACAATAAGGATATCAAGGGCCTGGACCGGGCTGCGCTTGATCTCCTGCTTGACCATTCCTGGCCGGGCAACATAAGGGAGCTGAAAAATGTCATAGAGCGGTCAGTCGTGCTTGCTGAAGGCCCCTTTCTGAAAGTCGGGGACCTTCCGGAAAAATTTCACAAGGATGTAACGGGCAAAGACGTGCCAAGGCTTAAAGCCTATCTTAGCGAATATGAAAAGAACCTCCTGCTTCAGGTCTATCACTCTCATAACAGGAATAAAGAGGAAACTGCAAAAGGCCTTGGTATAGACCTGGCTACCCTTTATCGCAAATTCAAGAAATACGGAATCGATTCGGAATGAAGATCACACCGTTCCGGGCGGGCGCTGCCGCAGGCGGACTCATCGGCATCGTTATCGCGGCAGGCATGGACTATCTGTCCGGGGATGTCCCCGGCGGCGGCTGGACAGGGGCCGTAGCACACGACTTTGACCTTCCGCAGTCAAGCATGGAAGTCCTTATAGTGTCCACTTTGGCAATTGCAGTTATGGTTTTCCTGAGCGCTGTCCTGGGCGGCTTTTGCGGCATTGCACTGGAGCGCTTCTTCAAGATGTTTACGCAGGAATAATTATCGGTAAAATCAGGACTTAATAAGTCGCTCACCCTATTTTGATTTAATAAGCGACTAATTCTGATGGTGGTGACGGCCGAACACTGCCACTGTCTTCAAAAGCACCGATATCCGGAGCTGAAGCATTAGGAACTGTTTTGCCGTCAAAATCTGAAGTCAGACCGACATTGATACCAGCATTAATGGCAGGCGAACCGGCTCGAAGACGAAAATTGCCATTGGCAGGATCGATAAACATAGGATTAGTTCTCAGTGAATGAGTATCACCGCCATCAGCCGTTTTAAAATCAGCAAAATTTTTGATGCCATTCCAGTCGAATATCAAATCTGAATTATCGGTGCGATAATACAGATTATAATCAAGAATATGCCCCGTGGTCCCCTGAAATCCAAACGGATTATTACCGGTTTCGACAAAAATATTATTTTTGAATGTCTCGAAAGAACTTGTAGGATTGACAAGCAATTCCGACCATGCATGATTGCCATAAATCGTGTTATTCAGATAATAATTATGACTGCTACCGCCCACTCCTCCGGTAAACAGTCCCGTTTGGGAATTGTTATATATCAAATTATACGAGATTGTATTGTAGTCAGATGCGCTTCCAGCAGTCTCGGAAGCTATCGACATGCCCACATCGCAATTATAGGCGGTATTACTGTGCCAATAATTTCTCGTCGCGTTATCTGAATAAAAACAGGCTGCATGATTATTCGGTATAGAGATTTCGTGCCAGACATTCCCGAATATTTCATTGTCGTGTGCGCGATTAATCAAATCCAGACCAATATTCCAAATATTGTGCCCTTCAGTGTTCCAGACTTTATTGTAACTGCCGCTATCAATTCTCAATCCTTCGCCATATGCCTTGCCATTCGTCAAATAGCTTCCGGTTGCCGCATGGGCTATTTCTCCGTCATGCACATTGGCATGAGTTGTCTTAAATAGGAGAACACCCCAATACAGCGAATAATCGGATTTGAAATTCTTCAGTTCGATATTTGACGCCCCATTTGTTCCGTCAAATTTATACCCCGAGCCGGCCGATCGTCTAACATAAATTCCATCAACGACAATATTGCTTCTGCTCCATGCTGTTATCAATCCCTGATGAGCTCCGATAGTAGACGCTTCGATTGTTTTTAAGTTTGGATCAGCAGATGAATAAACATAAAGAGTATTATTTTCCCAATAATACTGGCCGTCACTTGTCAGATCATCTTTAGAGGCTACCGGAATACCCAGTTTGTCATTAAAAAATACCATGGCAGGATTCGTGATTAAAAGAGATGAATACACGAGATCGCTTCCAACGGCAGCAGTCCATCCGGTCACGGGCACGGAACCGTCAAATATCGGATTATCCCCGATTCCATAATTTCCGTATGTAATCGGGTTTCCGCTGTCACCATTAGACCACACGAACAACTGACCCCGCCATTTGCAACTGCGCTTAAACAGCATTGAATCCCCCGGCTGTGCCGAATCTAAACTATTAACCTTTGAAAGCGTTTTCCAGGCTGTCTGAGGCGAAGTCCCGATGCCATTGTCATCAACAGAATTACAGTCCACATAATATGTCGTTGCTGAAACTTCGCAAACCTGGCAAGAGAAGAATAACATTATGGCCAAGGAGAACGCAGCGGATATTGCTCTTATTTGAAAATTAGTCAGTTTGTGCTCTGCCACTAGATGCATAAACATGTCTGAACCTATCTCTCTAATTCAAGTATATCCAGATTTTGCAGAGCATTCTGTGACCACAATCACGAATGAAGTGCCATAGATGCCATATTTATTTATATTTACCGCATTATCTCTTTCATTTAGGGTGGCATTGAGGGAGGCCTTTTACTATGCTCTCGACGCGGGCAGCAAAAAACCCGACTTTTACGAATTACAAGAGTTGGATTAAGACAGGAGGGAGACGAATGCCTCCCTCCTTCAACTTACTTCTTCGCCTCTTTTGGCGCTTTGCTGAACCCTTTTGTTCCTATATGGCATCGCGCGCACTGAGAGTCGGATGGAAAAGCCATTCCATCCTTGACATGGCACGCACCGCAATACTTTTTATCATACAGGCCCTTCATGTTGAAGTCGGGCTTGCTCTGCGCGCTCAGCGCCTCCATCTGAAAAATCTTGTCATGACACGCGTTGCAATCCAGGCCGATGGCCGCATGTGATTTGTGGCTGAAC
>DATHDF010000069.1:0-6758 GCA_035319185.1 Dissulfurispiraceae bacterium | reverse complement strand
AGGCTGTGAAGGCTTTCAAGCGCCGAGTCAGTAGCATTAAGAAGCAGCGTTGCGCTTCCCATAGCTTCCTGATAACCCGCAAAATCGCTCAGCTGGGCTTTTTCATATGTAATGGCAGATACGGCTGCAGGATCGTCGGAAGGACGGTTCAGCTTCTTCCCTGAAGCTATCTGTTCCTGTGTCTTATATATAGAGTCCATGTTGATCTGGAGGTCCGAATTGAACTGCGAGTACATCATCTGTGTTGTAATTCTCATGGCATCCCTCCTTATTTGACCATACCGATAATTGTTTCGAGCAGATCATTACCTGTGCTGATAAGTTTGGCCGCCGCCTCAAACGACTTCTGATACTGGACCAGGTTCACGGCCTCTTCATCCAGGCTCACGCCCGAAACAGACTGCCTCTGCGTTTCGAGCTGGCTTACAAGCGCCGTCTGGAACTTGATGTACGTATTTGCAGATTGGGCATCAGCACCGGTGGCCGCCACCAACCTGCTATAGTATTCGATCGGCGTTATCCCCCCAAGCTGTGCAACCCCAGAGTTTGCCATGTCGGCAATAGCCTGCGCATTCGTATTGTTGCCAGGCACTCCGGCAGCCGTCCCGGAAGCCGCTATCAGGCGTGGATCGGTAATCGTCACCCTCAGGTCCCGCGCATCAAAGCCGGCGGTGGTACTGAAGAAGTTGCCGCCCAGATTCCCGTTCAGATCGAACCCCAAAGCCTGCTGATTGTTGACGGCATTACCAAGCCCGGCAGCAAATGTATTCAATTGACCGATATATCCTGCAATTGTCGTGTCCCTTGCATCAAGGTTTGCCCTCAGGCTGCCGCTCGTCATCAGGCTGTTGATATTGGCGGAGCCGACGCTGAACTGCATCGCATTGCTCGTATCCAGGGCAACCGACATGCTGTATGAACCTGACGGGTCGACCAGCGCCGTTCCACCCAGATATATGGCGTATCTCCCGCCGCCATCCTGCACCGTGTCGACACGCGTAATCTCGTTAAGCTGCTCCACCAGGGCATCGCGCTGGTCTTTAAGGTCGAGGGCTCCCGGAGAAGCTACAATTTTTTCATTCAGGCTGTATATCTGCTGTGAGATGTTGTTAACCTGCGTCACCAGGTCCTGGCTGTTCCTGTATATCTGGCCCTGCTGGTCCGCCATGGTGTTGTATGCGCTGTTGATTCTGGAGGCCAGATATTGCCCGGCATTTATCAGGGCTGTTCTCTGGACAGTATTGCCCGGGTCCTGGGCTACCTGCTGCCATGCGCTGAAAAAGCTGCTTATAGCAGGACCTATTCCGGTGTCCGAGGTTTCGTTAAATACAGTCTCTATCGATCCGGCATAATTTGAATATGTGTTCCAGTAGGACGATGTGGATTTTTCATTGCGCAATTGAAGTGTCGTAAACGAGTCGTACATGCGCTCGATATCCGAAATTGTGACACCGTTGCCGCTGGTCCCGGTCATACTCGTCAATCCCGACGGCACACTCGCCAACACAGCGCTCTGCCGCGTATACCCCGGTGTCGAGGCGTTAGCTATATTGTTGGAAGTGGTATTCAGGGCGCTTTTTGCAGTCAGCAGTGCTGTCGTGCCTATGTTCAATATACCGAGGATGGACATTATGCCTCCAATGATATCCTGCTGCTGGGGTTTACACCGAACGTCTTCAGGAAGTTCCGCGAACTCCTGATGTAAAGCAGGGATTTTTCTATCAGCAGACTGTTGAGGGTATTGAGTTCAGAAATGCTGTGCGCTATGGATTTGAAACGCGAGGCAATGGATGACAGACGTTCGGAATATATGGGGCCGGCAGATGCTGCGACTTCTGAAATAGTCTTTTTAGGCATGCCCAGGGACAGGAGCATCTTTTCTCTCGCTTCTTCGCAAATCGCAATCTTTGCCGCCACCAGCTCCTTGTCCCTGATGTGAACGTCAAGGGCCTCTGTGTCAAAGCCCGCGATAACATCCTTTTCCTTCTGCAGGAGGGCCACCATTTCGGAACACAGGGAGAACTCCCGCTCTAAAATAGCGATTAGGTCGTCATATGAGTTTGTCGATGATTGCATTTTTTATAAGTTTGCCGGCTACGGCTTCCCCTTTCACATTGTATGTTCCAGAGTTAATAGCGTTTTTAATCTCTTCTACCCGGTCGGCCCTGATATCCGGCAGCTTGCTGACTTCCGCCTGGAGCCTTCCTATTTCCTTTGCGGCTCCTGAGAGGGACACCTCATCATTCTGTGCCACTGCCTCAGGCTTTCCTTCGCTCGCCTTATCTTTAGCTTTATCAGGCTTCTGAAAGTTGACACCGCCGACATCGATCTTGTCCGAGATTCTCATTTTCTTGTCCTCCTTATTCAGCATAATCCTATGGCCATAGTATTATACTTCATTATCGGAGGCAACCAAATAAACTTAAGATCGTGTCGGCGGGATCAACCGCCTTCTATCGCTTTATTCCCCCTTCCTGCTTGTAAATATTGGTAATTTTACGGCTCATCTCTATCTTCAGCTTCCCGTCACCTGTAGTATTTGCCGCTGCCGCATCTGGCTCAGCAGCTTTGACGGCATCTTTGGAGACCATATCCTTGAATGATGGGCTCTTCATAAGAAACTCATGTATGCCCACGCCTCTCTGGGACAGCGACTTGGCTATTTCGGAAGTTATATAAGGCATATAGCTTGAAACCATCTGGCCTTTACCGAATTCCGTATTTTCGAGCATATTCTTCAGTAGCTCTCCCAAAAAGACCTGCTCTACCTGCTTTGCAGCCTTTTGCGGGTCCGATTTTCCGGACAGGCCGGCACGGACCGATTCATCAAGGTTCGGATAATACATTATGTCATTGATATTATTCACATCAGCACCAGCTCGGCCTTAAGGCTACCGGCCGCCTTTATTGCCTGAAGAATTGCCACAAGGTCGCGCGGCGACACACCAAGGGCATTTAGCGACTTTATAAGCTCGCCTATGGTGGTCCCCTGCACCTCCATGAGATAACCCTTCTTCTCTTCCGCCTTCACCTGTTCCTTCGGCACTACCACGGTCTCCGCCTTCTTGGGGGCAAAAGGCTGCGGCTGCGAAACCTGGTATTCAGTCTTGATCTCAACCGTAAGCCCGCCATGCGCAAGCGCTATCGGGCTTATGCGGACATTGTCTCCCATAACAACAGTGCCAGTGCGTTCGTTGACTATTACACGTGCCGGCATGTCAACCATAACATCCATAAGCTCGACCTTCGACATGAAATCCACCACTTTGTCAGCATAATCCTGCGGCACATTCAGTGCTATCATCGAGGGTGTCTCTGACTTGGCAATATTCGAATTAAATTGCTCGTTGATCTTGTCGGCAATCCGTTTGGAAGTGGTTATGTCCTGCGATGCGAGCAACAGCTCAAGCCTGCTCTTTCTGTTAAGCTGCACCGGCACCTCTTTTTCAACAATGGCGCCGTTTGGAATCATGCCGACGTTGGGATGGTTCTTCACCGTCGACGTGCCGCCCCCGCCCGCAGAAAAGCCGCCTATCGATATCGGACCCTGGGCGACCGCATATACGTTGCCGTCCGGTCCTTTAAGAGGGGCCATGATCAGGGTGCCGCCCTGCAAGCTTTTAGCATCGCCGATCGAAGATACCTGTACATCTACCGTTGCGCCCGGCCTGACCATCGTCGGAAGTTTTGCCGTTACGATAACTGCTGCCAGATTTTTCGTCTTGCCTTTGATGTCAGTCTGGTTCACGTTGATGCCCATGCGGTTCAGCATGTTCGCAAAGGGCTGGAAGAGGTACGTACCGTCCTTGTCACCGGTGCCGTTAAGCCCTACTACCAGTCCGTACCCCATTATTTCGTTTTCCCGGATGCCGGAAAATGAGGCTATATCCTTGATGCGCTCGGCGCTGACTTCGAAGGACGCAAACAGGGTCATAATCGCTGAAACGAGAATAGCCATTGTTGCCGCCCTGCAAGATTTTCCCATCAGAATTCTCATGAGCCGAAATCCTCCTTGCGCTTACTGTGCTTTAAGTCTAAGGCCTTACAAACCCGATATGCTTCCACTATGTATTGCAATTTGTCTGCCATGTTCAGAAAGGCCAGACCTTATCCAAGGTACGCACAAGCCAGCCTTGTGACTGCTTGTCATCCAACACGCCGTCACCAACAAGGTATATCTGGGCATCAGCAACGTAAGTGGATGTGATCGTGTTGTTGGTAGATATGTCGTCGGGCCTGACGATTCCCCTGAGAACGACAATCTGCTTCTCGTTATTCACCACAACTTCTTTTCTCGACTCGACCACCATATTGGAGTTAGGAAGCACTTCGACCACCTTCGCAGTGATTGCCGCGGTAATGGTCCCTTTTCGGGAGGTATCACCCTTACCGGCGAATTTAGACTTTGAACTCCCTGATGCGGAAGGCGTGAACTTAGTCCCCGGGTATAATTTCTTCAAGAGCGGCAGGTTCTGAATGCCGAAATCGGTGTTGGCGCCAAAGAGGTCGGTAATGCCGTAGTTTGCGCTGGAATCGCTGCTGTCATTGGTGGAAGCCGTATTAGTAGCCGTGACATTCTCGGCTATCAGTATGGTTAAAAGATCATTGACCCTCTTGGCCTTTCTGTCCTCATACGGAGAGGAGCTATCCCTCCAGAGAGACCCTTCGGCTGTCGCAGCTTCATATTCCTTCGTTGCATAATATTTCGGAGGCATGGGCGCTGATTTAATCTCCCTCGCATCCTTCAGTCCGGAACATCCGAAAAGAC
Organism: Dissulfurispiraceae bacterium; assembly: GCA_035319185.1. Lineage (GTDB taxonomy): Bacteria > Nitrospirota > Thermodesulfovibrionia > Thermodesulfovibrionales > Dissulfurispiraceae > Fen-1308. The sequence goes on along the minus strand of DATHDF010000069.1, from coordinate 1,990 downwards.
CGACAAGAAGCAGGGAGCAAGAGACGAGAATTAAGAGATTGCTCACTACCGGCTTCCGACTCCTGGCTCCTGATTTCTGACCCCTGACTTCTGTCTTCTGTCTTATTCTTTTCATATCTTCACCTTCACCAGGGTGGGCGACACAAGTATGCCGCTCACCTCTCTTTTAGTAAGATCGCATAAGACATTGGCTGGCTCGCCGACCATGGCATCGCTCTTGAGTGTCCCGCTGGCCGTTATCTCCACATTGTCGCCTGCCACGATAATGTTCACCTTCTGCCCTCTTTTGATTGAAGCCGACGCAAGCAGATAACTGGACCTGATAATGACCCCGTCAGTAACCGAAGACTTGAGGACCTTCCCCTCGATCTGGCTCTTGTCGGTAATTGCACCCGACGGCAGCCTCGAAAGCTTCTGCCTGACGGTATAATAGTCGTCCTTTGAAAGCACCTCGCCCCGCGACATGGCCCTTGACGTCACATATACATCCGCAAAAACATCGTAAGAGGCCTCTACTACGACGTTTACGGTATTCGAAGAGCTGTCTTTCAGATACACGGCGTATATTGCCTTGTTGCGTCCGCTGTAGCCGTCCATGAAAAGGTTCTGGATTGTCATAGCACCGTGAGCGCCTCCAAAATATTCGGCCCCCCTGACAATGCGCAGCTCTTCAAGCTCGACCTTGTCGGATATCGTAGCTGCAAGATTCTCTTTGACCGCTCTCTGCACCTTGTCGAACAGGGCGTCGGAGCCGGCCCACGCCCCGGTGCAGATGAAGATGACCATTAGTAAAAAAGCTGTCGACGATAAGAGAATTGATCTTTTCATAGCCTTATTGTTTCAGGGAATTGATGTTTTGGAGCATCTGGTCAGCTGTCTGGACAGCCTTTGAGTTCATCTCAAACGCCCTCTGGGCTATTATGAGATTGGCCAGTTCCTCAACAACATTCACATTTGACATTTCAAGGAACCCCTGCTGGATTGTCCCCCTGCCTTCCAGTCCAGGGGCCCCGGTTGTAGCCTCTCCTGATGCGTCGGTATTTGCAAACAGATTCTTGCCGTTGGCCTGCAGGCCGCCGGGGTTCATGAAAGTAGCGATTTCGATTGATCCGACCTGCACCGGCGAGGAGTTACCGGCCTGCATTACTGAGACGGTTCCGTCCGTGCCCACGGTAATGCTTGTGGTATTGGATGGTATCGTGATCGCCGGTTCGAGCGGATATCCGTCGGAATTGACGACCTTGCCGTCCTTATCCAGCTTGAACGCGCCTGACCTAGTATAGTTGATCGTTCCATCAGGCATCGTTACCTGGAAGAATCCGTCGCCCTCAATAACCAGGTCAAGGCTGTTGCCTGTGTTCTGAAAATCGCCCTGAGTATGGAGCTTCTGGATGGCAACCGGTTTGACTCCCAGGCCCAGCTGCATGCCTGTGGGGATAGTGGTGCTCTGTGTGGATGATGCTCCTGCAGTTGACATGGTCTGGTAGACAAGGTCCTGAAAGTCGGCCCTGCTCCTCTTGAACCCAGCCGTGTTGACATTGGCTATATTGTTCGAAATGACGTCAACGTTCATCTGCTGGGCCTGCATGCCACTTGCTGCGCTGAAAAGTGCCCTGATCATATTGATTCCTCCTCTACTGTTATACTTCTCTTATATTTCACTTATCTTTAAACCCGTGCGATTTCCGACGCCGCCCTCTGCGACAGTTGGTCGAAAGCCCTTATCGTCTGCTGCAGCGACTGGAATTCCCGCTCGGCCGTAATCATTGCAACGAGCTCCCTTACTGGATTAACATTAGACCGCTCAATGCTTCCCTGCTTTATCTCCGGCGTGGACGGCCCTGCCTCCTTGCCCGTAAACAACGAGTCTGATACATATTTGACATCCGTTATTTTGACCGTCTTCAACTTGCCGACGATATTACCTTCGACAGTTACAGTTCCGTCGCGCGCAATTTCCGGTGCAGACTTGATGTCCTTGCCGATTTTT
>DATHDF010000068.1:0-43591 GCA_035319185.1 Dissulfurispiraceae bacterium | reverse complement strand
AGTCCCTGTTGTCGAACCCGTACTGCCTCCCGACATGGATACAAAACCCCTGGCAGAGGCTGTCAGCGATGCTGCTGGGATGATAAACTCTTCCCGCCAGCCCGTCATTGTCGCCGGGGTTGAATTGATGCGATACGGACTGGAAAGCCAGGTGCTCAGATTTGCCGAGCGTACAAACATACCGATCGCATCATCCATATTGAGCAAGTCTGTGGTCGATGAACGACATCCCTTGTACCTGGGGGTATATCAGGGCGGCATGAGCCATGAAAATGTGCGCCAATACGTCGAAACAAGCGATTGCGTAGTCTTCCTGGGTATGTTCATGACTGACATAAACCTCGGAGTCTTTACTGCACATCTCGATCAGGGACTCTCCATATTTTCCACCAGCGAAAAGACATCCATACGCTACCATACATACAACGCGGTTTATTTGAACAGCTTTCTGCACGGGCTTTCCAAGGCCGATATCCTCAGGAAAGAGCCGCCGTCCATACCCCATGCTGCTGCAAAAAAGGATTTCATAGCTCAGCACGGGAAACCCATTACAATCGAGCGTGTACTAGAACTGCTTGAGAGCAGCCTTGACGGGAGCAATTTTGTAATCGCAGACACCGGTGACGCCCTATTTTCAACCGCCGACATCACTATCCCAAGGGCCGCCGAATATATGTCCTCCGCTTACTATGCTTCTATGGGCTTCTCCGTTCCGGCAAGCCTGGCGGTACAATTGGCCAGGCCGGATTTGCGTCCCATCGTCATGGTCGGAGACGGGGCCTTTCAGATGACAGGGATGGAGCTGGCCACCGCTGCCAGGTACAAGCTCAACCCGATTGTGCTGGTATTAAATAACTATGGATACGGCACAGAACGCCCGATGCTGGACGGGTCCTTCAATGATGTATCGATATGGCAGTATAGCCGCATACCTCAAATCTTCGATGCCGGCAAGGGCTTTAATATTCATACGGAAGAGGATTTCGCAAATGCCATGGCGGAAGCCCGGGACTATAAAGATGGCTTTTGCATACTGGACATACACCTCGACCCAAAGGGCATATCGCCTGCCTTAAAAAGACTGGCCGGCGCACTCGGCAAACGCGTAACTTCCTGACCTGATTTTGATAACGAGGATGAATTAAATGGTCGGTATCAGCTTTATGAAGTTTTTATGCAAAACTATCTTCCTGTCTTTTCTGACAGTGATTGCGCCATCTTTCTGCAGCTTGTCGATAACCCGCGTTACTGTTTCGCGGTTCAGGCCAACGAGATCGGCCATGTTCTGATGGGTTAGGCGGTCTTTCAAAAGTACGCCCTCAGGTATTTGCTCGCCATTCTCGCAGGACTGTTGCTGAAGCATCATGATCACCCTGTGAGATGCATTCTTGAAGTTCGCTATCTGCACCCTTTCCCATGAATCCCTCAGCCGGAAACAGAACATCTGCAGCAGATTGTCGAGCACCTTGCGCTGGTTATACAAAATTGTGAAGAAGTTCTCCCTGTTTATAATAGCAGCAGTCGTGTCCTCCATCGCCATCACCATGGCCGGGGACGTCTTGCAGTCAAGCAGGGAAAGTTCACCGAAAGAGTCTCCTGTCTTATGTATTGCCCTGATGCTCTCCCTGCCGTCTTCAAGTATCTGAATGACCTTCACCCTGCCGGACAGAAGCATGTACATATAAGCGTTGGTGTCGTCTTCGAACAGGACCGTCTGGCCTTTCTTGAAGCGCCTGACAATTATCTTGCCTATGAATGCAGATATGTCATCGGCGGTCAAAGAGGAGAACATCTGCATCTTTTTCAGATTATTGAAAACCTCTTTGGTCATATCCATAGCTGATCTCCTACAATATATTTTATCAAGATATTCTCCCTCCACCTATGGGACTTGCGGAAATGGGTGAGAAGAAATGCTTTGGGGTATAATAGGACTGTCACTGTATGAAAACCCAGCGCGAAAACAATATACTGACGAACATCGTAGTTAGAAAGATCGAGAGAGTCGCCGATGCCCAATGCAGGCTGTCTCTAGCAGAAATCAAAAAAAGGCTGCCTGATCTTGAGCCTTCACGCAACTTCAGGCAGGCGTTGAGACGAGGCCAGGGTCCTATCAGGCTCATTGCCGAAATCAAGAAGGCTTCGCCGTCCAGAGGTCTCATCAGGGGCGATTTCGATCCAGTTCAGATTGCGCGGGCATACGAAGACAACCGGGTGGATGCTATCTCGGTGCTCACCGAAGAGGATTTCTTTCAGGGGCATCTTTCATATCTGCAAAGGGTTCGCCAGTTCACAACCAAACCTCTGCTGCGCAAGGATTTCATCATCGACGAGTATCAGCTTTATGAATCGAGGCTCTTCGGGGCCGACGCCGTCCTTCTTATTGCAGCCATACTGGATAGAAAACAGGCTGGGGAATACTGCAAAATAGCGGAGGAGCTGGGAATGGCCGTGCTCTTTGAAGTGCACGACGGCGAAGAACTGGAAGACGCGCTTTCCATCGGTGCCGGGATCATAGGCATCAATAACCGCAATCTCAAGTCGCTCGCCATAGATCTTTCGACAACCCTGAGACTTAAAGAGAGAATACCCGCAGGAAAGATAGTAGTCAGTGAGAGCGGAATAAAGAGTCGCGGGGACGTTCTGACCCTTGAGGGCGGCGGCGTGGACGCAATGCTGATAGGCACTTCGTTCATGGAATCGCCCGATATCGGCAAAAAAATCAGCGAGCTCCTTTCGGACTAAAAGGTGTCATGCTCAAGATAATGTTTCTTTGCACCGCTAATGCATGCAGGAGCCAGATGGCTGAAGGATGGGCCCGCAAACTGGGCAAGGCCTTGCTGGAGCCTTACAGCGCGGGGTTGATTGCCGCAGGCCTTCATCCAAGGGCAGTTGCAGTAATGCGCGAAGTCGGCATTGATATATCTGAGCAGAAGTCCAAGGAGATAGACAGTAACCTTCTCATGCAAATGGATGTCGTCATCACGCTTTGCGGCCAGGCTGAGGCGACCTGCCCGCTGACACCGCCGAATATAAAGAGACTCTACTGGCCCGTAAATGATCCTGTCGGCACGAGAGGCTCGGAGGAAGTGATCATGAACGACTTCAGACGCGCCAGGAATGAAATCAGGGACCGGGTTACTGAGTTCATAAGAGATATCGTCAAGTCTGGATGCGCTTGATCTTCAACGGCTACACTGAATGCCGCTTGAATCATGTACGGAGGATAGGAGGAAACATGTCTGAATTCATGGAAGTGATCGAATGGTTCGACAATACAGGGACCGAGATAGTTCACCGTTATCCGGACGAAGGTTCAGCCGAGATAAAGTTCGGTGCGCAGCTGGTGGTCAGGGAAAATCAGGCAGCCGTCTTTTTCAGGGATGGGAAAGGGCTGGACATATTCGGGCCGGGCCGACATACCCTTTCGACCAAAAACCTCCCGATCCTTACAAAGGTGCTCTCTCTGCCCTGGGGATTCACCAGCCCGTTCAGGGCCGAGGTCTGCTTCATCAACCTGAAGATATTCACGAATATGAGATGGGGCACAAAGGATCCGGTTGCCTTCAAGGACAGTGAATTGGGCCTGGTGCGCCTCCGGGCCTTCGGCACCTTCACCATGAAGGTCACCCAGCCCCTCCTCTTTATCAATACGCTCGTGGGCACTCAGGGTTCTTTCAGCACAAGTAGTGTGGAGGACTATCTACGGGAGATCATCGTTTCGCGCCTTAACGACTTCATGGGCGAGGCAGTTGACAGCCTTGTCAACCTTCCGAAGCACTACGATGAAATGGCCGTGACGGTAAAGACACGGCTTGCCGAAGACTTCGGGAAATACGGAATGGAGCTGGTCGATTTCTATATCAGCCGGATAACGCCACCCGAAGATGTACAGAAGATGATCGACGAACGCTCGGGGATGCAGGCCGTAGGAGACCTGGACAGCTTTTTCAAGTACAAAGCGGCAAAGGCAATGGGCGACGCAGCGACATCCGGAGGGCAGGCGGCTGGAGCGGCTTCCGGCATGGGCATAGGCATCGGTGCCGGTATGGGTATGATGATCCCAGGAATGCTCTATAATGTCATCAATCAAAAGGGACAAACTGCGCAATCGGATGCGACGGCAAAGGTGAATTGCCCGCGCTGTCACGGAGATGTTTTCATCGACAGCCGCTTTTGCCCGTCCTGCGGACACCAGATGGTGGCCATACGCAAATGCCCGCACTGCAATAAAGATCTTAATGCAAATGACAACTTCTGCCCGGCGTGCGGACTCGACCTCAAAAGCGGCCTTCAGTGTCTGAACTGCAAAACCAAGCTGCCTCCGGGTACGAAGTTTTGCCTGAACTGCGGTGAAAAACTGGGGCAATAACAAAAGCATCGCAAGTCGGAAAATTTTTCAGGATACAGGACCATGAATAGCTATACCGTCTCGACAGAATGCCCTTCATGCGCAGCCCCTCTTGATTTTAGTGAAGGGTCCAACGCCGTCGAATGCCGTCATTGCCGTTCAAAGCTGATGGTTACGGGCCGGAAGCAGGTGCTCAGCTATTACATAAAGCCTAAGTTCGACCACTATCGTGCCATAGCTTCAGCCATGAAGGCCCAGCAGGAGCTGAATCGGGATTGCCGCGTCATCAAACCACAAATCCATTTCATCCCATATTACCGCCTGATAGGAAGCGATTTCAGATGGGAGGAAGCGCCCCGCATGCCCGCAAAGCCGGATCTTGAGTATGGGGAGTCTGATTGCTGCGGGTCTGCTTATGGCTGGGAGCGTGAAGATGCCGGGATAGGATTCGATACGATGATTAAGCACGCAGGAAATGTCATCGACATGATATTCGGCAGCAATCATTCCCGCACAGGCATTATACTGAATGCTGGGGATAAGGATATCGCACCTCTTATTCATACGGGATCTGACAAGGAAGAGGTCGGACCTGCCAAGGCCCAGATCGCCGACCGATATGTTGAGAAGAATTTCATAGCATGCAATCTTCACGGTGAAGGGCTGTATTCTTTGGGCCTGAGGCCAGCAGTGCTCAGGCTGGAGCTCTTTCAGCAGGGCGCAATAGAACAGCTTGGCAGGATAGTAACCCCTGATCTGGGCATAGATGAAGCCATGGGCTGCGGCATGAAAGATGCTGCTATGCAGCCCTTGCTCTTCCGGTCGGTTCTGGGCCGGATACTGTCTATAATCTATTTCCCGTTCTGGACAATAGAGGTAGAGTGCGAAAATAAACGAATGCTGTCGATTGTAGATGCTGTTTCGCAAACAGTGGTGAAGTCCGATGCCGATCCTTCGATGTTTGCAGCACTGGACAAGCATACGCAGGCAGAGCCAAAGATCCTTGGGTTCAGGCCCCTCAGCTGCCCCAACTGCGGCTGGGACCTCCCCCTCCGTCCTGATGACGCCATTTTCTTCTGTTCATCCTGCGCGAGGGCCTGGCAGATATATGGAAGCGAGCTTTCGGAAGTGTCGTATAAGATTGCGCAGATAGACAACCTTGCAGGCCAGACAAAATATCTCCCATTCTGGGTAATCGGCGCTATCGCCGGCGCAGAGGAGCTGACCTTTTATGTCCCCGCGTTTCGCTTCCGCCGACTAAAGATGCTTGCCGATTTATCGGCAAATATCACCAGGAAGAAACCGCAATACTCAATCCGGGAAGATGAAAGGCAGGACTTAAAAGAGATGCAGGGCTGCTACTACGACTCCGAAGATGCCCTCCTGCTGGCCCAGTTTGTCCACGCAGGGACGATATCTCAGAATGCGGACGACATGAGGGCTTTCGACAGAAACAACTTGGAAGTGCAAAGCTCAACTTTGACATGGTTCCCGTTCGAGGTGAACGGCTGCAATCTCGTCGACCCTTTTTCCGGAACGTCTATACCACAGAGCCTGCTCATTTAAGTCAGGGACGGCCGATCATGGCCGCCCCTGCAAATGCTACTTGACCTCGATCCTGATTTCCTTAGGCCTGGCCTCTTCCCTTTTCGGCATAACTATTTCCAGTATGCCATTATTGATAGACGCCTGGGCCTTTTCGTTCTCGACCTCGAAAGGAAGCGTTACAGTGCGAGTAAAGTTCCCATAGGTTCTCTCCGCAATAAAGTAATCCTCCTCTTTGGCGTCTTCGTCCTTCTTCACTTCACCCTTTACAATCAGGGTATCCTTGGTTATAGTGAGATCGATGTCCTCCCTGCGGACGCCCGGAAGCTCGACCTTCACGACGATATCGTTCTTTCTGTCATAAAGGTCCATGTTCGGGATCACCAGGCCCTCGGACTTGGGCCAGATCCTCCTTCTGCGAACAGGCTTGGCAAACTCATCGAAGAGCCTGTCCATATCCCTTCTCATATCTTCCAGTTCTTTCAAAGGGCTCCACTTGTCTATCGACATAATCTTCCTCCTGCATACCTGTATCTATCCCCCGAGGACCAACGGTCCTATGATACAAAACCCGCTACTTCAACCTTGCCGAAAACCATCCCACCGTCAACATAATCGACTTCTATAACGTCCCCTTCCGAGAAGGCGCCTTCCAAAAGCCTTAATGCCAACGGATTCAGTATCTCGTTCTGAATCGCCCTCTTGAGCGGCCTTGCGCCGAATACAGGATCGTATCCGGCCTTTGCAACATGGGCCTTGGCGGCATCGGTGAGAATAATATCAATCTTCTTTTCGCGGAGATACTTCTTCATCCGCTCGACCTGAATATCCACAATCTGCTTTAGCAGTGCCGTATTGAGCGCGTTAAAAATAACTATTTCGTCAATGCGGTTTAGAAATTCAGGTCTGAATGACGCCTTCAGATCGGCCATCACCTTATCCTTCAACTCTTTCTGATTGTCAGAGCCCCAGTATGCCTCCGGTCTCCTGGTCTTATCTTCCAGCAGCTCCTGAATATGTATGCTTCCGATGTTAGAGGTCATTATCACTACCGAATTCCTGAAATCCACAGTCCTCCCATGGCCGTCAGTAAGCCTTCCGTCATCGAGAAGCTGCAACAGTGTGTTGAAGACCTCGGGATGTGCCTTCTCGATCTCATCGAAGAGGACGACCGAATAAGGCCGCCTCCTGACCGCCTCGGTCAGCTGCCCGCCTTCTTCGTAGCCCACATAGCCGGGAGGTGCTCCTATGAGCCGAGACACAGTGTGGCGCTCCTGGTATTCAGACATATCAATCCTAATCATTGCAGTCTCGTCTTCGAAGAGGAATTCGGCGAGAGCCTTCGCCAGCTCGGTCTTACCGACGCCGGTGGGTCCGAGGAACAGAAAAGATCCAATGGGCCTGTTAGGGTCCTGCAGCCCGGACCTGCCCCTTCTGACAGCGTTTGCAACTGCCGAGAGTGCCTCGTCCTGACCCACAACGCGCAGCCTGAGGCGGTCTTCCATATGGATTAGCTTCTGGACCTCGCCTTCCAGCATACGCGTCACAGGCACTCCGCTCCATTTCGAAACAACTGCAGCTATGTCTTCGTCATCGACCTCTTCTTTGAGCATTTTGCGTTTCTCCTGGGTAGCCTTAAGGCGCGCATTCTCGGCCTCCAGCGCACGCTGCAGCTCAAGGAGCCTGCCATATTTCAGTTCCGCAGCCTTGGCAAGATCGCCTTCTCTTTCTGCCCTCTCGGATTCGATCCTGGCCTGGTCGATCTGCTCCTTGACCTCTCTGATCTTCTGGATAACTTCTTTCTCTCCAAGCCACTGGGCCCTCAGCAGATCACGTTTTGACTGAAGTTCGGCGGCGTCTTTACCGATCTTTGCCAGCTTGTCCTTTGCGTCCTGAGAGTCGTCCTTGAGCAATGCCTGTTTCTCGATCTCCATCTGGCGCAGCTTTCTTTCGAGCTCATCGAGCTCTATCGGCATGCTGTCGATCTCCATCCTGAGACGGGCAGCAGCCTCGTCGATCAGATCGATAGCCTTGTCAGGCAGGAACCTGTCGGTGATGTAACGGTTCGAAAGCACCGCCGAAGCAATCAAAGCGGAATCCTTGATCTTTACGCCGTGATGGATTTCGTATTTCTCTTTCAGTCCGCGAAGTATCGATATGGTATCCTCGACCGACGGCTCGCCCACCGCCACCGGCTGGAACCTTCTTTCGAGCGCCGGGTCTTTCTCGATATATTTTCGGTATTCATTAACGGTTGTGGCGCCTATGCACCTGAGCTCGCCCCTGGCCAGGGCAGGCTTGAGCATGTTGGAGGCATCCATGGATCCTTCTGCAGCGCCCGCACCTACCAGAGTGTGGAGTTCGTCTATGAAAGTGATAACCCTTCCTTCGGACTGCTCGATCTCCTTCAGGACCGCCTTCAGGCGTTCTTCGAATTCACCCCGGTATTTCGCGCCGGCAACCATGCTGCCTATATCGATAGTTACAAGCTGCTTATCGCGCAATGTCTCCGGCACGTCACCATCGACGATACGTTGAGCAAGGCCTTCCACGATCGCTGTCTTGCCGACCCCGGGATCGCCTATAAGGACAGGATTGTTCTTTGTACGTCTTGACAACACCTGGATCACGCGCCTGATTTCTTCGTCTCTTCCAATCACCGGATCGAGTTTTCCACGCCGTGCAAGGTCAGTCAGGTCCTTTCCATATTTCTTAAGGGCCTGATATTTCTCTTCTGGGTTCGGGTCAGTCACTCTGTGGACGCCGCGGATCTCCTGCATGGCAGAAAGGACATTAGCGCGAGTCGCGCCATGCCTGGCCAATATCTGCGATGCAGGCCCGCTATCGCTGAAGATAGCGATCAGCAGATGCTCGACGCTGATAAACTCGTCGGTCAGGTGTTGCGCTTCTTCAAAAGATTTCTCAAGCACAGCCTTTAATCTGGGCGCCATATACAGCTGTCCCATCGGCGTTGCACCGGAAACCTTAGGAAGTTTATCGATCTCCTTTTCGAGATCAGCCTTGACAGCTGCGATATCCGCCCCCGTCCTGCCTAATATCTGTGGGCCGATGCCCTCCTCATCGCTGAGTATTGCAACAAGCAGGTGCTCGACATCAAGCTGCTGGTTGCCCTTCTTCTGGGCAAGCCCTTGAGCTTCCTGTATTGCCTCCTGGCTTTTCACAGTCAATCTATCTAATCTCATCTTTTCTCCTCCTATAATATGCAGCCGCGCACTGCCATGATATCCGCAGAAAACTAATATGCATTGCTGTTAATGCTTTATTCTTCGCCAAGCATGGCCCTGAATCTTCGCTGAAGCTCCCTCCTCACATCATTGTCAACCAGGTCCATCACTTCACTTATTTCGCGGTGCATTTCCTCTATGCGGGTCCGCATTCGCAGGATTATGTCCACACCCGCCTTATTTACTCCAAGATCCTTGGTGAGCTCTATGACCAGATGAAGCTTCTCCACATCACGGTCAGAATAAAGTCTCTGGCGGTTGATTCTGTGTGGGGTCACAAACCCCTCCCGCTCGTACATCCTCAAAGTCTGAGGATGCACCTCAAGCATCTGGGAAACAACGCTTATCAGATAGAGCGGCCTGTCGGCATCCTGTCTTCGTCTGGTCATGTCACTTTTCTCCAAGTTTCTTTCTCGGATTTTCAGTATAAAGGGCCTCGATTGTCCTTACAGCGTCTTTTGCCTTCTCGGGGATCTCGGTCGGGACCGCTATCCTGATCTCAATGAATTCGTCTCCGCGGCCTCCCGATTTCCCAATGTATCCCTTGCCGCTCAGCTTGAATTTCCGCCCACCCTGAGTTCCCGGCGGAAGCTTCATCATGGCCGAACCGTCGAGAGTCGGCACCTCTATTTTCGCGCCGAGAGCCGCTTCGCCGAAAGTGACCGGAATCTGGATATATATGTCGGCACCCTTCTTTTGGAACACTGAATGGGGCTTGAGCGATATCTCGAGCAGCAGATCTCCAGACGGCCCTCCGCCCCTGCCCGCATTGCCTTTGCCCTTAAGCCTTATAAGCGATCCTTCCGAAGCCCCGGCCGGTATCTTCACCTTGAGAGTTTCGGTCGTATATATGCTCCCGCGTCCGCTGCATGTCTTGCATGGAGAGACAGGTTTCTTACCCGTGCCTCCGCAGTCCTGGCAAGCCTGAGCGATCTTGAAGAACCCTCTAGCTGTCTGCGTACGGCCTGAACCCTTGCAATGCGCACACGTCTCAAACGAGTCTGCGCCCTTCCCGCCGCATACCTCGCATGGCGCCATCCTTGACACCGGGATACTCATCGTCTTCCCCGCAAATGCCTCTTCAAGGGAAAGCTCAAGCCCCATCAACAGGTCTTCGCCCCGGCTCACCTCAGGCTCATGCCCGAAGCGCCCGCCGAATATATCGCCAAAGATATCCGTGAAACCACCGGCATCGAATCCCTTGAATCCTTCGAAATTGAACGTGCCGCCGCTGTCGTATTCAGCCCGCTTTTTCTCATCGCCAACGACCGCATAAGCCTCGTTGATCTCCTTGAACTTTTCCTCTGCAGCCTTATCGCTTGGATTGAGGTCAGGATGATACTTTCTGGCAAGCTTGCGGTATGCCTTCTTGATATCCTCCTGGGCCGCATCCTTTCCGACTCCAAGTATCTGATAGTAATCCTTCGTTGCCGCGGGCATCTTGCCCTCCCATGATTAATCTCTTAGTTCATATCATAATACTTTATTCGATTCATGTCAAGATATATTACTTGAATAAACTAATTGCAATCGCCGGTATGCTGCGCAGCGACACTATTAATGAATATCATTATTTAAGGCAGGATCAAAGGGAGGAAAAAACAGCACAGGCAAAAGCAAAGCTTCCGGGCTAAGTCTTCTAAAGCCTCACCGGTACGCCTTTTGTCTTAAGGTAATCTTTGGCCTGACGGATCGAAAATTCGCGGTAGTGAAATATGGATGCTGCAAGCACTGCATCAGCCTTGCCGTCTACAAAGCCATAGTATAAATGCTCGAGGTTGCCCGCGCCCCCTGACGCTATCACTGGGATTGACACTGTGTCGGATATCGTGCTGGTTAGTTCCAGGTCGTAGCCCTCTTTTGTGCCGTCGCGGTCCATACTGGTAAGCAGAATCTCACCGGCACCGAGTTCCTCCATCTTCTTGGCCCACTTCACAGCATCGATCTTCTTCATTTTGCGCCCGCCGTGGGTTGAGAGCGCCCAGGTCAGCCCTGCAGCCGGAAGAGAAAGGACAACATCCTTAAGGGATCGGTCGGAAAACCATGGCTCCACCGATGCCTCCATATCCGGCACAACCCGCTTTGCGTCTATCGCAACAACAATGCACTGGGTACCAAAGCGCTCGGCGGCCTTGCTGATGAAATGTGGGTCCTGGACTGCCGCAGTGTTGATCGACACCTTGTCACAGCCTGCGTTGAGGAGGTTTCTTATATCGTCAAGATTCCTGATGCCGCCGCCCACGGTAAGCGGCATGAACACGTCGTTGGCCGTCTTCTCGACGACATCGAGGATTATTTTTCTCTTTTCATGGGAGGCCGTTATATCGAGGAATACAAGCTCGTCGGCGCCTTCCTTATCATAATAGATCGCGTTGTCGACCGGGTCGCCTGCGTCCCTCAGGTTGAGAAAGCTTACACCCTTGACCACCCTGCCATCCTTGACATCGAGACAAGGGATGATTCTCTTGGCTAGCACTTTTTCTCCGAAATCCTCAAGGCTTCCTTCAGATCAAGCGTGCCCGAATAGATCGCCTTGCCGGTAATCGCGCCCCACAACCCTTTTATAGTAAGCAGGTTCCTTATGTCTTCGATCGATGAGATGCCTCCAGACGCGATGACCGGAATCCGCAGGCCCTGTACCATCTGGCGAACAGCCTCTATGTTCGGTCCGGACAACATCCCGTCCTTTGCGATATCGGTATAAATGATGCCGGCGCACCCGATATCCTGCATCCTGTGGGCAAGTTCACTGGCCCTTACTTTTGTAACCTCCACCCACCCTTTGACTGCAACGTCTCCGTTTTTCGCATCTATTCCGACCATAATCCTGCCCGGATATTTAGCGCACGCTTCTTTTACCAACTCTGGATTCTCAACTGCTATAGTCCCGAGGATTACGCTGCTGATACCGGCAGAAAGCAGATTTTCAATGCGGATCATATCTCGGATCCCGCCGCCGACCTCGATCTCCATCGATACGGCTTTCCTGATGTTGAGAACGCTTTCGAGGTTCTTCTGGCTGCCTGTAAAGGCGCCGTCGAGATCGACAACATGCAGGCGCCTGGCTCCTGTCGCTTCCCATTTACGCGCAGTTGCGACCGGGTCGTCGGAATATACGGTGGCGTCCTCTTTTCTTCCCTGGAGCAGTCTTACGCAGCGGCCTTCCTTGAGGTCTATTGCAGGAATTACAAACATCATATTACTATAACAGAAAGCTCCTGCGACATGCAGAGACCCCATGGGAGATCATGTGACATCACCTAAAACAGCCGGATTCGCAATTTTCATCCTAGCCCTGCTGTTGCTTTCATCTGCGGCAGCCGCTTTCGCGCTTCCTGAAAGGCTCGACTATGATCTCACCTGGGCCGGCATCAAGGCTGGCACCGCATCGCTCGAAACCATAGAAAACGGTCAGTACGTCCAGCTCGTATCGAGGGCCATGTCATCCGACTTCGTATCTGTATTCTACAGAGTGAATGACCTTGCGGTGAGTTCTCTCAGGAAAGAAGCACACACAAGCCTGCCGGGAACGCCATACAACTACAGGCTCAAAACATCCGAAGGCAAGCACAAGAAAGATAAAGAGGTGTTCTTCGATTCGGCGGGCAAGAAGGCAACGTACATTGACTATCTCGACAAGGAGCAGAAGACCTTTGACATCGGAGATTTTACAATGGACGCCCTATCGTGTTTCTACTACGTGCGATTCCTGCCTCTGCATGTGGGGAAATCGGTCTTTGTAGAGATATTCGACAACAAGAAGCTTTACAAAGCCGAGGTGCAGGTCGTAAAGAAAGAAGAGATCGAAACGCCGATCGGGACTTTCAAGACCATACTGATAAGGCCGGTGCTCCAGAGCGAAGGCATATTCAACCGCAAGGGCGACATACTAATTTGGCTTACGGATGATGAAAAAAGGCTGCCAGTGCTGCTGAAAACCAAGGTTAAGGTCGGATCGGTCAAGGCAACCCTCACCGCTGTGAAGTAGCGATAGCCACGAACAAGGAACGAGCGCTGCCTTCTCTTCTATGACCTGTAATGATTGCTCCCGCGTTCAGTCTTTAATTTCTTCGATGGAAAGCTCAACTTTTCCAGTAGCAGGCTCCGGGACGGTCCACAACAGCGCCCATCGAGAGGCAGAGGTCCGTACCGATTCGCTGGAGCCGGCAGGCTGATACTCAGCCCACGCTACCAGATCAAACCTCCAGTTCAGGACCGCACGGTATCCGAATAGATGCACCTTGCTGGATATCCCGGGGTGTGCAGGTATTATATCGTCGTACAAATCCCAGATGACTGTCCCTCCGGGCGGGATTGATGCATGGGCTTTCTGCGAGAAAGAACTGGTGACCTCCTGAACGGTCCCCCGCTCCTGGCCGAGCGTGGCGCGAGGTTCGACATTAAGCACCTCTGAATCGCAGATGTTACGAATCTTTAGGACCGCCCTGGCAAAAGGGATATCTCTCCTGTCGCTTATCCGCAATGTTGAATCAACAGCTTTAAGCGAGATGTCAAGGCAATTCATGTTATCAACCGGCTTTTCAGACATGGTACTGTCCTCCATTGTTTGGCAACTTCAGTTATTTCAACCTTGCCTCGTCACGTTGTCTGCCTCCGCTCCTGTCTGCACCCGTTTCCCCACGAGTCTTCGGTTGGGCATTGGTATGAAGCGAACGCAGCAGTTTATTGGAGGCTGCAGCCACCTCGTTAACTGCAGTTATGAATGCAGCTTCGTTGACTAGAGAAGGTTTGTTGAAGCCGCTTATCTTTCTGACGAACTGAAGTGCGGCGCCATAAATTTCAGCGTCAGCGGCGGGTGGGTCGAAGTTGAACAGCGTCTTAATGTTTCTGCACATGAGAGTTACCTCCTTATTCGCGAATGGCTATCCAATACCCCACAACCTGTAGCGCTCGATCATTTCTTCCGCTGCGGGCTTCACCTCAACTGGATACGATTCTTCGTCCATGGTTATCTTGATCTTCACGCTGGGCAGCTTTCTTGCGGCGGAATAGCGTGCGCAGAATTCCGCTGCAAGTCTCAATCCCTCTTCCGATATGCCCGCCTCGGCCAGCACCAGCGGGCTCCCGTAATCTCCGTCAACCTGAAGGACGTAGTCTCCCGCTTTCACAAGATTCGCGAGCGCAAGGTTGTCGGCCTCGTCCCTCCCGACAACTATCTTTCTTCCATCGTCGGTCCTGAAATGCCTGCCGACCCTGAGCAGCCTGATTTCGCGCATAGACGGTGCAGGGTTGCAAGAAAGCAGTTCGCGCAGCCTTGACGAAAAAGTTGGGTCTGTAAGCAGGCATCCGCCAGCAGGCTGCGGATATTCCGTCAGTCCGAATTCCGCCGCCAACGCGATCTGCATTTTTCTCGACCTGCCGGAGATCGCATATAATTTCTCTCTGTCGATCCATCCTTTTTCTTCAGGAATAGTTGGCTTCATAAGCTTCCCGCTCAGCGGCCTTACGACAAGGCCCGCAACCCCTGCCTCTTTCTCGATCCTTGGCAGTACGTCCCTTCTCTGACTCATCGGCCTTTGCCCCAGCACTTCTCCCGTGATCAGAAAATCGGTGCCGCGCTCTAGCATTAGCTGCCTGGCCTCCTTGAGCATGAGTATCTTGCAATCGATGCACGGGTTCATATTTTTACCGTGTCCGAACTTGGGATTCTTCACAAGCTCGATGAATTTGTCGCCGAGGTAATACGTCTCGACCTCAAAACCCGGAGAGTCTGCCTTGAAGCCCGACCTTCGCGAAACGCCGCACCCGAACTCGATGTCGAAGAGCACGGCTGTGACATCGATGCCCAGCCTTCTCATAACCAGCACCGCCAGGGTACTGTCCAGCCCGCCTGAATACAAAGCGATTGCCCTGGGCATAAAACTACGATCTGTGCGAGGAGAGGGACTTGAGGACTGCTTCCGGGACGGCCACGGCCGTGCCTATCTCACCTACTACAATTCCGGCAGCATGGTTCGAAATAACCGCCGCTTCCTGAAGAGATGCCCCGGCTGCACGGGCAAGCGTGAAGGCTGCGATTACAGTGTCGCCGGCGCCCGTGACGTCAAAGACCTTCTTTGCAACTGTAGGGATATGTGTTACATTCACGTTTTTCATTTCGCGTTCGAAAAGGCTCATGCCCTCCTCGCCGCGCGTAATCAGGACCGACGCGCACGACAGCCGTGAAAGAAGCGTCCTGCCCGCCCTGAGCAGGTCTTTCTCATCCCTGATTTCTACTCCTGATCCCTGTGATGCTTCCATGATGTTAGGCGTAACAAGTGACACATTCTTATACAGATGGAAATGTCCCACCTTGGGATCGACCGCAATAAAGGTCTTTTTCTGCTTGGCGAAATTCACTGTAGCCTTCACGAGCGAGGCTGATACGACGCCCTTTTTATAATCCGATATAATTACCGCGTCGAAATGCGGGAGGGCCCCCTTGATATAAGCCAACATGCTCTGCAAGCCCTTGCCTTCGAGTTTTCTTCGGTCTTCGCGGTCGAAACGCACAACCTGCTGGTTGTGAGCAATAACCCTAGATTTGACGGTGGTAGGTCGGTTGTCCTCTATAATCCCTTCAGCCCCGATGCCGCAATCCGACATCAACCCTCTGACCACTTCCCCCGCTCGGTCCTTTCCTATAACGCCCGCAACCGTCACCTTTCCGCCCAGAGCGATAATGTTATTAGCTACGTTCGCCGCTCCTCCAAGCAGAAAGGATTCCCGCTGCACATCAACTACAGGAACCGGAGCTTCCGGAGAGATTCTGCTTACTCTCCCGAAGATATACCTGTCGAGGATTACATCGCCGATGATAAGTATTTTCTTGTCTTTAAAGGCCCCGATGATTCTTGCAAAAGACATGTTTCAGGATAACCGACAGGAATTTGAAAAATCAATGAATACGGCGATGCTTCATTCGGTCCCGTTCAGAAAGGGAATCGAGAAGGTGAAGGTGCTGCCCTTGCCATCCTCGCTCTCAAGCCATATACTCCCTCCGTGCAGCTCGACGATCTTCCTGCAGAGGCTCAAACCCAAACCGGTGCCGGAAAACTTTCTGTCATAGGACAAATCAAGCTGCTGAAAGGGCTGGAACAATCTCTTCTGATTTTCCTTTGAAATCCCCATGCCAGTATCAGATACACTGAATTCAATAAACCCATCGCGGGGTTCGCTGACTTGAATCTTGATATGGCCGCCGGCTGGCGTGAATTTGACCGCATTGCTGAGCAGATTGAAAAGGACCTGTTTGATAAGCCTGACATCCGCAACTATGATCCGCACGCCTTCTTCAATCTCCGCGGTTATGCTCAGATCCTGTTTAAGGGCTTTTTCCTTGAAAAGACTGATCGCGCCGTTCAGCAGATCGCTTATGATGATCCTGTCATGAACGACCTCCATCTTGCCGGACTCAACCTTTGACAGATCCAGAATATCATTTATAAGGTTTAGCAAATGCTGTCCACTTTGGAATATATAACCGGTATATTCCCTCTGCTGCACGGTCAGCGCCCCGGCAAGGTCTTCCAGCATCAGCTCCGAAAAACCGTTGATGGCATTCAATGGCGTCCTGAGCTCATGACTCATGTTGGCAAGAAAGTCGGACTTTGCCCTGTTTGCCTCCTCGGCCTGGTTCCTCGCCCTCACAAGAGAGTCTTCGAACTTTTTCCGATCTGTAATGTCAAGCATAGACTGCACCGCACCCACCCGCTTTCCTTCAGCATCGCACAGCTCCGACGCATTGATCCACAAATATGCACCCTTCCCGCCGTAAAGCATCGGGGCAAATACTTCAGCAGTGATCGTATTCCCATGTCTTTTTAGATTAGTGTATTTTGAAGCAAGCTCATAATCGTGGTTGACAAGCAGCTCCATCACAAACGGTCTTTCTTCACCATAAAACGGCACACTGCAGGTGTGATAATTCCTGCCCAGGGTGTCGGCCTTCGGCAAGCTCGTCATCTTCTCGATTTCACGGTTCCAGATAGTAACACGGTTGTCGTTGTCGACTGCAAAGATAGCGTAAGGCAGGAATTCGACTATATCCTCAAGTATATCCTCAAGCTGCTTATAATCAATCTTCTGCCGCTGATCAGAGCTTTTTCCGTAATCCATGATTCCTATTCGCTCCGGACTATGAACGGTTGACGGCCATTCATAACGCACTACTTAAACAAGTATACTATATAAATGAAACGCTCTGCATTTGTGATTCCTTTTTTGGGCCTGCTGGTATTTACGGTCTTAACATCATGCGCTATTGGCGGTGATGTGAGGGATCCGGATGCAATCGCACCGCGGGCTCCTACGGTATCGGAACCGCAGAAACAACCAGAAGGTGGCGTTATCAATCCCAAGACGGGCGAATACTTGCAGCCCGCAGGCAGTGGCGTCGTGAGCCCCCGAACAGGCGACTATTATTTCCCTGCCGCAAATGGATATTTCAATCCAAAAACCGGGGAATTCATACCGAAGAAGCACTGATGATATTTTTTTCGAGCAGACTATAGACCCGCAGGGATTAACGGGGGTTGCAGATTTGACATTTAAGGTTTTGATTGGCTAAATTTAAATTTTGCAAAAGGAGGACGGATGGAACAGTCGGCATTGCAGATGATATTGCAGGCAGGACTTGTCGTCAAGGTCGTGCTGCTTATTCTCTTGATCTTTTCAATAACATCGTGGACAATCATATTCTACAAATGGCGCCAGTGCGCGAAAGCCGATGACGAAAGCCTGGGTTTCATGAAGATATATAATGTCACCAGAAATCCAAAAGACCTGTTTTCTGCATCGAAGAGATTTGAGCTAAGCCCGATTGCACGGCTTTTCAAATCGGTATATGGGGAAAAAACCCATACCGACAAGCAGGAGCTGCGCAGAGTGCTCAGGAGATACAGCGCACTCGAATCGGCCAGGCTTGAGCGGTATCTACACTTTCTGGCGACCACCGGATCTACGACGCCTTTTATCGGCCTTTTCGGTACTGTTTGGGGAATCATGAACGCGTTTACCGGCATCGGGACCGCAGGTTCCGCCTCACTCGCCGTCGTGGCCCCGGGCATTGCTGAGGCTCTGGTCACAACGGCAATGGGACTCGCAGCCGCGATCCCGGCGGTTATCGCATACAACTATTATCTCAGCCGCATCAATCGCATGATCATTAATATGGAGGATTTTTCTGAGGAGCTGGTCGACTACATCCTCGCATAATTATGAAGACCGAAAGACACAGGACAGCCCTATCTGAAATAAACGTGACACCGCTTGTCGACGTCATGCTGGTGCTGCTCATCATTTTTATGGTGACGGCGCCGCTCATGCAGCAGGGCATCGACGTGAACCTTCCGAAGACCAAGGGCAAAGAATTGCCGCCTGAAGAGCGGATATCCATCGTTGTAAAAAAGGGGGGCGCCCTTTATCTGAATGACAATCCGATATCTAAGCCTGACCTCATAGCCAAGCTAACCGCGATAAGCAAGCGCAATCCCGATGTCTTTTTGAAGGCTGACAAGGACGTGCCTTATGGCACTGTAGTCGAAATCATGGGCGATGTAAAGGAGGCAGGCATAGAAAAACTAGGCATGGTAACCGAACCGAAGATATCGCTTAAATGAAGACAGACCGCCTCTACAACTCTCTGGTTTACTCACTTGGATTGCATTCCTTTTTTGCCGTTGTCGCAGTCATATATATGATTTATGTTGGGACACATTACAAAGTAGAGACATTCGAGGTCGCTCTCGTTTCGCCGACTGAAAAGAGTTCTTCAACCGGCGCAGTTGAGCAAAGCGCAACACCGCCGCGCGAAGAAAAGAAGGTTCATGCAGTTGAAAAGCCGGATAAGGTGACTCCAAAAGAAAAAAAAGAAGCCAGTGAAACAATAGCAGCCATGCAAGCAAAGAAAAAGATAGAGAAGCTTGCACAATTAAGAAAGAGCGTCGACATTTCGGCGCAGAAAACATCCGCAACGGGAGCCGGCAAGCCGGGCGGACCGGATTACATATCCATGATCGGAAGTCGGATTCAGGATAAATTCCGCGTTCCTGAATCGATGGACAAGGACTTGCTGGCTATTATAAGCATTCGTATAGCGAAAAGCGGCAGCGTCACCGTTCTCGGCTTTGAAAAAAAATCAGGCAATCCGCTGTATGACCGGGCGGCCATTAAAGCCATAAGCGACGCAAGCCCGCTGCCGCCGCCGGCTTCTGAAATGGAAGTTGCCATAAGATTACATCCATGAGAGGTATTACATCCATGAAGAACATATCGATTGCATTTTTATCAATATTGCTGTTGGCCTTGTTTGTCAGGCCTTGCGCTGCCGAAAAAATCTACATTGACGTTACAGCTTCCGGCATAAAAAAGCTCCCTATAGCGATCCAGCCTTTTATCGGAGCCAAAGAAATCTCAAACATTGTAAAAGCTGATATGACCTTTACAGGACTTTTCGACTGCCTGGAAGATGCTGCCCAGATTGAGCGGCCTGATCAGCCATTCAGCGCTCAAAGCTGGAAAGGTCTGGGCGCCGAGTTGGTCGTAAAGGGCGTTGCTACAAAATCAACCGCGCAATTGCTGGATATTACGGTATCAGCATACGACGTAGCCGAAGGCAGGGAAGTGCTGCGGAAAGAATATACCGCAAAGCCTGACCTGTCAAGGGTCCTCGCCCATGCCATATCCAACGACATCTATAAAATACTTACCGGAAAGCAGGGAATTTTCAAGACCAAGATTGCGTTTATCGCCCAGAAGCCCGGCCTGAAAGAAATGTATATGATGGACTGGGACGGAGAGCGCATGTATCCAGTCGGGGTCAAAGGCGGGATAATACTTGCGCCCAGATGGTCGCGCGACGGTACAAAAATCATGTACTCTGCGGAGAAAAGCCGCAAGTGGCATATATATCTGCTGGATATGAATACCATGCGCGAAACCACCGCAATGCCGCTTGCAGGGGTCAGCATAGTTGGCAGCTTTTTCCCAGACAACCGGCGCTTTGTATACTCTGTTGCCAAGGACGGGAACTCCGATATACTGGTCGGTGACATCGGAGGTTCGCGAGGACGCAAGATAATATCGTCGCCGTGGATCGACGTTTCTCCGTCCGTCTCTCCGGACGGCTCGTCGATTGTTTTTGTATCGAGCCGTTCAGGTTCGCCGCAACTCTATATCTCCGACCGCGATGGGTTCGGCATACACAGACTGACATTCCAGGGAAACTACAACACTTCGCCGTCATGGTCTCCGACAGGCGACAGGATCGTTTATGCAAGCATGATCGGCGGCAAGAACCAGATATTTACGATCAAGCCCGACGGAAGCGGAGTTACACAACTTACAGATGCAGGTAACAATGAAGATCCCTGCTTCTCTCCTGACGGACGTTATATCGCTTTCACATCCAACCGTGAAGGCGCTGCGGGCATATTCGTGATGAGAGTAAACGGCGAGGGCGTAAAACGCCTGACGCCAAAAGGGTTCAAAGCAGCAAGCCCTGGTTGGTCGCCGCAATAATAACTGCATAATACAGGGGCGTATTAAAAATACGCCCCTGTACCTGAATTGTATTACTCCTTCGTTATTTCATACCTGCCGTTCGGGTCGATCTTTATAATCGCGTTCAGAAAGCGGGCCTTATATCCGGCATCCTTCAATGACAGATAGGCAAGCTCGGCCCTGACACCGGTCGTGCAGTGAATAATGATTTCCTTGTCCTTCGGAATATCGGAAAGCCTCATTGCAACATTCTGTGTGGCTATATTCTTAGCTCCGACAAGCATACCTGTTTCAGCCTCCTCGCTGTCACGGACATCCAGGATAAACTTATCGGCAGGTTTGGCCTCTGCGATCCGCTTGAATTCCTCTATGGAAATCTCACCGGGTCTCGGCTTCGGCTCATACACGATTTTCGTCTTCATGGGCCCGGTCTCGACCTTGCCTCCTACCTGATGCCATTCCGGAAACCCGCCTTGCAATACAGCTATATTCGTAAAACCTCCCCATATGCTGATGACCTCGAATGCCTGTATCGCGGAAACGGTATCGTTGGTATACAGCACCATTGGCGCTTTTTTGTCCTTGGGGAAGCGATCATAGGCGCGACTGACTTCGGAAATCGGGATCGATACGGCACCCGGCACATGCCCCTTCTCAGCTTCTTCCGTCGGCCTGAGGTCAACAACTATGGTAGGGATATCAAGCTTCACGCGTGACAAGAGGCAGGGGGCGCATTGAATGGTAAGCTTACCTGCTTTTTTCCAGGCAGGCATTCCTTCATGAAATATCTTTACGTTTTTGTAACCAAGCTTCTCAGCCTTACTGGCCGAGGATGGACTTAGCCTTCAGGTAACGCCCGCGCAATAGAATATCAGCAACTTGCCCTTGTCAGCCGGCAGCTTGTCGATATTCTTGTCGAACTCGGCGTCATAAATGTTTATTGCGCCGGGGATAGAACCCTCAATAAAGCGCGCTGACGGACGCGAGTCGATGATGACAGCGTCACCCTTTTCAATGTGCTCGGCAACCTGATCCACATTGACCAGTTTCTCGGGTGGGATCCTGGCAGGCGGTTTGACAGAAATGCTCTGGGCAAATACGTCGCTGCCCTTCTGAACAAAGACAACGGCAATCTCCTTGTCTTTGGGGATCTTGCCGATCGGGGCATTCCATCCGACGAGTTTTGTGCTGTCGTCGAATTTGACATTCCAGACAGCTCCGGCATTAATTGAAAATATCTCGGCCTTCTGAGAGAGATTCCCCAGAGTGCCGCGGAGCAGCTTGGCATCGGGGGCGTGACATTGTTTGCATGGAGCCAGAATCTGCTGCTTGACTACCTGTTCCTGCGCGATGGCACAGGGGACAAGCGTAAGCACACAGGCGGCTGCCACAAATAGCAGGCTGATAAGCCTCTTTCGGTCCATAGGTTCTCCTTTTCTTATAGTTTATGCCTATAATTTTAGCAATAGTCATGCCGCCATTGATAGCATCGGGATCGAATTTCGTCAACAATCGAATTTCCTCAACAGCAGACTCCTTTTTACAGTGGGTTGTCAACAGTAATGCGTATGCATCCTGGCAAAGTAGTTAATGATTATGTTAACGTAATGTTAAAGTTAAATCGATAATTAACACATGAACCTGCTATCCAATCCTGAATTCCTCAAAAGCGTTATCGAGACAATGTCGGACGGCCTGATGGTGATCGACAGAGACAGCACCATACTTTTCTTCAATAGGGCGGCAGAGGAAATTACCGGCTACAGGCGTGAAGATATCATCGGCAAACAATGCTCAATGATCGACAATAATATGTGCAGCTACAACAAACAGGTCGGTGATAGCAAGAAATGCACTCTGTTTGAAAGCGGGGCTATGCAGGGTGCCCGATGTCAGCTTCGCGGAAAGGATGGGCGGGAAATCCATCTTCTGAAAAACGCCGTGCTGCTGAAGGATAGCAGGGGAGCAGTCGTCGGGGCAGTCGAGGTAATGACCAATGTGACATCGCTGGACATGAAGGACCTCGAAATAGAGCGGTTAAAGAGCGAGCTGATGCACGGATGCGGCTTCATGGGACTCATCGGCATGAGTCAACCTATGCGGCTCCTGCAGGAACAGATAGAGAATGCTGCCTCATGCGACGCTCATGTCCTGATCTCCGGAGAAAGCGGCACCGGCAAGGAATTGGTTGCCGAGGCCGTCCACAGATTGAGCAGACGCGACGAGAGCCCGTTCGTAAAGGTAAACTGTGCGGCGCTAAATGAATTCCTGCTCGAAAGCGAGCTCTTCGGCCATGTGCGCGGGGCCTTCACCGGAGCTGTGAAAGATCGTCAGGGGAGGTTCGAGGCCGCTCATAAGGGCAGCATCTTCCTCGACGAAATCGGTGATATGTCGGCTTCTATGCAGGTCAAGCTTTTGAGGGTCATACAGGAAAAGCAACTCGAAAGAGTGGGTGATCACAAGCCGATCAAGGTGGACGTGAGATTGATAACAGCTACAAACAAGGATCTTGCCAGGCTTATGGAGACAGGCAGCTTCCGGGAGGACCTCTTTTACCGCATAAATGTCATCCCCATTCAGACGCCGCCGCTAAGGGAAAGGCCCGACGACCTACCGTTGCTCGTCTCGCACTTTCTGGAAAGGATCAGCCTTGTGAACAGAAAACGGATACAGAGCGTCAGTCCGTCTGCTATGGAAGCTTTCGAGTCCTATCACTGGCCCGGCAACGTCCGTCAGTTGATCAACACGCTTGAGTATGCTGCAATAACATGCAAAGGCGACACCATAGACCTGCCGGACCTGCCGGAATATCTGTTCAATAAAGGCCGTGCGAAATTAGCACACAAGATCTCCCAGAAGCCCCACAGGGACAAAGATCATATAATGGCAGCTCTCGGCAAATTCAACGGCAACCGCGGCCTGGCAGCCAGACATTTGGGTGTGAGCCGGGTAACGCTCTGGAAGATCATAAAGGAATTGGATATACGGTAACTCTTTATCCACCCCCGGCCCGATCTCAGTTGCCCATCCTGATTTTTTCACAGACTTGATCGACATCCGACTGCACTTGCCACTGTACAAACGACTGAAGGCTCCTGAGCGATCTTCTGGATTCCTTGCTGCCCGATATAAGATATGCCACTACTTCAACATCCGGCACAAGCCCGTACCAATCCAGCGCGTCCCAACAGCCAAGAATCGGGACATCGAAAGCATGCGGCGACCTGCATGCGCCGGACAATTCAGAATTGCCTTCCACATACAATTTAAGGGCGGTAATCAGGGCACTCATCTTCTCGACCGGAGGGATGCCGTTTTCTACCATAATCCCGCTTACCCGACCTTCCGTATTGTCACCGCTGTCACTTTGTACTCGGGAGTCCCTGTTACGGGATCTTTATGCTCGGACGTCAGGATATTTGTCAGCGCATCCCTATGATGAAATGCCAGGAATACATTGCCATTCTGGGACCTTTCAGTTACCCTGGCCTTAACCTTTATTTCTCCCCTTCGCGAACCCACTGTCACCATTTCCCCATCTTTGATTCCGATATTTCCGGCGTCTGATGGGCTGATTTCCAGCAGCTCTTCCGGGAAAAGCTCGGCTATGCCATCGGAACGCCTGGTCATGGACCCGTTATTGTAATGTTCGCGCCGCCTTCCGGTAATCAGGATAAAGGGATAATCGCGATCGGCGGTCTCGCCTGGTCCTTTGTACTCCAATGGGACGAAACGCGCCTTGCCGCCGGGCCTCGAAAATATCTCCTGATAGAGCGTGGCAGTGCCCGGATGATCCTTTGACGGACATGGCCACTGCAGCCCGCCTGCTTCGAGCCTCTCATATGAAACCCCGCCGTATATCGGGGTGAGGCTCGCAATCTCATCCATAATTTCCGACGGATGCTTGTATGCCATCTTATATCCCATCCGGGCGGACAGCTCGCAGATCACCTGCCATTCGGCCATGCCGGACAATGGTTCTATGGCCTTTCGGACCCTCTGTATGCGCCGCTCGCCGTTTGTAAACGTACCATCCTTTTCAGCAAAGCTTGCACCGGGAAGTATCACATGGGCAAAGCGCGTTGTCTCCGTATGGAAAATGTCCTGCACCACGAGGAAATCGAGAGATGAAAGCGCCTTTCTCACATGATGAACATCAGCATCAGTATGGGCTTGGTCCTCGCCAAGGATAAAAAGGCCCCTGAAATTGCCTTGAGCAGCCTTGTCGAGCATCTCGCAGGACTTCAGACCTATTTCAGACGACAGTTTGATGTTCCATGCCTTTTCGAACTTTGAGCGCACCTCATCATTTGTTACCGGCTGGTATCCGGGGAAGGTCGCAGGCATAGGCCCCATATCGGTCGCACCCTGCACATTGTTCTGCCCTCTGAGGGCCATAATGCCGGTCGAAGGCCGCCCTATATGTCCGCAGCTCAAAGCCAGATTCGCTATGGCTATGGCGTTCTCGGTTCCGTTTCTGTGCTCGGTGACGCCAAGCCCGTACAGGATCATGCCGCGTTCGGCTTTAGCATATAAACGCGCAGCCGCTGCAAGGCGGTCGCGAGACACTCCTGTAATTGCCTCTACAGTCTCAGGCGTATATTCAGCCACTGCCTTTTTCAGCTCATCGAGGCCTTCGGTGCGGCGCTCAATAAACTCTTTATTGTGCCACCCTTCTCTCAATATCACATGGGCCAGGCCGTTCAGCAATGCGATGTTCGTACCCGGCTTCAGGTTCAGCCAGACATCGGCCTTGCTCACCAGCTCTATCCTGCGCGGATCACCTACAATTATGCGCGCACCGTTGCGGAGAGCCTTATATACATTAAGCGAAACGATCGGATGGCCCTCCGTGGTGTTGGACCCGAAGATAAACAGCACGTCTGCCCCGGCAATCTGATTGAATGAATTGCTGGCAGCTCCTGCACCTAGCGAGGTGGCCAGCCCGGCCACCGTTGGAGCGTGTCAGACCCGGGCACAGTTGTCGACATTGTTGCTGCCGAGTACAGCACGCACCCATTTCGACATCAGGTAGTTCTCCTCGTTGGTGCAACGCGAAGAAGAAAATCCGCCGACCGACTGCGGGCCGTATTTATCTTTCAGTTCAGCAAACCTGTCTGCGATCAGATTCAGCGCCTCATCCCAAGATGCCGGCCTGAAATCGTCCCCTTCACGGATTAGTGGAGTGGTGATCCTGTCGGGGTGGTGTATAAACTCGTATCCGAAACGGCCCTTTATGCACAAGTTTCCCTTGTTCACTGGTGCACTGAAGTCCGAAGTCACGCGAATGACCTTACCGTTCTTCACATTTAAATAGAAATTGCACCCGGTGCCGCAATAGGTGCAGGTCGTCTTTACCTTCTTCACACCATAGGTCCGGCCCTTGCCCATTGAGGGTTTTTCCACCAGGGCGCCAACCGGACAGGTTGAGATGCACTGGCCGCAAAAGACGCAATTATCAGGATCTCTGGGCGAGCTGAATGCGGTGTCGGGGATGGTCGTAAACCCTCGGCCAACCAAATCGATAGTTCCCTTGGTGACAACCTCATGGCAGATTCGCACGCACCGGCCGCAAAGAATGCATTTGTTAGGATCGAAATAGATAAGCGGATTGTCGTCCCTGATAGGCAGGTGTCTGTGCGGCGCATCGATCGCATCAGGCTTGACATCGTAAAGATATGCCAGTTCCTGAAGATCGCACGCGCCGGCTTTTTCGCACACCATGCAGTCGTTAGGATGGTCGGACAGGATTAACGAAAGGACTGACCGCCGCAGCGCCGTGATAGTCGGGCTCTCTGTAGTGATCTCCATACCGGCTGACGCGGGCGTAGTGCAGGCAGTCAGCGGGCGGGGCACGCCTTTGATCTCCACCAAGCATAAACGGCATCCGCCGTACGGCTCCAAACGATCATCATGGCAGAGCGTAGGAATATATACACCTGCCTCCCTGCAGACCTCCAGCACGGTCTTCCCCTCACCGGCGGAGACTGTTTTCCCGTTAATCGTTAAGTCCATCTGTTGCCTCCGGAAAAAGCAATTATTTGATGGCGATCAAGCCGAAGGAACAATCCGGCTGCGGTTTCGTTAAGCCATTATAGACATAACGATAAGATAATTTCAAGGGAAGTATCGCCATGAATTCGGACCGTCTTGACCCGTATTCTTTCCGGATGATAAGCTTTGCTATGAAATTCCCTGTCTGCCGCACTGCTGCAATAACGATAACTATTCTCGCTCCGGGTGGAGTTAGTGGCTCATAGACAAAAAAAGTATAATGTGCGTACCAAGATATGGATAGAAGACGATGACGGCAAGGTCGTCTTCGGCTCGGGACGGTTCCGGATCCTTGAAGCCGTTGTCGAACACGGCTCTCTTTCCGCCGCGGCCAAGGCCCTCGGTATGAGCTATCGGGCGGTTTGGGGCAAGATCAAGGCAACGGAAGACCGGCTGGGACGGCAATTGCTCCAAAAACAGAGCGGCGGCGCCAGTGGCGGAGGTTCTGAGCTCACGCCCTTTGCGAAAAATCTGCTGAAAAGCTATGGCAAGCTTCAGATGGCGACCAGGGAAAGGGCGGACAACTTCTTCAAAAAAACATTTGTCCTGAATCCTGCTAATAAGCGCAATGGGAAATAGCGGGAACAATTCACATTTATTCTCTTATAGTCACGATGGATACTTAATACAGCTGTTGGAGAGTCCTCTATGAAACTTAGCCATTTCGATGAAAAGGGCAGAGCGCGTATGGTGGATGTTACTGAAAAAGCGGTTACGTCCAGGGTGGCGGTCGCCTGCGGCTCAATCAGCATGAAAGCCGCAACGCTGAAGCTTATTGAGCAAGGCAAGGTCGAAAAAGGCGATGTGCTTGGGGTTGCTCGAGTTGCAGGCATCATGGCCGCGAAAAAAACTTCTGAGCTGATACCGATGTGTCACCCGCTGAACATCAGCTCAGTAAATGTGGATTTTGTGATCGACGGAAGGAACAACAAAGTTGATATTAACGCCACCGTAAAGGTTACCGGACAGACAGGCGTTGAGATGGAAGCCCTTACGGCAGTGTCAGTTGCGGCCCTGACTATTTATGACATGTGCAAGGCAGTCGATAAAGAAATGGTCATCTCCGAAATAATGCTGCTGGAAAAGAGCGGCGGCAAAAGCGGACATTTCAAGAGAAAGGGCTAAAGGAAGTGTGTTTCGTGATATTATCGGGAAACTATTTCAATGTATTGTTCGTCCCCTCGCTGCGCTGCGGGCAGGGAACCAGGCACTCGAAGCAGACTCCCCCTGCGGGGCGCCGCTCAGCGCCGCATTAGATTGCAATGAAAGGTGCCGAAACGATCCGAACGGAAAGCTATCTAGCGCAGTTACGAGCCGTTGCGACACGTTACGATTTCCCTCTTGAGGAAATAGAGGCAGTGCAAGATATCATGCAATGGTGCAATGAACGAGGCATTGAAGAAAACAACTCGTGGCGTGTAGGGAAGTGCTTGCGAAACCGAACTAACGGCAAGTACAGAATTTTGTTGGCTGCCGAGATAACGCCTGAAATAAAAAACTCAGTATTGGCCGCTATGGAGTATCGGGGTTTTGGCAATGAAGTATCGAGCTTAGAAGCGAGCGAGAAATTTCTTGAACACTTACTGTTACACGAGATAGCACACGCTAAGCACGAAACCTGGGAAGAAAAAGACTGCGATAAATGGGCGTTCAACGAACTAAAAGGACCATATAAAGGGCACGGTTCTATTTAAATGAAGAAGGACAGCAACAGCAGAAACTGCAGGTTTAATAGAACCGTCCCCTTTTCCATGCTCTGTTGGAAGATTAGAAACTCTGGGAGAAATATGAAACTGAACATAATATTAATATCTATTTCCCTATGCATAGTTTGCAATGCTGAATGCACCACTGGTCCATACGATGTTTTGGCAACAAAAACACAGGGGACCTCTAAAACTTTATCTCCATTACCAATCAGAATAATCAACGATGAAAAAGATGCTCTGCATACAAAAGATCGAGAAGAGAAAACAGATAAATTTAACGATACGTACCTTCAAACACAGGTGATAACAGCTGAGTCTGCCAATATTCAAAAATGGACAAGTATGTTCCAAACTACTATGGGTATTATTGGTGTAATCTTTGTATATTTTACGTACAGAGAAACCAGAAAAACTGCTCAGGCCTCAATAGATGCATCTCGTTCTGCTGAAAAAGCGGCTAAAATTGCAGAATTATCTTTGAATCATTCCGAACGTGCATGGATAGGTTTAGACAAACTTCAATTGACAAATGATCTGAAAGCAGAAGAAAACTTTGAAATAAATTATATAGTTAAAAATTTTGGTCGAGCTCCAGCTCTGAATGTAAGAAAAGTGTTTGAATGGCGAATTGAGCCAACTAGTAAGATGGATAATTTTAACATACCAAAGATACCAGATAATTCAGAAGTTACAGTGATACTGCCAAATGCAAGTGCAACATTTCATCCATTTGTAAATATGTCTCCCATTTCAACAGAGCAGTTCAATAATATTATGAATGGTACGGATACGTTATTAGTCATGTCTGTGTTTGAGTATGAGGATAGCTTTGCCAATAAACACATAACCCAAGAGAGATACTATTACAAAGTTAATAGAAAGTCTTTTGGACCAACACAAAAAGGAAATTATGCAACATAGCTGATTGCAAACAATATCGTTTCCTGTGAAGACTACGGAATTGCTATATCCAACAAGGCTTACGACCTGCCCGAAAAAATGGCAGGTCAAAGTCATGCCGTTCCCTCCCTCCGCTTCGCTCCAGGAGGGAACCAGGCACTAGAAACAGACTCCCCTGCGGGGGGCCGCTCAGCGCCGCATTGTGCCCAAAAAATAATTGACAAAAGGCAGACATTGTCGTAAATATATATTATGAAGATTTTCCGGTGGAATAATGATAATAATGATCAACTTAAATCTGAACGGGGTATTTGTTTCGAGCAAGTTGTTGTCCTTATGGAGCGAGAAGACGTTCTGGACACAATTGAACACCCAAATCAAACCAAATATCCGGGGCAAAAAATCGCTATTGTCAACATCGATGATTACGCTTATCTCGTTCCTTATGTGCAGGAGAGCGATGAGGTTTTTTTGAAAACAATTATTCCCAGCAGAAAAGCAACAAACAAATATATGAGGACACAAGAATGAAAAAACTTATATTAGACCCTGAAGAAAAGGATATTTTAGAGTCATATGAACGCGGCGAATGGAAACCTGTAAAGAATAAGAAGGCGGAAATCGCAAGACTTGGCAGATATGCAAAGAATACATTGCAAAAAGACAAACGAATTAACATTCGTATGTCTTCTAAGGACCTAGATCAAGTTCAAGTTATTGCTGCACAGGAAGGCATTCCTTATCAAACGCTGATATCCAGCATCATCCACAAATACGTATCGGGTTATTTATTAGAAAAGAAAAGAGCATAACCACGCGCTCCACAAGATCAGCGTGAAAGTTGCCCGCGATTTCGGGTTTAGGCAAGTTTTCAGTATTCACACTTTAAGTTCCGGTGCACGGCCTCCCCGTGAGCTTGGGCGTTGTGGTGGTTCTGAAAACTCTAAGGAGACAAGACATATGAATCGGTTATTAAATATATCTAACTTTCTTATCGTGATTGTATGCATCACTACTATCATGGGATGCACAACAACAAAGGACATTACTCGTGAACATAATGGCGCTATTGGCTTGTCTAAAGTTACCGCAGCTACAGCATTGAAGGGAGCAGTAGTTATTCCATATCCTGACTTCACTAGAGATCGTGTATGGTCAATCAATTCAGTAAATGAAACGAGATTCGACTATGGAGAAAACGTTAAGGTTAGAGATAGCCATAAATTAAAGAGTGTCGACGCCGACTTGAATAAGACGACGTACACATACACAGATCAGTACCATACGGAATGGCGTCACATTGGGACAGTATCGTTTGCAGATATCACAAAAATAACTCTAACCACAGATTTTCACGGTGGCTACATAAGTCTCTACGGAAATAAGGGATTAATTATACGTATTCTTTGTGGGAATAAACCTGAAGTATATAACAAACAATTAGCTGCACTTGTTGAATTATGTCCAAATGCTATGTAAGTGTTAATTGTTTAAGAAATAGCTTCTCAACTACAAATACGGAACTGAGAAAACGGGGCAGTGAGAAAGCCTTTACGCTTGGCTTGAGCATAAATCCAATAGAACCATAACCAGGCAATACAGCCGATCGCTATGCTCCGGCTGATTTTTTCGTTGGGCATAAAAGGGAAGAACAACTAGGAAGAAGGATTTCTAGCTAGCGGAATTTTCAACAGAGGAGAGTTCATGCGTGTAATACGATACACAGTTACTGATTTCCATGCACCCGACGAAGAAAAGGAAGGCATCCTTGCCGATTTTGTTTTAGATGCGCTCATCATTCCACATGCAGGAGTCATGCTACCACTGCATTTGTTGAACGACGTGTTACGACAGGGTGGCGGTGATGGTGGGATGGGGCCTGGATGCATATGGGACCCCTTTGAGATCGATGAGACTGAATATCAGGCATTGATTCAAGACCTTGAAAAAAGAGATTCAGAAGAATTAAGGGAGCGTGCACAGTTACGCGAGGGCCGAGTAATCATCGATACTGAATTCAACGATTGTAGGGACCATATTGAATGGCTGACTGCGGTTTCAGGAAAGTACAGACATATGTGATGCCCAACCTTCAGGGTGGAGACGGACGGCTCCGCAGCCTCTCACCCTGAAGGCATCCCCTCCCTCCGCTTCGCTCCGGGAGGGAACCAGGCACTCGAAACAGACTCCCCCTGCGGGGGGCCGCTCAGCGCCGCATTGGCCCGAATAATATAACGACAAATTAAGGAGATAAATATAGCGGTTCCTGACTTTCAGTCTTTCTTCAAACCATTGCTTGAAATTGCAGCCGATGGTAAAGACATTCGATGAAGGAGGCAAGAGAATTAATTGCACAGAATATGAATCTATCAGAAGAAGATCTGAAAGAATGCTGCCCAGCGGTGCACAGACAAAGTACGGCATCGACGTAAAAATCCTGAATCAATATCCTGAATTTGTCGAATTTCACACAATGAAAAAAGCAACGACTAATGAAACTACTGAGCAAGAACGTTACAGCTTGAAACTCCAGAGGAGACACTTCAAAAGGCATATCAGAACATAAGAGGCGATTTAGCCGCAGAAATCCTGGAAAAGATTAAAGGCAATTCGCCACAGTTTTTTGAAAGACTCGTAGTGGACATCATGGTGGCCCTTGGCTACAGCGGCTCCCGCGTCGATGCTGGCAAATCCATTGGACAAAGCGGAGACGAAGGCATTGACGGCATTATAAAAGAGGACAGACTTGGACTTGATGTAATCTATCTTCAAGCAAAAAGGTGGGACGGCACTGTCGGCCGTCCAGAAATCCAGAAATTTGTCGGAGCCCTTCACGGCAAAAGGAAATCTCAGGGCCGATTTTAAACCAATTATAGGTGCATTGAGCAAAGACGCTTCGTTGACCGTCATTTATATCGCAATAAATCCAATAATCGTCTCCGCATCGCAAGCTGTTGCTAATACCACCCCGGAGGCTATGGTACCCGCCCGGCATCATCGCATATGCAGCAGCTATCGAAACGGCTGTTGCCCTGGAAGCTGATTCGTTTCAAAAGGGTCAGCTCGTTATGTGAGGTCCAAACGGCAAACCAGGTGTTAAGACCGCCGGATTCCCGTTTACGGAGAGCAACGGCTTGAGGTTTATTGCCGGAATCGACCCAAAGGATGGTCTGAACAGCAGGCACCAGACGCAGGGGTGAGATCTCCACCTCGGCGGAAATTTCGATATACACCTTGCCAGAATCCCGCGTCGAGACCGACCACCAACCAAGGTCCGGCAGCATTCGAAGGAGATCGAGGGCGATCTGGGCCTGTATGCGGTCAGGACTCAGTCCGCGCCAACGCTGTGCGGTATCTGCGAGTGGACCGGCTTCCTGTTCCCACTCGTCGAGATGCCGGGCGAGTCGTCGGGCGGCATAGTTGGCGGTTGCCCTGCGTGATACATTACGCGACTTTTCGATCTTGACGGCTCTCTTGGCGAATAATGCGGTCAAAGCCAGATGATCCGGCGCTTCGGTGCATAGTATGACTGCCACCCGGCCAAGTTCCAAACCGACCGGCAAGGCCTTGGCCGGTTTTGTATCTCCTATTGCGTCTTCGAGATCGACCACAAGTCGAAGCTCGCGCGGCAATTCCACGGGCAGCGGACGCGTTTCACAAACGTCGCCCCATGACAGAGCCGGCATCAGAAGCGACAGTATGACTAGCGCAGGAGCGGTCAGCAAATAGACTATCCCGATAACCATGTCGGAGAAAAGACTGTCCTCTATGAATACCTGTCTACCGTAAACCTGTAAATCTCGACATCCTCTGCATCCGCCGGGATGCCGGCCTTCATCTTTGTGATCCTCAGCTGTTCTTCGACCGAATCGACACCTTCGAGATCAGGAAGCAAAAGCCCCCTTCTGTTTCCCTTCACAACTATGATGCCGTACTTCTTCGGGTTAAGCTCGTCCACCGTTGCCTTCTGAGGCTCAGAGAGGACATCGACCGTGTAGGTTATTTCCCCGAGTTCGTCGGGCCTCACAAGAGAAAAGCGCGGGTCTTCTGTGGAGGCGGAGATCGAGTTCCTGACAATCTCCTGATAAATGTTCCTGCAGCAGGGCTGGAAGGTCCCGATGCATCCACGCAGCCTGCCATGAACCTTAAGACAGACAAAAACCCCCGCCTGTCTCAGCATATCTTTCGGGAGCTCCTCGGGCACAGGCAGAACCTTGCCGGTTCTGACGTATTCTTCGACCGCTTGTTTGGCCAGTTCGGCGTACTGGTGCACCTATTTCTTCCTTAGCAGCGTATAGTCGGCCATCGTCAAGATGGCGGTTTTATGCTCGGAATCCGGGAATATGTCCAGCAGGGTTTCGGCTTCTTCAACCAGTCCTCTTGCTATATTGAAGGACTCCTCAATCGCATTATACTTGGTAAAAAGGGCGGTAATCCTGTCCAGATTTTCCTTTTTTTTATTCGGAGTAATCCTGCTGCCTCCATTGCCGCCCATATCGGCGGTCTCTTCAATTATGGATATCACATCTCTTCGCTCCGGGGCTGAGGCGGCCTTTAGCAGGTGGATGAGTGGCATAGTAATTTTACCTTCGTCGAGGTCCTTGCCCAGTTTTTTTCCAAGATCTTTTTGGCGCGCAACGTAATCCAGGATATCGTCTGCAAGCTGAAACGCTATGCCGGTCTTAAGGCCAAATTCGGACAGCGCCTTTTCGCGGTCCTCGGACTGGTCGGATATAACCGCCCCGATCCTGCACGCAGCCGATATCAGTATGCCCGTCTTGGCCGAGATGATCCTGAAGTACTCATCCATGGTTATCTCAGGATCGCCGGTTTTATAAAGCTGCAAAAGCTCTCCTTCGGTCATCCTTGTGGTCGCCTCGGAAAGGGCTTCCATTATCTTCTGATTCCTTTGCTCCACGGCAAGCCTAAGCGCATTTGAATAAAGGAAATCGCCGACCAGGACCACAATCTGGTTCCCCCACATCGTGTGAGCAGCAGCCTTGCCGCGTCTCGTTTCAGCGCCGTCGATCACGTCGTCATGAAGCAACGACGCGGTATGTATGGCTTCAATAATCGCTCCAAGATGTGCGCGGATATTGCCGTGGTAACCGCAGAGGTCGGCGCTCATCAGGAGAAACAGAGGCCTTATCCTCTTTCCGCCGCTGCCGATGATATGCTGGCCGACCATTGGGATAACAGCTGCAGCGCTGTCGAAGATGGCGAGAAGTTCACGCTCTACGGATTTAAGTTCGGCTGAATATTTCTTAAAGATGTCTTCTGCCTTCATAGGTTCCGCAACCGGATCGAATCGAGGTCGATGCCCTCCCGCATCAATTTTTTCAGGTCCCCAGGTTTGAAAACGCCCTTTTCGGTGAAAAAGGCGGAAACATATTTTGCCGGAGTCACGTCGAAGGCTAAGTTTATAACATTTACTCCCTCCGGGGCAACTTTATGGCCGTTGATTGTCCTGACCTCATCCGGACTTCTCTCTTCAATAGGAATCAGGTCTCCGGACGGCATGTCAAAATCCACGCTGCTCAGAGGCGCGGCAACATAAAATGGGATTCCATGCTCCTTGCATAGCACCGCAACGGTGTATGTGCCGATCTTGTTGGCCACATCGCCGTTCCTGGTTGTCCGGTCGGTGCCGACTATGGCGAGATCGATCATGCCCCGTTTCATGAGGGCCCCTGCGGTATTGTCGGTGATGAGGGTAACCGGGATTCCCGACTGCATAAGCTCCCATGAGGTCAGGCGCGCACCCTGCAACACAGGCCTGGTCTCGTCAGCGATAACGTGAATCTGCTTCCCCTGCTCCTTGGCGACGAGCATCGGAGAGGTGGCTGTGCCGTAGCCGCCCGTGGCAAGGCTTCCGGCGTTGCAATGTGTGAGAATCGTGTCGCCATCCTTGATAAACTGGGCCCCCCATTCGCCGATTGCCCTGTTCACCGCTATGTCCTCTTCAAGTATCCTGTCGGATTCTTCGATCAGCAGGCGCTTGAGCCTGTCTACAGATTCGCGCTTATGCTCCTGCAGAAATTTCTTGATCCTGACAACCACCCACTGGATATTAACGGCAGTCGGCCTTGTGCCGAGCAGGGTATTGAAGACCGGCTGCATACCTTCGACAAACTCATCGAAGTTAGAAGCACTGATCTCCTGCGCGCCGAGCGCTATTCCCATTGCGGCTGCGATTCCTATGGCCGGCGCTCCCCTGATCCAGAGTTTCTTTATACCCTCGGCGATCTTGTGATAATCTGCGCATTCCACATAAATTACCTCATGCGGAAGCCTGCTCTGGTCGAGCATCATCACCTTGTCGCCTTTCCATTCTATGGTTTTTACCATTTGCGGCCCCTCCCTTATGTAACCGGGAAAATAGTAGAAAAGACGAAAAGAACGGTCAGCGCCGCGACCGTCACCACCGTCGCCCAGGATATAGCATTGTAGCCCCTGGAGTTCACGTACTCTCCCATGATCTTGGCATTGTTGATAAGCATGATGACGAATATAAGGACGAACGGCAGCATCAGGCCATTTACCACAGCCGAAAGCACCATCAAAAAGACGAGGGGAGCGCCGGGGATCAGCACCACAATAGCGCCGGCAGCTATCATCATAGTGTAGATACCCATGAACTGCGGGGCCTCCCTGAAAGACTTGTTGACTCCGGCCTCCCATCCCATGGCCTCACAGATGTAATAGGCCGTGGCAAGAGGCACTATGATCGCGCCAAGTATCGACGCGTTTGCAAGCGAGATAGCAAACAAAAGGGATGCGTAATCCCCTGCGAAAGGCTTCAGCGCCAAGGCTGCTTCGGAGGCCTCGTTGACCCTTATCCCGTTAGGAAAGAGGATAGTCGCGCATGTCACTATAATAAAAAAGCTGATAATGTCAGTGATCGAGCAGCCGATGATTACATCCAGCCTGGATGCCTTGTAATCCTCCTTTTTTATCCCCTTTTCGGCAATTGACGATTGAAGATAGAATTGCATCCACGGGGTTATGGTCGTGCCGATGATGCCTATGCTCAGATAGATGTATTCGGAGTTCCATTGCAGGCGCGGGATAAACGTGCTCTTGGCTACTGTCGCCCAGTCGGGTCTCGCCATGAACCCCGATATGATGTAGCCGATAAAGATCAGGCATGCAAAGAGCAGTACGTTCTCAACAAACCTGTAACTTCCCTTGGCAACGAGCATCCATATAGCGAATGCGCCAAGTGGAACCATGATATATTTGCTCAGGCCGAGGATCTCCATGCTCGCAGCCCAGCCTGCAAAGTCTGCTACAGTGTTGCCGAAATTGGCGATGAACAGCCCCAGCATCATGAAGAACGCCGCTTTCACGCCGTAATTTTCGCGGATGAGATCGGCCAGGCCCTTGCCTGTAACCACGCCCATGCGACCGACCATTTCCTGGATAACGACAAGCGCAACGGTAGTCGGTATCAGCGTCCAGAGCAGGTCGTAACCGAAACGCGCGCCGGCCACCGAATATGTAGTGATGCCGCTGGCGTCGTTGTCGATATTGGCGGTGATAATGCCCGGCCCCATTACGGTCAGAAAAAGAAGGAAGCTCTTCCAGCGGCTCATACCTTCCGCCTCCCTCTCTTTGCCGATGGCGGCAGGATTATATCGATCACATCATCAACGCTTACAATGCCCAAAAGCACATTCTCGGCATCGACAACCGGCAGGGCCACCAGATTATACTTGGATATTAGTTCGGCAACAACCCTGTCGTCAGTCTCCGGAGTGACCGACTTCAGCTTGGTTTCCATAACTTCCGCGAGCGCTGCATTGGGATCGGCCATTATAATATCCCTCAGAGATGCTACCCCGACCAGTTTTTCATTTTCGTCCATTACATAGATGTAATAGACTGACTCAATTTCTTCGGCGTCCTTTTTAAATCGCTCTATCGCCTCCGAAACGGTCATTTGAGGCGGATATGCGATAAAGACATTGGTCATAAGTCCGCCCGCCGTGCCTTCCTCGTGGCCAAGAAGTTCCTGGATGTCCTCAGCCTCTTCCTTGTCGATATGCTCCAGTATTTCCTTCGCTTTCTCAGTCGGCAGGTCGCTGAGTACGTCAGCTGCCTCGTCGGGCTGCATCTCTTCGATGATATCTGCGGCCTGTTCAGTGTCGATGGAGCTGATGATCTCAGCCTGTCTTTCAGGCATAAGCTCAGACAGGGCTTCGGCAGCCGTCTCAATATCAAGATCTTTGAAGAGATGCGCGCCCTCTTCTCTGGAGACCTGGCTGATGAGGTCTGCTATGTCGGCGGGATGCAGGTCCGAGAGCATCTGCCGCGGCACGGTCAGGGCTATGGATTTAAGCTCTGGACTCAACGGCTGCATGTAGTTCCAGCTGATCAGGTTGTACGAAAGCCGCGTCTTGAAAAACCGCAGCACTTCGTCGCTGCTATGCTCGGCGCCAAGCCGCCGAAGTATTCCTCTCATCCCGACATCCACTGCGATGAGCACGGCGCTGCCGTTATAGCCCTCGAGCTTGATGTCGTTGACACGCACGACCTTTGCCCCGTTTGCATCCACGATCTGCTTGTCGAGAATATCCCGCACAGCAAGAAGGTCCTCCCCGGGATATTCGTAAGACTGGAGTGAATCGGCGTACAGAAAGCTCGATATGATCCTTTTGTTGAATATGTTTATGGCGGCCCATTTGATGATATGCTGCTGGCCTTTACGGTGAACGATGACCGCAGCTATTTCCGGAAGCGGGTCTCCCTTTACGACGATAACGTCCTTCACGCGGCCGATAATCTCCCCTTTTGGATCGAAAACCGGTTTTTTGATGATCTCGCTGAGGAAAAGTTCGCCGAAAAGTGCCATAACAGTTAGTATAGATGAAGTAGCAGTTTTCAGGCTACATTTACAGCCGAAGTCGCAACGAAAAATCAGATAGTTCCGGGCTTACAGGGTTGAGCTCAAACTGTTTTCTTTGTCATCTTGTACACAAATGCCAGAATCTCGGCGACGGCCTTATAAAGTTCCGGCGGGATCTCGCGGTTAAGATCGATGGCAGACAGAACCTCTACAAGCTGAGTGTCCTGTTTAAGCGGGACTTTGTTCTCCTTCGCCACTTCGAGTATTTTGTCGGCAAGCCAGCCGCTGCCTTTTGCCACGACCTTCGGGGCCGCATTTTCCTGTGGCTTATACTTGAGGGCAGCTGCCTTTTTCCGTTTATCCATTTCTACGCCTTAATGCTCACAATGCTCTCGAACGGCCCCAGAGCTTCCAGCTGTTCGAGAGATGTGTCATTCTTGTCAAGCACCCTCACCGCCTTCAGGCTGAGGCCTTTCCCCGCAAACTGTTCATCGAGGCTGCCAATATTGGAGGAGAGCATCGATTTGAATCCATCACTTTCAGGCCTGAACGAGACGATGAATTCGCTGTTATGGGAGAGCACCATAATTGCAAGCTTGCCGTAATCCTCGAGATCGAGATTAAGCCGGCATAAGAAGGATTTATCCTTGCCTGCCACGCTGTTCTGCGAGAAGGCTATCCCGCCGTCCCTGAGTTCCTGCCAGCTTACCGGAAGAAAGGTGTAGAAAGATTGGGTCGTCCGCGAGAGGAGCTGATAGGTTTCGATATCGCGAAGCATACCGTCGACGGCCGTAGTAGCAGTCTTCACAGAGGCATCGCCCGGATTAGCGTTTGAAAGGGCCTCTCTCAGCCTGAGCAGGTTCGCCTTGAGATCGTTCCCGATAGCGGCCCGATCAGCTTCCTGCGGCCCCTTAGCCTGACCTTCTGCAGAGACCTTTGCCTGAAGCAACTCTGCAACGGCCTTGAGTTTTGATTCAAGAGC
Organism: Dissulfurispiraceae bacterium; assembly: GCA_035319185.1. Classification (GTDB taxonomy): domain Bacteria; phylum Nitrospirota; class Thermodesulfovibrionia; order Thermodesulfovibrionales; family Dissulfurispiraceae; genus Fen-1308. Next base: position 4,455 of record DATHDF010000068.1, on the reverse strand, counting down.
GACTCCCGTATCCCTGAGCAAACTCTTCAGGCTGTCGCTCGGGCTCTCCGTCAGCAGCTTATTGATGCTTGCGGAGACTTCAAGGTTGAGGTCCTTTATGATCGCCTGGCTTTTAAGCCCGTCAGGAAGCGCATTCAGCAGCTGGCCAAGCCGCGACTGTATGTCCTGGCCGGTTGCCTTCAGGCTTTGCTGCAACATTTCCTGCAGCTGAATCCTGATATCCTTCGGGATACTTGCCACATCGGAAGGCAAAGACTTCAGCAGGTTCTCAATCTTCTCCAGCGCGAGAGGCATTTCGGAGCCTGCAGCCGAAATATCCTGGATAAACTTGCTCAACGTTTCCCCTTTGGGCTGTAGCGGCGGCGACTCCTCTTTTTCGGCCAAACCCATGAACTGAAGCTTCAATTCGCCAGGAGACGAAGTCGTGCCGATCACCTTCAGCATGACTTGCGTATCTTTTTGCAGGGGGATATCGGTCTTTGCAGTGATGAAACCTCCCTTGATCCTGAGGGTTACCCCGCCTGTCGAAAGAAGGTCCGTGACTTCGCCCTTGACGATCTCTCCGATATTTAGCGGAATCGGCTTGCCGACAGGCTTTGTAACAGTGATAAGCCCCTCGGAGAGGCCTGAAATCTTGAAATTAATCATATCTACTCTTATTATATCGGAATAAACGGATTAATAATTTAGACTTCTCAATCCTTATTGTCCCTAAACTTTTGGAGGTTTTATGCTTGATGCCCGTTTTGTCAGAGAGAACATCGATGTCATAAAAAGCGCTCTTGAAAAAAGAAACGCGGACATAGACCTTACAGAATTCCTCGGGCTCGAAGCAGAGCGATTGAAGCTTCTCAGAGAATCTGAGGAGCTTCGAAATAAAAGAAACGTGGTCTCCGAGGCGATCGGCAAGCTAAAACGCGAGAGGAAAGACGCCGATCACCTGGTGAAGGAAATGAAAGGCGTTGCCGACAGGATAAAGGAAATCGACGAGGTACTCAAAAGTATAGAGGAAAAAACAAATCTCTTTTTACTCACCATACCGAACATACCCAACCACTCTGTGCCGGTCGGGAAGGACGAAAATGAAAATGTCGAGGTTCGAAAATGGGGGACACCGCGTCAATTCGACTTCCAGGCGCTGAATCATTGGGACGTAGCAGAGGTGCTGGGGATCATAGATTTCGAAACCGGCGCGAAAATAGCCGGAGCGCGTTTCTCTTTAATGAAGGGTGCGGGTGCCAGGCTGGAAAGGGCGCTGATGAATTTTATGCTCGACACCAATACGGCGAAGGGCTATACAGAGATATTCCCTCCGCTTCTCGTAAACCGCGAAAGCATGACCGGGACCGGCCAGCTCCCCAAGTTCGAGATGGAGCTCTTCAGGATCGCTGACCCAGAATTCTATCTGATCCCGACTGCCGAAGTGCCGGTGACAAATATCCACAGAGGCGATATCCTGCGCGAGGACCAGCTTCCGCTTTACTACACTGCATACACCCCATGTTTCAGACGGGAGGCCGGCTCGTATGGCAAGGATGTCAGGGGTTTGATCCGGCAGCACCAGTTCAATAAGGTTGAGCTGGTAAAGTTTTCAACTCCGGAAGGTTCTTATGCCGAGCTTGAAAAGCTGACTTCTGATGCGGAAGATATCCTTCAGAAACTTGGGCTGCCGTACCGAGTGATTGTGCTATGCACCGGAGATATGGGGTTTTCGTCCGCCAAGACCTACGACATCGAGGTCTGGCTGCCCGGGCAGAACCGGTATCGCGAGATATCCTCGTGCTCGAACTTTGAAGATTTCCAGGCCCGCAGGGCAAACATCAGGTTCAAGCGGGAAGGCAAAAAGGGGACCGAGTTCGTGCATACGCTCAACGGATCGGGACTGGCTATCGGGAGAACGCTGGTGGCCATTCTGGAGAATTACCAGCAGAAAGACGGGACGGTCGTTGTGCCTGAAGTTTTGGTACCGTATATGGGAATGGAAGTGATCAGATAATTCATTTGCATTATCGACATTTTCGTGCTATACTCGAATCTGAAATTAGAAGTGTTTGTACGCATGGAGCCACAAAGACTTTTAACTTTGTGGCTTTTATTGTTCTGAGATCATAAGATCTCAATTCACAGCAAGGAGGCAGTAAAGCAATGGCTCAAGGCACAGTAAAGTGGTTCAATGAATCCAAGGGGTTTGGGTTCATCACAAGCGAAGACGGAGGCGATGTATTTGTACACTATTCTGCTATAGTCGGAAACGGGTTCAAATCTTTGGCCGAGGGAGATAAGGTAACCTTTGATGTGGAGCAGGGCCCGAAAGGTCCAAAGGCTATAAACGTCGCAAAGCAATAGCAATCTGACCATACACTCAAAAGGCCTCCGAATTGAAGGGGGCTTTTTTTTGCGGATAAAGACCGGCCAACGTGAACATTGACAATAGTTTCAGGTGATCTTAAGATAGAATCAACGATCAAAGCAGCCGAAATCCATATGGATGCGGGGAACCCGATTTTTTGGGGCGAATTCCTCAAGGGGATAGGGCACTTCCAGGCCCGAGCCCGGCAGCTAACCCCGTAGGCGATTGGAAGGTGTACGACAAGCATGATTGCTAAAGAATCGCCCATTACAGGGATAATCAAATCTCTCGGCCTTGTTTTCGGAGACATAGGCACCAGCCCGATATATACACTCACAGTAGTAATTCTTCTGACGAAGCCGACTGAAGCGCATGTCCTCGGCGTACTTTCCCTCATAGTATGGACCCTTGTGATATTAGTGACTGTCGAATATGCCTGGCTGGCAATGAGCCTGGCAAGAAAGGGCGAAGGCGGTACCATCGTCCTGAGGGAATTGCTGGTGCCCATGCTCAAGTCCGGCAGGAAAGTCGTCTTTATCACTTTTTTGTCCTTTATCGGAATATCCCTCCTCATCGGCGACGGCGTGATAACCCCGGCCATAAGTATACTCAGCGCAGTTGAAGGTATGCTGCTAATTCCAGGTCTCGAATCCACAAGCCAGGATACATTGATAATAATCGCGGGGATCATAGCCATAATGCTTTTCTCTTTTCAACGCAAAGGAACTGGAAAGGTCTCTTTCGCCTTCGGTCCCATCATGATAGTATGGTTTGCCACACTCACAATTTCAGGACTCGTCGAAATAGCCCAGTGTCCATCAGTGTTAAAATCGCTGAACCCATATTATGCGCTCAACTTTCTTCATGAAAATGGGATAGCCGGTTTTTTTGTCTTATCAGAGGTAATACTCTGCGCGACCGGCGGTGAGGCACTTTATGCAGACATGGGACATCTTGGGCGCATACCGATCACAAGGGCATGGTTCTTTGTATTCATCGCCCTGGTACTGAATTATCTTGGGCAAGGCGCTTTCCTGATCAGCCATCCCAATGCAAAAAATGTTCTCTTCGAGATGATTTTCAGCGAGGCCCAGATGCTCTATGTCCCATTTCTGATCCTCAGCATCACGGCTACCGTCATAGCTTCTCAGGCAATGATCAGCGGCATGTTTTCCATCGTTTATCAGGGGATGACCACCCATGTGATGCCCCTCTTTAAGGTCGATTACACATCGGAAGATATGCGATCGCAGATATACATCGGTTTTGTAAACTGGTTTCTGCTTATCGCGGTTTTGTACATCATGCATACCTTCAGGGAATCGAGCCGCCTGGCCGCAGCGTACGGCTTGGCCGTCACCGGCACCATGACCCTTACTGGAATAATGATGACATGGATATTCGCCCTGAAAAAGAAACAGCTCCTCGCGATGGTATCGGCCCTGGTTACGTTTGTGGATGTGGCTTACCTGCTGGCAAATATATATAAAATACCCCATGGCGGCTACTGGTCTCTTATTATTGCCTCTATACCGTTATGCGTTATCCTGCTTTACACCCGCGGCCAGAAAAAACTTTACAGAACCATGCAGCCTATGGACAAGGGTGAGTTTCTGCAAAGGTTCGATCAGGCATATAAAAGCATGACCAGGATAAAGGGTACGGCTCTTTTCTTTGCCCGCGGCATACAAAGAGTCCCGCCGTATATCGTCAATACAATGTTTCTAAACAACATACTATATGAAGACAACATAATAGTCTCAATAGCTGTAAGAGACGATCCTTTCGGCACGATCGGGTTGTTCAAGGACTCGCCGGCGCCTGGGCTGAGGTTGTTTGAGATCCAGGTAGGATACCTGGAAGTGTTCGATGTCGAAGAGATCCTGAGAGAGGCCGGTATAGATGAAAAAGCTATATTCTACGGCATTGAAGATATAGGCACTACAAGCATAATCTGGAAGACCTTCTCTATAATAAAGAAACTGACTCCGCACTTCGTCCAGTTCTACCGCCTGCCCCCTCAGAAGCTGCACGGCGTAGTGACACGGGTAGAGATGTAATTTTTGACCATGCAAGTCATGCTATAATTCACACGCTTTATGCAT
>DATHDF010000067.1:0-76998 GCA_035319185.1 Dissulfurispiraceae bacterium | reverse complement strand
AGGCCGGCAGGTAGGACGATCCGGGAGCCAGAAGACCTGCCTGATGTGAAAGAAAGAAGTCAGAAGCCAGGCGTTTTGCTTCTGATCGACTCCTTCCCGCGGATGGAAGGTGGGGATGAAGAAACAGGGTGCAATCCTCAGAGCGTATTGCTCTGGGGATTTTTTATTTTAAGGAGGCGGCGATGACACAGCTTGAGAGGGCGGCAAAGGGCGAGATCACGAGTGAGATATTGCAGGTCGCGACAGATGAGATGCTTTCGTCGGAATCGATCAGGGGCCGCGTTGCATCGGGACAGATCGTGGTGCCCGCAAACCTTAACAGGAAATCAAGGATCATCGGCATCGGCAAGGGACTGAGGACAAAGGTCAATGCCTCCATCGGCACCTCAACCGACATCGTCGATATCGACATGGAGGTCGAAAAGGCCGTGACAGCCGAAAAATACGGCGCGGACACCCTCATGGACCTGAGCGTAGGTGGAGATATCGCGGCCATCAGGCGCGCCGTCATGGACAATATCACATTACCAGTCGGCACGGTGCCGCTCTACGAGGCCTTTTCGCTTGCCATCCGGAAATACGGCGCGGCCGTGAAAATGCCTGCCGAGCTGCTGTTCGAGATTACTGAAAGACAGTGCGAAGAAGGTGTCGCCTTTATGGCGATCCATTGCGGCATAAACCGGCGGACGGTCGAGATGCTCAGGAAGCAGCACTACCGCTACGGCGGACTCGTATCGAAGGGCGGTTCATATATGGTGGCGTGGATGGAGCACAACAACATGGAAAACCCTCTGTACGAGCATTTCGACAGGGTCGTCGATATCCTGAAGAAACATGATGTGGTGCTGAGTCTCGGCAACGGGTTTCGCGCGGGGGCGATACATGACGCAAACGACCGCGTGCAGATGCAGGAACTCCTGATCAACTGCGAGCTCGCCGAGACTGGCCGCGAGATGGGTTGCCAAACTATGGTTGAAGGTCCAGGTCATATCCCGATCAACGAAATCGAGGCGGTGATCACCCTTCAGAAGAAGATGAGCGGCGACGCACCCTTCTATATGCTCGGCCCGATCACCACCGATATCGCGCCGGGTTACGACCACATCACCGCTGCTGTCGGCGCTTCGCTGTCGTCCGCCTACGGGGCCGATTTCATCTGCTACGTAACTCCTTCCGAACATCTCGGGCTGCCTTTTGCCGAAGATGTGAAAGACGGGATGATAGCATCCAGGATCGCCGCCCACATCGGGGATATGATAAAACTGAAGGATACCGGGAAGGACAAGCTGATGTCGAAGGCCCGCCGCGACATGAACTGGCGCAGACAGTTCGAGCTTGCCCTGGACCCCGAAAGGGCGATGGAGATAAAGTCCAAGCGGGGCAACGGAGACGAGCATTCGTGCACAATGTGCGGGAAATTCTGCGCGAACGAAATGCTGAAGGGCATGTTTGACACGTCTATGCAAAAGACCGATAAGCTATGAGCGGCGGTAGCATCACCTTCGTTCTCGGCGGTTCGAGGAGCGGCAAAAGCAGTTTTGCGCTCTCGCGCGCGTCGAAGCTGGCCGGCAGCAAGGCTTTCATAGCCACTGCGCAGGCCTTCGACGAAGAAATGAAGGACCGGATCGAGCGCCATAAAAGCGAGCGGCCTGCCGAGTGGAAAACCTTCGAGGAACCCTTGTCTGTCCCGAAGCTGATAGCCGATGCCGGAGGGCGCTACGGTGTCGTTTTGGTCGATTGCCTTACGCTGTGGCTGTCCAACCTTCTGATGAATGGGACCGATGTCGAGGAAGAGATCGAGTCTCTGCTGCTGAGCGTTGCGCCCTGCCCCTCTTCACTCTTCATCGTTTCGAACGAGGTGGGCATGGGGATAGTTCCGGATAACGCCCTGGCAAGGCGGTTCCGCGACATGGCCGGTACCCTGAACCGCTGCATTGCGGAGGTTGCTGATGATGTCTTTCTGGTCGTTGCTGGAATACCGGTGAAGATAAAATAAAGGAGACACGCATGGACCTGCTGAATGAAACGCTTAAGAAGATCGTATCGGCAAATGACGATTATGCCATCGCCGCCCAGAGACATCTCGACAACCTCACGAAGCCGCCGGGCAGCCTCGGCAGGCTCGAAGAGTTCGCACGCAGGCTGGTTGCAATTTTCAGGAACAAGAATCCGCTCCTGGACAAAAAAGTCATCTTCACTTTTGCGGGAGATCACGGCATCACGGCCGAAGGGGTTTCCGCATATCCGAAGGAAGTTACACCCCAGATGGTCTTCAATTTTCTCCGCGGCGGGGCGGGGATCAATGTTCTTGCCAAACATGCCGGGGCAGAGGTGGTCGTCGTAGATATAGGCGTAGATTACGATTTCGGCAGGACGGACGGCCTGGTGGACATGAAAGTAATGCGGGGCACGAGGAACTTTGCACGCGAATCGGCGATGACGAAGGACGAGGCCGTCCGCTGCATTGAGGCCGGGATATCGCTGGCGGACGGTTACGCTAAGAAAGGCTACAAGATATTCGGCACCGGCGAGATGGGGATCGGCAACACGACGCCGTCGAGTGCGATTGCATCCGTCCTGACGGGACGCGCTGTTTCAGAGGTGACTGGCAAAGGCACGGGAATATCCGACGAGTCGCTGGCAAACAAGATCAGGGTGATCGAGGAAGGAATAAGGTCGAACAGGCCGGATGCTGATGACGCGCTCGACGTGCTGGCAAAAGTAGGCGGGACGGAGATCGGCGGCATAGCGGGCATCGTACTTGGCGCGGCGGCGAACAGGATCCCGGTGGTAATCGACGGTTTCATATCGACAGCCGGAGCTCTCATCGCATATTGCCTTGAGCCGAAGACCGCGGACTATATGTTCGCTGCCCACAACTCGGTTGAGATCGGGCACAAGGTCATGCTCGGCAAGATGGGGCTGAAACCGATACTCGACCTCAACCTGCGATTGGGCGAGGGCACAGGTGCGGCCCTTGCGATGCTGCTGATTGAAGCTGGGCTAAAAATATACAAGGAGATGGCGACTTTTGGCGACGCAGGTGTGTCGTCGGAGATTATAAACTAAGATGTAGTCGGCACGAGGATGACTATTTTCCAGTGTGATGAATTATTCTTTGAGAGGAAATAGGATGTCGGCAAGAGAATACGTATTTTTTCTCAGCGTAACATTTGCCCTGGCCGCTCGCGCGCCCCTGAGAACCCAGACATCGCACTGAAAACCAGTCATCCTCATGCCGAAATGAATTTATGCGATCCATATTATTGGCCATACAGTTTCTGACCATACTGCCGGTGAGAGTCGGCGGTGATATTTCTGACCGGGATATCGCCCGCTGCTCGTCGGCCTTTCCTGTTGCCGGGGCCCTGCAGGGACTTATTCTCTTTGCAACAGCCGCAGGCCTGAGCATGATATTCCCGGTTGGTATCGTCAGCGCGTTCGTTATAGCAATGTCGATCCTTATCAACGGCGGCTTTCACCTCGACGGCCTTGCAGACACCTTCGATGCGCTTGCAGTCAAGTCATCGGGTAACCTGATGGTTGACCGTGGAAAGAGGCTTGCTGTCATGAAGGACAGCACAACCGGGGCGATAGGAGTCGTAGCGATAGTGACTGTTATACTGCTCAAATTCGTATTGGTGAGCACAGTGCTTGCCCTTCCCGCCGGTGTTGCTTCGCTCGCTGTGCTTTTCCTAATGCCTGTGTTCTCGAAGTGGCTGATGGTGCCGGCCATGTATCACGGGACATCGGCGAGGGCCGATGGGCTCGGCAAGATGTTCATCGGACCGGATACCCCGGCAATGTTAATGGTTTCATCCATCCTCGCCCTGGCGATCTTCGGCGTGATTTTTGTCCTGCGCTACGCTCGCCAGTTCGGACCGGATGGATGGCTGATGCTCGGCATTTTCCCGGCTGGATATCTAATCTCTCTTGCGGCTGTACATTTCTTTTCGTTTAAGTTCGGCGGACTCACGGGCGATACCCTCGGCGCATTGAGCGAGGTCGGCGAAATATTTTATTTGACAGGTGCATGCTTGTGGTTACAACACTCTATCTGATCAGACACGGGGCAACCGTGGGCAATGAAGAAAAAAGATACAAGGGCAGTATAGATGTGCCCATGTCGGAATATGGCGTCGAACAGATAGAACGCACCGCAGATTTTATAAAGGCCACGTTGGGTAATTTATTCCTTTCGGCGGTTTATTCATCCCCGCTTTCCAGGGCCTTCAGGAGCGCCGAGATTCTGGCCGGGCCATTTGGATTGGCGCCGATTATAGTCTCGGACCTCCGGGAGCGCCATTTTGGGAAATGGGAGGGCATGACCTTCGACGAAATCAGACTGCAATATCCCAGGGAATTTGAGGCCTGGGCAAATGACCCGCTCAAACACCGCCCCATCGGAGGGGAGAGCACAGTCGCTGTCCGTGACAGGGCGGTTGCCGCGCTTGAGGCAATTTTGTCCGGTCACGGCGATGGCGAGATGATTGCGATTGCGGCACACGGGGGGGTAAACAGGGTTATTCTGTGTCACATCCTGAATATTCCGCTGGAGCACATATTCAGGATCGAGCAGGGAAACGGCTCGGTAAATATCATAAATTTTTATGACGGCTATCCTGTGGTCAAACTGCTGAACGGAGGCCCTAATGTCTAGGGCTTTAATGATACAGGGCACAGGATCGGGCGCAGGCAAGAGTTTGCTGGTGGCCGCACTCTGCCGGATTCTGAATCAAAAGGGCATCGATGTCGCACCCTTCAAATCCCAGAACATGGCCCTCAATTCATTCATCACCGCTGAGGGAGGCGAGATAGGAAGGGCGCAGGCGCTGCAGGCCGAGGCCGCCAGGCTCGAACCGACCGTGCATATGAATCCGATATTGCTGAAAGCCCAGGGCGAAAGCGGCTGCCAGGTCATCATTCACGGCAGGGTGCACAGCAGCATGAAGGCGCAGGAATATTACGCGTTCAAAGATAGTGCATGGGAGGCTGCCAGGACTTCGTTTGACGTCCTTTCTAAGCGGCACGAAATAATCGTGATCGAAGGGGCCGGAAGCCCTGCGGAGATCAACCTTATGGATGCGGACATAGTAAACATGTCCGTTGCGAAATACGCGAAAGCCCCGGTGCTTCTTGTAGGCGACATAGACAAGGGCGGTGTGTTCGCATCGTTATACGGCACGGTAAAGCTTCTGGGCCGTGACCGCCGCAGGATCAGAGGATTTATCATCAACAAATTCCGCGGAGACATGGAAATCCTCAAGCCTGGCCTCGACATGATAAGACAAAAAACCGCTACGCCTGTTGTCGGTGTCATTCCATGGTTTGACCGCGCCGGACTTCCGGAAGAAGACGGGCTTGCCCTATCCAGACATGTAGGGGCGCAGTTCACTGCACCCGCAAAAGCGATAAGAGTAGTCGTGGTCAGATTGAAGTACATCTCCAATTTCACCGACTTCGACGCGCTGATGCATGAACCAGACGTCGAGCTGATCTTCTCGGATAACCGGGCCGACATAGAGAATTGCGACATGGTCATAATACCCGGAACGAAGAACACCGTCAAAGACCTGCTATACCTGCGTGAGATGGGCCTGGACCGGAGCATCAAAAAGGCCGCTTCGAAAGGCATCGTGGTTGTCGGGATGTGCGGCGGATACCAGATGTTGGGACGCAAGATATACGACCCACATGGGATTGAGAGCATATTCGCTGAGACGGACGGCCTTGGATTGCTGGACATAGAGACCGGCTTCGAAGACGTAAAGACTACATGCCAAACAGAAGCAGTGCCGATCGGCACGCAATTCAGGAACCTGCTGAGCGTTCAATTACAGGACGGAGGGCAAAAACTGCGCGGATACGAAATCCATATGGGTACTAGCAGCGGTGACATCGGGCTTTTCCGGATAAGGCGCCTGCCGGACAACGGAGAAGAGATGCTTGACGGCTCTATGAAGGGCAACTGCTGGGGCACTTACCTGCACGGCATCTTCGACAATGACCCCTTCAGACGAGCCGTGATCAACGGCCTGAGGGCGACAAAGAATCTGCCTGGGCTCGAAAGCGGCCTCGACTACGCGATGATGAGGGACGCGGCAATCGACGGTATTGCGTCGATGGTTAAAGACAATATCGATATGGAATTTATAGACAGGCTTCTCAAGCTATGACTGATATGCTGATATTAGCCGCAGCTTTCGGACTAGACCTGATCGTCGGAGACCCTCGCTGTCTGCCTCATCCGGTGAGGATTATCGGGAAGGGCATAAACATAATGGAAAGCGTGATCCGAAGGTTTTTCAGCACGAAGCGGCTTGCGAGAACAGGAGGAATCATGCTTGCGGCTTCGGTTGTCGGAGCGGTTTTTGTTTCGTTTTCCGCTATCAATGCGCTGATTATGAAAAACTTGAACGCGGGAGGCGTATCCTCATTCATAGGAATCATCTTCGCTGTCGTGCTTACTGCTACAACTATCGCAGTTAAGGACCTTCTGTGTTCGGCCAGGGCGGTGATCGCGGCGGTAAAAGACGGTGCTGTAGCAGAGGCAAGACATAGCCTCAGCATGATAGTTGGCCGTGATACGGCAAGCCTCTCCGACAAGGACATTCTTAAGGCCACTATAGAGACGCTAGCCGAAAATCTGTCGGACGGCATCGTTGCGCCGCTGTTCTATTTTTCGCTCGGTGGATTGCCACTGGCAATGGCGTATAAAGCAATAAACACCCTGGACTCCATGGTCGGATATAAGAACGACAAGTATGTTGACATCGGCTGGGCCTCTGCAAGGCTTGACGACATTGCCAACTATCTGCCGGCACGGATCTCCGGAGGCCTGATAGTGCTGGCTGTATTGATCTTTTGTTCCTTTGCGCGGACGCATGCCTCGATAGCTACAGCGTGGAGATCGTTTGAAGTTATGATGCGCGATGGAAGAAAGCATTCCAGCCCCAACAGCGGTGTCCCTGAGGCCGCTATAGCAGGAGGCCTCGGCGTAATGCTTGGAGGGCCGTCGACCTATGGCGGAATCCTCGTCAGCAAGCCGAATATCGGTGAAGAGCCTACTGCCGACTACCTCTCTGCAGCAGAGGATGCCCTCAAAATTATTTTGATCTCTTCCCTGCTGGGGCTTGCGCTATCCATTTCCATAATGCTTGTCAAGGGCTTGATATGGTAGGGCACGGCGGGGACGTCTATGCGGCTTCAAGGGAGCTCGGTATCCCGCTTGACCGCATAATCGATTTCAGTGCCTCCATCAACCCACTTGGAACCCCGAGGAGCGTGCAGGATGAACTGCGTCGGAATCTCGGACGCCTCCGTCACTACCCAGATATTTCGTCAACGGAATTGACCGGGGAGGTCTCGAAGTCAATCGGCGTGTCACCGGAATCGATCATTTGCGGAAACGGCAGCACCGAGCTCATATATTTGGTAGTACGGGCATTGCAACCTAAACGGGTCCTTGTTACAGCCCCGGCGTTTTCAGAGTATGAAAATGCTGTCCATGTCTTGTCCGGCTCAAGGATAAGGCGCTTTACCATGCTCGAAAAAGATAACTTCAAACTCGACGTGGATGCCTTTATCAAAGCTGCTAAAGGCTGTGACATGGCCTTCATCTGCAACCCAAACAACCCGACGGGCGGGCTGGTGAGTGCATCCAATATGCTGCGAATCGCTCAGGCTGCCGAGGAATCCGGATGCTGCCTGGTAGTCGATGAGGCCTTTATTGATTTCGTCCCGGACGAGTCTGTAATCAGGAAGGTTTCTGAATATCCGTCATTGATCGTCATCAGGTCCATGACAAAGTTTTATGCGCTATCCGGATTGAGGCTCGGTTACGCAGTCATCAATCCGGCACGGCTGGATCTTGTCCGCAGTCACAAGGAACCCTGGACAGTGAACAGTCTGGCGCAGGCGGCAGGGGTGGTCGCGTTGCGGGACGACGATTACAAAAAACGGACATTTACATTTCTGGCAAAGGAAAAGGAATTTCTCGAAAAGGGCTTCAGGCGCCTGGACATTCAATATGTCCCGTCGAGGGCGAATTTCTATCTGCTCAAAGCTGCCGGCACCGCGTATAATATATCCGTAAGGCTGCGCGAAAAGGGAATATTGGTGCGTGATTGTTCTAATTTTATGGGATTAGACGGCTCCTACATCAGGGCGGCGGTCAGAACGCGAAGGGAGAATTCCAGATTGTTGAGGGAGCTCACAGTTTTATGAAAGGGCTTGTCATATCAGGCACTCACAGCGGCTGCGGTAAAACCACCGTGACGCTCGGCATCCTGGCTGCGTTGACGGGCAGGGGAACTTCGGTGCAGTCGTTCAAGGCCGGACCGGATTTCATCGACGCCGGGGTTCACCGGCTGGCTACAGGCAGACAGGCGATCAATCTCGACCTCTGGATGTGCGGGGATGACGGCGTCAGGAGCTCATTCTGTCGTTACGCCGGCTCGGCAGATATAGCGGTTGTCGAGGGTGTGATGGGGCTCTTTGACGGGGCCCAGGGCACTTCGGCGCTGGCATGCATGCTTGGGCTTCCAGTGATACTTGTGGTTGATGCATACGGCATGGCCGAAAGCGCAGGTGCGCTCGTCCATGGATACGCCGCGTGGACCGAAGCGAGCGGGGTTAAGCTTGCCGGGGTGATATTCAACAGGGTCGGTTCTGCGCGGCATTATGAACGACTCAAGAATTCAGTGCAGCGGGATGTGGAAGTCCTGGGTTATGTCCTGAGGGACGCTGATGTCGAGATGCCTTCACGCCATTTGGGACTGGCTACGGCGGACGAGATGCCGATGACCAGGATACAGGTCGAGGCGCTTGCATCGCAGGTAGAAGCCAACGTTGACATTGACCGTATTATTGAGCTGTCGGACCTGGAAAATGATGATATATGCGGCCGCTTTGTCTCAAGGCCCGGCCGCGTCGCACTCACCATGCGGATCGGCATAGCACGCGATATTGCGTTTTCTTTCTATTATGATGAGAATCTTGACTTGCTTCGGGAATCGGGTGCAGAGATCGTAACTTTCAGCCCGTTATGGGACAGCGAGCTTCCGCCCAATATCAATGCTCTATATATCGGCGGCGGCTATCCGGAGCTGCACGCGGAACAGCTGTCTGCAAACAGCTCCATGATCGAGAGCATCCGTGCCTGGGCTTCCTCCGGCAGGCCTGTCTACGCAGAGTGCGGCGGGCTGATGTACCTTTCGAAGGGCATTCGGGATTTTGGCGGACATCTTTTCGATATGACCGGGATTTTCCCTTTCGAGACCGAAATGCAGAAACGGCGAAGCGGGCTTGGCTATCGTGAGATAACATTGAAAGAGCCTTGCATCTTGGGACGTGCCGGCGCTACGCTGCGTGGTCACGAATTCCATTACTCCGCGGTGGCGTCCGGGCAGGATGTGGCGATATCGGGCCTGAAAAAGATATACGATATCGTCGATGCACAGGGGTCATCCCTTGGTTGCGAGGGATATAGTATCGGAAGCGCGCTGGCAAGCTATGTACACATTCACTTCGGCAGCAATCAGAGATCGGCCCGTCACTTTGTAAATTTCATCAAGGAAAATGCATGGGCCGAGAGACCATAAGGAAGGTGCACATTCCCAGGGCACCCGAGGAGGCGTGATAATGACGGCATTCAATGCTGCAGGGGGAAGCCCTGAGCGAATAATAATTATAGGGCATGGAAGCCCTCGCAGGGAGGCCAATACAATCGCCTCTCTTGCGGAGGCCCTTCATGTCAGCCTGCATCCGGGCTGCGAAGACAATTGCGTAAGAGGAGCATACCTGCAGTTTTCGGATCCGGATATCGAAACGGTCATAGAAGAAAGTGTCTCGGAAGGTGCGAGACGGATCATTCTTCATCCGTTCTTTTTGAATTCCGGCATGCATGTGACTAAAGACATCCCCGAGTTGATATCGGACGCAACGCGGAAATACCCGGGTGTCGAATTCATTTATACGGAACCTCTCGGAATGCATGAAAAACTGATAGAGATCGTAAGGGAGCGTATTTTTGCAAGCCGGGGATACGCGCCTTCAGAAATCGAAAGACGCAGCTTTGAAATTATAGGAGAAGAAGCCGACCTGAGCGGCTTCCCGCCGGAACAGCTGCCTATTATTAAGCGCGTTATACACGCCACAGCCGATTTTGAACTTGGCCTTTCGCTGAAATTTCATCCTGAAGCGGTACGGGGTGGTATTGAAGCGATACGATCCGGAAGAGATATTCTCACGGATGTCGAAATGGTAAAGACCGGCATAAACAAGAATCTGCTTTCAAAATGGGGCGGAAAGGTAATATGCGGATTAGACTACGCGGAATCGCATGATGAATCAGCATTGCACGGCATGGAGAAAAGTACGCGTTCAGAAAAGGGTATCGCGCGTGCCATGAAAGAGAATCAGAATGTCGGGGTAATTGCCATTGGCAATGCGCCCACGGCATTGCTGAAGCTGCTCGATATCTTGCACTCCGAAGGCAGGCCACATGGAGCCGCGCCTGCATTGATTGTGGGCGTGCCTGTCGGATTTGTGAAGGCTTACGAATCAAAAGTCAGGCTCTCCTCTCAGGATGTGCCCTTTATTACAAACCTCGGCAGGAAGGGAGGCAGCACGGTTGCCGTCGCAATTATAAACGCATTGCTCAAAATGGCCGATGAAAGATGAAACCAATTGAGTTTTTAAAGACAAGTGTTTTGCTTGCCGGCGCCGGTGTCTCAGTCGCGTCGGCAGGAGATGCCTATGCCATGCATATTTCCGAAGGCCTGCTGCCGTTTGATTGGGCAGCGTTATGGTCCGGGCTTGCGGTCCCTTTTATTGCGTTCGGTCTTTACAGATTGAGGAAGATGTCCGAGGCAGACCTTTCGTTCAAACCGCTGGTCGGCCTAATGACGGCGGTGGTATTCATAATCTCGTGCATGCCCATACCTGTGCCGACTGCGGGGACATGTTCTCATCCTTGCGGTACGGGTATTTCAGGGATACTCCTCGGCCCGTCCGTAAGCGTTTTGGTAACCGCAGCAGCCCTTCTTATCCAGGCCCTCTTTCTCGCCCATGGCGGGTTGACAACGTGGGGGGCAGACATAGTATCAATGGGAGTGATGGGATCATTTACCGGGTATCTGACCTTCAGGGCATTGCGCTCGTTAAAAGTTAATATGGCCGCCTCTGCCTTTGCAGCCGGACTGCTTGCTGATTGGGCGACTTACATTACGACATCGCTGGAACTCGCATCGGGGGTAAGGGGAGATTCCGAATTCTTGCCGCTATTCTGGCAGATAGTTGCAGCATTTGTGCCCACGCAGCTCCCGCTTGGAATACTCGAAGGCGCAATCACTGCAGGCATGGTCACTCTGCTTTACAAAAAGAGGCCCGACCTGCTTGTGAAGATGAGGGTTATCAAAGCGGAGGAAGCGCTATGAGAAAAAAGAAGTCGGAAGTCAGAATTCAGAATCCGGGAGAAATGAAACAAAGAGGCTATTCAGCAGTAGTTGTAGTCATAATCCTGATATTCAGCTTCTGTGCTTCTCTTTCCTTCGCGGAAGAAAAATGGCCTGGCGTCGATGAGTCCGTAGTAAATAAAATTGCCAAAGAGCACGGCAGGGAGGCATGGGAGCCGCTCATCAATACCGATCAGGGTGATCTGCTTCTCTTTGTTTTCCTTGTTGCAGGCACCATCGGAGGATTCGCAGCAGGCTATTACTGGCGGGTGTTGATGGAAAACAGATCGGGCGCCAATCGAAACAGGCGAGCCTAATGGAAATCTTTTCTGAATACTTCAAAAAGGAGCACTTGCTCTCGCGCATAGATGCAAGGATTAAGCTGCTTGTCGCCGTCGCAATGCTGGCGTTCGTGCTGAGCTATAAAGGATTCACCTTTCCGCTAATAGTTTTTGTACTCGGTATCGGGCTCTGTATCATGATGAAGATACCTCCTAGGGTCCTGGCGCTGCGTTTTTCAGAGCCGCTGTTCATCGCATGCGTGGTCATCATGCTGAAGTTCCTCTTCTCCGGAAAAGACGTTATGTTTTCGTTCAGCATTCTCGGATTCCATATGGCCGGGCATAAGGACGGTCTGGCGGATGGATTGATGATTGCCTGCAGGATTGCTGGCGCTGTTTCTGTTGTGGCGGTACTTGGTTTCTCCACCCCTTTTACAGAACTGATCGCGGGTCTGTCATGGATGAAGGTGCCGAAAGGATTCATAGAAATACTGCTCTTCGCCTACCGATACCTTTTCATGCTCCTTGAAGATGCCATCGTTATCTACAACGCGCAGAAAAACCGCCTGGGCTATTCTTCGATCAGGCGCGGCCTCGGCTCATTCGGCACTCTGGCAGGCACATTGACCCTCAAGGCATTCGAAAACAGTCAAAATATAACAGTGGCAATGCTCCAGCGCGGTTACGACGGAAACATGCCGACGCTGAAACACGAACCATTCAGGACGTCGGACGTGGCCTGCTCCATTATTTTTATCATTCTGATGGGGGTCGTTTGGAAAATGTGACAATGCCGAATTCGGAGCAGACAAGATTGTCAGTTTCGATCAATTCCTTTTCCTATCCGGACGGAACGCGAGCATTATCGGCAATTTTGCTCGAAATAAAGATGGGGGAATTTGCTGGAATACTCGGCTCTAACGGTTCCGGGAAGACAACCCTCTTGAAAATAATGGACGGCCTGATCAAGGACTTCAATGGTACTGTCCTGCTTGACGGACTCGATATCAGGAAGCTCTCGCCGAAAGACATTTACAGGAAGGTCGGCCTCATATTTCAGAACCCCGATGACCAGCTCTTTGCGTCATCGGTATTCGAAGACGTTGCCTTCGGACCCGCCAACATGGGATTTTCGTCGAAGGAGATTGCGGAACGGGTCGGCAATGCGCTCACTCTGGTCGATATGTCCGAATACGCCGGGAAATCGATTCACAATCTCAGCTTCGGGCAGAAGAAGCGGATCTGCATCGCGGGCCTGCTTGCAATGGGACACGAGATATTGCTTCTGGACGAACCGACGGCAGGCCTCGATCCGATGGGCGAATACAGGATGATGCGCCTCCTGCAGAAATTGAACCGCGATAACGGAGTTACAATCGTAATGGCAACTCACAGCGTAGATCTGGTGCCGCTGTTTCTTCACAGGCTACATATTATGAGCAAGGGAAGTATTATCAGGGGGGGAACACCTGAAGACGTATTTACAGCGCCGGAGGAGATGTCGAGTGTTAAGCTCAGGCTTCCCCACATCGCTGAGCTAATTCACACCCTGAAGCATGAAGATAAAATACCCTTCAATAAAATTCCCCTTACTATAGGCGAGGCCAGACGTGAAATATTGAAGGTGGCATCAAGAGAAAAAAGATGAGAAAGGGATATATACAGGTTTATACCGGAAGCGGGAAAGGCAAGACCACTGCTGCGCTCGGACTTGCCGTGAGGGCGGCCGGCGCCGGGCATAAAGTCTATTTCGCCCAATTCATCAAGAAAAGGGTATGCAGCGAGCATAAGGCGCTGGCGCGTTTCAGCGACCTTATAACGGTTAAGCAGTTCGGCACCGGGTTTCTCCGTGGTCAGCAGAGGACCGGCGCTGAAATCAACGCCGCAGCCAGAGGATTGCATGAAATTGACTCGGCGATCCGGTCGGCGGAATTTGACCTGGTCATACTGGATGAAATCAATATCGCGATCAAGGCAGGGCTCGTTGAGGTCGGACAGCTTCTCGAACTGCTCGAATCGAAGCCGTCGCCGGTTGAGGTGGTATTAACCGGACGATATGCCGATCCCAGGGTTGTTGAAATTGCCGATCTTGTGACCGAGATGCGCGAGATTAAGCACTATCATGACAAGGGCGTCAAGGCGCGTACAGGCATTGAGATGTAAATGAGAAGAAGAGGGCTTAGATCCGGATATACAACCGGGGCGTGCGCTGCAGCGGCAGCCAGGGCGGCGGTTCAATTGCTGATGGAGATGCGTTCTGCCATGCCCCAACATGCAGCTCCTTTTCAAGTGTCCATCCCGTTTCCAGACGGCAGCAGAGCGGCATTTAAGGTTCACAGATGGGGCAAAAGGGATGACGCTTGCTTTGCCTCGGTGATCAAGGATGCCGGCGATGATCCTGATGTCACAAACGGCGCAGAAATCATTGCGAACGCGAGATTCATTCTTCAGGGTGAAGCAGATGGTATTAGTATAAGGGGAGGCAATGGAGTAGGCACAGCGACGAAGCCGGGACTTGCCATCCAGGTCGGTGCCCCGGCTATTAATCCAGTTCCCCAAAGGATGATATTTGAGGCCGCGTCCGAAGCAATATGCGAAGGAGATACGTTTTGCAATCAGACTCTGCGGACTCCTGATTCGCACCGCTCCATTGAAATTACAATTTCGGTAACAGACGGCGAATCTCTTGCAAAGAAAACTCTGAACGAAAGACTCGGCATAGTGGGCGGTATTTCCATTCTGGGCACAACCGGCATTGTAAAGCCTCTTTCCGCTGAGGCGTGGACCGCCACCATCTCGGCATCCATGGATGTCGCAAAGGCATGCGGGCTTTCCGCGATTGTGCTATCTGCAGGAAGGGCTTCAGAAAACGCCCACATCAGGAAATACTGCCTGCCGGAGGAATCATATGTAATGATGGGTGATTACCTGGAGTTCTCGCTGAGGGAAGCCGCTGCGAGACGCTTTTCCAAAATCCAGGTCTGCGCTCAGTGGGCGAAGATGCTCAAGATTGCGATGGCGACACCGCAGACGCATGTCAGGCACGGCGCGATAGATATCCTGAAAGCAGTCGACTTCCTTGAAAGCCTGGGGATAGGGTTGCCGAAACATATTGCATTCAACACTGCGCGGGAAATATTCGATTGCCTGATGTCCGGCGCTTTGGATCATAAATCGGCACTGACCAAGGTCTGCAACGCCGCAAAATCCTATGCTTCGGACATCGCAGACCCCGTGCATCTCAGTGCAGTTCTTGTTTCTTACGGCGGAGAAATTATTGCCTGCAGTTTATAGTTGCAGCAATCCTCCGCCGGGGTAACCGGACTGCAATTTATTTGATTTTTTTCTTCACTGCCTTGGCGGCGGCAGCAACCTTCTTTACGGTTTTCTTTTCTACAGCCTTTACGGTCTTCGCAACCTTCTTCTCTGCGGTTTTGGCGGCCTTCACGACCTTCTTGGCGGCCTTTTTCACGGTTGAAGTTGTCTTTTTCGCAACGGCCTTTTCAGCAGCCTTTGCAACGGACTTTGCCTTCTTGACAACCTTTTTCTCGGCAGCCTTAACGGTCTTCACAGCTTTCTTCACAGCCTTCTTTGCTACTGCCATTATGCAACCTCCCTGAGCATTGATTAATTATGTTGTATTCAACAACATCTGCTTAACGGAAATTATCGCCGAACTCTTCCCCTATTGTCAATCAATTTTTGTCTGCAACATCAAACGTTTACAAATTTGTTGGCGTATCGCTATCGCGGCAAATCGTTTATTATCAACGCTTCGCGCTCCCTCATCTCTATGCGGCTTCAGTGCAGGATAATTTTGCGCTTCACAATTTATCACCCAGGGCTTACAATAGAAGCAACTTCAACAGGATGGGCGGAGTGATAAAGTATGGCGCGGATATTTGTCATAGGCATCGGATATAAACCTCTTGATCTCAGATCACGAAGCATTGTTCTCGCATCCCACACCATACTTGCTTCAGGCAGACTGCAGGCCGTCTTTTCGCGCTATGAGGAGTTTGAGTCGGTCAGGGACAGAATCAAGGTCATCAATAATATATCCGAGACGATGGATCGTATCAGGGTCGCGCTGGAAGATGGCAACGCTTCGACTGTCGTGTTGCTTGCATCCGGCGATCCGATGTTTTTCGGGATCGGCCGGAGGGTCCTGCAGGATTTCGGAAAAGATGCATGCGAGATCCTGCCCGACATGTCGAGTATGCAACTCGCATTTGCACGAATCAGGGAGCCATGGGACGACGCCTTGCTGATGAGTCTGCACGGCGGTCCCGACGCAGGGCGCAGGAGAAAGCTTGAATACGGACTTGGCGATTTGCCGACGCTCGTTTTGCAGTATCAGAGGATTGGCATACTTACCGACAGTGTCAACAATCCATCGCTCATCGCCCGATCGCTGGTTTCGGCATGCGGTTCCGAACTGCTTCCGCACATCAGGGTTTATGTATGCGAGAAAATCGGATACCCTGACGAAAGGGTCATTGAAGGGACCGCGGCAGATATTGCGCAACGTGAATTTTACGATCCGAACGTTGTCATCGTTACCAACAGGTCCCTGGCTGACGGCAACTCTGTACACGCGTGTTTGAGAGGTAAGGTAATCTTCGGACTTACTGAAGACGAGCTCTCACATTCGCGCGGGCTGATAACCAAGGACGAGGTAAGGGCAGCCGCTCTTCACAGACTAAGACTGCCGCTGGATGGAGTGTTATGGGATATCGGCGCGGGTTCGGGATCGGTATCGATTGAGGCTGCGCGCCTCTGCCCCGGCCTGAAAGTGTTCTCAGTGGAGAAGGACGACAGCCAGGTTGCCAATCTGCTCCTCAATCTTGATCGATATGGTCCTGTAAATATTGAAGTCATAAGGGGCTCTGCGCCGGAGGCCCTTTCGCAGTTGCCTGCCCCGGACAGGGTTTTCATCGGAGGCAGCGGCGGCAGGATAGCTGCAATAATCGCAGATTGTGCTAAACATATGCGAGCCGGGGTAATAGTCATAAATGCTGCCACCCTTGAAACATTCTCGCTCGCCTCTGAAGCGCTGAAAAGCAATGGCTATGCGGTCGAAGCCGCACAGATATCGGTATCGAGGATGAAGCCGATTGGAGACGGCCACTTCTTTTCGGCCCTGAATCCTGTATTCGTGATCCGGGGAACGAAATAACGGAAAGCTTGTTTGGGGATCATCAGGGCATTGTGAGCGCTCCGAAAAAGAGATAAAATACTAAAATGGCATTGCATTCTACGAGGGCCTTCCCCTTAAGGATTGTCATCGATTCGCTTGGCGCTGGTACTATGAAGCTTGTGGACGACCTCGGAGCCGCTGCTATATTCTTCGTGCTATCTTTCGTGAGAATCTTCCGGCGCAGGCAGCTGAACGAAATTATCCAGCAGGTTTACCATATCGGCGCAAGGTCATCGAACATAGTTATGCTTGTAGCCCTTTTTGCCGGAATGGTTCTAGGTCTGCAGCTTTTTTATACCCTGATAAAATTCGGCTCTGAGGGTGTGCTCGGTTCTGTAGTAGCCCTGACCCTGATACGAGAGCTTGGGCCCGTGCTTACCGCAATCATGATTACCGCGCGCGCTGGTTCCGCCATGACCGCTGAAATAGGCATTCTTCGCATTTCGGAGCAGATCGATGCATTGTACACCATGCGTATCGATCCTCTCGGGTTTCTGATCAGTCCCCGCATTGCTGCTGCCCTTGTCAGCTTCCCGCTTCTAACTACGTTTTTCGACCTAGTAGGTATCATAGGCGGATATCTTACGGGTGTTGTCCTGCTCGGAGTGAACGAGGGCGCGTATTTTTCCCGCATACATTCGTATGTGGAATGGTCTGACGTGCGCGGCGGCTTCATCAAATCGGTTGTCTTTGCAATAATCGTCTCGGTTACCTGCTGCTACATGGGTTATTTTACCCATCTGCGTACCGAAGCGTACGGAGCAAAAAGCGTCAGTATTTCTACAACGTCGGCAGTCGTGGTTTCGTGTGTCCTGATACTTGTTGCCGACTACGTGGTCACGTCGTTTCTCATGTAGGAGCCATTATGGAAACTCCGCTCATAGAGTTCAGGGATGTCACAAAGAGATTCGACGACAAAATCGTCCTCGACAGGACTAACCTCTCCATCTACGAAAACCAGATTACTACCATAATAGGCAAGAGCGGAAGCGGCAAGAGCGTGCTGTTGAAGCACATCATCGGCCTGCTCTCTCCTGATGCGGGCGAGATCTTATTCAGGGGAAAGCCGGTTCGCGAAATGAAAAGAGGCGAATGGGACGGGTACCGCAGCAAGATTAGCTATATGTTTCAGAATAACGCCCTTTTCGATTCAATGACTGTCTTCGACAATATAGCCCTGCCGTTGAAACAGACAACCGGCCTTGCCAAAAAGGAGATCGAACGAAGGGTAATGTCCAGGTGCGAGCAGATGGAGCTGGCCGACGCTGTACACAAGTATCCATCGGAGCTTTCAGGTGGTATGCAGAAGCGCGTGGCCCTTGCCCGCGCGCTGGTGATCGACCCTGCGATAGTTCTCTTCGACGAACCGACAACCGGCCAGGACCCTATAAGGAAGAATATCATACTGAGCATGGTCGCACATTACCGGAAGCAATTCGGCTTCACAGCGATACTGATCAGCCACGATATCCCTGATGTCTTTTTCATCTCTGATCGGATTCTTCTGTTGTGGGAAGGCAAGATTGCGTTCAGCGGTAATTATGATGATCTTTCGCGCCTGAGCCATCCCATGATCGACGAGTTTCTGCAGAGCATCGAGGGGCTCAGGGACGAGCTTACGGGCCTGCTTTCAAAAGAAGTTTTCAGGACGAGGTATGCCGCTTCCCTTGGAAGGAGCAAGACGGACAATGGGTTGACGGCAATCCTGTTCGGAGTCCATATGGATTTTTTGTCTGAAGCGCTTGGGCATCAGGCTGCTATCGAGGTCATAAAGGCACTTGGGGAATATGTCGACAGATACTTCAGTCCGTTGGGCGGGTTCTCTGCCCGCCACAGCCGTGAAAAGATATTGACTGTCCTGCCGCATATCGGCGCGGAAGAGGCAGGGCAATTACTCCACGACATGGGCCGAAGCCTCGAGGATGAGGCGCTGCCTGCAATCCAGGCTTCAGCGGGCGCGAGGATAGGGGTCGACGCATGCTTCGAGATATCCGTCAGCGCCGGCATGTCCCAGGGCAGTACGGAGGACGACGTGGAACTACTCATAAGCAGGGCGGAAATGAATCAGGCGATACTCGCCAGATACAAATGCGGCAGGGAGGTTGATTCCCGATGAAGAGATACCGGATGGAGACAATCGTCGGAATATTCGTTTTGGCAGGTATCGTATGTGTTGTATATATGACACTCAAGCTCGGAAGGGTCTCTTTCTTTGGCGATAACTACTATTCTTTGTTCGCGGATTTCACCTCGGTCTCGGGGCTTAAGACGGGCAATTCGGTCGAGATCGACGGGATTGAAGTGGGGCGGGTTGAAAAGTTGGCCATCGATCAACAAAAACAGATGGCCGTGGTAGAATTAAAGATCAGGAAGGGCTTAAAGGTCTACGACGACGCAAGCGCCTCTATCAAGACTTCAGGTCTTATCGGCGATAAATACATTAAGATAGATCCCGGAGGGGCTGGAAATATTTTAAAGCCCGGCGGAAGGATCTCGGAGACTACGGCCCCGATTGATCTGGAGGAAATGATAGGAAAATATGCGTTCGGAGACATTAACAAGAAAACGAACAAATAAAAGTCGAATATATACAGGCCGGAGGATGAGATGAAGAGATTCATGTCAATCATTGCAATAACCCTGTGCGTAATTTTTTTATCGGAAGCTTATGCGGAATCCCCTATGGAAGCTGTTAAGGGCCAGGTCGACAAGGTTTTGGAGGTGCTTCGCGACCCTTCGCTTAAGTCCGAAGCAGGCAAAAAGGTAAAGACGAAAAAGGTCCGCGCGATCGCGGACGGGATGTTCGACTTTACCGAGATGTCCAAGAGGACCCTTGCCCTGAACTGGCGCAAGTTCAATCTGCAGCAGCAGGCCGAATTTATTTCGCTCTTCAAGGACCTGCTCTCCGATACCTATGCCGAGAAGATCACCTCATATACTGATGAAAAGATCAGCTTTACCAAAGAAGCCAGGCTTACCGAAAATACTGTTGAAGTCCAGAGCATCGTGTTGAGAAAGACGCAGGAGATTCCCATCAACTACCGGGCGATAAATGAAAACGGGAAATGGCTTGTCTACGATGTAGTGATCGAAGGCGTGAGCCTGGTCAACAACTATCGCACCCAGTTCAGAGAGGCATTGTCTAACAAGCCGCCCGAGTCTCTGCTGGAAACGCTGAGGAAAAAAGTCGGCAAGGCTTAAGCCGCGTGGAAAAGATTGCTAAGGGAGAATTTATGAAACTATCGCCGGTTGCTATATTCATACTGCCTGTTATGCTCTGTCTTGCGATTCCTGCGGCGCATGCCTTTGACGCGGCCTCTGCCCTTCAAACCGCAGAGCGGCTGCAAGGTCCTGATGCAGCGGAGTTTTCCGAGGCTCAAGCCAGGTTGGAAGAAGTAATGATTGCGCTGGCTGATAAGGATTCGGCTGAAGAGCAGGCGCCGGAAACGGCGCAAGCCGAAGATGAAAGGGATGCTGAAGAAGGTCGGGCGGGGCATATTGCGGACCCTCTTGCCCCATTGAACAAGGTTGTATTCCAGTTCAACGACAAGCTCTATTTCTGGGGTATCAAACCCGTAACGCAGGCATACTCTCATGTCGTGCCTGAAGAATTCAGGTTTGCGTTTGCCAATGTCTACGATAACCTGTGGTCACCCGCGAGAATCGTTAATAACCTCCTGCAGCTGAGGCTCAAGGCTGCGGGAAACGAGTTCGTAAGGTTTGCCTTCAATTCGTTCGCAGGAATAGGTGGCATGGGCGACATGGCGGATAAGGCATTGGGAATCAAGAAACAGGATGCGGATTTCGGTCAGACCCTCGGCCACTATGGAATTGGCCATGGCATATATCTGGTATTGCCCGTTTTCGGGCCGTCATCGATACGCGACGGCATAGGGCTCGTCGGCGACCGGCTGATGCACCCGCTTACCTACGTAAAGAGCTCCAATCTTACCTTCGGTCAGAAGCTTGGCATCATTGCGCATGAAAGGGTGAATTCAACCTCTTTCAGGATTGGCGACTATGAATCTTTCAAAGAGGCAGCCATAGATCCGTACGTATCGATGCGCGATGCCTTTGTTCAGAGCAGGCAGAAAGCAGTAGAGGAGTCCAACAGGTAGCCCGACAGCGGCAGTGAATGCGGTCAAAAAAAGCTCCCATAATAATTGCTGTCCTTAGCGCCGCATTCATTGCAGCAGCGGTTGCAGCGGTTCTTCTTGTCGATGTAAATTCCTATAAATCTGCCATAGAGAGTGCTGTCTCCGACGCCGTGGGCCTTGATTTCAAGATCAGGGGGAGGGTCGGCCTGGCTTTCGTTCCCCTTGGCATATCAGCCGGTGATGTGCATGTATCAGGACGTGGAGGCGAATTCCTTTCGATCAGCAAACTGACGCTAAGTTCGGATTTGAAAAGTCTGCTCAGAAGGGAGCTGAAATTTTCGGGCGGACGCCTTGAAAGTCCATCAATCAGGATCATCAGGGACGTGCAAGGCAACTATAATTATGAAAACCTTCGACCCTCGGCATCAAGAGGCCCGGGGCCGCCCTTCGACTTAAATGATCTCATATTGACCAAAGGCAGCTTCACATATCTCGATCAGCATGGCGGAGAGCAGCTGACATTAAAGGGATTGGAACTTTCCGCCAGGGGCCTCAAAATATCGGATACTGCCGGAGCGCTTATCAAGAATCTTTCTCTGACAGGGACCCTCTCCTGCAGAGAGGCCCTCCATAAGGATTTCAAGGCCGTTGATATCAAGGCACCCGTGTCGGTTGCCGCCGGTGTGTTCAATTTGGAACCGTTAACGGCATCATCATTCATTTATAACGCATCTTCAACATCAAATGTAACCGAGCTAACCGGTGTCACCGTATCCGCCAGGAACCTTACCATAGCTGATACGCCGGGCGGTGCGCTAAAGGCGATCTCGTTCGGTGGAGACATTAGATGCGATAGACTGCAAAGAGGGAACCTCAAATTTGAAGATGTCCGGTCAGGGCTTAAGGTCCATGACGGACTGTACATATTAGAACCACTGACTCTGCAAGTGTTCGGAGGGAAGGGCGACGGCAGCGCAGAAGCGGACATGTCGGGCGTTGACGCAAAATATAAGATCAACCTGAAGATATCGACGCTGGACTTCGAAGAATTTGCAGGAGCATTCGGCGGCAGAAAGACAATCGGTGGAAGGGCTGATTTCACCACGTCATTGCTGATCAGGGAAAGAGGCAGGAGTCCGCTGCTTTCCGGCATTGGGGGCACTTTCTCCATTGCAGGAGAACATCTGACCGTCCATTCCATGGACTTGGATAAAGTCCTCACGAAGTATGAGACAAGCCAGGAGTTCAATCTTGTAGATCTCGGGGCCTTTTTTGTTGCGGGGCCTCTCAGCACCGCTGCGCTAAAGGGATACCGTTACGGCGACCTTTACCTTCAGACCAGAGGTGGCCACGGAGTCATAACAAAACTTGTGTCCAGCTGGAAGATAAAAGACGGCAGAGCCGAAGCTGTCGACTGTGCCTTATCCACTCCCCATCACCGCGTGGCGCTTAAAGGCAGGCTGAACCTTGTTAGCGAACATTATGAAAAAGTCACAATTGCAATTCTGGACAGCAGGGGCTGTGCCAAATTCAAGCAGCCGATCAGCGGCCCTTTTGGCAGCCCTGAGATCGGGACGGTCAGCACGATCGAATCCCTGGCAGGGCCGATCATCGGTCTTTATTCGAAGGCGAAGCGACTGCTTGAAGGCGGCAAATGCGAGGTGTTCTACAATGGCGCAGTCCCTCAGCCCCATCCATAGGTCACAATTCTTCATAATTCCTTCGCACCGTGCACACAATCATCTGGTATCCTCGAATCAAGAAGAGAGAGAAATAAAAACGGATTCAGAGGAGGAAGAGATGAAAAAGGCATTATTGATAATCGGAGCCGTAACAGTTATGCTTGCAGGTTTTGCGAGTCAGAGTTCGGCTGGGGTCGATGTTCATGTTGGGGTTTTCGCACCGCTGCCGGGAATTATCGTTCCGGCGCCGATACCGGTATATCATGAACGAGTTGTGCCTGCCGTTGTCGAGACCGAGACGTATTATCGACCTGTGCCGGCCGGATATCATCGCGTTATATATGAAGAGCCTTATTGGCGCCATCACCATCGGTGGGACCATGACAGATACCGGGACCGCCATGACGACTGGCGCAGGCACAGGGCCGACAGGCACTGGGACGGATATCGTGACTACCGCTAGTCAAATGACAAAACACTAACAGTTCGGCAAGGGACGGCCTGCACCGTCCCTTGTAAATTTTCCCCACGTCCGCTTCTCTGCTGCTGCAAAAGCCGCTTTCTGTTGACAAAAACACATACGTACACCATCATATAGGATCACTGTTTAAGGGATAGAGATCTGCCTCTTGCAAAACCAATAATGACGGGAAAACTTTACGTTGTGGGCGTCGGGCCGGGTGATCCGGACTTGATGACAATCAAGGCAGCCAGGATACTCAGGCAGGTGTCCTGTATATGCGTGCCCAGGGGCCGTGAAGAAGGAAGCAGCCTGGCTCTGTCGATAATCGAAGGTGTTGTAGATCTCAGTGGCAAGGACATTGTCGAAGCTTACTTCCCTATGAAAAAGACGCGGTCCGATGCGGCGGATGATGAATTGCCGGAGCGCTGGAATGAGACAGCGGCGAATATTTTGAAGAGATTGGAAAAGGGCATTGATGTTGCTTTCATTACCATCGGCGACCCGACCATTTATAGCACATTCTTTTATCTGTACGACCGGCTTATGGACCTTAAGCCGGACATTTTCATCGACATTATCCCGGGCGTGTCGTCAATTACCGCAGCCGCAGCCCGATCAGGCATATCTCTGGGGCTTGCGGACGAGAAGATAGCAATTATCCCTGCAGCTTACGCGGGAGACCTCGGCAGGGTCCTTTCGGAATTCGACACGGTTGTCCTTATGAAAGTGAACAGGGTTTTCGACACCGTATCCAGGTATCTGACGGAGGCCGGCCTTGCTGAAAGCGCTGTTTACATCTCGAAGGCGGGCATGCGCGAAGAGGCTGTTATCAGAGGCCTGGGCGCCGTCAGGAAGGAAGACCTCAGCTATTTTTCGCTCATCATAGCCAGGAGACAGGCGAGGGGATGACCGGAAGCGATCTGGAATATTTCAGGGCGTGGTTTGCGTCCTACTGCAAGTCATTTTGTCTGAATGATGAGATGGAGCAGAGAAATATTGAATTGAAGGAGATGCATACCGGACAGGTCTGTGCCAATATCATATCCGTAGCCAAGGGGGAGTCGCTGGACTCAAGCCGGATGCGTATGGCTGAGGCAGTCGCGCTTTTTCACGACGTGGGCCGCTTCCCTCAGTATGCTAAATATAAGACCTTCAGAGACAGCGCATCAATTAATCATGGTCCGCTGGGATCGACCGTGCTGAAAGATGAAAAGGTGCTCGACCGGCTGCCGTTACATGAGCGGACCATAATCTTCGATGCCGTCCGACTGCACAATGCATTCTCGATTGCAGACATATCTGATCCGGAAACGCTCTTATTTCTGAAGCTAATTCGCGATGCCGACAAGCTGGACATATGGAGGGTTTTCATCGAATATTACGAGACCCCTGAAGAACGCAAGCCGGAGGCTGTGGGGCTCGGCCTGCCGGATATGCCGTCCTATTCAAGGGAGATATTGTCGGGCCTGCAAAGCCGCAAAATCGCATCTCTCGCGCAGCTCAAGACTTTGAATGACTTTAAACTCCTGCAACTTTCATGGGTATTTGACCTGAATTTCCGGACATCTTTCATCATCCTCAAGGAAAGAGGATATATCGCCGGGATCTCCTCAACCCTTCCGCGGACTGAAGAGGTCTTGTCAGCGGTCAAAATCGTGCAGTCTTATGTTGACGAGAGGCTGAATGGCTAAAGTTTCCTTTATCGGCGCCGGTCCGGGCGACCCTGAATTGATAACTGTCAAGGGTGCCAGGCTTCTGAAAAACGCGGATGTGGTCATATTCGCCGGAAGCCTTGTCAACAGGGCGCTTCTTGACGGGCTGAGCGGGGAGCTGCACGACTCGGCCTCTATGAACCTGGATGAGATCGTAGGTGTAATGGAAAGGGCTGTCAAGGATGGGAAAAATGTTGCAAGGCTGCATACCGGCGATCCATCACTGTATGGGGCCATTTCGGAGCAGATTGAAAGGCTCAGGGCGCTCGGCATAGACTGCGAGGTAATCCCGGGGGTGTCATCCGGACTCGCTGGCGCCGCTGTTCTTGGTCAGGAGCTGACCATCCCTGAAATAAGTCAAACGGTAATCTTTACCAGGATGGCTGGAAAGACGCCCGTGCCGGAAGAGGAAGGGATCGGCAAGCTCGCCGGCCACAGGGCCACAATGGTAATATTTCTGAGCGTTGGAATGATAGATGAACTTGTGAAAGAGCTGCTGAAAGGGTATTCGGAGACCACCCCTGCAATCGTTATCGAGAAGGCGACATGGCCGGAGCAAAGGGTCGTGCGGGGGATGCTTCGTGATATCGCCTCGAAAGTGAAAGAAGCCGGGATATCCAAGACGGCTCTTGTCTATGTGGGTGAGGCCTTTCGGGCTTCAATAGGCCCGGTGGGTAAAACGTCGCTGCTCTATGACAAGGCCTTCAGTCATGAATTCAGGAAGGCTTCGCAATAATTTTTGACGGAGGGACTGTGGAAATTAGCTCCACCAAGACAGCTCCTGTAATCTTGTATATAACCGGCAAGGGACGAGTACTTGCAGACCGGATCAGCAGTTTCTTGCCCGGCGCCGAAATTCTGGAATTCAGCCCTGCCCTGATCCCCGGTCTATGGTCGAAGAGGAGGTCATTGATTTTTATAATGGCATCCGGCATTGTTGTCCGGACCATTGCGACTTTTCTCAAAGACAAAAAAGCCGACCCGGCAGTTATCGTGATAGATGAAAAGGCCCGTCATGTTATAAGCCTTGTTGGAGGGCATCTGGGAGGCGCAAATGAGCTGTCGCGGGAAATCGCTTCGCGGCTCGGGGCGGAGCCTGTTATTACTACGGCATCGGATGTCAACAGTCTGCCCTCGATTGACCTCTGGGCGCAGTCCAACGGGCTTGTCATAGAGAATTGGGACTCACTGCCCCGCGTTGCTACCAGGCTCCTCAACGAGGAGAAGCTGTCAGTCTTTTCGGAGATCGATATTTCATTGCCTAGGGAATTTGCGCTGGAGCAGGACCCCAGAAATGCCGACATCCTGGTGACAAAGAAGCAGAGTGTTGAGATCTGCGGATCGTGCGTCAAGGACCAACTGCTTCTGAGGCCGAAAAATCTGGTCGTCGGCATCGGATGCAACAGCGCGACTCAGGCAGACGAAATAGAGAGTACCGTTAGGTTGATATTGCTGGAACACAACCTTTCATTCCTGTCAATTCACTCGCTTGCGACGATCGACATAAAGGCCGCCGAACCGGGTCTTGTGAAGTTTGCGGCAAAATACGGCTTTCCGCTTCTGTCTTTTCCTGCGGCCGGACTCAACACAGTTGGAGGCGTTGCGAAGTCGGAAACCGTATTCAAGGCTACCGGCGCCTACGCAGTTTCCGAACCGGCTGCATTACTCGCCTCAGGCGCGTCAAGGCTCCTTCTGCCCAAGCGGAAATCCGGGAATGTGACGGTCTCCGTCGCCTTAAAGGAGGCAGCAACGAATGAGCCCGAGAAGGTCCCGCAGGAGGGGAAGCTTTACGTGGTAGGCATCGGTCCCGGCAACCTGGAACATATCACGCCGCGGGCAAGGAGGGTCATAGAGAAGTCCGATGTCGTTGTCGGATATGATACTTATCTGGAGCTTATCCCGGAACTGATAGCCGGAAAAGAGGTCTTTTCGACCGGCATGACCAGGGAAATAGCACGCTGCCGCAAGGCGGTGGAACTGGCCCTTGCTGGAAAGAGGGTGGCTGTTATCAGCGGCGGGGACCCTGGCATCTATGCCATGGCCGGTCCTGTATTCGAGATGCTGAAAGACACGGCTGCTCATTCCGAGTTCCCGCCGGCTGTCGAAATCGTGCCCGGCATATCGGCGCTAAATGCAGCCGCAGCACTGCTTGGCGCGCCTTTGATGCATGATTTCGCCTCGATTAGCCTTTCGGACAGGCTGACCCCATGGAATCTCATAGAGGAGCGGCTGAATGCCGCAGCCTCATCCGATTTCGTGATAGTTCTTTACAATCCCAAAAGCAGGGGCAGGGTCGAGCATTTCAGCCATGCAGTCAGAATTATAGCCAAGTACAGAAAGCCGGGAACCCCAGTAGGTGTTGTCAAAAGCGCTATGCGAACAGGACAGAAGGTCACAATTACAGACATGCGCAGCGTGCTTGATCAGAATGTGGATATGCAGACTACCGTAATCTTCGGCAACTCGAAAACCTATGTTTGGAACGGCTGTATGCTGACCCCCAGGGGATATGAATCAAAACGCTGAAGCATCGCAGCCATGTGCCTTTCTTTGGGATGAATCCTATTTATGGGGGCTGATGGCCTTCGAAGCCCTCAGGTCCGCAAGACTCCCTTTCGATCTAATCCGGTCTGCTGATGTCAGGGCCGGAAATCTGGACAACTACGCCATGCTTTTTGTCCCGGGCGGGTGGGCTTCAAACAAGCTTAAGGCGCTGGGGGACGCAGGCGTGAGGGAAGTCAGGCGGTTCGTCGAGAATGGGGGGAACTACCTTGGTTTCTGCGGTGGAGCCGGTCTTGCAACTATTGATGGTATGGGTCTGTTGAACATAAACCGTGTGCCGACAAAACACCGCGTGCCGAGCTTCAGCGGAAAGGCCCGCTTCAGTCTCAAGGCCCATTCGATATGGACCGGCACGTCCGAAGCCGACTTTCATGTCTGGTGGCCATCGCAGCTGTCGATTGCCGACCCTGCGGTACATGTGCTCGCAACCTATGCCGAAGCCTTGCCGGGGTCCTACAGCTCCGATTTGAACGTCGGCGATGTCCTGAAATATCATGGCAGCTGGTCTGCGCTCGAACAATCTTACGGGATCAACCTGGACCCCGATCGCCTGAAAGGGCAGCCTGCAGTAGTCGAAGGCAGGTGCGGCAGGGGGAAAGTCATGCTGTCACTTGTGCATTTCGACACGCCTGACGATGCCGGAGGCAGAACAGTTCTTGAAAAATTGTGGGAATATCTTGCCGGCGCCGCGCCTGTAAAATGCGATGCTGTCGAGGAGCGAAATGTCTCTTACAGCACGCCGATGCATAGCTATGTTTCGGACCTGACCGGGGCCGCCGAGTCCCTGTTAGCTTTTGGGGAGAGGCATTTTCTCTGGTTTTGCCGTAACAGATTTATTTTGCAGTGGAGGCGCGGCATCAGAGGCCTCGAATATTGTACTTTGCATGGAATGATAAGGGCTGTAGCGGAATACCCGGACAATGTCTGTTCAGGCGATCCTTTTGTCAATGGTCGATTGCAGTGCATTCGGGACATGTTCCTTGCCTTTAAAGAGGACGCTGAACGCCTGCTGCTGCATGAGAGACTGGAGCTCCAGAACGGGCACATGATAACTTACGACAAGACGGACGACCCTCAAGTCAAGGCGTTGCGCAGTAAGCTATTCACTAATTCCAAGAGTTACGGCGGTCAGTTCAAGGAACTGCTTGATAAGATCGATGAACTGATTTTCTATCTGCTAAGATCGACTCGCAAAACAAATCTCGTATAATAATCTATAATCAGCCGGGCGGCTGCACGGAATTCTGCAGCCGGCTGAATTCAGACCGATTCCCGGAGCTGTTGTATGCAATGGCATGAAAAAAGCGCCGAAGCAGTCCTGCAGGAAGAGCAGAGCTCCGTCAATGGGCTCACTGCTGCTGAGGCAGGCCGCAGGCTCGGCGTCCATGGTTCCAATGTGATTACGGAAAAACGCCGCAAGCCGCCTTTCCTGATGCTTCTGGATCAGTTCAACGATTTCATGATAATCGTCCTGCTTTCGGCTGCAGTAATATCCTGGTTCATCGGAGAAGCAGCAGACACCATCACAATTATCGTAATAGTAATCATGAACGCAGCTATCGGGTTTGTGCAGGAGTACAGGGCCGAAAAGGCGATTGCAGTACTCAGGCGCATGACCGCTCCCTCTGCCAGGGTAAGGAGAGACGGGCTGGAGTCGGAAATACCGGCAGCCATGCTCGTGCCGGGCGATATCATTCTGCTGGTGGCCGGAGACATTGTCCCGGCGGATTGCAGGCTGATCGAAACAGCCGTGCTGCTGGCCGACGAATCGGCGTTGACTGGAGAGTCAGTCCCTGTTGAAAAGAATGCAGATGTGCTGCAAGACCATCTCCTGTCGCTGCCCGACAGAAAGAATATGGCGTATCAGGGAACGGTGGTCACTTATGGACGCGGAACGGCAATCGTGATCGCAACGGGAATGCATACGCAGTTCGGCAAGATCGCCGCCATGCTGGCAAGGGAAGAAGAAGTCAAAACGCCGCTTCAGAAAAGACTTTCCGTGTTCAGTAAAAAATTGTCCGTGGCTGTGCTGGTAATATGTGCGATGATTCTGGCGATCGGCATCATAAGAGGCGAGCCATTTTTCCTGATGCTCCTGACCTCGATATCACTGGCGGTTGCAGCCATTCCCGAGGCGCTTCCGGCTGTAATAACAGTCTCGCTGGCTCTGGGGGCCAGGAAGCTTATGGGGCAGAACGCACTGATAAGGAAACTGCTGGCAGTGGAAACACTAGGCGCTGTTACCTATATATGTTCCGATAAGACCGGCACAATAACTTTGAACAGGATGGAGGTCTCCAGAATCTACTGCGACGGCGCTGCTCAGCCTGCAGATGCGCCTGCAAATCCGGTTGACCAGACAGCTAAGATAGACAATCAGATTCAGGCCCCATTCGCGGCTCTGTTTACAGCGCTTGCTCTCAGTAATGATGTGCGCCAGGCGGCATCAGGCGAATTCAGCGGTGACTCCACCGAGGTTGCCTTATGTGAGATGGCGCGGCGATACGGTTTTTCCAGGGCAGAACTCGAATCGAGATTGAAAAGGGTTGCAGAAATTCCATTCTCATCGGAACGAAAATGCATGACCACTCTTCACCACTACGGCAACAGTGCCTTTGTCTCCTACACTAAGGGCGCAATCGATATCCTGATCGACAGAATCATTAATGTGCTGACGTCTGCAGGCTTGCGTGAGATTGATCGCGAGGCCATCCGGTCAGTCAACGAAGCAATGACCTCGGAAGGATTGAGGGTTGTCGGAATTGCCATGAAGTCCTGGGAAGAGGCCCCTCAGGATATCTCACCGCATAATCTGGAGACAGGTCTTACCTTTCTTGGGCTTGTGGGCATGATGGACCCGCCCAGAAAGGAAGCTCAGGAGGCCGTGGCCGTATGCAAATCTGCCGGGATAAGGCCGGTTATGATCACCGGCGACCATCCCCTGACTGCCGTTGCGGTCGCAAGGAAGATAGGTATTATTGACGGCAAGGAAGCTGCTATGACCGGTCCCGAACTGCAGAGGCTTTCCCAGGCCGAATTTAAAGATAAGGTCGAGTATGTGAAGGTTTATGCTAGGGTCTCTCCTGAACAGAAGCTGAGTATCGTTCGGGCGCTGCAGGACCGGGGCCAGTTTGTCGCCATGACCGGTGACGGTGTCAATGATGCGCCTGCCCTGAAGAGGGCCGATATAGGCATTGCGATGGGCATTACCGGGAGCGACGTCGCAAAACAGGCCGCCCATATGGTTCTTCTGGACGACAATTTCGCAACGATTGTGAATGCCGTCCGCGAAGGGAGAAAGATATATGATAATATCCGCAAGTTCATTAAGTACCTGCTTACTACAAATTCCGGTGAAATATTGACGTTGTTTTTGGCACCCTTTTTCGAAATGCCGATACCTCTTCTGCCTGTTCAAATACTTTGGATCAACCTGGTTACCGACGGACTACCGGCATTGGCACTTTCCGGCGAGCCTGCAGAAGGCAATGTCATGAAACGCCCGCCCAGGCCGCCGCGGGAAAGCATATTTGCGGGCGGTCTGGGCGTACATGCGATATGGGTGGGGCTCCTGATGGCCTTTACCGCACTTTTTGTTCAGGCATGGGCGATCAGGAACGGAAACGGACACTGGCAGTCCATGGTATTCACGATGCTTTGTCTAACACAGCTCGGTCATTGCCTTGCCATAAGATCGGAGCGCGAATCATTGTTCAAAATAGGACTATTGTCTAATAAGTATCTGCTCGGTGCGGTTGCAATAACCTTTGTACTCCAAATGGCTGTTGTTTATGTTCCGTTTCTAAACCCTATTTTCGGAACGCAGCCTCTTGCCGCGGGCGAGCTGGTATTCGTGATCGCAATGTCGGCGGTGGTGTTCTGCGCGGTCGAAATCGAGAAATTCGCAAAGAGGCGGTTTCAGCACTATTCGAGCGCCCGCCGGGCACATAGCCCGACGGACGCCTGAATCCTATCCCATCACTCTCAGTCTGATCTTATAGCGTTTTTTCAGGCTATTCGACATGGTAAGGTCGACATCCCTCTGGCGAACTACCGGACCTATTGTTGCAGAAAAATCGTATCCGAGTTTTTCGCGAAGCACTTCGGCCTTGCCGTGCGTGCGCTCATGTGAATTGCCGCTTCTGTTAAGCAGGCCGTTGATCGCTTTCATGAACTGTCTGTCCGGGTCATCAACCCTATCCTGGTGCCCGTCTGGCGGAGACGGGATTATGGATCTGGGTGTCGAAGATTCACCGAGGATCAGTTTTGTGCTGTTATAAATATTCATAATCTCACCGTCGTTGTCGATGCAAATGGCAATGAGGCCGTGATCGGAATTCACGCTTTCCACGCCTTTATGGCATTGCCTGAATTGCACGATAGTCTCGATTGCTGACGGCCCCTCGATCTGACCGCTGCCTTCCTGTGTGCCGCCTGCAGTAAAACGGTGCCTGATATTCCCCAGTTTCAGTTCGATGTCCTTATCGAAATCGAGTTCGCGAATGAGCTTCTGCGCAATCTTGATCGCCCTGGCTTCATCCAGCAGTTTTGGATTTTCCGAGGGGATCCTGCCGAAATGCAGATTCAGGGCTCCGTTCGAATTAAGACTGAGCTGCATTTTTTTGTGGTTGATGGTTCTGTTGCCCGCTTCGTCGAGTTCTATGGTCTCCGAACTCTTCTTTGTGAATCCGATCGTCTGGGCGATCTTCGATATCCTCTCGTCGGTGAAGAGTCTGCAGTCCAATATGATCGCGTTCAGTCCCCTTGGAGCGTCGTTTCTGTAAGAGAAGCTTCTGTTCGGCAGGCTGCCTATCCACTGCCACTGATACCAGCCCTTCGTCACAGGGTTTTTCGTGAAATATCTCTCGGTATTCAGTCGGCTTATCGCATCAGCCTGACTTGACCCGACGGCCATGGCGACCGGCACCTGGCTATGGCTTATGCGCCAGCTCGCGTCCAGAAAGGCCCGTGCAAAAGTCTTGCCCTTGTTCCATTCGTCCCAGAAGTATTTGCCGTAATTGGGATCATCCATGCTGGTTGTCTCATAACCAAAGAGCATCCTTAGCCCGCCTTTGTTCGGCTCCCACCATGTCCTGACCGGATTGTCTGGTCCTGATACGCGCAGCGAAAAACATGTGGACCAGAAGAGATACCGCAGCTCCTCATTCGCAAAAGCCATGTTGTTGGAATATATCCAATCCCTGTTGTCCCATTTTGCACCGAGCGGCGCCTGAAAGATCCCGTTGGAATCCATATTGCCGTGGCCGGAGTGATAGAATACCATGACCGAATCCATGCCATAGGTGTCCTGCCAGTTATCGTACGTCTCCTCATATTCCCAGACCTTGACCCCGGCGTCCCTGAGCCAGAAATTTGCCGCCTTTCCGGGGAAAGAGGTGGGATAATCAAGGAATCCCTGAGCATCTTCATGAGTGTAAGTGAGCCCGCTTGCGCTCGAAAAATGTTCCAGGCTGTTGGCGCCGTAGAAATCGTTCGAGCCGGCGATCACCGCTTTGATGCCTTTCAGTTTCGCCTCGGCAGCCTCGGCGAAAGGCTCTGACAGCTGCATCCGCGTAAATCTCATGTTGCCCTCCTTCTCGTGCATACCCGCACCGAGGTATTCACATTCATATTGCGGCGGGCAGTGCCCCGCTCTTGCATCTGCCGAATGAAAAATATTCACCTTCGGCGTCCGACAGGAAGTTTTTACACGATGCGCGGAGTAATCGACCCGCGCGATTGCATCGGAGGTCAGGACAGATCAGGTCTGCGGGAAACCCCTGCTTTTACGGAGATGGTACTAACTTTTATGAATACTTGCAATTGTGGAAAGTGCGTAAAGCGTATAGCGGTTTCCTTTATTTGGCAATGGCGGATGTAAAATAAAGACAGAGTCTGGAAACTCAATGGGCGGGCGGTGCCAGTTGCCTGATACAGACCCTCTTTGATATACTAATCCTTCCGACGGCGGTGTAGCTCAGTTGGTAGAGCATGCGACTCATATTCGCAGTGTCCGGGGTTCAAATCCCTGCACCGCCACCAATTTTTTCTTTGTGCCCATCAGTGACCGTATTTTACAAATGTGCCTCTTTCGAATTCATCAAAGGCAATTTGCAGTTCCTCCTGGGTATTCATTACTATAGGGCCGTACCAGGCTACAGGTTCTCCAATCGGCCTGCCTGAAACCAGAAGAAATCTCACCGGCGAGTCCTCCGTCGTGATCGCAACTTCATTGCCGTCGGGCTCGTAAAGAACAAGGGTTTCAGCGCCGAACCTGCATTCTCTCTTGAAATCAAAATAATTATTGCCTATCATCTCATGTGCGAACGGATTCCGCTCTTCGTCGAAAAAAGCGCTTCCATCGATCACGTAGGCAAAGACAGTGTGACCCGAGGTCGCCGCATGGACGAAGGTCGTTCCGGCAGGCATTGAGACGTCGATATACTCGGGCTCTGTGATAATGTCCTGCACAGGTCCGGTGACTCCATCGATTCGACCGCATATGACCTTCACTCTGGCACCTGATGCCAGTGTTTTTTCCGGAATCTCATCGGATGTTATGCCTCGATAGCGCGGATCCATCATCTTGTCTTTTGCGGGAAGGTTTGCCCAGAGCTGGAATCCCCAGAGAAGACTGCCCGTGTCTCCTTTCGGCATTTCCTGGTGAATGATGCCGCTTCCCGCCGTCATCCACTGCACATCTCCGGGAGAGATAACGCCGCTGTTTCCCATGCTGTCGCCATGTTCAACCTTGCCGTGAAGGACGTATGTGATTGTCTCTATCCCCCGGTGGGGATGCCAGGGGAAGCCTGAGAGGTAATTGGCGGGATTGCTGGAATGGAAGTCATCAAGGAGAAGAAAAGGGTCCAGTTCAGGGACCTGATAGTAGCCAAAGGCGCGCCTGAGATGCACACCAGCCCCCTCGATAGTGGGCTTGCTTTTCCACACCTTCTTTATTTTTCGCGACATGGTAGCGGCCTCCTGTGAAATCGGATACTTTTTTAATTGTATCAGCTTTCACAGAAAGAGCCGCTTTTTCGGGAACGCAGGCATGACTTGCTCAGTTATCCTCAGAATTGGCCGTTCCGAATAGATATCAAGGTAGAAAGAGATATTCACAGGCCGTGCTTCTCAAAAACACCTGCAAATCGCGGGGCTAATTTATTGACTAGGGTAAGCTTTCCGAAAATAACTCTCACACCTGATATAAATCGACAGCGCATGATTCGTGCTGTACTAAACGCTATGATCGATACGACTACTGCCGAAATACTCTAAACACTCGCATTTCACAAGCATATGCTATCAGTAGCCTCTTGGTTTGATCGATTTTTCTGGGCGCAACTTTAATGTTGACCAGTCAGGAGGTCCATTATGGTTAAATTGGTATCAACTTATTACACCTGTTTTATGAACAGGCAGGTTAATAGAGCACCATTAGTAGTGGTGGTGTTATAA
This sequence comes from Dissulfurispiraceae bacterium, assembly GCA_035319185.1. Taxonomy (GTDB): domain Bacteria; phylum Nitrospirota; class Thermodesulfovibrionia; order Thermodesulfovibrionales; family Dissulfurispiraceae; genus Fen-1308. The sequence goes on along the minus strand of DATHDF010000067.1, from coordinate 42,087 downwards.
TTGATGCATCCAGCAACTATAGCAGGTAACGCAAAATATAGATTACAGGAAAGCTAGATCAGAGGAGGCATGCAATAAACGTTACTACTTGGATCTCAAATACCAGCTAGCAGCGGCGCTAGATCTTAAAAAAAGGAGAATAATCATGTCAAACAAAAAGATTGCTGTGTTAATACTTTGTCTATTTTTCTTAGCGATTGTTGGGACAGTTTGCGCAGATGATAAAAATAGTGTTCCGGTTTATCCTGGAGCCAAGCCGGATGCTGAGACTGCAAAGTTTCTAAAAGATGGTCTTAAGCTTGATGGTGCAGCATATCTTACAAATGATAGCATAGCCAAGGTTATAGCATATTACAAAGGCCAAAAAGACTTGAAAGTATTATTCGAGGATAAGGAAGGGGCAAAATTTGAGAATAGCAAAAAACTTAGCGTGACGATTCAGAATCCGTGGAGGGATATGAAGACTGGCAAGATGAGGAGTGACACACTCATTTCTATTGTGAATGAAAAAAAGAGGTAGTTGAAAATGCTGAACAATTATCTTCAACGGACTCGATTCACTCGCCGCTGAAAAACGCGTTACCGTGAAGGGAGGCCGTATGCACCAATCCGTGAAGGCCAGCCTCGGGATCGTTGCCTTGTCGTGGATGGTAGTTATGTTTGTTTGCCCGTCGTTCGCTCAGCCCCTGCAACAAAATGTTATCCAAATGCTTCGGAGCATGCGTTTTGCTACGTGGACTGTCAACCAGCCCGAACCAGTTTCACATGGCGACGCCCCTAGCCATAAGACCATGGCCCTCTTCTCCCCATTCAATGCCCCGCAAGACCCACGGGACGACGGAAACCTGTTTTCCTACGACGACGCGCTCTTGGCGCGTCTTCAACAAAAAGCGGCTGCCGCAGGCTACACCCTCTTGGGCGGGAAGCCTTTTGTCAACCAGCAAGTTACCGTCAAAGCCATTTACGATGCATGCCTGACTTCACCCGGTGTCATTTATATCAGCACGCACGGAGGAGCTTCGGATGACGGCACCTACCTGCTTTCCACCGGCGAACGGATTCCTGAGACCTACCAGACACCGGAAGCCCTGAACCGATACATCGACCAGCGCATCCAGCAGGAGTTCGGCCTGCAAGCCAGAGCCGTGAGGCCCTTCGTCATTGCCGGGACTCCTTATGTGAGGGAGAACGAAAAAAAGGTTTACTACCTGAGCATCACCAACGGCTTCTTCGACCTGCTAAAAAAGCAGCGGTCCGATCTTTCCTCCAGTTTGGTCTACATCGACGGCTGCGAGATCATGAAAAGCCAAAAGTTCAGGGCCGAAGTCAGTGCCAAGGCCATTTTGGGTTGGAAAGCCGATAGCGCCTCCAAACTCAGCAAGATCCTCGCCGGGCATTTCTGGGACTGCATGGTGCTGAAAACCCGTTCCGACCGCGAAGCCTACGATTACGCCATGCAATTCACAGCCGAAGACCCGGAAGTCCAGCTGCGCATGCAGCACGGCACCAAGGGGTGGGACGTGAAGAATTTCCAACTCTACCGCAGAGACAAGACCGAGCCCGAGAAATGGTTCCCGCCCGTTTACCGGCAGGTTTTGATGGCGGTCCGCAAATACGTCTGCCGCAATCCGCAGGCCAACACCCTCGAGCAATCTCTTAAAAACATTGCGGACAACCGCGGGAAAAACTTTGCCCGCACTGGCAGCGACTTTTTCAAGGATGCCTACGCTTCCGGCGAACCTACCGACCAGCAGCTGGCTGAGATCAAGGGCGAGTTGTGCGGTTACGGTTCAGGGATGCCGCGGTTTACGATGATAGAGTGAAGTGATCTGAACATGCAGAGTTCCAGTCAACTATACCCCAGGCACCTCCTTTCTGAACATTGTTCTTTTTGAAAGCATTGAGAATACAACTCTGATAAGCTTATGTGCAGTGGCAAGTACAGCTTTCATAGGTGGCAATCCTTCCTGCTTCCTTCTAAGAAAATATGTTTTAAAGACATTCTCACTACGGACAGCGCACATGGTCATCATGAAGATGACTCATCTGAGATGCCGATTGCCGCGTTTCGATATTCCACCATTGCCTTCATGTTGTCCTGACTGATAGATCGCGGGATCCAGCCCAGCAAAAGCTATCACATGCTTGTAAGAGCCGAAGTTAAATATGTCTCCGAGTTCTGCAAGGAATGTAGCACCAGTTATATCGGCAACTCCATCAAGTGACTTTATTATGTCGAGATCCTCTATTCTCATTGCCTCACAGGCCTCGATCAGGGCTTCTGTAATCTTCTCTTGTTTGCCCTGGAGATAAAGTACGGTCGCGACTTTCTCAGAAAAAATCAACTCCTTGGCAACACCGGCTGATGCTACCGAGCGCTTTGCCGCACGCTTTATCTCTTCGGCCGTCACCTGAACTCGCTTGCGCGCCTCTCCAGGGAAGATTAACGCCTTGTCGATATCCTTTAGCTTTGCCCCTCCGATCAATCTCGCTGACGGGAAGCGCTGCAGAAAGTGAAGCATAGTGTCTTCTTACAAAGAGATTCAAGTTCTGGGAAGGTAGTCTGAAGTAATCGCCGAATGTCTATCTTCATACTGGCTATAAGCATCGTTAAGCTTTCCCTTTCCCGGGCAAGGTCCCGCAGATCCTGTGTATCCCGGGATAATGCCTGAGATTGCAGAGATCCTTCATTGGCAACAAGAAACTGGGCTATTGTTAATGCATCCTTCTTATCTGTCTTTGTCTTACGCAGCGACAGCTTGGCGAAATTTGTGATCAGAAGCGGATTAACAACAACACATCGGATCCCTTCAGAACACAGAAAGGAAAAGAGATTGATGTGGTAACATCCCGTCGATTCCATTGCAACTGTTACTTTGCCAAGATCGTCTGCATGTTTTACGATGGTCCTCTTGAGCTCGGCAAATCCTACGGCATCCATCGTAAAACGAAGATAAAACAGTTTCTTGGAGTCCCGATCAATTCCTTGCGCCGTCGAATACTCTTTGGCTGCGTCTACACCTACAAAGATCTCAGTCATTCCTCGCACCTCCTTACTAAATAAGGCAGGATGCCTCCCAACCAATTCTCCACCGTGACAAGGGCTCTTGGCCCAATCAACTTATTATGGCTTTGGGAGGCAGGGAACATACTGGAACTAGGATTCAATGACCCAGAGAGTAGCACGTTCTCCTGCCCCATGGTCAATACTGACTGCGACCAAACAACTTATACTTACTTATACCATGAATGCGTAGTAGGAGAAAAAGACGTTGCAATCGGCTTTTGGCAGTTATCTTGAACCTCTTCATATCTGTGAATGCTCCGGCAGTGCGTGCAATTCAGGTGCTTGCCACGGGGAGGTTCACTTTTGATTTACAGTGATGTTTGCCAGACTTTCAAAATTCATTGACGGAGCCCATGACAAAGCCCTTGTATCAAAATCTCGCGGAATTACCCTAATATAGCTTTAACAATAATCTTTTTTGTGCAAGTCAAGCAGCGTTTTCTCGGCCGTTACTGCCGTAAGGTGTAAAAGTAGTACATGGCTTTGTAAGGTACTCGTATCTCTTTGCCTACTTGCTCCTTTTCGCAAACATCTGAAGGCGCTTTTCCGCCCATGGTATTCAAACGTTGAACGCTAATGACGTGGCTGAATATGCCGGGCCCGGAAGTTGACTTAGCCCTCAACAGAAGCCACGGTATCGAATTTGTATTGGGACTGTCGTATACCTGGCCGACTGAGCCTACCACCGTGCTTCCATCATCAGCTTTCCATGTCGGACCTGCATAGTGTTTGCCTATCTGCTTTCCGGCGTTGTCGAAAAGGCTGGCTTCAGGCGACTTGAATGTCCATTTAAATTTTGAGGAATCTGTCTTGTCTTCCATACATTCATATATCTGGACGCCGACGCCTCTTGCTTTTAAAAACAAAGTCTGATCTGCCGGAACTTTAAGCGACTCAGGAACCTGTTGGTCTGAAGAATTAGCTAACCCTAAGCAACAGAGATTCAAAACCGCAATCCCCGCTATTAGAGCGAATGCTGTCCTCGATCGTTTCATATGGGCACGCTCCATCCAGGCATTATTATCTTTTCTTTAATTGTATCAATCCGGGCTGAAGTGACAAGAATCGTGAGATACTTGCAAGCAAAAAAAAAGCTGCTGGATCGGCGGCCTCTACTGTTTCAGTGAACGAAACGTTTGTTTCTTTTCAGGTCTGCTGAGTGTTTTGGCAGAAATATCAACTCATTACGATAGGACAAAATGCGAAATGTAATTTGGCTAAGAAGTTGTTGAATGAGCCGGTTTTAGTCAGTAAGACACTTTAAACAAAATTAGACCAGCTACACTCTATTGTAATGCATCAAATCTCACTATACTTTTAAGGAATCTGGACTGTTTTAAGACCCAGCTTGAAAAGGAGAAAACTCGAATATGCAGGTCACGCGGCGGCAGTTTCTGAAAATTTCAACGAGCGCCCTCGGCGCCTCGATCGTTCCTGACAGTGGCAGCTGGGGCGTTTCATCCGGCGACATGAAAAAACAGTCCGGCCAAGTGCCGATGAAAACGGGAAAACAGGTGCCGAGCGTCTGTCCATACTGCTCGGTCGGCTGCGGTCAGTTGATAATGGTAGATTCGGCTGGAAAGATCATAAATATCGAAGGCAATCCGGATTCGCCAATAAACGAAGGCACGCTCTGCCCCAAGGGAGCCGCCACATATCAGCTAGTCATGAACGACCTGCGCTGGACAAAGGTCAAATACCGTGCGCCGGGAAGCGACCATTGGGAAGACAAGCCTCTTGACTGGGCAATGGACCGCATCACTCAACTGGTAAAGAAGACCCGCGACGACAACTTCAACGAGTTTGACGATGTCACCGATGAGAGGGGCAATACGACAAAAAAACGCGTGATGAACACTTACGCTATCGCCTCGCTCGGCGGCGCTACGATAGACAATGAGTGGAACTATATACAACAGAAGCTTATGCACGGCATCGGGGTTGTCTCAGTCGAAAACCAGGCACGAATATGACACTCCTCCACGGTCCCCGGTCTGGGGGTCAGCTTCGGACGCGGAGGTTCAACAACATTTCCACGTGACCTCGAACATTCCGATGCGGTAATGATCATGGGCTCGAACATGGCCGAGTGCCATCCGATAGCCTTCCGCTGGCCGCTTAAGGCAAAGACTGAACACGGCGCTGTGCTGATGCATGTCGACCCGCGCTTCACGCGCACATCAGCGATGTGCGACATCCATGCTCAGATACGAGCGGGCACGGACATCGCATTCCTTGGTGCGCTCATTACTTTTGTGATCAATAGCGAGCGCTGGAAGAATGATCCTTTTTTCAGTGAGTACACTGTCAACTATACCAATGCGGCCACATTGATCAATCCGGAATTTAAAGACACAGAAGACCTGAACGGCGTTTTTTCAGGCTTCTCAACCGATCCGAAGTTCAAGTACTACGACAATAAGAGCTGGGCCTATCAGCGGCAAGCCGCGCCTGCTCCTTCGGTCACTGAAGCAAAGACGTTCAGCGACATGCTGCTTCAGCGGGTGCCGGGGCGTCCCAAAACGGATCCAACCCTGCAGGACCCGCACTGCGTATTCCAGATCATGAAAAGGCATTATTCGAGGTATACGCCGGAAATGGTCGAGAAGGTCTGCGGCTGTTCCAGGGAGACGTTCCTAAAGGTAGCCGAAACCCTGCTCAACAATTCGGGCCGCGACAGGACATCCAACATAACTTATGCAGTCGGCTGGACCCAACATACAGTTGGGGTGCAGATCATCCGGACCGCCGGAATGTTGCAGGCCCTGCTCGGCAACATCGGGAGGCCGGGCGGCGGTGTGCTTGCGCTGCGCGGACATGCATCGATACAGGGGTCTACAGACATCGCCACCCTGTATCATTCGCTGCCTGGCTACCTTAATATGCCGGACGGCCGCAAGAATCATGTGACATTAAAAGATTTCATCCTGACTGAAGCTACGCCTCAATCAACGAGCTACTGGGGTAATTATCCGAAGTTCGCGGTCTCCTATTTCAAGGCTCAGTTCGGCGATGCTGCGACAAAGGAAAATAATTACGGCTACGATTATCATCCAAAAATCACGAGGGACCATTCTCATCTGCCGATGTTCGTCGAGATGATGGAAGGCAAAATAAAAGGGTTCCTCTGTCTCGGGCAGAATCCGGGCGTAGGAGGACAGAACGCGCGGTTCCAGCGGAAAGCTCTTGCCAAGCTCGACTGGATGGTCGTCCGCGATTTTTATGAAACCGAAACATCGGCCTTCTGGCGCAACTCCCCTGAAATCAAATCAGGCGAGCTGAAGACTGCCGACATCAAGACCGAGGTCTTCTTCCTACCATCAGCTTGCGTGCCTGAAATGGAAGGCTCTTTCACAAATACGCAGCGCCTGCTTCAGTATCACGAAAAGGCTGCGGACCCGCCGAATGATGCTCGCAGCAACCTCTGGTTTACATATCATCTCGGCAGGAAATTGAAAGAGCTTTATGCAGGTTCTACGAGTGAGCGCGACTGGGCGATCAGAAATCTCCTCTGGGACTATGGTCCGGAGCCTTCCGACGTAGCGCAATGGCGTATCAAGGACGAGCCGTCGGCATACAAGGTGCTCAAGGAAATCAACGGATACGCCTGGAGCGACAAAAAACCGGTGCCGTCATTCGCGAATCTCAAGGAGGACGGTACTACAGCCTGCGGCGCCTGGATTTACAGCGGCGTCATTCCGGAGGAAGGTAAGAACAATTCCGCAAGACGAAAGGCCGACAACTGGATATCTCCGGAGTGGGGCTTTGCGTGGCCGGCCAACCGGCATATTATGTACAACCGCGCGTCAGCGGACCTTGAGGGCAAGCCGTGGTCCGAGAAGAAGAAGTTCGTCTGGTGGGACCAGAATGCGCATACGTGGATTTCGCCTTCGGGAGAGGGTATCGACTTCCTGCTGACCAAGACCCCGGGGTCGACCGGGAAGGACAATGGAATCGGCTTCGACTCGCTTGGAGGCGGCGATCCGTTCATAATGAGGCCCGATGGTAAAGCCTGGCTCTTCGCACCTTTCGGTGTTGTTGATGGACCATTGCCCTCACATTACGAGCCTTATGAATCTCCGGTGCATAATGCATTATATAATCAGGAGTCGAACCCGCTCGCCAAAGTCTGGAAGGTCGCAGGCAACCCATATCATCTTGTTGCCGATCCTAAATATCCGATCGTTGTTTCAACCTATCGGCTGACGGAGCACTATCTGAGCGGGACCATGAGCCGCTGGCTGCCGTGGCTTTCCGAGCTTATGCCGGAGCTGTTCTGCGAGACCTCGCCGGAGCTCGCGGCTGAGACGGGCTTCAAAAACGGGGACTATATTACGATCCGTACGGCCCGAGGAGAAATAGAGGCACGCGCGCTGGTCACCCGCCGGATGAAACCGTTCAGCGTGGAGGGCAGGACAGTGCATCAGATAGGCCTGCCCTGGCACTGGGGGTGGCAGGCCACGGCGCGCGGAGATGTGGTGAACAACCTGAGCGTGCTCGTTGCCGACCCTAATGTCACAATCCATGAAGGCAAGGTCTTCACATGCAATGTGAGAGCGGGCCGGGTGAATAAGAAGGGAGGTGCTGCATAATGGCGAAGGGAATGTTCGTAGACACATCTGTTTGCATCGGCTGCAAGGCCTGCCAGGTAGCGTGCAAGGAATGGAACGGCCTGGCACCCGAGCCGAAACATTTCAGAAGCGATCCTGAAACCCGCATTGTCGCGGACAATTTCACTGGCAACTCATACGACAATACCGAGACACTGAGCGCGACAGACTGGCGCCACGTGCGATTCATAGAACAGTTTAACGAAGCCCGCAAAGGGTCGCGCTGGCTTTTTTCGAGCGATTCATGCAAGCACTGCACGGATGCTGGTTGTATGAACGTCTGCCCGGTAAAGGCCATAGAGCGCACCGAACTGGGAAACGTCGTCATTCGCCAGGACAAATGCATCGGCACCAAGAACTGCAACCGCGGCTGCCCGTACGGTGTTGCAAAATACAGCGAGGTTTCCAAAACCTCACGCAAGTGCACTCTTTGCAACGACCGCATTCATAGTGGGTTGGTCACCGCCTGTTCCAAGGCATGTCCCACAGGCTCCATTCGGTTTGGAGACGTGCCTGAGCTCAGAAAGATCGCTGATTCGCGACTTGCACAGCTCAAGGCGCTGGGCGAAACAAAAGCCAATATATATGGCTACCACGAGGCCAAAGGGTTGAATGTCTTTTATCTACTGATGGACAAACCCGCAGTCTACGGGCTGCCTGAAAATCCAAAGGTGCCACAGCGGCCACAGGACCTGCCGAGGATTCCGCGAGTCGGGGCGCTCGACTTCCTGGCGTTCGGCATGACCGCCGTAATCAGTTTCCGCGAGCGCGGCATGAAGGACGCTGATAATGTCAGTGATAATGAATCCGATAACCGCAACTGATCAGATATTACAGCAGCTCGATTCCATTACGAGAGTATGGCCGGCACTGGAAGAAGCCGCCCTGCTGCGCAAGGTCATTCTGCCGATTTCGGTAAACGCCGGTCATGCATTGACTCGTCAGATCTCCATGACGAAGGAAGAAGCCTGCATCAGGATGGAGGCGGGGCTGCCGCTGTTGCACGGCGTCGAACCGGAACTTGACATCGAAGCGGTACGCAGCCTGATGATACAACTTTCGAAAGCAGCAGAAGGAATATCCCCAGAGTCTGCCAGCCGGATCCGGCACTCTCTTGAAAACGAATCACTGGACATTGCATCGCTGCTCTCCGGAATAATTTCGGGCGAAGAAGATGCAGCCGTCGTAGCTGCGCAGTCGGCTCAGCTCGATCCGGGTCTCTTGCCTGTGCTAGCAGGACAGGCGTTGAGACCTTCGTTTCATGAGTGTCGAAGGCAGCTGGCTTCGGTTGCCGAAGGCATTTCATGGAACGAAGGTTACTGTTTCATATGCGGGTCTTATGCCGTATTCGGCGAATTAAGAAGCGGCGTACAGGAAAAACATCTTCGATGCTGGCGTTGCGGCGCCGACTGGCGGTTCCACCGCCTGCAATGCTCGTATTGCGCCAACGATGATTATCGCAAGCTTCGTTTTATCTATTCGGGGGGACAGCCGGAAAGAATACATGCGGAAATCTGCGATGAATGCGGCATGTATCTGAAGATCATAGTTTCCGCCTCGTCCACACCTTATGAGATGATGGAAGTTGAAGACCTAGCTACCCTTAATGTAGATTATGAATTGAAAGAGCGCGGATATGCGCGGCCTTCCTCCTTTCATCGTAAAGGGGTCTGAGCGGTATGCTCGTTTCCTATGCCGAAAAAGAATGCAATACTCGCACCCTATGCATGAGAAGTAAGATAATATGCTTGCGATTTTCTCTTCCTGAAGCAAACATCGAGACCATTTACAGCATACGCAACGTTACGTCCGAAAACGATTATCGGAGGCGGTAGTGTTGCCGCGCGGCTTTCGACATGCTATTGAGATCCGACCTTGACGCTTTTCGGTCTAAACATTGTGATGGCTGCTCATTGATCGCGACGTGAACTTCTGTCAAAAGATTTTGCCGCATGTAGATCAGCGAAAGGTCAGCTGGGAATCAATTGACAGTGAAAACTTGACGCACGCTTCCGCAATATTCTTGCAACCTTGTGTTCAAGATATTATGCGCATAAACTATAAAGGTAAAGAGACATTTTAGGTTCTCTTTACTACTTGTGTGGACAGATTGTTACTCGTTTGCTCGGTCTCTAGGGCATATTGTTCGTAGTCGCCGTTATGCTGGCGATGCGTAGGTGGATTTTATGAGGAGGAAACGTCATGGTATACCTATTTCGAACTGTAAAGATGAAAGGGAACTGGGAAAAGATGGAAGAAGTTACCGCTCGCTTCTTAAATCACTGGCGTAAAATGAAAGAGGTTAAGAGTGCCGAGTTTTGGGGAAACATATCGGGAGATCAGGAAGAAGGGCATATTGTTGTCGGTTTTGATTCGCTTGCCGATGAAGAGAAATTTGTAATGCGGCTTATGAAGGATGATAAATTTGAAGAAATTATGATGCAATTTGCCGAAGTGTATACGATTGGTAGTGACAGGCTATTTCGTGTCTGGAGTGAACCCCAATAGACACAGCCCGCGGAGAAATTGACCGGTCTCACTTTCGGGAAAACTCTGACAGCACACGCATGATTGTTTCAGGTCGCACACTGAATCCAACTTGGAATGCTTTTCGATGAGGGTTTCTGTCAAACCGCCGCGCTAGATATAAGGGTTGTTGTTTGAGAAATATCAGGTGAAATAGCGTTCGCATCGGAATGACGCTGGCAACCGTTTGCAAAGCCGTACATTCTCCTCATCGTCGATTTAATTCTTTCGCTCTTCTGTTACACTGAGGTGCGCTTAGAGCCTCCGGGTACGCCTGTTATACTTATACAGTGACCGCCAAAGTCTTTTATCCCGGATCCAGGTGACGTTCTGTGCCAGAAGTCAGAACTACCGATGAATGGCGTCCCTCGGCCAATCCATGGCTGATCACTGCAGCCGTAATGCTGGCCACCTTCATGGAGATCCTAGATACTACCATTGTTACGGTGGCCGTCCCGCATATTGCCGGAAGCCTTTCGGCGAGCAATACAGAAGCAACATGGGTCCTGACGAGTTATCTGGTTTCGAATGCAGTAATCCTTCCGGCCAGCGGATGGTTTGCGATACGCTTCGGGCGGAAACGCTTCCTGATAACATGCATCGTTATATTCACGCTTACTTCGATCATCAGCGGAGCTGCCTTCAGCCTTGGTATGCTGGTAGTCGCCCGGATTTTGCAAGGTGCCGGAGGAGGCGCCTTGCAGCCCCTATCCCAGGCGATACTACTTGAAAGCTTTCCGCCGGAAAAGAGGGGAATGGCCATGGCGGCCTTTGCCCTTGGAGTCGTTGTGGCCCCCATTGCAGGACCTACTATAGGCGGATGGCTCACCGATAACCTTTCATGGCGTTGGGCCTTTTATATCAACATACCAGTCGGCGTATGCGCAGTTCTTATGATTCATGCCTTTGTCGAAGACCCTCCGTATATCCGCAACGCAAAAGCCGGGAAGATAGACTATATAGGGTTCGGCCTGATGGCTGTCGCACTTGGAACTCTTCAGATCATGTTGGATAAAGGCCAGGAGGACGATTGGTTTTCAGCACCCTGGATCCGCTGGTTTGCCGTGACGAGCTTCGTCTCGATGATTGCCTTCATTGTGTGGGAGCTCAGGGTCAAGGAGCCTATAGTGCGTCTGAGGATCTTCACGAACAGAAACTTCCTTGTCGGCACCTTTTTGATAATGCTCGTTGGAGTGGTACTTTACAGTGCCATAACACTGATCCCCCTCTATCTGCAGACCCTAATGGGATACACAGCACTTCAAAGCGGCACTGCGGTTAGCACCCGCGGAGTGGGCGCCTTGCTGGCCATGCCCATTGTCGGCTTTCTGACCGGAAGGGTCGACTTTCGCAAGCTGATAGGATGCGGATTTCTGCTTGTGGCCCTCTCGCTATGGATAATAGGAGACCTCAACCTTGAAATTACGATGACCCATATAGCACTGCCCTCGATGCTCACTGGCGTGGGGCTTGCCATGATGTTTGTTCCTCTTGCTACCGTTGCGATGGGAACCCTCCCCCAAAGCGAGATGGGAAACGCCAGCGGTATCTTCAACCTCATGCGAAACATCGGAGGAAGCGCAGGCATTGCCCTTTTGACCACCTTTCTGACACGCCGGGCGCAGGCCAATCAGTCCACTATTATTGCCCATCTGTCTGCTCTAGATTCCAACTTCAGTCAGAGACTGAATGAACTGCAGAGCTTTCTAAGCGTACATGTACCGGCAGTGGAAGCCGGCAGGCAGGCCAAATTTATCATCTACGATCTTGCCAGACAGCAATCCCAACTCCTAGCGTTTGTTCAGACATTCCATGCTCTTGCTATAATCTCGGTCTTGTGCATAGCCGCGACGCTGTTTCTTAAAAAGATACGACCGAAAGAACCAGCGACCCCATCAATACGTCGAAAATAGGATGTCATTTACGCGTCAATCCCGCAACTTTGTAGAGACTGCCCCGCTGACAACAGTTTTGCTGAGATCACTCGCTGTCGGCGCAGATCTTAATTCTTTCGCTCTTCTGTTAGACTAATAGCGAAAAGGAGGTATTACCTTTGTTCCGTTGGTTGCGCGAACGCCGTCGAGCCGAGCTTAGAAAGCGTCTGTTTCCTCATGAATGGGACGACTGCCTGCGCAAAAACCTGGCCCATTATTGTATGTTATCTGACCCTGAGCGCATGGAACTGCAGGCCATGGTCCAGGTATTGTTGGAAGAAAAATACTGGGAAGGTTGCGGCGGTCTGGATCTTACTGACGAAATCCGCGTGACAATTGCGGCACAGGCATGTCTTCTTCAACTGAGGCTGCCCCATGACTATTACCGTAATGTTCAGTCAATCCTCGTATATCCTTCGACTGTAGTGCCTCCGGAATATCATCCGGGTTTTTTCGAGCATACATATGATCCAATAGAAGCCTCTATCCCCATTCTGGGCCAATCCATTGCCCAAGGCCCGGTTATTCTAGTATGGGACGCTGTCCTTCACGGGGCCAGACACCCCGAGCAGGGTCATAACGTTGTTTACCATGAGTTTGCCCACAAGCTTGATATGCTGGACGGGGCTGCCGACGGTACGCCACCGCTCAGTCATGACAAGCTGATCGAATGGGTCGCCGTATGCTCTCACGAATTCCTGCGGTTGCGACACCTGGCAGAAAGCGGACAAAGAACATTCATTGACTCTTACGGTGCGAAAGACGAGGCCGAGTTTTTTGCGGTCGCAACGGAAGAGTTCTTCGACCGGCCCGTCAGCCTTCGGGAAGATGCGCCCGATCTGTACAGAGTTCTCAGTGAGTACTATCGCCAGGATCCGGCCGGAAGAGTCGATAGTCGCTTCTAAAACAGTATCCCGACGCCGGCCCCGTAGAAATGTCTGAATCCGCCGAGATTGCCCGACAGGCGCACACCTGTTTCGACATCTATCTCCAGCCAGTGAGTCACGAGATACTGGAGGCCGCCGTCGAAATTGAAGCCCGCCCCTTCGTCTCGAGATGTCTTTGTTTGGCCATAGACCTCGCCATACAGCTGCAATCTTTCGATTGGGCTCCATGTCAGGGCAAGAAACTGGTTGAAGGTGGTGAAGCGTTTGCCCCCTGCCGACACAGGGTCGGTCAGGGAGCCTATGCCAAGCTGCATTGATATCCCGACGTCATCGCTTACGGAATATGCAGCTATACCACTTAAAGTAGCGCCAAGACCCCGGCTTCCAAACGTATCGTTTCCGGATGGCAGGGTCAGCACGGTCTCGATTGATCCGATCCATTTATCTGTATAGCCCAGCACATGCTTGATACCTATTGCGGCAGCCGAAAGACCGGACGCCGCCTCTGGCGGATTCCCCGATCTCTGACTCGTATAATTCGGCGCCAGGAATTTAATTTCATTCTGTCCGGGAAGACCGATCCTCACCTCGGTTTGGGGATAACTGTCAGACTTTCCTCCGCCTTCTCCCCTGAGATTCGCCCTCATGTAACCGAGTTCCAAAACAGCATGTCCAAACGGGACGGCGCAGGCGCTGTCCGAAAATGTGGGTCGGTCCAGAAGTGAGAAGAGGGCATTAGGGTTTGAAGCTGAGCAGGGATCGGCCGGGCTGGTCTCAATATCTTCAGCATAAGCTGCTACGCCGCAAACGACCGCTAAAAAGCACAGGAGCAATATTGCAATGCATCGTCTCCACAGAACCACTTTACATAACAAGATATTTCCTCCGGCAGTTTTCGCCTGTCGAATCGGACGGTTTTGCATTACTGGAAGCTATCTCAAATTTTGGATTATTCGCATATCGTCGAATACCGCTTTTTTTTCATGATAACAACAATTCACGCGGTTATCTCGGTCTGACTGCGCTTTCAGGTTTTATGTTTTGAAACGACCTTTTCGAACATCACAGCCAGCCCGGTGCCGAGGGCATGGATTGCATCGATGCTCAGGCGATTCTCCACCGTCGAGTCAAAGAAGACATGAAGGGATGATTCTATATCGCCGTCCTGTTCCCAATAGCAGATTAACATCGGCACCTTGGGGAGGGGATACAGGATCAGGGATATATCGGATGAAAACATGTTGGTTGTCCTGTCCGCACTGAAGATGTAGATGAGATCCTTGAAAAGATCGGGATTGCTGTCGGCCATTCGCTTGAGCGGTTTCTCGCAAAGCTGCTCAAAAAGTGGGGCCATCCCGATCCCCTTTTTCAGCTCTCTGAAGGGAATCCATTGCCCGGACAAACTGTCTCCCGCGTCGTGGAGAATATAGTCGAGCAGAATAAAGGTCATCCATGAGTGAGTATGATAGTCGGATGTGATGTTGCCTTTTGAGTCTATGAAAAAATCCTTGCCGAGGCATTTTATGACCAGGCTATCCCCGACAATGCTCGCACCTAATCTCTCCGCTGAAGAGAGTAAATCCATCCCGGACACCTTTTTTCTCAATCCCTCGACAACCTTCTCCCTGTTACGGGCGATGGATTTATGGGTGATTATCTCGGCTGATTTCAATCCGGGATCGCCGGTCGAAATGTGCGGGCAATCCGATAGCTGCTTTTCGCCCATCAGCACGGCGGCTGCGAATGCCATGCACGTGCGGATCGAGCACTGGCCGCAGTTCGACTTCGGGAGAAGCTTGTAGATTTCCAGAGGATTTTTGAGCTGACTCATCCTTGAACAATATTTCCGCTTTTTGTTTAAGATAGCACATATTCATCAGTTTGCTCATTGCTGCTTGCTTTCCTGAGATTTTATCTTTTCGATAACCTGAGGCATCAATTCGGACAACTTTTCTGACCAGGCCTTTCTGCTGCTTACAGAATACACGCCGAGGTTGCCCTGTCCGTCAACGCTTAGCAGTGCCACCGGGGAGATCTTCAGTCCGCCTCCGGTGCCGCCGCCTTTGCCCTCGCCCTTGCACTGGCCGTTCATGCCCCTTTTTTCGTCCTTGCCCCCGCCTTCACCCTCGCCCATAAAACCTCCGCCTGCAACACCGACACTTATCTCAAAGAGCGGCAGGATGGTCTTGTCATCGATGACAATCGGTTTGCCGATTACGGTATCCTTTACTGTCATTCCATCGAGCTTGCTGAAGAGCGTATCAATCATCATCTTCACATGTTCCATTTCAGCCTCCTAATTTGATGAGTGGACTAAAATCCTGCGAACGCGCGATAGAAGCAGCCCCACAAATATGAGAAGGAGACTGCCGATCACTATCCTAAGGCTCAGGATGCCTTCAGCAACACAGCGCTCCTGTGTGAAGTCGGGCTCAAGACTTATCGGCAGCGGGAGCGCTGCAAGCATGGAGGCCAAAACGCCCGCACAAAGACCTGTTTGAGCTGGATCTCCCAAGCCGAGGACCAATCTTATCCCGCCATTCGGAGAGATGCTGCGCCAGACCTTTCGAGCCGGACCGATCAGCGACGGCAGCTTACCAAGAAAAGAAATGGTCCCATCGGCAGTAGGACGGAATGGCCTGAATGAACGTTTGCGCTTCTTGTCGCAGGAAGCAGCCGGCCTGAAATGAAACATGCGGCGCTTGCCGAGCAGGATGGAAATCGTTCCGCGGCTCTTAGTGTATTCAGCAGATGCCAAGCCCCACAGCCACGTTATCAGGATATCTCCGCCGAACCTTCCATCGAAGGCCCCTTGGATGTTCAAGCGAAAGGGTACGATAATAATTACCGCCATGACTGTGGCGGCAGCTATTAAAATAACCGGCGTCATGGCTCTGAACGCGGCCCAAATTTTTTGAGGGCGACAAAGACGATGATCAAAGGCATGCAGAGCCGAGCGGCGCAGGACAGGGCATAGCCTGCCAGGGCTTCGACCAGCAATATCCCGTGCCACTTCATTTGAAACCAGCCCACAATGGCCTCCTCAAATGGTCTTGCATGTGGCCGCGCCCCTCAGCCATGAAATTCAGTGTGGACGTCGTGACCGTCGTAGTATGCCGAAATGCGTGATGAAATGATTGGGATCCCTTTTGTGACCCGGCCTTCTTCAAAACTGAAGCACTTCATCTTCATTCCTTTTCTGACGCACTTTCGACAACCTTGCAAATATTTCAAAGCAATCGATATGCCAATAATTTATGTTCATGGAAGGAGCATAATTATGGCTGCAGAGCCGTCAGACGCGCAGCAGGGATTCGCCCTGAAAAAAGACCTGGCTGATTTGTATAAACTATTTTATATAATAACAAATAAATTTATATACTTTCGCCAGCCCTGTTCTTTCTATGAGTGTAGGAAAAGTCTACGTTAGAAAAAGAATTAGTCCGATATCTTTCAGCCGTGGTTGAGGATGCTTCTCGCAAGGCTACTTATGTCTTCCGAAACTGGCCACGCATGAAAATATTTAAGATAGGTAAACGCTGTTATCTGCCCGGTGCTGAGCAGTTTCTCGGAAAGATTGATGTAATCGATGAACTCGTGGCCATCGTATAGCCCTATCATGGCCTCATAGATTATTCTGTGCAAGTCCAGAGAAAAGGCATTCGGGTCGATAAGTATGCGCGCATCGACAAACCTTCTATTATCGTAAATAACAGAGGCTAAGAGTGTCTGCTCCGCGATGATTTTGCACTTCATTTCATCACCTGTCATTGCTATTGATGCGGCCCCGAATTGAAAATACACGAATGTCTGTTCATAATAAGGATAACAAGAAAAATGATAAAATTAACTCGTCGCCAATTTCTACAGCGCGCTTCCATATTCGGGTCTATGGGCCTTGTTGCAAGCTACCCTGTTTTCATAGAGCGTTACATTGTTTTGACCAACTTTTATCGGATATATGTACCCAATTTGCCGGCTGCCTTCTCAGGATTGAAGATCGTTCAATTAACTGATCTTCACTATGGGTTCCTTGTTCCACTTGACCTTATTCGTAATGTTGTAGAACGGGCTAACCGGCTGAAGCCTGATCTTATTGTCTGCACAGGCGATTATGTTCATGAAAAGAATTCAGCCAGCCAAATCGATCAGGTCTGGCCTGTCCTTTCAGAACTGACCGCTCCGATGGGCGTGTATTCTGTCCTGGGGAATCATGATCACTGGGCTGATACATCTCGCTCGGATTACTGGTTAAGGCGGACACGACAGAATCTTCGGCACAAGTCGGTTCGACTTGAACGACAAGGACAACATTTATGGCTGGTCGGTGCTGGTGATTTATGGGAAGACCATAGCAGCCTTGACTCGCTCCTGGCCGGCCTGCCTGATACGGACTGTCGAGTTGTACTGGCGCACAACCCCGATACAGCAGATACAAAGCATTCATCTCGCATTGATCTGATCGTCTCAGGTCATACCCATGGCGGACAGATTGATATTCCGATCATCGGCCCCCCTGTTTTACCGGTTCGAAACAAAAACTACTCGAGCGGCTTGAAAGTTTCTCCGAGCGGATGCAAGGTGTTCATCTCGAAGGGCATTGGCTGGTCTATCTATCCCGTTCGATTTAATTGTTATCCAGAAATAGCTGTCCTGGAACTGGTGCCAGAGAAAGCATAAATGAAACATCTTTGCCGATGAAATAAAATTTTCGGTTACATTGTTTCCTTAGAAACTTGCCGGTTGGAGCATAACGTTATGTCGAGTCTCGAAAACTGCGGGGTCGGGTTCATCGTAGAACAAAAAAAACTGTATAATGGCATTACGCTCAACTATGCCAGAAGAGGCGAAAAAGCGGACATCCCTGTCATCTTTCTGCACGGTTACATTGACTCATGGCGATCATTTGCAGGTGTGCTATCAGAGCTTTCCCCAAAACGTTACGCTATCGCGCCGGATCTCAGAGGGCATGGAGATTCAGACAAGCCTCCATACGGCTACAGCATAGGAGATTTTACCCGGGACTTGGTTTTGTTTATGGATGCAGTGGAGCTTAGAAAAGCAGACATTGTTGGCCACTCCATGGGAAGCTTTATTGCGCAAATGCTGGCAGCTGAATACCCTCATCTTGTGAGGCGATTGATCCTGATCAGTTCTGCTCCATCCGCTAGCGACAACAGAGTGCTCAAAGAGGTCAGATCTGTTGTGGATGCGCTGTATGATCCGATCGACAAAAAATTTATAGCCGATTTCCAGGCCCCATCAAACCCGATGCCTCAAGAAATTATGGATATGATAGTTTCAGAAAGCATGAAGGTCCCTGCCCGCATATGGAAGGATGCCCTATCGGGACTTCTTGAGGTGAACCACGAATCTATTTTGCACAATATCGCCGCGCGTACGCGGATTATTTGGGGTAACCAGGATGGAATATTTACCCGAAGTGATCAGAGTGCGCTACTATCTAAAATACGATACTCAAGTCTCCGAGAATATGATGCCGGTCATGCGCTTCATTGGGAAAAGCCGCAAGAAATTGCTGTCGATATAGAGACCTTTCTGGATTGACCGGCGGGCATTCTACGCCCGCTGAACCCTTAGCAGTTTGCATACCCCTCTTGATTGCAGGGACAAAAATGTCTGCTGATATAAAGGAAACCGCATGCAGAAATATGTGATTTCCACAATTGCACAGCCGATCAAAAATATATACGGTTTAAATAATGTAGGGGCAATTCCGTAGCTCAGCGGCCCCTTCCAGCATCAATTGCCAGAAAAACACAACTGGGCAGAGTGTCGCCTGTGATAATCGGAGGTCATGTCAAGCGTGCCGAGTGCAAGTGCTGCTACCACCAATAATAGTATCGATGCAAAGTCGATGCCTTATCCGGACAACTGGTCATACCTGTCCGATGAGCTGATCTTGCTGGACATGGTGCTGCGTTTTGAGATCGCGAGACAGCGATTCATCAGACCGCAAAGGCAGAATGATCAATACAAAGGGTTGGTGCTGTTCGATGAAGACATGGATTTTCTGCTTGAGAACAGGGATGCCCCATTTTATCAGTCAAGCGGAATGCCGGACGGGAGCCCGGAGTTAAGGTCAATGCTGGCTGAGATTAATAGATTGGAATCGCGGATACTGGAGCGGAGAAGCGCCGGTTCTGACGCTGGAATGTATCCTGCGCTGCCGCGACTTGCACGCATATTCGGGCTGTCGCGTCTTGAGGAGCGGTGTGTGATTGTCTGCCTTGCGCCGGAATTGGACCTGAAATACGAAAGACTGTACGCATACTTGAATGACGATATAACCAGAAAAAAGCCGAATGTCGGCTTAATGCTGAATCTTATGAGCAGGTCGCCAGAAGAGAAGGCCAGACTGCGGCAGCTTTTTGATCAGAGGGCCGCATTGTTTCACTACGGAATTTTGCAGCCGGGTGATGCTGACTCTTTTTCGGTTGGCCGCGATGTGCCCTTGCTCTCGATGCCGCTGAGGCTTGACGGAAGGATCGTCGACTACCTCATGGATATCGACAGGATTGATTCCAGCCTTGATAGCATTGTCACACTGGAGAGGCCGTCGGACCATGCGGACTCTGTTGAGAGGTTTGCCCCTGAAGGCCTGACGAAGCAGATCTGCGAGTTTATTCAAGCCTGCTTTCCGATGCAGGAAGCGGAACGTCGTAATGTGGCGATGCATCTTTACGGCCCGCATGGTGCGGGAAAGATGGATACAATACGCGGCGCATGCCGCGAACTCGGCTTGCCTCTTATAGTCGTGGAACTTGGGAAAATCGCGGTGAAAAAGAGGCCTCTGCCTGAAATACTATGGCGCATTGGACGGGAAGCGCTTTTGCAGCAAGGCGTTCTTTGCCTCAATGGTATTCAGAATCTGACCGACATTAACGAAGAGGATAAAAAAAGTGATGCGCTGAATCTGCTCTTCGAATCAATGAAACTGTTTTCTCCTCTGACCTTCATACTGGGCATAAAACCATGGCAGCCGGAGGCTTCAGATAACGATTACGTGTTTATCGGCATCGAAGTCAAGGTGCCTGATGGCAGGAAACGTCGGCATATTTGGAAGCAGTATAGCCATTCACACGGATTTCAGCTTAGCGACCCCGATGCGGGCGAACTGGCCGCAAAATTCAGGTTCACGCCGGGCAGGATAAAAGAGGCTGTGCGGACAGCCAGGAGCTATTCACTCTGGTCATTAGAGAATAGAGGGACGATAACCAGGGAACATATATACTCCGCCTGTCGGGCGCAATCGAACTCAAAGCTTGGCACCCTGGCGCGCAAAATCGTCCCACTGTATGTCTGGAGCGACATTGTGCTGCCGCATGTTCAGCGGGCAATGCTGCGGGAAATATGCAGTCAGGTCAGATATCATCACATTGTATACGATGATTGGAAGTTCGACCGGAAAGTATCACTCGGCAAAGGCTTGACGATCCTGTTCTCGGGTCCTTCCGGCACCGGAAAGACGATGGCTGCAGAAATAATTGCAAATGAGCTCGGACTTGAGTTGTTCAGGATCGACCTCTCTCAGATAGTCAGCAAGTATATTGGAGAGACGGAAAAAAATCTGGACAGGATTTTTACCGAAGCCGGTGACACCAATTCGATCCTGTTTTTCGATGAAGCGGATGCTCTTTTCGGAAAACGATCAGAGGTCAGAGACGCACATGACCGCTACGCAAATATTGAAATCGCCTACCTCCTGCAGAAAATGGAAGAATACGACGGGATCACAATATTGGCTACCAACCTGCGTCAAAACATGGACGAGGCCTTCTTAAGGAGGCTGCGCTTCAGCGTTGACTTCCCCTTCCCTGATGAGAGGCAGCGCGAGCTTATCTGGAGGAATATATTTCCGCCTGCCGCCCCTATCGGCGCTGATATCGACTTTCCTTTCCTCGCAGCCAGGTTCAGACTATCGGGCGGCAATATCAGGAACATTGCGTTAACGGCCGCCTTTTATGCGGCTGAAGAATCATCAGACATCCGGATGCGGCACATTATTATTGCAGCCAAGAGGGAATATCAAAAGATAGGCAAGCTCTGCGTAAAGGGCGATTTCGGCGAATACTACTATTTGATCGAAGAGGGAGGGACTGTATGAGCGATTTTACGGCCATCGGCGACATCGGCGAGACCCTCAAAAAACTGCTGGACAGCGATCCCTGGACCGGGATATCTCCAAAGCCTGAAATAACCTTTAAATCACCGAAGGAGGTCAAGGATGATGGAGGCAGCGCTAACAAGGTCTCGCTATTCCTCTACGAAATAATCGAAAACCCCCATCTCAGGAATGAGGAGCCGATACGGGTCGACGATTCGCGGCTTCATACGGCGCCGCTTGTGCTGGACCTATACTATCTCGTCACTCCCTATAGCGACGATAAAACGCAGGAAAAATATATTCTCGGCAAGGTGATGCAGATATTTTACGATCACTCGATTCTGGGCGGGACCATTCTGCAGGGCTCGCTCTCCGGCTCGGACGAAGAGATGAGACTCGTTCCCCACGGCATATCGCTCGACGACCTCACAAAGATATGGAACGCATTTCAGGATGTAGCTTACAGGCTATCCGTCGCATACCTGGTCACTCCGGTCAAGATAGATTCTACCAGAGAACTAGGCATGCAAAGGGTGGTATCGAAAGAAATGAACCACGCAACGGTGGGGCAGAGGAGGTAGGAGTGCCGCTAACATCACCGTTTATGACAGACGGGTTCACCGCCTATATCGGCGATGTGATGACATCGAAACTGACCTTCGCGGTCTGGCTCGTCGATGATTTCACACAGCAGAAACCGGAGGGAAGTGTCCAGGTGAATCTGAAGGACGGCAGCATAAAGGCATCCAGGAACCTGAGCGGGTATTATCTCTTCAACGATCTGTCTGCAGGTACGCATGTAATCAGCGTAGAATCCGACATGTATCTCCCGGCTGAGATGACTATCGATACAACAACGCTCGATCTGAAAAAACCTGCCGTCCAGCTACTTCTGAAGCCTGCGCCCCAGTATCCGTTTCCGGCGTCGGCAACCCTGTTAAGAGGAGTGGTGACTAACGGTTCGTCGGTGGCCGGAGCGACCGTGAGCGTTACAGCCAAGCCCATAATGACGTTTACTGATGATCGCGGAGGGTTTGTCATCTACTTCAAAGGCATCAAAACAGAAACCGTTATGGTCGTAATCAAAAAAGGAGCGGATACAAAATCGATACCGGCAACGATAGAAGAGGGAAAGACCGTATCGACAGGCGTTATTCATTTTCCGTGATACAACTGTACCACGGGCAACAGTCATGCAAAGGAGGAATTTATGCCAGAGTATTTGTCACCGGGAGTATATGTAGAAGAGATAGAGATAGGCTCAAAGCCTATCGAAGGGGTGAGCACCAGTACCGCGGGGTTTTTGGGCGAGGCCGAAAGGGGACCGACTGTTCCATGGCTGGTGACAAGCTGGCTTCAATACCAGAGACTTTTTGGCAGTTACTTTGGTGCAGATAAATTTATGCCTTATGCTGTGGAGGGATTTTTCGAGAACGGCGGACAGAGATGTTATATAGGCAGAATAGTCAAGAGCGGAGATGCGCCAGCCACTCTGGCGACTTTTAAATTGACAGCCGGTGGTGCAGCCGCACTCACTTTGAATGCGACAGGCGAGGGCGACTGGGGAAACAGAATCGCTGTCAAGATTACACCGGGTACATTTGGAGGATTCAGGCTGAGTCTTTTTTACTGGAAGACTGCGCCTGCCAATCTATTCGATCCCGGCATAGATCTTACCAGCCAACCACGTCCTGCAATCGCCGAGACTTTCGACAGTCTCTCGGTAATCGAATCATCACCTGATTATTATGAAAAGAGAGTAAACGGCATATCCAATCTTGTTGTTTTGACAAGGGAAGCGGGCGATTCCGGAAGCATCCCTGACACTAAAGCAGATCAGGTAGGAACAGCACAGGGCGGTGCGGCATCATCAATAACACTAGCTACCTCCGCATCTGCCACAAATGACATTTACAATGGAATGATCGTCGGTATGACAGGAGGCACCGGTAAAGGACAGATTCGAAAAATTACGGCCTATGTCGGCGCCACCAAGGTTGCCACTGTAGATTCGAACTGGACTACGGCACCGGACAATACTTCAATCTATTATGTGTCGCCAATGCACGCCATGAGTGAAGGCAGTGACCTTCTGGGTCAACAGGATACTGCACAGGGTGGTGCGGCCGATTCTATTACTCTTTCTGCTACGGCCTCAGGTAGCGACGATGCATACAACGGCATGCAGATTTCGACTATCGATGGAACCGGAAGTGGACAGACGCGCACGATTACCAATTACGTCGGAGCTACCCAGGTTGCGACGGTCGACTCCAACTGGATCACGACACCTGATAACACATCCGTGTACCGGATTGCACCGCTCTTAGTACTTGCAGATTATGAAAGGACTGATACTAATACCCCTGGAAATCGCAAAGGGTTGACAGGCTTCTCGGAGGTAGATGAGATTTCGATAGTGTATGCGCCTAATTCTCAGGCTGTCGCGGGTCTTGTCGGAGCCGTCATCACGCACTGCGAGCAACTGAAAGACCGCTTTGCCATAATAGATGCATCCCAAGGGTCGGCCAATATTGCAAACCTTGCTCCTCGAAGCATTAATGATACCAAGTATGCCGCCTTTTATTATCCATGGATTCAGGTGATCGACCCTGATGCTGGGCTTCTCCGTCTTATTCCGCCCGGAGGGTATATGGCCGGCATCTATGCCCGAAGCGATACGGAACGCGGCGTGCACAAGGCTCCGGCAAATGAGACCGTGCAGGGAGCAGCCGATCTCGAGTTCCAGATCACCAAGGGCGAACAGGATGTGCTGAATCCTAGAGGCGTGAACGTCATACGTGCATTCCCAGGCAGAGGCATTAGGATCTGGGGCGCACGCACTCTTTCAAGCGATCCCCTCTGGAAGTACATCAATGTCCGGCGTCTTTTCATTTACCTCGAAGAATCGATCGATGAGGGCACTCAGTGGGTTGTCTTCGAACCCAACAATGAAAAGCTCTGGGGAAGGGTAAAGGCCACCATTTCGGAATTTCTCACAAGGGTATGGAAGGACGGCGCCCTGATGGGGACAAAACCGGAAGAGGCATTTTTCGTGAAGTGCGACAGAACGACGATGACACAGGATGATATAGATAACGGCAGACTTATTTGTATCATCGGTGTTGCGCCGGTCAAACCAGCGGAATTTGTAATCTTCCGTATTGCCCAGTGGGCCGGTGGATCTTCGGTCACTGAATGATAAGGAAATGGAACATTTTCTCGTCAGAACATAAAGGAGGAAAATAGCGATGCCCAGACAGGATCCATACAGGCAGTTCAGGTTCAGGGTAGAGATCGATGGTGTCACCCAGGCAGGGTTCAGCGAATGCACCTTTGCCGACACGACCACCGACCCGGTTGAATACCGCGAAGGCGACGAGCCGCCGACGGCGCGCAAGCTTTCGGGACTGACTAAGTACGGCAATATCACGCTCAAGTGGGGGATAACCGACTCACTGGAGCTGTACAACTGGAGACAGCAGATAATCGACACCGGCGCAGCAGGAGCGCGCAAGAACATGTCCATCATACTGATTGACGAAGCTGGAAGCGATAAGGCGCGCTGGAACATCACGCGGGCCTGGCCGACAAAATACGATCCACCCGATTTCAGCGGAAAGGGAAACGAAGTCGCCATTGAAACGCTCGAAATAGTCCATGAAGGCTTTAAGAGGGTTTCCTAATACGATTCGGAGGCATAAATGACCTTTCAAACGGAATTCCAGTTCACGCTCCCGAAGGGCTATGTGGATCAATCGGGGACCCTCCACAGGGAAGGAATCATGCGCCTGGCAACAGCTGCAGACGAAATCCTGCCCATGAAGGATCCTCGTGTCCAGGCCAATCCGGCTTATCTAACCGTCATATTGCTGTCACGGGTGGTAACAAAGCTCGGAGACGTCCAGGCGATCAACACCAAAACAATCGAAAACCTCTTCGCCTCGGACCTTTCGTTTCTACAGGATTTCTATTCGAAAATAAATGAAAACGGGACGGGGAGGCGGACTGCAGTGTGTCCCAAGTGTGAACATAAATTCGACCTGGAGGACGATTCACCGGGGGAATAAGGGGCTACCCCCTCGACAGAATCTACGAGGAGGTAGCCTTTATAGCATATCATTTCCGCTGGTCGCATGAGGAGATCATGCAAATGGAGCACAGGGAGCGGCTGAGATGGGTTGAGGAGATATCGAAGATCAACCGACGTCTCGGCGACGAAAAGGAGATGTCGATCCTTGATACGTAGAGACGAAAGGCAATTAACCAAGTGAGCGCCTAGGCGGCAATGAGTTGCCGTGCTGAATAAAGATAGGAGCTGAGAAACATGGCAACAGGGAGCAAGCCCGATCCATACAGGGGATTCCGGTTCCGCATAGAGATCGATGGTATAGCGGTCGCGCACTTTTCGGACGTGTCCGGACTTCAGGTTGAAACCGAGATCGAGCCGTACGAAGAGGGCGGCGTCAATGACTTTGTCCATCAGCTTCCAAAGAGGACCAAGTTCCAGCCCGTTACCCTTAAACGCGGCATTACCGATGCGGATACCCTGTGGAGCTGGCACCAGGACGTTGTTATCGGCAAATTCAAAAGAAAAAACGGCTCCATTATTCTCCTTGACGAAGCAGGCAACGATAAATGGAGATGGAATTTTTCGAACGCCTTCCCGGCGAAATGGACAGGCCCGGACCTCAAGGCTGATGGCAATGCCGTTGCCTTCGAGACCATAGAGCTTGTCCATAACGGCATTAAAAAGGGTTAGCCGATGAGATCGCCCGGCAGACAGAGAGGGGCATTTCAGGAAAATATCAGATTGTGCTTCGACAGATATTTTAGCGGGGCTATTTCCAGAAAATACCTGATCAGGAGAAGAGTGTATGCCTTTGCGCCTGCACTGACCTTTCGGAAGAAAGCGGGCAGGGGTTTTTCCCTCAAGACAGATTTTTTTGTCAGCGTGGCTCTCCGAATGATGAGGCGATATTCGTTCCAGAATACTATTCTTTTCCAGGTCAAAGAAGGTGCGGCCGGTCGTTCCGTTGAGATTCCCGCTGCGTACAGTCGAATATCACATCATGCTATCCAGATAACAAATCGCGCGGTCTTTAACAGTTTTGATTTGGCAGCGGTTCCGTCTCAGGCAAAGTCAGGGCGGATCGCGTCGGTGACGCTCACGAAAATTCATCCCTCAGGGGTCGGTCAGGGCCAAACTGCCATACGGGAGCGCTCCCGTGGCCGCAAAGCGGCAGGGCCCTCTCAGCAGCAATATAAATCAATCCATTCCGAAAGGAATATGTTCTCCTCTTCGGCAATGTCGCTTCATTACCGTGGTGCTGAATTCATTGAAAGGATATTCAATAGAGCGGAAATGCAGAAAGAAAGAGTAACGAATCGATATGCAGCAGCGCCCTCTGCGAGGCTAATGACGACAGGGATCGGCTTGTCATCTTCGCGGTCTGAACAAGCTGGAGTTTCCGTTGCTCCAGCCGAGCGGAGAATCGTTTTTCAGCTTGACGGCCGAGTCCGGCAGGAAGTGAAAGAGATGAAAAGCTTTGTCCGTAAGACCGAGGAGCGCGTCCGCGAGGATGTTATCAGCAGGATCAGGGAAATAACTTCTGAGCGGGGCCAGGCAGTCGACGTCGGGCAGCTTACAAATCAGGTCTGCCGGAACATAGAGCGGATGATCAGGTCCGAGCGTGAAAGGAGGGGAATGTAGATGCTAGTGAAGGCGTTTCTGACCAGAAAGGACAACCCGGCCGTTGTCGTGCCCTGTCTTTTCAATCCGAAAGAGCTGAGCGTCGAAAAGAGCAACCAGTTCGCGGAAGTCGCCATTCCGGGGCTCTCCTCGCCCATATACCAGTTTGTAAGGGGCAATGCAAGGTCGGTGACCATGGACCTTTTCTTCGATACCTACGAAGATGGGACAGACGTAAGAACTCATACCGATAAGATAACGGGCTGGGACGCCGGCAGCATGTTCAGCAATCTGCCAGGCGCTGCAAAGGGTCTCATGGATATCGACTCCGAGTTGCATGCGCCGCCTATCTGCCTTTTCATCTGGGGCGCCTTTGTGTTTCAGTGCATTATCGACCGCGTTTCGAAGCGGTTCACGATGTTTCTGCCCGAGGGAATACCTGTAAGGGCGACCCTTTCCGTCACGCTGAAAGAATACCGTGACGTTGATATCCAGGTAAAGGAACTCGACCTTCGCTCGCCGGATGTTACAAAGAGATGGACAGTGAAACAGGGAGACAGCTTGTGGTCGATTGCAGTCAAGGAGTTCGGCGATCCTGAAAGCTGGCGGCTGATTGCGGATGCAAACGGCATCGATAACCCCCGAGTGATCAGTCCGGGAACAGACCTCGTGATCCCGGTTAAGGAGTGAGCGAAATGGCCCTGGAGATTCTCTCATTGTCTACCGCCAATTTTTACGCTCCACGTTTTGAGGTTGAGATCAACAACAGTCGCCTTGCGGCCAATATCTCGAAGGCGATCATGGAAGTCACAATCGATGAAAAGATGGATGAGGGCGCTAGTTTCCGCTTTACGGTCAATGACGAATTCGACATGGCTAAGCAACAGTTCAGATGGCTCGATAATCCCCTGTTCGATTTGGGGAACGTTGTCAGCATCCGCATAGGTTACGGAGGTGATTTGCAGGAAATAGCTCTTGGGACCATAAGCGGTCTTGAGCCGAGTTTTTTCTCCGGAGAACTGCCAACGATAGTTGTATCGGGGCATGATATGTCATACGATTATCTGAAGCGTTCGACACCTGAGAGGACATTTACTGACCAGGCTTACAGCGACATAGCGCGCACGATCGCATCCGAGGCCCAGCTGCAGTCAGCCGTTGACGACACGCCGAAGTTTGAGCCGTTCATTAGAAAGAACAACAATGACACCTATTACTCATTCCTTGAATCGCTTGCGGGCAAGGCAGGCTTCACTTTCTCGATCGACAGGCGCACTATGAACTTCTGCAAACCGAAGGACGACCGCAAAGAAATAATTACACTTTCATTGGGCAAGGACATAATAAGCTTTAGTCCGCGCATGAACACGACGGAAATCGTCACAGAAGTTGAGGTGCGGGGACATAACCCGCGGGACCCGAATACACCTATTGTTGGAAGCGCGAGGGCGGGCGGTGAGCGGGTCCAGGAACCGGGAAAGCGGACTGCCAGCCAGGTTGCCTCAGACCGGAGCGGCGATATCAAGCGGGTTATAACGGGCGTTATAGTTGATTCCATTGCCCATGCTAACGCTGTTGCCGAGGCGGAATTGAACCGGCGCAGCGATACGTTCATAGAAGGTGATGTCGCTTCCATAGGAATACCCGAGATCCGTCCGGCCGTGACCGTGAAGCTTGACAAGCTGGGTAGGAAGTTCAGCGGTAAATATTATGTGACGGAGACATCCCACAGTATCGGGAATAATGGATATCAGATGCGTTTCAAGGTGAAGAGGAACGCGTTATGAGCATACTGGATGCCTTAGGCGTAAACGATCATCAGGTCGGAAAGGTTCACGGAGTCGCGGCAGGACTGGTGACTAACAACCAGGACCCGGACGGGCTCGGAAGGGTGAAGGTGAAATTTCCATGGCTGTCTGATGACAACGAGACCGACTGGGTCCGCATGGCGACGTTGATGGCGGGATCAGACAGGGGAAGCTTTTTCCTCCCCGAGGTAGGAGACGAAGTCCTCGTGGCCTTCGAGCATGGAGACATCAACAGACCTTTCGTAATCGGCTCGCTGTGGAACGGAGTGGACAAGCCGCCTGAGTCCAACAGTGACGGACAGAATAACATCCGGAAGATCAAGTCGAGAAGCGGACACGAGTTCATATTTAATGACAACAGTACATCGCAACAGGAAAAGGTCGAGATTCATACAAACTCAGGCCATAAGATTTCCCTTGACGATTCGACGGGCCAGGCGAAAATCGAAATCGTGGATAATACCGGTTCAAACAGCATCGTCATTGATTCAGTGCAGAACAGTATTTCAATAAGCTCGTCACTGCAGCTCAATATCAAGGCGAACATAATAGAGATTTCGGCGGACTCGATGTTGACGATTAAGGCAGGTGCAGTCCTGACGCTTCAGGGCTCGCTTGTAAAGATAAATTAGGAGGTGTCGCATGCCGCTTGCAGCAAGGGTAGGAGATTTAACCAGTCATGGGACGCCTCTGGCGCCGGGCCCTGGCAGCTTTAATGTGCTGATCGGGGGAATGCCTGCGTGGAGGGTCGGTTCCGACATGCATACCTGCCCGCTTTTCAACGGACCGTCGCCGCATGTGGGCGGAATGGTTGCTATCGGCAGCTTCACCGTATTCATTAATAGTCTTCCGGCGGCAAGGCAGGGAGACATGATTGTCGAAGCGGGCCCCCCTAATACGATCGCGATGGGGTGCCCGACAGTGGTAATAGGATAATGTCGTCCCGATGCGGGGAGGAGATATGGCCAAGGAATTTCTCGGAGTAGGATGGAAATATCCGGTGCAGCTTACGGGGACCGGCGCAATTGCCCTGTCCCTTTATGAAGATGATATCAGAGAGGCGATCCTGATCATACTCGGCACGGCAAAAGGGGAGCGCGTTATGAGACCGGACTTCGGCTGCGGCATTCACGATCTTGTTTTCGCCCCTATCAATACAGCGACGGTAACTCTTGTCCAAAATTCCGTGAGGGAAGCCCTGACCGTATACGAACCGAGGATCGAACTGGACAAGGTCGAGGTGCTTGCGGACAAGGCGGACGAGGGCAAGCTGATTGTGAACATTGACTATCGGATGAGGTCGACGAACAGCAGATTTAATCTTGTGTATCCGTTTTATCTGAAGGAAGGCAGCCGATGATAATAGAACCGCCGAAGATCGACAAGCGAACCTTCAGCCGTTTGGCTGAGACTCTCCTTTTGATGGCCCCGCACTATGTGCCGGAGTGGAAGGCCGAAGACGGAGATGCAGGGAGCGCGCTTGCGAAACTGCATGCCTTTATGACGGAGATAGTGATAACAAGGCTCAATCAGGTGCCTCGCAAGAGCCTTATCGCATTCCTTGACATGCTAGGCATCCGGCTTGTGCCTGCACAACCTTCGAGAGTGCCGATCGTCTTCAAGCTCGCTCAGGGCACGACCGGAGACGTGCTTGTGCCGCCTCGTACACAGACTACCGCCGGCAAGACCGCTGAGCATGACGAAGTCCCGTTCGAGACCGAGAAATATCTCCAGGCCGTCGTGAGCAGGCTTACCGAGCTGATCAGCGTCGATCCGGCGACTGATTCAATATATGTCCATACCTCTAATATCATAGATTCAAAAGGGAACGTTAAGGACAGTCAGGATGCCTTTACCCTCTTCTCCGGTACTAATCAGCAGGAGCACAGCCTGTACTTTGGTCAAAAAGACCTGCTGAACATCAAAGGACCTGGTGAGATAAGGCTGTCTATTACAGTGCCTCCCGCCCCCGGCAACAACGGATCAGATATTGTCTGGGAATATTGGGGAGAGGACAAGGCGAAGAATGTAGACAGGTGGATCAAGCTTGATGTGATAAGCGATGCAACTGACGGGTTGAGCGGCAGCGGCGAGATATTTCTTTTCAAAGGACTCGAAGGAGAGATTAAAGAGGTCAAGCTGGAAGATATATTTTCAGCTACGGGCAGAGTTGCTACAAAGGACGCGGCTATCGCAGGTATGAAAAACCGTTGGATCAGGGCCAGACTCGCTTCACCTCTGACCGGAACTGCCTGCAGTAAGGTCCTGGCATTGGATACCGTATTCCTTAAGACGGCCCCGTCAGGAGACGTTCCGATAGATGCCGGGTTCTTCAATGACGTGGCGCTGGATTACACAAGAAAGGCTCCTATGGAAGGAAGGGGCGAAATGTCTGAGATTCGACCTATACGTAAGTTAACTAACGTTTATATTTTTGGCAGTCAGCCGAAACTCTATGATGCATTTTACATAGGAAACAAAGAGGTCTTATCTAAAAAAGGAGCGACGATCGATCTTTCATTTATTTTGCAGATTTATCATACTTCATCCGACCTTACAGCGCCGAATCCGGTGCTTGCCTGGGAATACTGGGACGGAAACGGTTGGCAGGCGCTTACGATTTTGAATGATGACACCAACAGCTTCACCGAAGCCGGTGATGGCCTGATCATCGAGTTCATAGTCCCCGAAGGTATCAGTGAGACGGCAGTCTTCGGCCAGAAGAATTATTGGATACGCGCAAGGCTTATTGGCGGCGACTACGGAATGGAAGAATATAAGATCGATCCTGCTACTAATGTTGTCAATGTAACTGCCAAGTTCAAACTCCCTCATGTTCGCGACCTGACTGCAACCTATTCATATGAGGAGTCTGTCGCTCCTGATGTCTGCCTGACATACAACAACCTCGATTTTGAGGACGTGACGACGCAGGCGACGACTGCAAATGCCGCATTCAGTCCATATGTCCCTCTTCCCGATGGAGAAAAGGCCTGCTATATGGGCTTTGATAAGCAGCTCCAGGGAGGGCCGATCGATATCTACTTTGATGCAGACGAACTGCAGTACGAAGAAGATGCGAAGCCTGAGATCGAGTGGCGTTTCTACAACGGGCAAGGCTGGTCGTCGCTCGATTTCCTCGATGAAACGACAGGGTTTGTCACTCCGGGGCTTCTGGAACTGATCGGATCGACGCGATTTGCTGCAGGCGCTTTCTTTGATGAAAATCTTTACTGGCTGCGAGGGGGGCTTTCAAAGGGTACATATCAATCTCTGCCTCATATGAAGGGTGTTTTCCCGAATGCGACATGGGCGGTTCAGGCCCAGACGGTCACAAATGAAATCATAGGCTCCAGCAATGGAGAACCTGATCAGACCTTCTCATTCCTGAAGTTTCCTGTCATGGATGGCGAGGTAGTCAGGGTTATGGAAGTCCTGAGTGACGAAGAGAGGCAATCGATAATATCGACGTTTGGACAGAATTCGATTTTTGAAGTAACGGACCCAAACGGAGTGGTTACGGAAACCTGGGTGCTCTGGGATGAAGCGATCGATTTCTTCTACGCGGACGATAAAAGCCGGCAATACATTATCGATCGCGCGACGGGATCAATAAGCTTCGGCAACGGGGTCAATGGGATGATCCCGCCTGCCGGCCAGAACAATATCAAGGCATTTTCGTATCGAACAGGAGGAGGTCTAAGTGGCAATGTGAAGGCTCTCGAAGTGAAGTCGCTCAAATCTTCTGTCGCCGGTATCGACAAGGTGATGAACCCGGTCGCCGCGGACGGAGGGGCGGACACGACAACAGTCGATGAAATGCTCGGAATAGGGCCTGCAGAGATCAGTCACCGTTTCAGGGCGGTTACCGCCGAAGACTATGAGTGGCTTGCGCGTATAGCGTCACGGAAGGTAGTGCGGGCGAGGTGCCTGCCTAACAGGAACAGCGAAGGCCGATCTGAAACAGGCTGGGTAACGGTTGTAATCATACCCCAATCAACCGGGGACCGGCCATTTCCGTCACTTCTCTTAAAAAGAATAGTAGGGGATTACCTGGTCGAGCACGGCATGGGCGCTATCGCTGCCCTCAGGCATATTCATGTTGATGGGCCGACTTACACGGCGATCAGAATTTCTGTCGACCTGTTTGTAACGACCATGGATGAGGCCTCTGTCGTGGTCCGCCTGGCGAAACAGAAATTGGCGGACTTTCTGCATCCCCTCACCGGCGGTCCCGAAGGTAGGGGCTGGGATTTCGGAAGAGGGGTCGCTTTTTCGGATGTCTGTGCCATTCTCGAAGGTATCGAAGGCGTAGACCATGTCGAAAACCTCATCTTTCAGGGTTTCGAAGGACGCGATTTTGTTGTGATCGAGCCGAATTCACTCATTGCAAATGGTGAACACACAGTCAATGCACGCCTCAACGGAGGAGGTTTATAGGCATGGGACTCCCGATTCCGAAACTGTCCGACAAGACGTTTGACGATATAGCGAACGAAGCCCGGTCGCTTATAAACCGCTATGCACCGGAATGGACGGACTACAATCTTCATGATCCGGGCATCACTTTCATGGAGCTATTCGCCTGGCTATCCGAGATGCAGATGTATTATCTCGACAGGCTTACGGAGAGCCATTACCGGAAATTCCTCAAGATGGCAGGATTCTCGCAGCGCGGTCAGGTGCCGGCCCAGGTCGCCGTCACTTTTTCAGATGTGAGCGCTGAAACTTCGGTGCCGCTAAATACTCAGATCATTGCGCTTGTCGGATCAGATCAGGTGCCCTTCGAGACTGCGAAGCTGATAAATCTCATCTCTGCCAGACTCGATTCTATTAAGACGATATCAAGCGGAAAGACAACGGACCGGACTGATGCAAACAGCCGTGACGGGATAATCTTCCCGGCCTTTGGTGAACCGCAGTCAACTGGATCGGCACTCCAGTTGGGATTCAACAAGGCACTGCCTGCGGTCGAGATCTCTTTAGCGATTTTCCTCTTCGAAGCTGACCTTTCGCCTGTGGGCAGTCACGGAGAGGAAGAACCTCAGGTCACTCAGTCTGTTGAAGTTGTTTGGGAATATTTGAGCGGCGGAATATGGCTTCCTCTGGTTGTCAAAGATGACCGGACACAGGCGCTCATCGGCAGCGGAAGAGTGATCTTTGACGGTCCAGCCGCAATGGATAAGATGGATGGTCTGTTCTGGATCAGGTGCCGCCTTGCAGGAGGCGCATATGAGGTGGCTCCGCTAATTGACAAGATTCTCATCAACACGGTGACTGCGGTTCAGATCGAGACAATCCGGTATGAAGCCATCGGCTCGGGAGATGGAAGGCCGGGACAGAAGAAAAAGATAAGCAAGCCGCCTATTTTTCAGGAGAGTCAGGTGATAGAAATCTCGCAAAATGGCGGACCGTGGAAAATCTGGCAATGCATCGACGATTTCGAAGACTCCGGACCCAAGGATAATCATTATATTGTTGATACTGCCACGGGAGAGATACTGTTCGGCAACGGGCTCAACGGTTCTGTCCCTGCATCAACGGATAGGATCAGGGTATCGTACCGTACTACGCTGGGGTCGAAGGGAAATATTCTTAAGGGGCAGCGTTTTATAATTACAACCCCTGGTTATCCGGGAATCTCGATTTCAAACCAGCGGAACGCCGAAGGCGGCATGGATCTGGAGTCGATGAAATCGGCGACGGAGAGGGCAAAGAGAGATCTGTCAGTGCGATATCGGGCGATAACTGCCGCCGACTTCGAGTCGGTAGCCCTTTCGACTCCCGGGCTCAGGGTGGCTAGGGCGAAGGCGGTCCCGAATTACAACCCCCGCTATCCATGCGTTGTGAATTTCCCGAACTGGATGACTGTCGCAATCATGCCGGTTACGCGCTCTGTGCCCGCGCCGCAGCCTGGTTCGGGCTTCATCGATACTGTTGCCCGGCATCTTGACCTGCACAGGCTTGTTACAACCGGCGTTTCAGTAGTCTCGCCGAAGTATGTGAAGATATCTGTCTCATGCACCGTGAAAATCGTCAGGAGGAGCAGTCCGGCCAAGGTGACTTCGGCAGTAGTGAGTGCGCTAAACGCATTCCTGAATCCGCTGAGCGGCGGCCCGGACGGCAGCGGCTGGCCGTTCGGCAGGGCAGTCTATCCCTCCGAAATATATCAGGCAGTCGATGCTGTTGAAGAGGTCGACTATGTCACCGGAGTGTCGATTATCGCGGAAGGGGAGTATCAGGAGGTGGACGGGATTATCAGGATTTCTCCTGTCTCTTTGGTGTACTCAGGGACCCATAAGATCTCCGCCAGCGAATAGAGGAAGAAGATGAAAGAGCCAGAATTCAAAAAGCAGGTTTTCAAAACAATCGACCAATGGGGATGCGGCCTCTTTAAGGGCCTCGAGCTCCTGGAGGGCGGCGGCTGCACGCTTCCGTATATCCCGGCAGTATCGACAGTCGTCGCTGCTCCCAGCGGCATAGTATCGCCATTGGTCATTGCCGCCGACTGCTGCGGGACACTCTATATTTTCAGCAGCGGGAATCACATGGTTTACAGGTACGATCCAGCCACCGGAGTAGCAGAAAGGATATTCTGCCCCGACATTCCGGATCTGCCAGGCCGCATGCTGATTTCGAAGACGCGGCTATGGACTGTCGATACGGCAGGGCGAAAGGTCAGGGTCTGCTCGCTGAATAATCTTCAGACCATTTTCGGCATAGATTTGCTGGAGCAGCCGATTGATATAGCTTTGAATGCGGATGAAGATATTTATGTCCTGGACGGCAAGACAAAACTCATACACAGGTTCGACAGGAATGGGACATTGATCGCCTGTTTTGGAGCCCAATATTTGAGTGATCCCGTCAGCATTGCAGTCGGAAAGGATGAGATCCTGTATGCGGCTGATAAGGGCTCCTGCAAGATCATTAAATTCACCAAGAACGGAGATTACATAGGCGCAGGCGATTTCGGTACTGCCGCTATACCGCTGATGATCGTATCGGTCAAAGCAGGAGGCGGTCTAATGGTGACGGATAGTGGTGAAGTGTTCCGCTTCAGCGAGGACGGCATTCTTGATGGAAAGGTCCGCTTCCCTGACGGCGCGGGACCGGTTGCCTGGATAATCTCCGACGGCTGTGGCAATCTTTACGCCAGCTCACCTACAGGCATTTATATGCTCGTTTCCGCAGAAGTCTTTTCTACCGAGCCGGGGTTTTACTACTCCAGGACCCTCGACAGCGGCACCGACGGTACCGTATGGCACAGACTTGTAATGAATGCCGACATCCCAGCGGATACTGCCGACGATATCTACTCATATGCGTCTGACGATGAGGCAATCAGAAAACTGATCGATCAGACCATCGACGATCCGACCAAGACACCACAGCAGAAGGCCGACATCATTGATGGAGTGATACCATGGTCAGCCGCAAAAAACAGCGGCCCGGATATGCTCTTCCAGCGCAATGCCGGGCGCTTTCTGTGGATCAAGCTGGAACTTGCCACATACAACAATACAGTCTGCCCATCTGTTAAAGAGATGCGGATATTTTATCCGCGCATATCCTATCTCAGGTACCTTCCGGCTATCTATCAGGAAGATCCTGCCAGCAAGGATTTTCTGGAGAGGTTCCTGTCACTGTTCGAATCCATATTTTATGACCTGGAAATCGAGATAGCCAACATTACACGTTACCTCGATCCTGATCTGGCCCCGCCGGAATTTCTTAAATGGCTTGCGTCATGGGTAGACATCGCCATTGAGGAGGACTGGCAGGAGAATACCAAGCGCGATTTCATCCGGCAGGCGGCACGTCTATATACCATGAAAGGGACTGTGGAGGGTATCAGCCGCTTCATACAGATTTACACCGGTAAAATCCCTGTTATTTTTGAGCATGCACTGTCCAAAACACCGGCGGTCTTGGGGGGGCAATTCTGGCTCGGCATAAATTCGACGATTGTCATGACGCCGGTACGCGGATTCAGGCTCGGAGACGATTCCATTCTCGGCCGTGTAGCGATAAGGGATACAGCATACGCCCCCGAAGATCCTTTCCTCTCTTCAGCTTACCGTTTCACTGTGTCGATCGACCTCACAGCGGAAGAAAGCGAGCGTTATGAAAAAAGTCTTCGAAAGATTATTGCAGAAGGAAAGCCTGCTCATACGGCATTCAGCCTGATAATCCAAGGGGGGCTTTCAGCAGGCGCAGACAGTCTTGTCGGCATCAGTTCAATCGTTGGAGGATACGATCGACTTCAGATCGGTCGGTCCGTCGTGGGCGGAGCGCTGCTTTCCTCGGACTGTGAGGATTGCGGGATGATCGATGAGCATGTTGTTATCGGGAAAGATACGAGACTAATCTGAAATTTAGCTAAAGGAGATAATCATGAAAGCAGAGAAAGAACGGAGGTCGAGATGAAAGAGGAAATCTCAAAACGATGCGGTGTATGTCAAATTCCCTGTTTCGAACGGAATAATTTTTTTTACGGCAAGCTGATGACCGTCCGGGACTTCTCTGCCGAGCAATGCTACTTTAATGAGAAACGCTGGCTTATAAACAGGATGGTGCATGGATGGGGAGTGGTCTGCGGACTTGATGTCGTGGCGGTCAAGGACAACCCGACAAAAGTGACGGTAACCACCGGACTTGCGATCGACTGTTGCGGAAGGGAAGTCCTTGTATGCGAGGAGCAGGGGGTGGAACTCGTTCCCGGGCCGTCGGATTGCCACACCAAGAAAGGCGAAGATAACGGAGAAAAAAAGCTTTATATATGCATCGACTACCGGGAATGCAAGACAGAGCCGGTACAGCTCCCTCCGGTGTCCTGCGATAAAAAGGAGAAAGGCGAGTTTAACCGCATCAGGGACAGTTTTATCATCAGTGTCAGGAGACCTGATGAGGTCTGCATACCGGATGACTGCCCCAAGTACTGTCCTCTGTCCGAAAACAAATCCAGCCCTCTGCGTGAATATCTCTGCGGCAAGCTGAAGGCCGGATGCCCCGAGTGCCTTGAGAAATGCTGCGTTATACTTGCCGAGGTTACGATAACTCCGGCCACGGACGCAACCCAGCCTCCGACTGTCGTCATAGATGCCTGTTCAAAGAGGCAGCTTGTGTACGGTAATGCCATGCTGTTCGAGCTGATCCGCTGCTTCCATGGAGACTTGCCTCACGTAACAGCGATCAACTGGAAATCCAACGGTGCAACCATAGACTGGAATGATTTCAAAAACGGCATCTACAAGGACGGTCTGAAAGTATGGTTCGACAAGAAAATGGATGCGTCGACTATTAATGTCAATACATTCCTGGTTATGGTCAAGATGGAGGATTCCGATACCGGAAACAGCACGTATGACATGATCCCCGGCGATGTCTCATACCAGTACGATGAAGGCACCAAATCATCCGTCGCAACATTCCTGATCACATCCAAGTGGCTCATAGACGTCTTCCTCGGCTATTCGAGGGTCAGAGACAAGGGCGGAGAGTTCCTCGTGATTCTAAAGGGTGACTTCATCATGAGCGTCGGCGACGCATGCATCCCCGCAAAGGCGCTTGACGGCAACTTCATAGGCGGTTCATTGCCGAGCGGAAACGGAACGCCGGGCGGAGATTTTGAGAGCTGGTTCTACCTGGGGCCGGAAACTGCATGAGAAGAATATGGATGAAGATTGTTACTGACTATATAGAGACCACGAATAAACGGAGGTTAGAATGAACACCGATATCACTAAGAAGAGTTGCGACTACAACAGTTATAAGAGGGTCAGGTATTTTCACGGCATGCTGCTTACGGAGCGTGACTTCCAGGAAGAGCAGCTCTATCTCCTGGAGAAGAGGCGACTTCAGAACAGGATGCTCCACGGATGGGGCGTAGTCTGCGGCCTGGGTATCAAGCCGACCACACCGGAATCATCAAAAATCGTTATCACTCCGGGAATGGCGCTGGATTGTTTCGGCAATGAAATAGTGGTATGTGCTGACTTCGAGATCGATCTCAAATCGCTTCCCGACCTCTGTCCTGACAGCAGTGCCGCAGCTAAAACACCGTGTCCTGAAGATACGACAAAAGATTGTGTGTATTATGTCGGCATCAAGTATACCGAAGCGCCGACAGATCCTGTTCCGGTTTATGTTACTGGAGGAAGTTGCGAACAAAAGACATGCGAGTATTCGAGGATACGGGAGGGCTTCTGCATTAAGCTTTTCAAATCTCCACCATGTCATGCTGTCTTGCCGAAGGACAGTCTGTTCAATGATATTGTCGATTGCACGAAAACTAATGCGAGTCGCGAGGACAAGCTGAAGTGCGTGAAAAAAACTCTCGATGATTTTATTACATCGTTCTGCGAAACGCCTTACCCCTGTCCGACCTGCTGTTGTAACGGAGAGCCGTATGTGATCCTGGGCAGCATTGATTTTTCCTCCACGCAATGTATGGTGAAGACGATCAGTCAGTCCATGATTGACATCAACAATGGCCGCAGATACGTGCGGACGCCGATGTTCTGGGATTATATCATCGGCTCTTTCTTCCCCCAGATTACTCAATTCCTCGATAATCCTTTTGCCTCCATTTGCAGTCAACTGGGCCGACTGGATGACGCGTTGAGCCGGTTTGTCTCGACCTCGGAGACACCAGGGCGGTTTGATGCACTCAGCAAGATGGTGGCG
Organism: Dissulfurispiraceae bacterium; assembly: GCA_035319185.1. Lineage (GTDB taxonomy): Bacteria > Nitrospirota > Thermodesulfovibrionia > Thermodesulfovibrionales > Dissulfurispiraceae > Fen-1308. The sequence continues at coordinate 2,746 of DATHDF010000067.1, read as the reverse complement.
GTAAACAAGATGAGCATCGATCAGGCTACAGCAGAGATTAAGAGTGAGAATCTTACTTTAAACAAGACGGTAGTCCTTTCCGCAACTTCAGCACCGAGCTTGGCGGCGCGAGCCGTCTCGATCGACAGCATTACAGCGGGAACACCCGTTGATCTCGTAACAGACGATAGCGGTAAGGCCATTTTCTATGTGCCTGCGACCGTCGCGCAGGCCAGCGACGTAAGCGGACTGAAAAATGAATTCGATGCAAAGCTGAGCGAAGTGCAGCAGAAGAATGCGGATGATCTGAAAAAGATCGATGCTGCATATCAGAAACAGATCAAGAGTCTGAATGATGCAATTAAAGAGCTGAAGACAAAGATTAAGTAAATAAATATTTGCATGACGAAAAGGAGCGAAATATGAAATCGGGAATAGATAAAAGAAGTCGGGCTAAATATCTGAGCGGTTTGATCGCTTCCATCTATGTCTTATTGCTCACCGCTTCGTGCGCTTACATGAAGATGAATCCACCGGCCGATGTCGACAAGGCATTTCTCCCCGGAAATAATTCATGCTATCTTGCTACTGCGTCGAACATGCTTGCAGGCGCCGGATATGGCAATGGTACAACTCTCCAGGCGCGCGCCAACGACATTTATGGCAACATGACAGCCAATTTCGGTACAGCCAGCGGAGGATGGGCGGACGCCGCTATAAGCTGGTGGCTTGGTTCACCTAATAATGTCTGGCCCACAAATCCATACACGGTTGTGACGGTGTACGGCAATAAAAGCCCGAAATATCCCTGGGCTAATACTAACGGCGCGCAGTTCATCGGAAACCAGTTGAGGGAGTGCAATTTCGTCGGACTGAGCATAAGCTGGCCGACTGCCGATGCATCGATCGGAAGTGGCGGTCATGCAATAACAGCCTGGGGAGACAACAGCGGCAACGGTACGCTTAGCAGTAACCCGGCGAATATTCGAGTGACGGATTCCGATTCAGACACCGGTGGTGATGTGCAGAGCTACGTATACGATGACTACACAAACCCGAATCCGGGTGGCGCCAATGAAGGCAATGGCTGGTATTTCAATTATGACCCGAACCATCCTTATATCAAGCATATAGTGGTGCTCAGCCCGGCAACTAATGCATCCGGCACCAAACTCGCCCAGAGAGTAACAGGCTCATACAAAATACATCAGGACCAGCAAACGAATGCGACTGATCTGCATTACAATGTGGGGACCGATGTCAATATACTCAGCTACAAGACCACTATAGACTGGAATACCGGAAACTCCCCCTCCATTACAGAGGCGTCGCCCAGAAGGTCATTGACCGTAGATTGGAACCTTTCCGATAAACCCGTGCCGTATTGTACATGGGTAACCGTTACAACAGAGTTTATACTTCCTTACTGGAACTCGATTCATTACAACAACATCTATTTTACCTATCCAGAAAGAGACAAGCTCAGAAAGGTTCCGTCGATCAAGTGGAAGGTTGAATCGCCTGTCATAGAAAAAGCGGGTGCGATCCGCAACGTGACAGGCGGTTATGTCATAGGCAGCTTTAACATCATTAATCGGAAAATGGCGGAGGGCAAGCAGGTTATCGGAGAGTATCGTTTTATTCATCAATACAGCTTTAATCAATCGCCTGAAGAGCATACGTTAATAATGAGCGGTGAGAAGGGATATGAGGCGGTAAATTTCCGCTTCGGCCACAGCTATGGATACCTTGAACCTGCGTCCCTGTGGCGCTTCAAGGAATGGATGACCAATATGAATGATAAGATTATCGAGCTTGATGATAAAGAAGCGTCTATAAGCATAAGTTGGCCGGGCAGATTGCCCTATCCGGAAGGTGAGGATATAACAGGCAGAATCCCGAATATCAAGCCGCGTCCGACCGACGACAAGAGGTAATTTGCGCCCGATTTCGGATTGCGTTGAGTTTGATAACAAGACCGGTAACGGTGGAGGAGATTGATGCAGGAGCGGGCCGAGTCAACGAGAAAGACGATTGAAAAAGGGAAAGCCAGCTCTGTTGTCACTCGCATATGCCAGGCGCATTGCCGGCATCCCGTCGCAGACAGTGTGGCTACCCTGCAGAAATCAGCAGGGAACCGCACTGTGCAGGGATTATTTCATTCGGGCATTATTCATGCGAAACTGAAAATCGGTCAGCCAAATGATGTTCATGAACAGGAAGCCGATAGGGTTGCAGACCGGGTGATGCGAATGCATGAACCCGCAATTCAAATGAAACCGGGATGACCTTTTGCAAAAGGTCCCTCGTGCGGGGAAGAAGAGAGGATCGGATTAAAGCATATTGATGCAGGACAGTCCGGTTCATACGATATAGACCAGTCTTCTGAATCTGCAATACGGTCTCCATCTGGTGGTCAGCCGCTGGCGGAGAGAGAACGGGATTATTTCGAACCTCGCTTCGGGGCGTACTTCGGCGATGTACGAGTACATTCCGGGGCCCGGGCCGGAGAATTGTCTCAAACACTTCAAGCAAAGGCATTCACAGTGGGTCGAGATATCTATTTCGGATCAGGACAGTATTCTCCTGGGACATCAGAAGGCAGAAAACTACTTGGGCACGAGTTGACGCATGTTGTTCAACAGAGCGGTGGGAACAGCTCGTTACAACGTCAACACGTTCCCGATACCGGGTTCCGATTTACACCTCCAGCTTCGGTAACAAGATCTATTGTCGAAATCCAGGGGATCGTCGGAACAAATCCGGA
>DATHDF010000066.1:0-7535 GCA_035319185.1 Dissulfurispiraceae bacterium | reverse complement strand
AAGTACTCGAAATAAATATCCCTGGCGTTATCGAACAGCTTAACCTCCCGGGATAAATCAGGTATCTGGATGGGTGTCTCGCTAGCATACAGGGTTTTCATTCCCATATCTCCATCCCTTATCTCATAATTTACGAGCACGGGTCCCCGCCCGCCTCCCCACAACGAATAGACAGATCTGAACTGCAGTCTGGTTTTATCACCGCTGAACTGAGAAAATTCGGTGTCGAGCGTATCGCCCGTCCTGTTTATGACGAAAGCCGATTGCATCTGCGATTCAATAACGCTCAGAGAGGTCCTGAAGCGTTCAATCCCCTCGATCTTTTTCTGGCTTGACTCTGTTGAGCGGTATCCCGCCCTCAACGCGCCTGCAGTGATCAGCACTATAAGACCGAGCAGCGTGATTGAGATGAGCAATTCCAGAAGGGTGAATCCCTGCTGATCCCGTGCATTCGACTTCAAAGACATCATATCTTCTTCCCCGTCATCTTCAGCGTATCTATCGATAAGGATCGCTCGCGCACACCGTCATTCCAGTAAACTGTCAGCCGCACTTCGTATAGCTCTACATTCAGGGACTGCGTCCGATCTTCGTACGCCTTGCTTACGGCTGCGTTGAAACGGTATCCGTCCTGAGTGGTACCCGAGAGTTCGACCTTTGGGAAATCATCGTCCTCTGTGATATTCCGCATGATGGCCTCTGCATGCGCTGAGGCATTGACATAGCTGTCGGAAAGGGACAAAGAGCGCATGCCTGCCGAAAAGATCTGCATCACAACCACAAGCACTATACCGATCAACGAAAAAGCCACCAGTATCTCAAGCAGGGTGAAACCTTGACGGTCGGCCAGAGGCATGAGGCCTTTATTTTTGGACAGGCTTTCCATTATTTAGGATAAGAATAGACAGCTCCCACAATCGGGTCGACATCAACGTCAACTGTCTTCGTGCCCGCAGAAAGGACTATAGTACCACCTTCGCTAACTCCGGACGGCGCGAAAACGAAACGGTAACCACCTCTTTTTATTTCACCGTATAAGGGGTCTTTGACCTCTACCGTCACATCTTCAGGGATAGGCCGCTGCGCGCCTCCTTCGAGGCCGAACTGCCTGGAGTCCATGTCAAGTGTCAAGACCCGCCACTGGCCGCTTGTCATGGCCGCAGATCTTGCCAGTCTAAAGGTCGCTATCATCTCTCTTGCCGTCGCATCGACCTTTTGGGAAGGCAGTGTGTTGGCCAGCATGGCAACTGAAATGGCCAGTATAAGGCCGATCAGGAAGATCACCATCATCATCTCAAGGAGGGTAAATCCTTCTCTGGAAAGCGCTGTCCTCATGCGGACCTAGAAAGGCAGCTGCAGAATGCTGAAGATGGCCATGAAGACCGAAACTACGATGAAACCTATTATCAGGGCCATAGCCATTATTATCACGGGTTCAAGCAGGCCCATAAACCTTCTGATGGCCTCCCTGAGGCTCTTTTCATAAGTGGCTGCAACTTTAAGCAGCATCGTATCGAGCTGCCCGGTCTCTTCGCCGACCCGTATCATGGATAACGCCAGCTGAGGGAAAACACCCGCTGCAGCAAGTGGAGCAGAAAGACCCTTGCCTTCCTTTGCCCCGCGGGAAAGGCTCTCCAGAGCAGATGCTATCACCCTGTTGCCGACAACATCCCTCGAATTGTTGAGCGCCTGAAGCAGCGGCACGCCACTCTTAAGAAGTGTGCCGAGCGTCCTGCAAAAGCGTGCGGTCTCGACCTTCATTACCACGTCCCTCAGCATTTTCAGTTTCAGTCCGTCCCACATAAGCCTGCCTTCAGGCGTTCTGACATATTTGACCGACAATACAACGGCAGCCGTCAGGCCGGCCCCGATCATCCACCAATAGGACCTCACCGCGGAACTGAGCGCAAGGATCATTTTTGTAGAGAGCGGAAGCGAAGCGCCAAGCTCGGAGAAAATAGTGGAGAATCTTGGAAGGACGAATGTGAACATGAAGATGATGGACAGCCCGCCTGCAACCATCAGGATGGCCGGATAAATCATGGAAGAAATAATATGGTCCCTGAGTTCTTTTGAGGACTCCAGAAATTCGTTGAGTTTTTCGAGCACAATGTCCAGGACCCCGCCTGCCTCGCCGGCCCGGACCATATTGACGTAAAGCCTCGAGAAAACCTTCGGATGCTTCTGCAGGGCCTCCGAAAAAGAGCTGCCCTCGCGGATGGATTTCAGCACCGACTGTACGACGCCCTTCATCTCCTTGCTTTCGGAGACTTCGGAAATGATGTTGAGGCTGCGGTCAAGCGGAAGCCCCGCTCCGAGCAAAGCGGTAAGTTCGGTTGTAAAGGTAAGGACGTCGCCTTTTGCGGACCTCAGGGAAATCTTCTGGCGGAGCCCCTCTCTCGGGGCTTCAACCTTGAGCGGAATAACACCTGTATTGCGGAGCATTTCAACAGCGGTCTTCTCGTCTGCAGCCTCGATAGCTCCCTCCACCACAGCGCCCTGCATTGTCGTGGCCCGGTACGAATAAATCGCCATCTAAGCCTCCTGTGTGACCCTGAGGACCTCGCTCAACGTTGTCATGCCCTCCTTGACGCGCTGAATGCCGTATTCGACCAGGGTGACCATGCCGCGCTTTTTGGCCACTTTTCTTATCTGGATAGAGTCGACATTCTTGAGCACCATCTTTCTGATCTCGTCATCGACAACAAGCAACTCGTAAAGCCCGGTCCTGCCGTAATAGCCCGTATTCGCGCACATCTCGCAGCCCCTGCCCTTATACATAACGGCATCTTCCGGCAGGCCGAGATGTCTGAGCTCCTCAGGCGCAGCAACCGATTCGTCCCTTTCCCTGCAGGACGGACATATTACCCTGACAAGCCGCTGCGCCAGGATACCCCTGACAGTTGATGAAAGCAGGAAATGCTCAACGCCCATGTCGAGAAGCCTCGTAATTGCACTTGGAGCATCGTTGGTATGCAGCGTCGAGAAAACCAGATGCCCAGTCAGCGCAGACTGTATGGCTATCTCTGCAGTCTCGAGGTCGCGAATCTCTCCGATCATTATTATATCCGGGTCCTGCCTGACGATATGCCTGAGAGTGTTCGCAAAGTTGAGGCCGATCTGCGGTTTCACCTGTATCTGATTAATACCTTTCAGGTGATATTCGATCGGATCTTCAACGGTGATGATCTTGCTGTCCGGCGTATTGATCTTGTCGAGAGCCCCGTACAGCGTGGTCGTCTTGCCGCTGCCCGTCGGCCCGGTAACCAGAATGATCCCGTTAGGCTTTGCAATGAGGGTGTTGAATGTTGAAAGAGTGGCCGCGTCGAACCCCAGTTGTTCAAGGTCGATCACAATCCCTTCCTTGCGCAGAATCCTCATCACAATGCTCTCGCCGTAAAGCACCGGTATGGTCGAGACCCTCAGGTCTATCTCCTGCTCTCCCATCTTGAGCTTTATGCGGCCGTCCTGTGGAAGCCGCTTCTCGGCTATATTCAGCTTGGCCATGATCTTCACCCTGGAGACGATCGCCGCCTGGAGTTTCTTAGGTATTGACTCGATATCGTTCAAAACGCCGTCGATGCGGTACCTGACCTTCATCTCGTCTTCGAAAGGTTCGACATGTATATCGCTGGCCCGGCTCTCAATGGCCCTGGTGATCAGCATATTGACAAGCTTGATTATCGGTGCTTCGGCAGCGAGGTCTTTGAGATGTCCCACATCTTCCTCTTCTTCGTCCCTCAAATACTCGACGCCCTGCTCACCGATGTCCTCGATAATGCGGTTTATATTCTGAGATTCCTGCTCGTAGAACCGTTTCAGATATTCGTCAACCATGCGCGTTTCAGCTGTGAAAACCACGATATCCGCAGAAAGGGCCACTTTCAGTGCATCGATTGTGCCGACATCACGCGGATTTTCGACTGCAACCTTGAGCACATTGTTCCTGTACTCGATCGGAATTACCCTGTTCTCCTGTATGAACCTGGACGATATCCCGGCGAGGACCAGCGGGACCTTCGGCAGGTCTTCGATTGACAGGATCCGGTGTTGGTCAAATGATATCTGATCGGTCATTTATTGTCACCCGGCCAATAAATTTACTATTCCCAGCTTGCAACATCCTTGTCTTCGCCTTCGCCGCCTTGCGTGCCGTCCCTGCCCAGAGAGTAGAGATCATAATCGCCGTGCGTGCCCGGCGCCTGATATATATACTGCCTGTTCCACGGATCGACGGGAAGCACATTCTTCTTGAGATACGGGCCCTGCCACTTCTCCTCGCCGGGATTGGTTAGCAGCGCCTGCAGTCCCTGCGCGGTTGTCGGATAATGTCCCATATCCAGACGGTACTGGTCCAGTGCCTGGCCGTAGAGTTCTATCTGGGCCTTCGCTGCCGAGGTCTTGCTTTTCCCCAGCTTTGAAAATATGTTCGGCCCCACAAGCGCAAGTATCAGCGCTATGATAGCCATGACCACGAGAAGCTCTACGAGTGTGAATCCATTGCTGTTGTCGACCGCCCGATACTGCCTGCATCTCGATATCATAAAGTCACCCTTCACCTTATACATTAAATATTTATAACGCGTACCTACTTATAATACAACAATCTCCGGGGCCATTCAATGCGAAGTCAAAAGCGATTGCAGGCAACAATAGAGCGTGTGATCTTGTCGGCACAGGCGCTGAAAAGGCGATCAGGCTTGACTCAGAACTAAAAAACTATTATTGTATAAGGAAAAAAGGAATTTGCGTGCTCAGAAAAGCCCTGCAAAAATTTAGCATATTCGCTGCATTGGCGGCATTTATCCTGGCAGTTGCGTCGGCCCGTGCAGAAATGCCTGCCGGCCCGAATCCTGGCGATGTGAACAGCCCTAATGCGGCTACGCTACCCATGCCGCAGCCGAATCCGGCAGGTCCTAACGCACCTGCTAAAATGCCTGCGCCATCAGCAGTTCCGCAGCCCGCCATGCCTGCTTCGCCATCGTCATCGCCAACCATGCCTTTGCCGTACACAGGCCAGCCAATCCCAGGTGAAACTCCGCAGGCTGTCGCACCCGCACCAGTTGCACCTGCGCCGATGGCGCCTGCCCCGGTTGCGCCGGGACAAGCGAGAATGGCTCCGTCGTTGGGGGGCTCAAGCTTTTTCTTCGATGACGCGGATGTCTTCGAGGTAATACAAACGGTTTTTGGAGAAGTCCTGCGCGTGAATTACATCATCGACCCGCAAGTCAAAGGCAGGGTCAACTTCCGCACAACTACGCCGATACCGCGCGACAGAATACTGCCGATCATGGAAATAATTTTACGCCTTAACGGAATTGCTGTAGTCGAAGAACACGGTTTATACAGGATCATTCCCATAGGAGGCATAGCGAAAGAGCCCGCGCCCATCCGGTTCGGCAAAGACCCCGAATCGATCGAGCTTAAGGGCACGGCCCTGATGCAGATCGTCCCGCTTACATTCATCAATTCGTCCGAGATGGCGAGCATACTCAATCCGCTCCTGACGCAGGGCGGCGCCATTTACGACGTCACCAAAAAGAATGTACTCATTATTGCGGACACAGATGCCAATATCAGGAGGCTGCTCCAGGTTGTAGCCATGTTCGATGTAGATACATATAAGGATGCAACCCAACCGAAGGTTTATGTATATGCGCTTCAGAACACCAAGGCTGAACATGTTGCAAAGATCATTCAGCAGGTAATGCTGGGGGTTGCCGCGACTTCTTCGGGCGGCGGTGTAAAGACATTGACCGGCGGAGGTTCTCAGCCGCAGGCAGCTGCCGGACCCAATGTCCCGAAGGCCGGACCGGTCAACACTCCGCAGACCCCATTCCCCGGCACGCAAAGCGGCGAGTCGCTTGTCGCGCCCGGAACGAAGGTCATTGCGGATGAGGTAAATAACGCATTAGTTATCTATGCATCACCTGCTGACTATTCAATCATTCTCGGCGCCATCAAGCAGATCGATACCATGCCTCGCCAGGTTATGATAGAGGCGGTGGTTGCATCGGTCGAACTTACGGACAATCTCACATTTGGCCTGAGATGGAACCTCAGCATGAACACAAAGATTCAACTTAATCCCTTCAGCCGCGATATCAATCTGCCCGGCACCTTAGGGTTTGCGCCCTTACCGGATCTGGCGGCAGCCAACACGTCCGGCACAACATTCTTTGCCTATACGGCGCGGGATACCAGCGGTAAAGTAAAGCTCTCGATAGAAGCGGACGCATCCCTCGGCAAGGCCAAGATTCTGTCGTCGCCGAATATCCTTGTGTCCGACAACCGCGAGGCAAGAATTCAGGTCGGCACCCAGATACCTATTGCCACTTCGACGACTACAACACCTTTGTCCAGTACCAGTACCAGCACAACTGTAACGGCTACAAACACGACGACCTCTACCATCCAGTACAAGGATGTAGGGACAATACTCAAGGTTAAGCCTCAGATCAATGACAGCGGATTGATAGCTCTCGAATTGTCGCAGGAGGTTTCCTCGGCAAAAACCCAGCCTGTGCTTGGGACCGACCAGTTCGTCATATCCAAGAATGAAATAACGACCAATCTGGTAGCCCAGGATGGTGAAACTATCGTAATCGGCGGATTGGTCAACGAGACAACAAATTCCAGCAGGAGCGGCATACCCGGACTCAGCAAGATACCTGTTCTGGGATATCTCTTCGGCACAACGACGGATACCCTTGACAGGCAGGAACTGGTCATTCTGCTTACGCCCCGCGTGGTAAGAAACCAGGCAGAAGCCAAGAAGATGACTTCCGATTACTACGAGTTATTCAAGAATGTGGGCAAAGAGATAAACATCGAGAAGCACAAGAAGACAGTCCCTGTCAAAGACCAGGGCGCGGATAAGCAATCTCAGACGGACACTAATACTAATACGGAAGCCAAGTAATCCTCGGACTCAGGTTATAATCCTCAACCCCGCCCTGCTCTCTGTGGCCCATACGACCCTGGCTTCCACACTGGGTCGCATCATATTAATGGTGTTCCCGATCCTCAAATGAGCGCTGGTAGCTATACCGAAACCGTTTTCGCTCATGTCGACTATCCTGCAGCTCCATGTCTTGCCTTTAACGTCATTGAATTCGGTCGCGATGGAACAGTTCAATCGGGACCTGCCTCTCTTTTCTAAATACGGCTCTCTTCTTGCGCGTTTAAAAATGCTTTGCAGAAACCCCATAGCACTCCTCCCTTCCAATCCTAAGATTATTAACCATCAGGTATCAGGGCACATTGAAAGTTTACCAGAATGGGCAAGAAAAGCAAAATTGTTTTCAGCCGGCAGTTGTGCCATCGATAGCTTCAAAAAAAGTATGGAGTGGCAATCAGTGGCAAAAGTTCAATCCTGATCGGGACATTGCAAATTAACCTGCCTTTTTCTCCTGCAACTGACCGGTCACATATTTATGCAGCAGACTCGACACCAAAGTCTGATATGCCATTCCCTGCTCAAGCGCCCTGGCTTTCAGCGCAAGCATATCCTTCCTGGCGATTCGGATGTTCAT
>DATHDF010000065.1:0-3959 GCA_035319185.1 Dissulfurispiraceae bacterium | reverse complement strand
TAAGGAACTGGCTTCACTCGGCGTCGAGATACTTTCAACCGGCGGTACGGCAAAGGCCCTCAGGGATGCCGGCGTTGCTGTAGTTGAAGTATCTGACTACACCGGGTTCCCCGAGATGATGGACGGACGCCTGAAGACACTCCATCCGAAGATCCACGGAGGCCTGCTCTCCCGCAGGAGCAACCCTAAAGACATGGAAGAGATCAGCAAACACGGCATCGGCACCATTGACCTGGTTGCGGTAAACCTCTACCCCTTTGAAAAGACCATATCGAAGCAGGACGTGACCTTCGAAGAGGCGATCGAGAACATAGACATCGGCGGTCCGACAATGCTCAGGGCGGCATCAAAAAACTTCGCTGACGTAGCCGTGGTTGTAGATCCGTCGGATTATGGCGTCGTCCTGGCCGAGATGAAGAAATCTGGCGGTAAGATCGGCATGGAAACGAAGCTTCGCCTGGCGCGCAAGGTATTTGCACATACGTCGCGATACGATACCCTGATTGCAGACTATCTTACGTCGGTGATCGAGAAGGACCGCCAATTCCCTGATTACCTCACGATGTCGATGAAACAGGTGTCCGTCCTTAGATATGGAGAAAACCCGCAGCAGAAGGCTGCGCTCTACAAGGAAAGGGCTGACGGGCTCTGCCTGCCGGAAGCGCGGCAGCGGCAAGGCAAAGAGATGTCGTTCAACAACTGGCTTGATACGAATTCGGCCCTGCTGCTTGCAATGGAGTTCGACAAGAATGCATGCGCGATCATCAAGCACAATAATCCATGCGGTGTCGGCGTGGGAGAGACTGCAATCGACGCGTATAAAAAGGCCCTGAAGACAGATTCGGTGTCCGCATTCGGAGGAGTAATTGCATTCAATTCGCAGGTAGACGCAGAAGTTGCGGTGTCGCTGGTGGATCTTTTCCTTGAAGTCATTATTGCGCCGTCATTCACGCGCGAAGCGATTGATATCCTTTCGGCGAAACCAAACGTAAGACTCCTCGAACTGCCGGAGATGATCCTACAGGAAAAGGCCAGGCCCGGTTTATGGGACATGAAACGAGTGGCGGGAGGCCTGCTTGTTCAGGACTGGGACATATCGTCGGAAGATGCAATGTCTCTCAAGGCCGCAACCAAACGCCAGCCGACACGGGACGAACGGGCGGCCCTCGCCTTTTCATGGAAGGTATGCAAGCATGTCAGATCAAATGCCATCGTCTATGCGCTCAGGGATCGCACTCTGGGTATCGGAATCGGTCAGACCAGCAGAGTCTATTCGGCAAAAATAGGCGCCCTTAATGCCGGCGAATCCTTGAAGGGCTGTGTGGCTGCATCCGACGGCTTCTTCCCGTTCAGGGACGGCATCGACGTGCTTGCCGAAGTTGGAGTAACTGCAATAATTCAACCCGGTGGTTCCGTTAAGGACGAAGAGGTCACCAGGGCTGCCGACGAATATAATATGGCCATGTTAATGACCGGCGCAAGGCATTTCAGACACTGATGAAATCGTTCAGGGAGATAAAGTCCCATTACGACTTCACCATTGAGGACGAAAAAAACCTCGCTTCCTTAAAAGTCGTTATGGAAGACCATGCTGATGCGGTCATGGGGTCTTTGCATATGTGGGTGCTTCGCGTCGATGAAACGGGGCGGTACTTCAGCGACGAAACAAAGAAGCAATATGTCTTCGAGGCCCATAAAAAATGGTTTCAGATGCTGTTTTCAGGGACATATGACTCAAAATACTACGACAAACTGCTGCGCATAGGACAGACACATGTGAGAGTTGCGGTTGACGCGCATTTCATGACCAGGGCCGTCAACATTGTCCGCAACTGCTGCATCGACATACTGAACCGCAATATTGAAGATGCCGAGGAGAGAACGCGCCTTGTAATTTCGACCGAAAAAATACTGGACATGAATCTGGACATAATCACATCGTCCTATATAGAGGAAGAGCTGAAAACCTATTCTCCGGCATATAGGGTAAGAAACACCCTGATATCGTTTTCAGAGCGCTTCGCCCAGACCATGAACCTGGTGCTCGTGCTGGCGCTGATCGGCCTGACCCTCGGGGTCATAGTGCTGTTCGTCATGGACCTGAAAAACCTTGTGACCGTCGGCATCGAGCATGGTATCATTACGGCGCTCGGCTCTCTGCTGGTGCTCTGGATCATGATCGAGCTCATGAACACCGAGATCAAGCATCTTAAGGGCGGCAAATTCCGAATTAGCGTGTTCGTCGGAGTCGCTCTCGTCGCATTTATACGAGACACGATGATCATGGCCCTGAAGCACGAAGCGATAGAAAAGCTCTATTATCTGATAGCCCTGATTTTGACGCTGGGCATCGTTTTCTGGCTGGTCACAAAATCGGAGGAAAGGAACGGCTGATATGAAAGTTCTCATTGTAGGAGGAGGCGGAAGGGAACATGCGATCGCATGGAAGCTTTCGCAGTCCCAGAAGGTTGACAAGATATATTGTACCCCCGGAAACGCCGGCATAGCCGAGATCGCGGAATGCATCGAGGTGGCGTCGGACGATTTCGGAGCGCTGCTCGATTTCGTCAAGTACGAATGGATCGACCTTACGATAGTCGGCCCTGAAGATCCTCTGTCGAAGGGCATTGTCGATGTCTTCGAAAAGGAGGGCCGCAGGATAGTCGGACCGACAAAGGCCGCAGCAATGCTCGAATCCAGCAAGGTCTATGCTAAAGATTTCATGAAGAGGCACCGCATACCGACCGCCGAATACAAGGTTTTCTCGTCGTACATTCACGCAGAGGATTATGTACGCATGGTCGGCGCCCCAATAGTTGTAAAAGCCGACGGACTGGCAGCCGGAAAGGGCGTCATCGTTGCTTCCACGGTAGACGAGGCCATAGAAGCACTCAGACTGATAATGAAAGACAAGGCTTTCGGTGATGCCGGTGAAAGGGTCGTTGTGGAGAAATGCTTGCGTGGGGAGGAGGCTTCGTTTATGGCATTCACAGATGGTGAAACGATCGTTCCAATGGTAAGCTCTCAAGATCACAAAAGAGTATTTGACGGCGACACAGGCCCCAATACCGGCGGAATGGGAGCGTACAGTCCGGCACCGATCATAACGCCGGAGTTTGAAAAACAGATTGTCGACACCATCATGAGGCCCGTTATCGATGGAATGAAATCCGAAGGCGTCAAGTTCAGGGGCATTCTCTATGCCGGGCTCATGATAGACGACGGCAAACCCTCGGTCCTAGAATTTAACTGCAGGCTTGGCGACCCTGAAACGCAGCCTGTGCTCTCGAGGCTCTCCACCGACCTCCTCGATATCTGTCTTGCCCTGACCGATGGGAAACTTGCCGAACTGGACGTTCAATGGAAGCCGGAAGCGGCAGTTTGCGTTGTTCTTGCATCAAAGGGATATCCGGGCAAATACAAAAAAGGAGAGGTCATTACCGGACTTGATACCGCAAAAAAAATCGACGGGGTCACGGTCTTCCATGCCGGCACTTCCTTTAGCGGCAACAATATAGTTACAAACGGAGGCAGGGTGCTCGGCGTTACCGCGCTTGGAGGCGATATCGGGGCCGCAAAATCTAAGGCTTACAAGGCGATAGAAAAGATCAACTTTGAAGGGATGCATTATCGTAAGGACATCGCCGACAGGGCGCTGAAGAGGAGCTAGACTTGGCTAATTATAAGTTTGGTTAATCGTTTCATAAATTAATTATCGCTTGACATAAGATGCCGTATTCTTTAAGATAAGTCGCACTAAAATTAATACAAGCTAAAGTTTATTTATAAGGAGGATTCAGTCCGTGGAAGCACCGACAATTTTAGGCGCAGTACCAATCCTCAAGGAGTTCCCGCCTTATGTAACCTATTCATGGCTGGCGATGGCAGTTCTTATCGGAACGGCAGCTGCCGTGAAGAGCAAGCTTAGCCTTGTCCCTTCGGGACTGCAGAACTTGATG
>DATHDF010000064.1:0-2873 GCA_035319185.1 Dissulfurispiraceae bacterium | reverse complement strand
GTTAATTTTTGTTACAGGAGGACGGGTATGGAGAGCGAAAGCATTTATTCTTATCTGACGCGACGAGGGGTATCGCGCAGAGATTTCCTTAAGTTCTGCGCCACAACGGCAACGACTTTGGGACTGTGTTCTTCAGGAGCCACGCAGATTGCCGAAGCTCTGGAGAAGAAGCAGAGGCCGTCTGTCGTATGGTTGCATTTTTCCGAATGCACTGGTGATTCCGAATCGATCTTAAGGGCTACAAAGCCTACGATCGGAACCCTCGTGCTTGACGTGATATCCCTTGATTATCACGAAACATTGATGGCATGTTCAGGGCATGCGGCTGAGAAATCGCTTGCAGACACCCTCGCGAACAAAAAAGGGCAATATATTGCGGTCTACGAGGGAGCCGTCTCATCGAAAGACGGCGGTGTCTACTGCTGCATCGCGGGTAAATCATCCGTACAGATTCTTAAAGAAGTTGCGGCCGGCGCAATGGCAAATATCGCTGTCGGGAACTGCGCCTGCTATGGCGGAGTGGCTGCAGCCGCACCGAACCCATGCGGCTATACCGGAGTTCAGGACGTCATAGGCGGCACTGTGGTGAACATCGCTGGATGTCCGATGAACTGTGAGAACTTCACGGCCACAGTAGTCCATTTCCTCACCTTCGGATCGCTGCCTGAACTCGACAGCAATGGCCGTCCGAAATTCGCCTATGGCAAACTGATTCACAACAACTGCGAAAGAAGACCGCATTTTGATGCAGGCCAGTTCGTCAAACAATGGGGCGACGAAGGCGCCAGGCAGGGCTGGTGTCTGTATGAGATGGGCTGCAAAGGGCCTATGGCACATCAAAATTGCCCGACGGTCAGGTGGAACGGCGGCACAAGCTGGCCGGTAATGGCAGGACATGGTTGCATTGCATGCGCGACACCAGGCAACTGGGATGCAGCATATCCATTCTACAAGAGACTACCAAAAGTTCCTGGAGTCGGCGTTATGGCAAATGCAGATAAGATAGGTCTCGGCATTGCTGCTGTGGCGGTAGTGGGTGTAGCAGCTCATGCTGCGATCAGAACGGCAACAAAGGCTAAAAAATAAATAAACAGGAAAGGATGGAGATAAAAATGGCAAAAATTGTAGTTGATCCGTTAACGAGAATAGAAGGCCACCTGAGAGTCGAAGCACAGCTTGAGGGCGGAAAGATTGCCGACGCCTGGGCATCCGGCACGATGTGGAGGGGCATAGAGGTAATGTTGAAAGACAGGGACCCCCGCGATGCCTGGACCTTCGTATCGCGGTTTTGCGGCGTCTGTACGACGGTCCATGCCCTCGCATCTATAAGGGCAGTTGAAAATGCACTCAATATAACCATACCGGATAATGCGCGGATCATCAGAAACCTGATAATGGGTTTCCAGAACGTGCAGGACCATGTAATTCATTTTTATCATCTCCATGCCCTTGACTGGGTTGATGTCGTCAGCGCCCTCAAAGCCGACCCTGCAAAAACGGCTGCCCTCGCATCATCCATATCGGATTGGCCGAATAATTCATCGGTTGCCCATTTCAAGGCAATACATGCAAAGCTGAAATCTTTCGTCGAGAGCGGGCAGCTCGGAATCTTTGCAAATGGCTATTGGGGACACAAGGAGTACAAGCTCCCGCCGGAAGCGAACCTCATGGCTGTCGCACACTATTTGGAGGCCCTCGACTGGCAGAGGGACATTATACGCGCACACGCCCTGCTCGGCGCAAAAAACCCGCATCCGCAGACGTTCATCGTCGGAGGCATGACGATACCGGTCGATCCAAACAGCCAGAACGCTCTTAATGTAGGCAGCATAGCTCTTCTTCACGAACTCTCTCAGAAGTGTGTGGATTTTGTGAATAAGGTATACATACCCGATCTCCTCGCGGTTGCATCTTTCTATAAAGATTGGGCTGGTCACGGAAGCTTCAGCAATTTCCTCGCATGCGGCGAATTCCCTGACGCAACCGGCAAATTCTTTCTTCCAGCCGGGGTTATAAAGAACAAGGACTTGAGCAAGATAAATCCTGTAGACCCGGCCAAGATCACCGAATACATCAATAATTCATGGTACAGCTATTCAGACGGGGATTCGAAAGGAAAGCATCCCTGGTCAGGAGAGACAAAACCAAACTACACCGGCCCCAAACCGCCTTATGAGTTCCTGGACACTACAAAGAAATACAGTTGGGTAAAGACGCCGAGATATGAGGAAAATGCGATGGAAGTCGGCCCGCTTTCCAGAATGCTGGTCGCCTATGCATCGGGTCATAAACAGGTCAAAGAGACTGTAGATATGGTCCTTAAGAAGCTCGGCGTCGGGCCTGAGGCGCTTTTTTCGACGCTCGGAAGAACAGCCGCCAGAGGAATCGAGACTGCTATCGTAGTGAACAAGCTCCATGACTGGACTGACGAACTGGCGGCCAATATGAAAAAAGGAGACCTAAAGGTCGCCAATACGGACAAGTGGGACCCGTCCACATGGCCGTCAGAGGCAAAGGGAGTCGGGTTGCACGATGCACCCCGCGGCGCCCTTCAGCATTACATAGTAATCAAGGACGGGAAGATCGCCAATTACCAGGCAGTTGTGCCGACCACATGGAATGCGGGACCGAGAGATCCGAAGGGCCAGAAGAGCCCGTTCGAGGCGTCTCTTATCGGAACGCCGATAGTCGACCCGACGAAGCCGATAGAAATCCAGAGGACCATTCATTCCTTCGATCCCTGCATGGCCTGCGCAATACATTTATTCGACGCAGAGAAAAAAGAGCTTTACAAAGTCGAAGTGGAATAAGGAGGCCGCCATGAGTCAAGTCTATGTATGGGAGTTTCCGGTTAGAGTTTGCCACTGGCTCCT
>DATHDF010000063.1:0-2867 GCA_035319185.1 Dissulfurispiraceae bacterium | reverse complement strand
GTTAATTTTTGTTACAGGAGGACGGGTATGGAGAGCGAAAGCATTTATTCTTATCTGACGCGACGAGGGGTATCGCGCAGAGATTTCCTTAAGTTCTGCGCCACAACGGCAACGACTTTGGGACTGTGTTCTTCAGGAGCCTCGCAGATTGCCGAAGCTCTGGAAAAGAAGCAGAGGCCGTCTGTCGTATGGTTGCATTTTTCCGAATGCACTGGTGATTCTGAATCGATCTTGAGGGCTACAAAGCCTACGATCGGAACCCTCGTGCTTGACGTGATATCCCTTGATTATCACGAAACATTGATGGCATGTTCAGGGCATGCGGCTGAGAAATCCCTTGCAGATGCTATCAAGAAGAAAGATTATATCGCGGTTTATGAGGGAGCGGTATCATCGAAAGATGGCGGCGTATATTGCTGCGTTGCGGGGAAGTCGTCGATACATATTCTTAAAGAAGTTGCCGCAGGTGCGATGGCTAACATAGCTGTCGGAAACTGTGCCTGCTATGGTGGAGTGGCCGCAGCCGCTCCGAACCCGTGCGGTTACACCGGAATTCAGGAGGCAATCGGCGGCGCTGTTGTGAACATCGCGGGATGCCCGATGAACTGCGAAAACTTCACAGCCACTGTAGTGCATTTTCTTACCTTTGGGTCTCTGCCTGAACTCGACAGCTATGGCCGTCCGAAATTCGCCTATGGCAAACTGATTCACAATAACTGCGAAAGAAGACCGCATTTTGATGCTGGCCAGTTCGTCAAACAATGGGGCGACGAAGGTGCCAGGCAGGGCTGGTGTCTGTATGAGATGGGCTGCAAAGGGCCTATGGCACATCAAAATTGCCCGACGGTCAGGTGGAACGGCGGCACAAGCTGGCCGGTAATGGCAGGACATGGCTGTATAGCATGCGCGACCCCTGGCAACTGGGATGCGGCATATCCGTTCTATAAGAGACTACCAAAAGTTCCTGGAGCCGGCGTTATGGCAAATGCAGATAAGATAGGTCTCGGCATTGCTGCCGTTGCGGTAGTGGGTGTAGCAGCTCATGCTGCGATCAGAACGGCAACAAAGGCTAAAAAATAAAGAAACAGGAAAGGATGGAGATAAAAATGGCAAAAATTGTAGTTGATCCGTTAACGAGAATAGAAGGCCACCTGAGAGTCGAAGCACAGCTTGAGGGCGGAAAGATTGCCGACGCCTGGGCATCCGGTACGATGTGGAGAGGCATAGAGGTAATGCTGAAAGGCAGGGATCCACGGGATGCTTGGACCTTTGTGTCACGGTTTTGCGGCGTCTGTACAACAGTCCATGCACTCGCATCTATAAGGGCTGTCGAAAATGCACTCAATATAACTATACCGGATAATGCGCGAATCATCAGAAACCTGATAATGGGTTTCCAGAACGTGCAGGACCATGTAATTCATTTTTATCATCTCCATGCCCTTGACTGGGTTGATGTTGTCAGCGCCCTCAAGGCGGACCCTGCAAAGACGGCTGCACTTGCATCATCCATTTCGGATTGGCCGAATAATTCATCGGTTGCCCATTTCAAGGGAATACATGCAAAGCTGAAATCTTTCGTCGAGAGCGGGCAGCTCGGAATCTTCGCAAACGGCTACTGGGGACATAAGGAGTACAAGCTCCCGCCTGAAGCAAACCTCATGGCAGTCGCCCACTATTTGGAGGCCCTCGACTGGCAGAGAGACGTCATAAGGGCTCATGCGCTGCTTGGCGCAAAGAACCCTCATCCGCAGACGTTCATTGTCGGAGGCATGACGATTCCGGTCGATCCTAACAGCCAGAATGCGCTTAACGCCGGAAGCATTGCGCTTCTCCATGAGCTCTCGCAGAAGTGCGTGGATTTTGTAAACAAGGTGTACATACCTGATCTTCTTGCGGTCGCATCGTTTTATAAGGACTGGGCCGCCCATGGCAGCTTCAACAATTTCCTTGCGTGCGGCGAATTCCCCGATGCAACCGGCAAATTCTTTCTTCCGGCAGGTGTTATAAAGAACAAGGACCTGAGCAAAATCATGCAGGTCGATCCTGCAAAGATTAGTGAGTACATAAACAATTCGTGGTACAGCTATTCAGACGGAGATTCTAAGGGAAAGCATCCGTGGGCAGGAGAGACCACGCCAAACTACACCGGTCCAAAGCCGCCTTATGAGTTCCTGGACACCGCAAAGAAATACAGTTGGGTGAAGACGCCGAGATACGAGGACAATGCGATGGAAGTCGGCCCGCTTTCCAGAATGCTGGTCGCCTATGCGTCAGGTCATAAACAGGTCAAAGAGACTGTCGATATGGTCCTTAAGAAGCTCGGCGTCGGGCCTGAGGCGCTTTTCTCGACACTTGGAAGGACAGCCGCCAGAGGAATCGAGACTGCTATTGTAGTGAGCAAGCTCCATGACTGGACTGATGAACTGGCGGCCAATATGAAAAAAGGAGACCTAAAGGTCGCCAATACGGACAAGTGGGACCCGTCCTCATGGCCGTCAGAGGCAAAAGGAGTCGGGTTGCATGATGCACCCCGCGGCGCCCTTCAGCATTTCATCGTAATCAAGGACGGGAAGATAGCTAATTACCAGGCAGTTGTGCCAACCACATGGAATGCGGGGCCGAGAGATCCGAAGGGCCAGAAGAGCCCGTTCGAAGCCTCTCTTATCGGAACGCCGATTGCTGACCCGACGAAGCCGATAGAAATCCAGAGGACCATTCATTCATTCGATCCCTGCATGGCCTGCGCAATACATTTATTCGACGCAGAGAAAAAAGAGCTTTACAAAGTCGAAGTGGAATAAGGAGGCCGCCATGAGTCAAGTCTATGTATGGGAGTTTCCGGTTAGAGTTTGCCACTGGCTCCT
>DATHDF010000062.1:0-16557 GCA_035319185.1 Dissulfurispiraceae bacterium | reverse complement strand
CTCCCACTGCAACAAATCAATATCATCAATTCGGAGAGGAACGGCAATCTGACAGATGTCTTTCTCATTTTTCTCTGCGACCCAACAAAGCAATTTTTCCAAGATAACATGGCCTTTTACCCTGTTGCTGCTCGACATATTCGCCATCCATACCGCTATTCTTATCAATCAAATTATAACTATCGAAGACTACGCGGCGCCACGCGTTTATCGGGACCTCTTTCTAGCATTCCGGTCTACACTTCCGTTTCTTGCCCTGCTGGTCCCATCTCTTGCATACCAGGGGCTCTATACGAAGAGGACCCCTTTGTGGGACGATATCAGGCGAATTGCAAAAGTTGTCTTACTGGTTATCCTAATCGTGCTGATAATCCTATTCATGCAGTTGGGCCATTTTAAGACACCGTTAATGATATCGCTGGCGCAGTTCGGCGTGCTGACCATTTTTTTTCTTGTGTTTTACCGCATCTGCGGGAAGAAGTTTTTTTTCAGGTTTGGATTTGGACAAGAACGGGCCATGATACTGGGTGCAGGCAGTGCCGGGATATCAATACTCAGGGGACTGAGAAACGACAGGTACATTGGCTATGATATTATAGGATTTCTTGACGATGATCTTGAAAAAGAAGGTACCTATGTCGATTCTGTAAAGGTGTTTGGGCCTATCAGGAATTTGCCGGAATTCATACGTTTATACGCCTTTGATACCGTGATCATTGCAATTCCCTCTCTTCCATCCAAGGATTTGTCCGTTCTCACCAACAAGATCCAGCAATCGGCGAAGAAGATAATGTTCGTGCCGGATTTGCAGGGCATTGCGTTATTCAATACGGAAATCCGACATATCCTTTCGCAGAGATTGTTTCTCATACAGATAAACAACAATTTAAGGTCTGCAATAAATATTGCAATTAAGCGGGCATGCGATATTGTTCTTTCTCTTGCGCTGATGCCGCTGCTTGTACCGCTGATCGCGGTTATCGGGGCCCTGATAAAACTTGAATCCCGCGGTCCGATTTTTTATGCGCATGCGCGGATCGGTAAAAACGGCAATCCGCTGCAAATCTATAAATTCCGCAGTATGTTCAATGACGCTGATGAAAGGTTGACCGAGCTTCTGACGAACAGCTCTGATGCCCAACAGGAGTGGGAATCATATTTTAAGCTCAAGGATGACCCACGAATAACGAAAGTCGGGCGTTTTCTTAGAAAGACATCGCTCGACGAGCTTCCGCAAATATTCAATGTACTCAAAGGTGAGATGAGCCTCGTTGGACCAAGGCCCGTGGTTCAGGCCGAAATAGAAAAATATTATAAGGAATACGCTGAGTATTACTTCATGATACGCCCCGGGATAACCGGCTTATGGCAGGTCAGCGGCAGGAGCATGATGGGTTATGATGCCAGGGTCAACCTGGATACCTGGTATGTAATGAACTGGTCGTTATGGCTGGATATTGTCATTCTTTTTAAGACCGTCAGGGTTGTCCTGAAAAGAGAAGGGGCTTACTAAATAAATATCGGCCTTTTATGTTAAATTGTTATAGAGCATGGTGCGCATAACAACCGTTGGCGCGGCTTAATAACAGATCAGTTGTCAGGCGGATGTATGAGCAGGTCCGATCGTCGTCTCAGTTTCAAAAAGATACTCAGGGTCCTGACTAGTCCGGACGATGATTCCAGGATCAATCTCTTCGAGACCTTTCCGCGTCTGAGGACCTTTTTCGCTAACAGGCACTATATCCTCTCGGCAAGAACATTCGGCGATGTCTTCTTTACACTCCTGATCCTGCTAGGGCTTCTGGGCCCTCAATCCCCCGACCGCAATATCTCTCTTTTCATTTCGTGGGGGATATGGTGGACAGGCGTGGTTCTGAGCTGGTTTTTCGTCGGCAAACTCTGGTGCGGGGTCTGCCCCTTTCCGGGCGTAGGCCGGCTCTTTCAGCACTACGGGCTGGGCCTTAACCTGGAGGTGCCCAAGTTTCTGCAAAAGTTCTTTACCCACTTGTCGGTTATCCTGCTGGGCATGATCATATGGGTTGAATCGGTCACGCATATGAAGGACTGGCCTGCCGGAACTGCCTATCTGCTGCTGAGCATACTGCTGGGGGCGACGCTGATGGGGATACTGTTCAAAGGTCAGGCGTGGTGCAGGCACGTCTGCCCGCTCGGGAAAATCATCGGTTCAGCTGCGTCGATAGCCATTACCGAGTTCAGGTCCGACAAAGCCACGTGCAGCACATGCAAAAGCGCTGCGTGCAAGCTGGGGGCGGACGATGTGCCTGGATGCCCTATCGGGCTCGGCGCTTCAAATGTACGGAGCAATTTCTACTGCCTGGTGTGCGGGCATTGCGTGATGCTCTGCAAGCGGAGATCCCCGGCCATCTACCTGCGAAATCCGTTTCTCGAAATCACGTCCCATGTGGAGCTTACGACAAAAAAGAGCACGTATCTCACTTATTCCTATATTATCCCTTTTTTTATGGGATCACAGCTGGCGCGTTTCATCCAGCATCTGCAGCTATATTCCCCGGTCCAGGCTTACTTTTTCGGCTCGAATCTGATCGCATTCACGGCTCTTCTTGCAGCCGGGTTCTTGTTCTTTATCGCCGTTATCAGGATAGGCGCCATCTTCTTCATTCCGATTAAAAAAGACATATTCGGACTTTTTTCTCCTATGGTGCCGGCCCTGGTTCCAATGGCCTTTGCCGGAGAGCTTGCCTACAGGCTGGAATACCTCCTGGCCAATATGGGCGATTTCGTTCCGACTCTCGGCAGGCAGTTCGGACTTGGTCTCGACTCTTTTGAGTTCAGTGTTCCGGCCTCGCTGACCTATGCGCTTTGCGTAATCGTCCTGGCTGTCGGCGCTCTCGCCGGCGGTCGCGTGCTTCATATATTTCACGAGAGGCGCTTCATGGTTTCAGCCCGACTGAATAATTATATTTCAGTTCATTTACTGCTGGCTCTCATCTTTGCTATATATCTGGTCCTGTTCGGATTGCCGGACTTCCCCGCCTGATTGTATAATACGCGTTATGAAATCCCTGCACTTAAAGTTGCCTGTTGCCCTTATATCGCTGCTGGCGCTTTTTACTCTCAGTTCCTGCAGCCACAACCTTCGCGAAGAATTCGATATGAGCGTGTCCAAATACAACAATATGCTGAGCAGCAACGAGCTTGGAACTGCAAGCCTCTTTGCCGCAGACGGCGTCAGGGCGAATTATCTGGCCAGGGCTGCTGCGCTGAAAGATACACGGATTATCGACTACCACATCATCAATTCGGCCTATGCCGAAGAAAAGCAGCGGGCCACGGTTGAGGTGGAGATGTCTTACTATAATCTGTACACATATAAGGTCAAATCTTTGCGCGATATGCAGCAATGGATCTACTCGGAGGAAAAAGGCATAAAGGGCTGGAGGATTAACAGCTTGCTGCCTGAATTCAAATAGCCTTTCCACAGGCGCGCACCAGAACATCCGTTCCTGTTCCTGAACTTCCGGGCTTTTGCGCAGTTCCTTGAAAATCTGTGTTTCTCGTGATATCCTCATAACAACGATAAGCTTAATCTCCTATGGCCCGCATCAGGCCCGGAATGGAAATGCCCATGAATAGCGACAGGTCAAGCCCTTGAATCCTGCTGAGCGGCTGGAAAAAGTTGTAGATCTCGTAGAGATAGCCGGCGGTCTTGCGTCGTCGACCGTTGTTGTCGTCGGCGGTCATCGCATTGAAGACCTTCGACTGGTCGAATCGGCTCGCGATCATGGGATCGTCGACCGCATAATTCTTGTCGGCGCCAAGGAGCGAATTGCCAAGTCCATCGCCGAAATAGGCATAGATATCGACGAGAAGGATATAGTCCCGGCTGACAGCGACCAGGTGATTGCAGCCAGGACAGTCGAGCTGATCAAGGCAGGCGGAATTGACATAATAATAAAGGGTGCGATTTCGACGCCAATTATCAACCGTGCAATGCTGCCCCTTGCCTGCCGCTCTACGGTGAGCCTGGCCACTGTGTTCGATGCCGCCAGCATCGGCAATGGAAGGCCGATGATAATGACCGATGCGGGCGTCACAACGGTCTGCAACTTCGGACGCATGCAGGACCTCGTTGTCAATGCCGTTGACGTGGCACAGGTGGTAATGGGAATCGAAAAACCGCGTGTTGCCATATTGTCGGCCAACGAGAAGCAGATCCCGTCGCTGCCTTCGACATGGATCGGCCTTGAGCTTGCAAGGCGTTCCTGGACAGATGCCGTTGTATGCGGCCCGCTCTCGTTCGACCTGGCGACAGACCCAGCATCGGTATCTGTAAAAGGGTTACCGGACCTTCCGCATGCTGCCGAGGTGGCCGGCCATGCCGATATACTTGTCTGCCCCGGCATCGACACGGCCAATACTCTATACAAGACGATCTCGGCAATGAACAAATTCGGCGAGGCTTCGCTCGCAAGTATTACACTCGGCTTTCCGATGCCGTATATAATCCTCTCACGCTCCGACAGCCTGGAGACACGAATAGTTTCGATTGCCCTTAGCGCGATATATGCGCAGCGCAATAATATGCGGAGAGCCAGGAAAACCATCGAGGCTCCGAAAACGGAGGCTGGCGAGTCATTTCGAGTCCTTGTGGTCAACCCGGGATCTACTTCCCTGAAGGTCGCACTTTTCGAGGACGGACATTGCCTGCAGCAGGACGAGATCTCGTGGGAGGTTGCAATGACCTGCACTCCAGCAGAACGGGACAGCCATATAGAACTGGTTACACAAATGATATTGGGCATACTGGCCCGCTGGGGCGGAAGCCGGGTGGATGCCATTGCGTCCCGCGGCGGTTTTCTTCCGAGGCCGGCTGAGAAATTGTCTGGCGGTGTATATGCCGTCGCAGAGAGACGTGACGGAAATATTTTCATACACGAAGAGATCGTATCATCGGTACGCGACCGGGCCGAAAGGATGCACCCGGCCAATTACGGGGCCCCGATAGCTGCGAGACTTGCCTTAAAGCTCGATGCCCCTGCGATGCTTGTTGATCCGGTCGTTGTCGACGAGTTCAGCCCCGAAGCGGAGATATCCGGGTATAAACCAATCACTCGCCGGAATACATCCCATGCCTTGAGCGTCAGGGCCGCGTCACGACGCGCCGCCAGAGAGATCGGGCGTCCAATCGAGGACATGAATCTGGTCGTAGCCCATCTGGGGGGCGGCATAACCGTAGCTTCCATCCGCAAGGGAAGGATCAGCGATGCTAACATTTCGCTCCTGGGTGGCGGCCCGTTCACGCCACAAAGGACCGGCGAGCTCCCGATCGGGGATCTGATCGATCTCTGCTATTCAGGGACCTTCACCCGTAACGAGCTGATTGACGAATTGACGTCGCATGGCGGCCTACGCTCTTATCTGGGCACCGACCGCATGGAGCATATCGAAGAATTGATCAATAAGGGCGACAAACAGGCTGCTCTGGTCATCGAAGCAATGACATATCAGATTGCAAAAGAAATCGGCAAGGCCTTCGTTGCAGCGGGCTGCGATGTCGAAGCGATCGTGCTTACCGGCGGACTTACCAGGAGCAAAACCATAAGGGACGGTGTGAGGCGCCGCATAATAAGACTGGCGCCGGTTATGGTCTACGAGGGTTCCCTTGAGATGGCAGCACTTGCCGAAGGAGCCGCAGATGTCCTGTCCGGCCGCAAACAGCAAATTCTCTACAAGGCACTGGAGGATAGAAAATGAGCGAAAACGGGATAAACCACTGGGTCTTCAGGGCTCACGTGCTTGACCGGGCGGGCGCGCTGACGAGCATCGCATCTGCCTTCAGTAACGAGGGCGTAAGCATAGATACTGTAGTCGGCCATGGGTCTGAGGCCCTGGCAGGGACCGATGGCAGCGTCGTGCTGACATTCTGCTGCAGCGAGGACGAAAAAGACAGAATGGTCCGCAAAATCAGCAGGCTGAGCAAGGTCACCAGGCTGGAAGAGCACCCATACGAATCCCAGAGCCTCAGAAAATCAGCCATGATCCTTGTCAGCCGCCAGCTGAAACCCGCCGACGTCGTCGGCGAGACATCCTTCCTCACCAGCGAGCTTGTGAAGACTGATGCCGGCGGTTGGGTATATCTGCTCGCAGGATCGCCCAGCGATCTAGACCCGGTCCTTGCGCGTCTTGAAACGGCGGGGCTGGTCAAAGATCTGATATATTCCGTCCTAAGCCTGTGAGCATGACAGACAGAAAGTACAAATATCTCCGCAGCGATTTTACCGAGCTGCCGGTCAATCTCGACCATATGACGATGTACATCAATTTTTTCGATGACCGCGTTGAGGCTGAGAATCTGCTTGAGATGACCGCCTGCCGCGACCTTGTAAATGTAATCCTCGATGCGAAAGACCTTGTTATACGCAGTGCTGATCAATATTGGGACGATGGTTCATTCCGCCCACTCGACTATCTTTACGATGAAGCGAAAAGCAAGCTTACTATAAAACTCGATCACACCGTCAGGCCCGGCGAACGACTCAGACTGAAAACCGCGACCACTTGTTTCCCTTCCGGGCATGTCCTGGAAGGGATTTATCGCGATACAACTCCTGAGGGTGCCCCTCAGCAATACATGTCGCAGTGCCAGCAATGGGGATTTCAGCGGATAATGCCTGTTTTCGACGACTGCACGGCAAAGTGTACAATGACGACTACAATAGAGGCCGACAGTCGCTACACACATCTGATCAGCAACGGGAATATAAGCCGCACCACGAACCCTGACGGCAAGCCGGTCCCAAAGACGGGGGACCCTTCCCGCAAGGTGATCACTTACGAGAACAGACTTCCGATGGCTCCATACCTGTTCCTTGTCTGCGCAGGCACATGGGACGAGTTGACCGATGAGCTGACTTATCCGTCAGGGAAAAAGGTCAGGCTGGAGTACCTGGTCCCGCCGGGCATGAAGGATGCCGTCCGCATCCCCATGGAGATCCTGAAGGAATCGGTCCTGTGGATCGCGAATACCCAGGGTTACGAATACACCGGCGACACATACAGGACCATCTGCATGAACAAATCCAATTTCGGCGGGATGGAGAACGTGGGCAACACGACGATCGTCACTGATGCAGCAGTCATAACCGAGCACACACTGGACACCGGCCTTCTTTACGCCCATGCGGTTATTGTCCATGAGTTCGAACACAACCAGTGCGGCAGCGAGACCACAATGCTGACACCTTTTGACGTTTGGCTGAATGAGGCATATACCGTAGATGTTGAGCGCCGCTTCATGGCCGATATCTTCAACCCGGTCTTCGTCAGGCTGAATCAGGTCGAGAGCATAAGGAACCCGCTTCTGGGTCCGCTTGCCGTCGAGGATGCCGGATATGCGGGTCGCATTGTCCGCGAAGGCTTCAACGATCCGGATGAGCTTATCGACGGCGTCACTTATGTTAAGGCTGCCGAAGTAATAAGGATGCTGCGTCTCATCCTCGGCAATGACGTTTTTCAGGCAGGGAAGTCCCTCTACTTCTCACGCTACCGCAATACCAACGCGGATACAGAACAATTCTTCGCATGCTTCGAAGAGGTGTCGGGGATTTCGCTGAGGCAGTTTCGCGAAGGATGGCTCTACCGCGCCGGCTATCCGAAAGTCCTGGCTGAAACATCATATGATTCATCCACTAAGACATACAGAATCCGATTAGCGCAGGAGCCAAGCAGCGGAGGAGACCCTTTCCATCTGCCCATAGACCTTGCGCTAGTAGACATCAATGGACATGATATTGCGAGCACGCAGATTACCTATCAACTCAAGGAGGCATCGGCGGAACTGGTATTCGACGACATGAACGAGGCTCCAGCCTTTGCGTCCTTCAACAGGGACTGCTCGTTTTATGGCACATTTTCAAACGCTAGCGCATCGCAGGAGACGCTTGCCCGGCAGGCTGTGTCGGACTCGAATCTTTATAACAAGGTCGATGCCTTTCGAAGGATCACTGATGCCGAACGTGTCAGGCTGCTTGAAGACCCGACTGCTGCTGTCGATTCCCGCTGGATCGAACTGTTCGGCGCTGTGCTGAATGATGGGTCTTTGCCGGCTTCTGTCAAGGCGTATATGCTGCGGATCGATGAGCAACCGCTCGACCGATCGTATATAACGTGGTTCCAGGAGCAGGTAATTGCCCGCGAGCTGATGATGAAAACGATAAACAGCGCCCATCGAAATAGTCTTGTATCCTTGTTCGAAAGAATGGATACTTACTCGCAGGGAAATCGTCTGTCGCCAAAGGATGGTATAGAAGAACGCCTGCTGAAAAATACCCTGCTCGATCTGATAGCGATTGATGACAGCGCACAGAGCCATTTGCTGATACTGGACCATTTCCGGCGGGCAACAACCGCCACCGACAGGGTGGCTGCTCTTGCGGCGTTGAATAGAAGTTCCGCGACTGCCCGGCGAGCTATTCTTGAGGAAACTTATGGAGCGTGGCATCGGCACCTAAGCGGCTATGCAAATTATCTGCGTGTCATAGCGGGAGGCACGAACGAAGATGTCTTCGACATGATAGACAGAGAGAAAAACCGTCCGACCTTCGAGATCAGCCAGCCGACCTGGGCGCGGGCGCTTTTCCTGACAATGGCCGTTAACAACAAGATGATCTGGACAGATCAAGGTGTTCAGTGGCTTACCGACAGCATCTTAAAGCTCGCGCCGATAAACATGACAACGACCAGCCGCCTGCTGAACACCTTCCAGCACGCGCGCGGCATGCGGCCTCGGTTAAGAGATAAGGCCATGGGATCGCTTCAGGTAATTGTGGAATCTCTTTCCGATAAGGAGCACCCTGTCATACACAACCAGGCAAAGGCGTACCTGTAAAGGGCGCGGCCCATGACGCGGCTCCAACGCTATTCGTTATCGTGCACGGAGCTATCTTTGCAATCTTGGCTTGAATCCGAGCTTATATAGTATATTGGCCATCATGCAGAAGCCTGTGGCAGCGAAGATAATAAGGTTGACTCCGATAAAGGCCGTGAATATCAGCCAGTAAGGGCTGTGCAGCCACGCCAGGACAGCGCTTGAAAGCGTGAATATGCCGGCGATCAGAAAAACAGCGCGCTCCAGATACCAGCTGTCGGTGTTTGCAATGTACATGTCTGTTACCTCCTGTCCATAATCAAAAGGGCGCAATGAATTGTACCCCTACATAGGGCCCAGCTTGTTCTTATATATCTCGTAATACAGCAGCGGCACCGCAACCAGCGTGAGCCCCGTAGCAGCCACGGCGCCGCACATCATGGCTATCGCCAATCCCTGGAATATGGGGTCAAACAGCATAACGAAGGACCCGACCACAACCGCCGCAGCAGTAAGCACAATCGGCCTGAACCGCACAGCTCCGGCCCTGATAACAGCTTCCTTCAGGTCCAGGCCGGCCCTCCACTCCATTTGTATAAAGTCGACCAGCAGTATCGAATTGCGTACTATTATGCCTGACAGCGCAATAAAGCCTATCATCGATGTCGCAGTGAAAAAAGCCCCGAATATCCAGTGGCCCGGGAGTATGCCTACAAGCGTGAGCGGAATAGGCGCCATAATGATGAGCGGGGTAATAAAACTCCTGAACCATGCCACTACAAGTATATATATCAGGACAAGCACTGCAGCAAAGGCTATACCCAGGTCCCTGAATACTTCGTAGGTTATATGCCACTCTCCATCCCATTTCATGGCAAACGTCCGGTCAAGAGGAGGCTGCACAGTCGAGTATTGCTGCAGTTCATAGCCTTCGGGCAAGCGAAGCTGCATGATCTTCTCCTTCATCTTCAAAATCGCGTAGACCGGGCTCTCTTCCGTCCCTGCGACATCGCCGATGACATAAGTGACCGGTCTCAGATTTTTATGATATATCGTCTTGTCCTCAACGCCCTCCCTGACGGTTACAATCTCTGCAAGCGGCACCAAAGCCCCGGTCGCCGACGGCACAGTCACTTCCTTCAGCGATGCCAGTGAAGCGCGCTCGGCAATGGGCATACGAACAAAAATCTCTACCGGCTCCTTCTCGCGATCAAAATGGACCGGACCGGCTGCCATGCCCTTCAGGGCTGTCAGCAGCGCCTGAGCTGCCGCCTCGACGCTGACCCCGCTGAGCGCGGCCTTGTCGCGGTCAACATCCAGAGTGATCTTTTTCTGATCTGCTTCCACGTACCAGTCCACATCAACCACTCCAGGCGTGCTCAGGAAGACGTCCTTGACCGATTTCGCTACACGGATCTGGCCGGCCTGATCTGGCCCGTAGACTTCGGCAACCAGTGTGTCTAGGACAGGCGGCCCCGGCGGGATCTCGGCGATTTTTACGCTTGCTCCGTAACGGTCGCCGATAGCCTTGAGCGCCGGCCTTATCCTTTTTGCAATGTCATGGCTTTGGGCGCTGCGCTCGTTCTTGGCGACAAAGTTCACCTGAATGTCCGCCACATTGCCGCCCGAACGGAGAAAATAGTGGCGCACAAGTCCATTGAAATTATAAGGCGCAGCAGTGCCGATATACGATTCATAATCGGTCACTTCCGCGACCGTTTTCAAATAGTCTCCCATTTCATGCGCCAGGGCCGCCGTCTTTTCCAGCGCAGAGCCCTCAGGCATGTCGATTATTACCTGCAGTTCGCTCTTGTTGTCGAACGGAAGCATCTTGACTGTGACCAGCTTCAGCGGAACAAGCAATACCGCAAGTCCAAGCAGCACCACCACCGACATGAGAGCAAGCATCCTTTTGCCTCTTTTTTCGATCATGGGGCGGAGCACTTTGTTGTACAGGGCATGCATCCTCTCCCCTTCTGTTTCGCCCTCAGCATGCCGGATGTTCTTGAGTACCTTAAACCCGAGCCATGGGCTTACGATAAAGGCGACGAGAAGCGAAAAAAGCATGGCGGCAGACGCACCGACCGGGATCGGCCTCATGTACGGGCCCATCAGACCCGAAACGAAGGCCATTGGAAGAAGCGCGGCGATAACAGTAAACGTGGCCAGAATCGTGGGATTGCCGACCTCGTCAACCGCCCTGACAGCAGTTTCCGCAGATACTCCATGCAGCCTGAAGTGGCGGTGAATGTTCTCCACCACTACTATGGCGTCATCGACAAGTATGCCTATCGAAAAAATAAGGGCGAAGAGCGTCACCCTGTTGAGCGTATATCCGTACAAATAATTGATAAGCAGGGTGAGCGCAAGCGTAACGGGCACAGCTACAGCAACAACTACGGATTCATGCCAGCCGAGGGCCAAAGCTATAAGTATTACAACTGCCACGGTCGCAATCATCATGTGCTCCAGCAGCTCATCTGATTTTTCCTTTGCCGTATCTCCATAATTGCGCGTAACGGTCAGCTGCACATCCGAAGGAATGAGGGTGCCGCGAAGGGCTTCAGTTTTATTCAATGCCTCACTTGCGACAAAGCTCGCATTCGCGCCTTTCTTTTTGGCGATCGTTATAGTCACTGCCTCGTGCTCGGCAGACCCTCCGGCAATAATGCCTTTCTTCGCAGCAGAAGGACCGAGACCCATAAATACATAATCGGCAGGCTCCTCTGGTCCGTCTGCGATCCTCGCAACATCCCTCAGATATACAGGCCTTCCATTATATGCGGCCACAACTACGCTGCCGACCTCGTCGGCATTCTTCAGGAGGGTGCCGGTTTCGACAATCATATTCCTGTTTCCGCCGGGAAACGAACCTGAAGGCAGCATAAAATTCGCCTTTTGCAGATTGCCCATAATCTGCTGCGACGAGATCCCATATGCCCGCAGCCTTTCCGGATCGATGCTGATCAGGACCTGACGGCGCTGTCCCCCTATCAGGGAGGATTCCGAAACATGCTGGTCCTTTTTAAGTTCGCTCGACAGTTCGGCTGCAATTCGCCTGAGCTCGTAACCCGAATAACGGTCGTTGCTGCTCCACAGTGTGAGGGTCAGTATAGGGACATCATCTATTGAGCGCGGCTTGACCAGGGGCCGCGATACACCCGGGGGTATGATATCGTAATGCGACATCAGCTTGTTGTAGATCTTCACGATGCTGTCTTCCATGTTTTCGCCGACATAGAACCTTACGATTGTCAGATTGGAACCGGGCCTTGCAATCGAATAGACATATTCTACGCCCTTGATTTCCCACAGCAACTGCTCCATAGGCCTGGTAACACGGGCCTCAACCTCTTTGGCTGCTGCACCCGGATAGGCAACCATTACATCGATCATGGGCACTACGATCTGGGGCTCTTCCTCACGAGGTGTAACCAGAACGGCAAAAATACCCATGAGAAGCGATGCCGCAACCATTAAAGGCGTAAGCTTGGAGTTGATGAATGCACGGGCTATCCTGCCCGAAATGCCGATTCCGGTCACCGTTATTTCTCCGGGGCTGAAGGCTTGCTGGATTCCATGACGCCGCCGTCAACCGCCCTGTCCGTGCCGGATACAATAATCGTATCGCCCGCATCCAGGCCTGACAGTATTTCTATATTGTTGCGGAAACGCTTGCCGCTGCGGACCAGGCGATATGAAATAATACCCTTCGCATCCACGCTATAGACGCCGTTTAGCTGGCCCTTCTCAACTATCGACGAAGCGGGAACGACAAGCGCATCCCTTTTACCCGTAGGAATTCTGACTTTGGCGTAAAGTCCGGTCCTGAGACCCTGGCCGCCGGTGGCAACCTTGACGATAAATGTCCGCGATACGGGATCGACGGAAGGCACAATCTCCGATACCTTCCCTTTAATGCCCAGATTAAGCGAGTCAACGCTCATATCAACCGGAGCACCCAGCTTCAGTTGTGCAGACAACCGTTCATCCACCGGCACTTCCACCAGGAATGCCGATGTATCCTCAACAGTCATCAGCTGCATGCCCGGCATGGCCATACTGCCGGGATCGATCTTCTTGCCGGTAACGACCCCTGCAAAAGGTGCCCTTACATTGGCGTATCCCTGATAGGCCCGCGCCTCTTTGAGCATTGCCTGCGCCCGCTCAAGCTCGCTTGCGGCAATCTTCTTCTGCGCTTCCACCTGATCGAATTCCTGTCTGGACAGGGCCTTCTCCTCATACAACCTGGCATATCTGGAGAAGGTCACATCCGCCAGTTGTTTCTGCTGGCGGGCAGATTCGACAGCGTTCCCTGCCGCCTTTGCCTTCTGCGCGATATCACTGTCGTCTATCGTTAGCAACATCTGTCCACGGCTGACACGCTGCCCTTCCTTCACCGCAACCGACGTTACGCTTCCCATTATCTTGCTTGCGATGACGCCGATATTCTTCGCCTTCACGGTGCCCGAAGTTTCATAGTAGTCGTCTACGGGAATCAATTTCACTTCGGCAGCCGTGACGCCTGAGACAGCTGTTCGTTTTACCTCAGCTGTCCCCGGCGATACCTTTTCATGGCACCCCGCTACGGAAAGCACCGCCATGAATAAAAGAGCAGGTAACATGCCCGCCCTCAATAACTTTTCTTCCGATGAAAGATAGTTCATTACATCTCCCCCGTATTATTGCTCCAGGCCGAGGTCCTGCAGCAGCAATCCGCCCTGGAAACTGAGATTTGCGCTTGCCAGCCTGTAATCGTTAGAGCGTGCAATATACGCCGCCCTCTGATGGTCAAGATTCGCCTGAGAATCGAGCAGATCGACAAGGGGAGCAAGTGAATTTTGATACCTTAATTCCACCAGCCGTTTCCCCTCCTCCGCCGTTTTGAGGGCCGATCCAGCCAGCTCCTCATTTTTCCTGGCTTCCTCGGCATTAAGGTAAGCTTCATAGATCTTGAACAAAACCGCCTGCTTTAAAGAGACAAGCCGCTCTTCGGTCTCTGATAGCTGAAATTTCGCCCTGCTTCGTTCGTGTTCTCTCTTGAAGCCGTCGAAAATATTCCAGCGCAAAAAAGCCTGCACCGTCCAGCTGTCTCCCTCGCCGCCCAAAGGCTGCCTGTGATCATTGCGTTGATAGGATCCGCCAACCCCTACTTCCGGCAAATACCCGGCACCGGCAAAACTGACGTTCTTCCTGGCATTTTCAAGATGCAGCTCCATCGCCCTCACATCGTTTCTGACCGACGCATTGCTGATATAAGCTGCAATGTCCCTGCGCTGGATATCAGCCGCTTCGTCGGACACATCTACAGGGTCCGGCATGCCCAGAAGTAGCCCCAGAGCCCGCTTAGCGACCTCCATATTTGTCCGGGCAGAGACCAGGGCCTGGTTCGCGGCATCAGCTCCGGTAGATGCCCTGAGCACATCAGAGTACAGACCAAGACCGGAATCGTAGCGCAGCTGGGCGATCCTCCTGTGTTCTTCGGCATCTCTGACGCCCTGTTCGGCGGCCCCGACATATTTCATTGCGGTCTGCACCGAAAGAAACGTCCTTACAACCTGAAATGCGATCTCGTGCCTCTTTCTCAGCAATTCTTCTTTCCTTGCATCCCGCATGATTTTAGACATATCAAGACCGAACAGCGCCTTCCCAGAAAAGACGAGCTGCTCGGCGGAAAAGGAGGACTGAAAATCGTTGATAGGGCGCGGATTGTTAAGGGAATCGACTGCGAAGTCCTGTTGAGCGAATCTGCCCTGATTCAATTTGGCGGCAAAGGCAGCTGTCGGATTATCGGTCCGCATAAAACGCTCTTCAAAACTCAGATGCGGGAACCACGCGCTCCGCGCTATCCCCACATTTTCGGCCTCGGCATCCAGATTATAGCTCAAGGCTTTCAGATCATGGTTTTCGCTCAGCGCCAGCGCAACTGATTCCTTAAGGGTGAGCGCCCTCTCTACCCCGGCTGCAGGCTGAACAAAGGTAAAAAATACAGCGCAAGCAGCAAGCGATAGCTGGAAATATGACATTACCTTCTCCGAGAACAGCATTTGACATTCTCCTCTGTCATGATTTATCGCCTCGGCATCTTTCGTGCTTTCGCAGCCCTTTTTTCCATATACGCCAGATAGGTTTCCATTCCGCATTTGCCGGTTCTCTTCTGAAATTCACGGCATTCTCCGAGAGACCGTTCATCTTCGGAAACAGCAGGGTCTTTACTAAGAGCATCCGCGACAACGCCAAGCAAAAGCCGCTGCAGCCTTTCCGGAGACTTGCGCACTGTATAAAAGATCATCTTGCCTTCCCTGCGATCATCCAGAAAGCCCGCCTTTGAAAGCAGCGACAGGTTACGCGAAACGAGCGGCTGCGACATCCCAAGCACTCCCATTATCTGACAAACGCACAACTCACGCCCTTTGAGGAGCATTAATATCCTCAATCGAGATTTGTCGGAAAGCAGCTTCATGGCTTCTGTGATTTCAAACATAAATATATTTATATTCATTTATATGATAAATGTCAAGCTGCTCATTGTGCTTCATTAAGTTTAACCAGGATTGAGGGCAGGCGAAATGTAATAAAAAAAGGGAAAGGCCCATGGGCCTTTCCCTCAAAGTTCGACAATAAACTGCGAGACGATGGTTTACAGTGCCGAATCTCCCGTCTCGGACGTCCTGATCCTGACTGCCTGTTCTACTGAATAGACAAAGATCTTTCCATCTCCGATCTTGCCTGTCTTCGCCTTTTCGGTGACCACTGCAAGGGCCTTATCTGCTACGCCGTCAGGTACAACTATTTCCACTTTGACCTTGGGGACAAAGGATATCTCATATTCCGCGCCCCGGTACAATTCGACATGACCCTTCTGTCTTCCGAAGCCCTTGACCTCGGTTACGGTCATTCCCTGGATCCCCATAGCGTTAAGGGCATCCTTGACTTCATCGAGCTTGAACGGTTTGATAATTGCTTCGATCTTCTTCATACTTCCTCCCAATATTTTTCGAAGGAGAAGAGGGCCCGTAAGCCCTCCCAGTCCATTATGCTTATCTGTTACGAACTATAGGCGCGTTCGCCGTGCTGGGTCTCGTCAAGTCCGGTGACCTCTTCTTCAATATCAACCCTTATGCCGACGATTGCCTTGATAATCATGAAGATGACAAACGTCGTGACAGCCGTATAAGCGATGGTCACTCCAACGGCGATGAGCTGCGTCATGAACTGGCCGGGATTGCCGTATAAAAGGCCTTTGCCCGCCTCATTGATCGACGGATCAGCAAGGACACCGGTCAAGAGCGCACCGAGCGTACCTCCGACCCCGTGTACGCCGAAAGCATCCAGTGCGTCATCGTATCCAAGCTTGGGTTTGAGGAACGCAACCGCAAAGTATGGGACAACGCCCGCCGCTATACCAATTATCAAAGATCCCGTAATGTTTACAAAACCGGCGGCAGGTGTTATCGCTACGAGACCCGCCACGGCACCGGAGGCCAGACCGAGAATGGTAGGCTTCTTGGCATGCAGCCATTCAACGCACATCCAGGCAACAGCTGCCATAGCAGTCGCCGTGTTGGTGTTGATAAAGGCCGCGCCGGCAAGGCCGTTTGCTGCCAGGGCAGAGCCTGCATTAAATCCGAACCATCCAAACCACAGGAGGCCCGCGCCGATGACAACGAACGGCAGATTATTGGGTTTGTAAGTAGGGTCTTTTCTTT
>DATHDF010000061.1:0-40035 GCA_035319185.1 Dissulfurispiraceae bacterium | reverse complement strand
GCGGACAGCCGCTCCAGTATCTGATCTATTGTAAGCTCGAAAGTGCCTTCCTCTCCTTTTGATCGGCTGAATGCGCAGAACTTGCAGCGGTTCACGCAAATATTCGTAGGGTTGATGTGGCGGTTCACTATGAAATAAGCGTTGTCGCCGTTCTTTTGCCGGGCGACCTCGGCGGCGAATCTTCCAATTGTGAATATGTCGTCGCTCCTGAAGAGCCCTAATGCGTCTTCAAACGAAAGCCTCGCTCCGTCTGTGATGCGATTCAGTATCCCTGTCTGCATCTTGAATTATAAAACAAAGAAATCAAAATGTTAAAATATCAGGATGTCGGCAAGGGAATTGATCATAGAAGGGGCGCGGCAGAACAACCTCAGGAATCTGAATCTCAGACTGCCTCACAACATGATTGTTGCGGTCACCGGCGTATCGGGATCGGGCAAGTCGTCGCTTGCCTTCGACACGATTTTTGCCGAAGGACAGTGGCGGTTTATCGAATCGCTATCAACTTATGCGCGCCTTTTTCTGGAAAAGCTTGACCGACCGGACGTAGACAGCATACGCAATATACGTCCTGCGATTGCGCTCGAACAGAAGAACCCCGTCAAGGGCTCGCGTTCCACTGTAGGGACTTTGACGGAACTTTTCGACCTGTTCAGGGTGCTTTATGCAAAGGTTGCTGTGCCGTACTGCCCAAAATGCGGCAAGGAAGTCCGCAGATGGGACAGTGCACAGATAGTTGCGGAGCTTCTGGAGAGCTATAGAGATGAACGTGCGCTCATAACATTTGAGACGGATGAAGCGCCTGAATCTCTCGTCAGCCGCGGCTTCCATAGACTGCTGGTTGACGGAGAGGTCAGGGACATTGAAACGGTTGCGCCCGGGTCCGCGATCCAACCGGCCGGTAGTGCCTGCACGGTCGTTCTTGACCGGCTGATTATAAGGGATGAGCCGCGGCTTGCCGATTCGATAGAGAACGCCTGGCGCGAAGGTCACGGGCATATTTCAGTGGTAATAGTTCAAAGCGCGGAAGTAGGCGGAATAAGTTTGACCCCGCTCCGGTTTTCATCGGCAAACATGTGCGATGATTGCGGTATCACGGTGCCGGAGGCGTCGCCCATGCTTTTTTCATTCAACCATCCGCTTTGCGCCTGCCCTGAGTGCAAGGGATTCGGTAATATCCTTAAATACGACGAAGACCTGATCGTCACCGATAAGCATCTGTCCATTTCCGAAGGCGCAATCGAGCTATGGGAAAGACCCGGATATCGCTGGTGGAAAGACCAGCTCGTCAAGGGAGCGAAAAAGGCGGGCGTCGATGTTACGCTGCCGTACAACCGGCTGTCCGATGATGCAAGAAGGATCGTGTTCAACGGCAACGGCAAGTTTCACGGTGTCAACGCATTTTTTGAGGAACTCGAAAACAAGAGATACAAGCTTCATGTAAGGGTATTGCTGAGCCGCTTCAGAAGTCCTGTCACCTGCCCGAAATGTGGGGGCAAGAGGCTTTGCGATGAAGCGCTGGTCTATAAGCTCGACGGGCTGGACATAGCCGACCTTTCCCGCAAGCCTGTGGGACAACTGGCCGTATGGTTTTCCAGGCTCCAACTGTCGCCAATGCAGCGGGACATCGCGCGGGAGGCGATCAAGCAGATAATGCTGAAGCTCGACTTTCTTATCAAGGTCGGGCTCGATTATCTGACCCCGTCAAGGCAGGCAAAGACCCTGTCAGGCGGCGAATACCAGAGGGTTAACCTTTCCAATCAACTCGCCTCGGCCCTGACCGGAACGCTCTATGTGCTCGACGAGCCTACAATCGGCCTGCATCCCCGCGATACCAGGCGCATCGCGGACATCATGTGCCAGTTGGCATCGCTCGGCAATACCATTATCGTGGTCGAGCATGACAAGGACATGATAGCATCCAGCGACTGGGTTGTGGAACTTGGCCCCGGAGGCGGGCATATGGGCGGCAATATAGTGTTTTCAGGCCCCATAAAAGACTTCATGAAGGCTGACACGAGAACGGCCAGATATTTGCGCGGCATGCATAAAGATACCGTCTCAAGATATATTGCAACAAAGCAATCCGGGCTGCCTGGCCGTTTTATTGCCTTATCGGGCGCATCTGGCAATAATCTTTCGGACATCGAGGTTAGAATCCCCCTTGAGGCGCTAACAGTAGTGTCAGGCGTATCCGGTTCCGGCAAGAGCAGTCTCATTGTAGAGACGCTTTACAACGCTGTTGCGCGCCATTTCAGGCTAGAAGCCGATCCGCCCCTGCCGTATTCGAAGATCGAGGGTCTGGACAAGCTAAAGGGTGTAAGACTGATCGATCAGAGCCCGGTGGGCAGGACCCCAAGATCGAACCCGCTGACATACCTGAAGATATTCGAGCCCATACGCAAGCTGTTTTCTCAGCAGCCCGAAGCGAGGGCGCACGGCTATACCCCTGGCTTTTTCTCGTTCAACATGCCCGGCGGTCGGTGCGAAACCTGCAAAGGCGAAGGATATCAGAAGATGGAGATGTATTTCTTCGAAGACATTTATGTCCGTTGCGAGGACTGCAAAGGCCGAAGATACAGGGAAGAGACATTGCGCGTAACATATCGGGGCAAGAACATCAGCGACATACTTAGGATGACGGTTGATGAGGCATATTCTTTCTTTGACGGGGTGCCTGAGATCTGTTCCCGCATGGAGATGCTCAGGAGCATCGGGCTCGGATACCTGGTGCTTGGGCAGCCTGCTACTACCCTGTCGGGCGGAGAGGCACAAAGGCTGAAGATATGCGCCGAACTGTCCAGGGTATCGGCGCGCGGGGTGCTTTATATACTTGACGAGCCGACGGTCGGGCTGCACCATGACGACGTGCTCATGCTCATGGAGATAATCCGCAGACTGGTCGATTCGGGCAATACTGTTGTAATCATCGAGCACAATCTTGATATCATAAGAAGAGCGGACTGGATCATTGATCTCGGTCCTGAAGGAGGGGACAAGGGCGGTTCGGTTGTTTTTGAAGGTACGCCCGAGGACCTGCGGGCAGCTCCGTTATCTCACACAGCCCGCTACCTGGAGGAGTATTCATAAAATGATACTGAATAAAATAACCCCTGCCATGACGGTTGAGGACATTAAAGCGACAATTGCTTTTTATCGGGACATGCTTGGTTTCGAGCTTGTGCTGACGGTGCCTTCGTTGAACCAGATCGACTGGGCGCTGATGAAATGCGGCGAGGTTGAGATCATTTTTCAGACAAAAGCGGGACATGCAGCAAAAATGAATCAGGGACTAACAGGCATTCTTACGTTCCACCTTGAAGGAGAGGGCGTCAAGGAGCTGTATGATTCCGTTAAGAACCGGGTTAAGATCATGAGGCATCTTTACCCGACTTTCTACGGAATGAATGAGTTTTCAATGATGGACTGCAACGGCAGCATACTCGTCTTCTCTGAAAAGATCAGGAAAAAGGAAGATGACGACAAATAGCAGCGGATTCTTAGTCTACTTAGTCTAACCTGCTGCCAGTTTGAAAAGCTGTTCATAGAACCCCGCATCGGCGCAGAAGCCGATTTCAACCGAAAGCAGGTTTGCAGGCGCGCTGCTCAATTCTATTAACTTAACCATGTCTTTCTCGGTTGTCAGTAGAAACTCAGCTCCCAGCTCTCGGGCCTTTGCCTCCATGTTCCTTAACTCTTTTTCGTTATAGCGGTGATGATCGCGAAATTGTCTGAGTTCGACTACCTCGCAGCCAAAACGAGATATAGTTTTTCGGAAGGAGCCCGGATTTGCGATGCCGCAAAATGCCAGCACCTTCTTATTCTTAAGAACCGCACGATCAACGGTTTCCCCATCGGGCCGCACCAGGCCGGTAATCTCATGGGTTGCAAAGAATATTGGTGCTTCAGGGTTTACCTTGCGAATGTTGTCGGCCAGTTGTTCATTTCTTGTCTTCGTAATGACGAGGATATCCGCATCCTTCAGTTCGGAAAGCGGGCCGCGCAAAGGCCCGACCGGCAGCATCTTCCCGTTGCCGAAGCCTGTTTGACCATCCACCAGCACGACATCTGCGTCCCTGTGCAGCATCCAGTGCTGGAATCCGTCATCCAGTATGAAAAGCAGCGGACGTTCAGCGCTGTCTCCGAAACGCCGGAGTGCAAGCAGCCCGCCTTCGTACCGGTCCGCAGATTTTACCACAGGAACATTCTTCAACCTGCGGGCCATTACGAGAGGCTCATCACCAGCCTGTTCCGCATTAAGCAGAATGTCGGCGCCGTCGCTGACAAAACATGGGCCACGGGCATTCCCCATATACCCGCGCGTAAGAATGATCGGCTGATAACCTCTGTTCTTTGCTTCCTCTGCGACCGCAATCGCAGCCGGCGTCTTGCCTGTGCCTCCGACCGTGAGATTTCCTATGCTGATCACCTTGGCCGGCAGTCTCTTTCTGCGGGCAAGCACAATTCTCTTCTTGGCCGCATAGCCGAGGTGGTAAAGAAACTCTACTACCCTCATGCGTATGCTTCGAGCAGGTATTCGGATATGTTCAGATTGTACCTGTTTGCATCCAGGGTCTTCTTTATGGTCCGGCGATAGCGGCCATCCAATCTGCGGTCTGTAAGGTCGGCAAGTATACCCTCGACTTTTCTGCCGCTGCCGTCCGCAATGATGACCAGCATCGGCCTGTGAGGGGCTTCCGGGTTCCCGCGATATACAACTCCCAGTTCCAGGGTATCGAGCGCAACCAGTGTCCCTATTGGGAACACCCCGATGATCTTGACAAAAAGCTTGATAAGCACCGGGTCCACCTCCTGCCCGGCGCTCTCAGTAAGTATGCGGAGGGCCTCTTCAGGAGGTCTGGGAACCCGCGAATACACCCTTGCCGACGTCATCGCATCAAACCTGTCCGCTATTGTCACGATATTGGCATAGAGGTCCAGCTGAAGATCGGCAGGCAGAGGGGGATATCCCGAGCCGTCGAAATTGCGGTGATGCTCATATGCGACGATGGCGCTTCTGATGGTGAACGACTCAAGTTTCATGTTGCCGAGTATTGTCAGCAGTCCCTGGTTCGGATGGCTCTTCATAATCGCCCATTCCCTGTCGTCAAATTGCGTGGGCTTGTTGAGTATCTCGTCCGGAATGGTCACCTTGCCGATGTCATGGAGAAAGGCCGATATGCCGAGTTCCGACAACTTCTTTCGGTTGAGACCCAGCTTCATCCCTACTGCGATGGAGAGTATGCTTACATTTACGGAATGATAATAGGTGTATTCATCATAATCCTTAATAGCAGTCATGCTCAGCATCATCTGCTCTTCCTGCATTATGAGATCGATAATCGAATTGACAACCAGACGCGCCCTTCTCAGATCGATCTTTTCGCCTGTTCTCGCACGGCCGGTGGCTGACCTTAATTGCGAGACTGCATTGAAATAGGTCCGCCTGAGCGCCTGACGCCTGTCGAGCAGATTGTCTTCTTTAACCTGCTTAATGGGCCCGATGTTGACGGATTCAATAGTGTCCGTGCTTCCCTTTAGCGTGATATACGGCGAATCGGTCGAGAGGCATGACAGAAATGATCTGATGAAATCCTGCATGTCGCGGCGGTTGATGTCTCCGCTCAATGTGATGCTTCCCATGCTGCGCTTGCGGAATTCGGCAATCAGAAAATCGAAATTGACATAATATTGCACCGAGTATCTTACTCTGGCATCGTTGAAATGAAAATACTCGCCCAGAAGCTCTATCTTAACGAGATTTTCGGAATTTGCTACCGGCCTGACTGCATCGATAAATGAGTCTACGGACTTAACGACGGCCTCATTGTCGACGTTGTAGTTCTGGCTGATCTTGAGCATGATCGCAAGCCTGTTGATTATGTCCTTTGCTTCCTTTATTGCCTGCGGGCGCGGTTTATTCATCTTTCAACCTCTGCAAGGCAGCTATAGCATGTTCCCTGAGCAGCGACTCTGAAGACCTGCACAGTTTTTGGAGGACAGGGCTTGCCTCCTGCGCCCCTGCCAGCCCAAGATAATGTGCAGCGCAAGCCTTGGATTCAGCCAGTTTTTTTCCTCCAAAAAGGCTCTTTTTCTTTAAGGTCTCCAGCATGAAGGCATCGGCATCTTTGTCATGGAACATTGCCAGCGTCTCATGAAACGACTTTTTTTCTCTGAAGTCACGCTCTTCGAACCCCTTCGACCTGATTTTTCCAATCAGCACATCCCGCGCATACAGCCGTGCGCCGGTATTGTCTTTTGCCATGTTGCCGATGACGGCTATAGCCGACAACCGAACTGTCGCATCGAAATCGTCGAAATAGTCTCTGAGCGCTTCCAGTGCCCTGACGCTCTTGAAGTCGTTCAGGGCTTTTACAACCTCCAATCGTACCCGGGGATGTTCGTGCCTTGCTACTGAAAGGATATCTTCCAGGAGCGAGCTATTGCCTATATTGCGCAGGACATACACCATATTTCTAACTACATACCAGGTCGGGTCCTTTAGGCGATCGCTCAGGGCCTTGATGTTATCCTTGCCCAGCAGGATCAGGATGTTGTTGACTATGCGCCGCGCATGTATGCTCTGAAGGTGTTCAAGCAGGGCGATGAACGCGTCCGCCGATTCTCCTCCAAGGTGGCTCGCATATTCCTGCAGAAGTCCCTCGTTGATCTCTTTTGAGGTATCCAGCATATGTCCGAGAATCTCCATGACCTGGGGTGATCCGCAAAAGGACAGCATGTGGTCCAGCTGTTCCCTGATCTCGGCTCTGTCCTCCCCATCAGACTTTACCTGCCGAATCCAGCCCAGCGTTATAAGCGCCGGACTCAGCTCGTTTTTCCTGATGGAGAAGAAGATGACGTCCTCGATCGATTTGGCTATTTTTTCCGCTTCGACAGCGTTGCGCGATTCCATAAGCAGGGTCAGGAGGATTTGAATAAGCTGGTCACTTTTCTCAGCGGGGTCTCTGTTCATTTCTGCGACCAGAAGCCCTCTCTCCTCAGGCGTCAGCTCGCCTATGGACGGCATAACGACCTCATCGCCCGCAAGGGCGTCGTTGTATGCCCTAAGCACATTATCATCCTGGCGGATGCCGGCTGCGGTCCCATCTCCGGCGATTCCGCCTTCAGTCATGACGTCCCCCTGCTCCTGGACGCCCGACAGAAATAGAGTGCCTGCCCCTTCCGACTGGCCGTCCATCGAAGAGAGCTGAAGCGGCAATGTGCCTTCGCCGGGCAGTCCGTCACCGCTGCCGCCCCCTTCGGAAAAGACGAGCTCATCTATCGTGAACTTTATATACTCGAACCCATGCTCCCAAACAGCTGAAAGAAAGTCAGATAAAGTATCCTCTCTTTCATAGTCAACGCCTAACAACCGCAGCAGTTCTTCGAGCTCAGTCTCCGGCAGGCCTTCTTTGAACGCAATATCGCTGATCCCCTCCTTGAAGAAAAAAAGCGCCAGGTTGTCGGTCTTGCCTGTACTCTCATATACCGTCTCCGATTCGAGCTGGATTTCCGACGGCTTTATGCGGCAGGTAAGGTCTCCGTAATGGTTCAGATATTGGGTTGCGATGGTATAGGCTTCCTTGAGGGCGGACCGATATATGATATTGTTCGAGGGATAAATCTGAAGCATTTTTTTTGCTTTCAGGATTGCCTTGAAATAATTCCGCGCGATATTTATCTTATCATCTTCCATGATAGCGCTATAAATAGTCCGGCTGGCCTGATCCCCCCAGACAGCAGGCCCTACTAGATTTTACCTGAACGACACGCCTGTTGCAACGCTGCCGGCGCGGGAAATGCACGCCCGGCGGAAAAAGGCGCCTTAAAGAAACCTTCTGATAATTTCCAATGCCCGATCGGTGGCGCCTGCATTTCTGTCGTACAGGGTTCTGGCACTCTTCCCCATGTTGTCCGCCGTTTCAGGCGATGAGAGAAGCTTTCTGACAGTGCCGAAAAGCGTGTCCCTGTCTGCTGAAACAGCTGCGCCCTTCAGGTAGAATTCATTTATGAATGGAAAATTTTCCATGTGCGGACCGCAGACTATGGGCTTGCCCCAATAGGCAGGCTCAAGCGGGTTCTG
The DNA here is from genome assembly GCA_035319185.1 of Dissulfurispiraceae bacterium. Taxonomy (GTDB): domain Bacteria; phylum Nitrospirota; class Thermodesulfovibrionia; order Thermodesulfovibrionales; family Dissulfurispiraceae; genus Fen-1308. Next base: position 31,952 of record DATHDF010000061.1, on the reverse strand, counting down.
TCCGCCGTGCCCGATAAAGCTGCCTCCCATAACGGCAATGTCGGCAGCTCCGTATACGGACGAAAGCTCGCCCATGGCGTTGAGTATGATCACCATAGTATGAAGAGGCGCATTGGAAGGCCCACCTGCATCGGACTGCTGCGCGATATTTGTTATCTCAGACCTCTTGACATATCTCAGTTTCCTTTTTCTGACAACTTCTTCCACTTCGTTGAACCTCTCCGGATGCCGCGGCGCAATTATCATGGAAAGGCCAGTGTATTCGGGAGCCAGTCGTTCGAAAAGATCCAGGACAATTTCTTCTTCAGGGTTGTGTGTGCTGCCTACAACGATGACAGGCCGGGTGAGCATTCCGGCCCACCCTGGTGCAGGTGCCGGCGGCCTTGTGTCGAACTTAAAGTTGCCGATGGCAGCTACATTAGCATTTGCCGCACCTAAAGAGAGTATTTTTTCCGCATATATATCGTTCTGCATGCAGAAGAAGGAAATATCATTCAATACGCGTCCAAAAAAGAACGCGAGCTTCCGATAGCCCCGTACCGATTTATCCGAAAGCCTTCCGTTCATCAGCAGCACCGGGACGCCGCGCGTTTTAAGAAAATGAATGATGACAGGCCAGAGCTCGGTCTCCATTATTATGAAGAGGGAAGGCCTCAGTCGGGAGAAAGCATTTGCAACAGCGAACGTCATGTCAAAAGGGATATATATTATCTTCGCGAGGTCTCCGAGCCTCTCATTTGCAACCTTCTGACCCGTATCGGTTACGGTGGAAATAACTATCGGCCTCTCCGGGTGCATCGCCTTCAGGCCTTTTATCAGAGGCACAGAGGCAATGACTTCGCCCACCGATACGGCATGTACCCATATGGCACCGCGGACATCAGGTGATACCGTAGGAAGGCCCAGCCTCTCCCTGAACCATCTGTTCCTCAGCTGCCCCGGCCTTTTGAGGTATTCTCGCGGCAGCATGACAGCAAGTGCCAGGGCATACAGAATGTTATAAAGAAGATACATTGCAGAGCTCATGTACCATCTCCGCGACGCGCGCAGACGCCCTTTTGTCTGAATAAAGCTTCCTGACGGATACGAGCTGGAAAGCCATGTCTTCGCGGTATGCGCGGCTATCGATAATCTTTGTCAGTTCGGCGACAATGTTTTCAGCCGACGCGCTGTCTTGGAGCAGCTCCGCCATCCTCAGGCCTGAATCGTCTGAAACCGAGTTTTCCAGCAGGAGGTTTACCAGCCCTATATATTTGACATTGACTATTAGTTTGCCGATAAAGAAAGTAAGGGGTGAAAGTTTATATACAACTACCATGGGTGTTTGAAGCAGGGCCGCCTGAAGAGTGGATGTCCCCGAAGCGATGATTGCGGCGTCGGAGGCGGCAAGGGCTTCGATGGCGCTGTCCCTGAGAAGGCGGCATGATGGCGGGATCGAGGCGCTTTTGAAGAGGCTGCCGTCAATGTTCGGCGCCAGGGGAATTACGCACTGATAGTCCGGATATTTCTCGTTTATCCCGGCGATTGTTGAGGACAGAACAGGCAGCAGCTTTGATATTTCGTGGCGCCTGCTGCCCGGCATGACAGTGATCAGCGGCTTCTTCGGATCAAGCCCGAGCCTGGCTTTGAACCGTGTCTTCAGTTCCGCTGAGCCTATGTCGGATGCGGCGAACCCTTCACTCCCAATAACATCGCCGATTTCGTCCATCGCCGGATGTCCGACGAACTCGCAGCTCAGCCCGGTCTCGCGATAAATGCCTTCCTCAAAAGGGAGGATCACGGCCATCTTGTCCACCAGCCTGCTGATAGTATTTATGCGGCCTTTTCTCCAGGCCCATACCTGCGGGCTTACATAATAAAGTACCTTGACGGACCTTTTTCTTGCTTCCGCCGCAAGCCTCAGATTGAAATCGGGGTAGTCGATCAGCACAAGCACCTGAGGCTTGAAAGTCGAAAGTGCTGCAACGGTCTTATTAAAAGTCTTTTTGAGTTCCCTGTATGTCCTTATAGCCTCGACCAGTCCGAAAGAGCTTGATATCCTGGACATCAACTCCACGCCTGCCGCGGCCATCCGGTCTCCGCCGACTCCCGCAATCCGAGCCTCCGGAGATATACGTCTGATGGCTTTCGCCAGGTAGGCCCCATAAAGCTCGCCGGAACTCTCTCCGGCTATTATCATTACCCTTTCTGCCGTTAAGCCAGGCATTGACGGATAGTTTCTGAGATTAGGCGGATGTCCTTTTCGTCCAGCTCCGGATAAATCGGCAGAGAAAGCACCTGGCGCGAAACCGCCTCCGTTACCGGGAAATCGCCCTCTTTGTGTCCGAGAAACTTCAGGGCCTCTTGCATGTGCAGGGGTATCGGATAATAAACGACAGACGGCATTTCCCGATCGCGCAGAAATTTCTGAACGTCATCCCGCCTGTTACTTCTGATCGTATACTGATGGTAGACATGCACCGCGCCTTCTTTTTCCACGGGACATGTTAATATGCCGGACAGCAATTTGGTGTACAGGGCGGCCTTGGCCCTCCGGCTGGCATTATAATCGTCTATCCTTTTCATTTTTGTCAGGAGTATGGCAGCCTGTAATTCATCGAGTCTGCTGTTATAGCCGAGGCATTCATGGCGGTACCCGCCTTTGGAGCCGTGGTTTCTCAATTTCCTCACGATCTCTGCTGCCTCGTGGTCGTTGAGGATAAGCATTCCTCCGTCTCCGTATGCGCCGAGGTTCTTGCTGGGGTAAAAACTGAAACAGGCTGCATCTCCGAAACTCCCGGTCTTTCTGCCGTTAAGGGACGAGCCGAAAGACTGCGCGCAGTCTTCGACGACCTTTAGCCGGTTTGCCCTCGCCAGGTCCATGATGCCGCTCATGTCTGCCGGATGCCCGAATATGTGCACAGGCAGAATTGCCTTTGTCTTCTTCGTGATATGCTTTTCCGCCGAAAGGGGATCGATGTTCATCGTGTCTGGTTGGATGTCCGCAAAGACGGGCTTTGCGCCTACATACAGTATGGCTTCGGCAGTCGCAAAAAAGGTGAAGGGCGAGGTAATGACCTCGTCTCCCGGCCCTATCCCCAGAGCGCGGACAGCCAGGTGAAGGGCGTCGGTACCCGATGCCACGCCTATCGCCTCATTCACTCCGTGATATGCTTTAATCTTCTCTTCGAGGGCCGCTCCTTTTTTCCCCAGCACATACTGAGAGCTTTCGAGCACCTCGTTTATCGCCGAGAGGATTTCGTCCTTTATCTCCAGATACTGCTTTTTCAGATCGAGCATCGGTATCATTGTGTTTGCACCCCTTTATGCCGCATTACGGCCTCGGCACCTGTCCTTTCCTGGTTTTCACTTCCGGTATCATTTGCCCGATCATCATGGCGATCTTCAGGGCGTTTCTTCCATCCGCCGCCGAAACCAGCGGCCTGCGCCCGCCGGTTATGCACCCGATGAAGTCCCTAAGCTCTTCCTTCAGCGGCTCGTGCTTCGCCACTGGAATTGTCTCGGACATTATTCTACCATTGTCGTTAGAAAAGCGCTTGATCTCCATGCTTTGGTAATCAACAAGCAGAAACGAGTCACCCTGGAAGATCTTCAGCTTCCGGGACTTCTCGAAAGAAAGTCTGCTGGCGGTAAGGCGGGCCTGCGCTCCATTTTCAAACTCGAACCATGCATTTGCCTCGTCGATGTTGGCTGTAAGCACCTTTGCAGCCGAAGCCTTTATGTCTTTGACATCGGGTGCCGTCCCTCCGTGGGCAAGAATGGCCAGTATAATGTCTATGTCATGGATCATGAGATCCAGGGTTATGTCAACGTCTATACCCCTGCCGAGGAAGGGAGACAATCTCTCGGCCTCAAAGAAAACCGGCTGCGTGATCAGTGAGAAAAGAGATTGGACGGCAGGGTTAAACCTTTCAAGATGGCCCACCTGCACGACGACGCCGGACTCACCGGCTTTGGAGATTATGTCGTCCGCTTCCTCGATGGTCGCTGCTATCGGCTTTTCGATCAGGATATGCTTGCCCGCCCTGAGGCAATCGACCGCGAGTCTATGATGAAGCGTGGTAGGGGCGGCGATGCTGAATGCATCGACGAGTCCCATGGCATCGCGATGATCTGAAAAGGCCGTACCGCCATATTTAGCGGATATCTCCTCCGCCCTTTTCAAGTCGGAATCAACGACAGCAGCGAGCCTCACGCCATCAAGACCGGAATAAATCCGGGCGTGATGCTGCCCAAGGTACCCCACTCCGATGACGCCGACGTTGATCACTTCAGCTCCTCAAGGCGCGACAACTCCCGCATGATCTTTTTTTTTGCTGCATTGAATCCCTTGTTACGGACCAGATTCAGTAGCTTCGGCGACCCTGCAATCCTGAAGAAGTCTTCTCTTTCCTGCTGAGTCGATATGCGTTCAAGGAGTTTTTTCCGCAGGCCGCCGATGAAACTTGCATATTGGCCGATATCCTTCCCGAAAAGCAGATCAAGCTCACGCCTGATCGATGCAGCCATGGCCGGGCTCGATCCACCTGTTGAAACCGCTATCTGCAAAGGGCCGCTTTGCACTACGGCCGGCGCAATAAAGTTTGCCAGCTCAGGGGCATCCACCACATTGACGAGAAACGGCGCATCCCTTGAAACTGCTTTGTTGATCGTTTCATCGGAAGTCGCCGCGATCGCCAGCCATGCGCCCTTTAAGTCGCCTTTCTTGTATGCCCGGGCCGAATGCCTTATGCTGCCGGCAGCCTTGAGCCGCTTAAGCGGCGGTGTTAGCTCAGGGCTTATTGTATAGACCGCTGCGCCGGCTTTTAAGAGCGCTCTTATTTTTCTTTCCGCTACCCTGCCGCCCCCGACGACCACGCATTTCTTCCCTTTGAGGTCCAGATAGGCGGGATAATAGTTCGGCTGCAAACTGTGGGGCCCCTTTGCGATACGCCCCTTGCTACCGGGAAACGAGTTTTGAAGCCTCTTTTGCGGCATCGCTTGCAGGATACTTTTGTATCAGCCGGTTAAAGGTCTCTTTGGCCTTATCATTCATCTTCAGGGCGCCGTATGATTTGCCTATCAGCAGCAGCGTCTGGTCAGCTTTCTTATAGTCGGGATATTTCACCAGCAGCCCCTCAAGCCTGCCGAGAGCTGCCTGATAGGATTCCTTTTTGTAATAGAATTCTCCGATCATGAAGTCGCCGTCTGCAATGGTATTTTGGGCCTTTTCGATCCTGAGTTCCACGATATCGCGGTAAGGGTTTCGGGGATATAGCTGCTTGAGCCGGTTGAACTCTATGAGAGCGCTTTTGGCTGCGCCGGTGCCCCTGTCGGGGGACTCAATCTGTGAATAGTAGGCCATCGCTATCTGATACTGAGCATAGGAGGCGAATTGATTGTCCGGATAATTTTCTATGAATTTGCGGTACTCGGATATGGCGAGATCGGGCTCGCCCTCTTTGGCATAACTGTCCGCTATCTTAAGCTGAGCCAGCGCCCCGTATTTTTTCTGGGAATCCCTGTTCTTGACCTCCAGCAGCACCTTGCGGGCATCGTCATATTTCTTTTCGCTGACCAGGGTATCGGCATTAGTCAGGTACTTTTCCGGGTCATAGGCCGCTTCGGGTTTCACCTCTTTCTTACCGCAGCCCGACAGTAGGGCGACGATCAGGAGTGAGCATACCGATATGAAAACCAGGGATATTTTTTTCATGAAATTTATTAAAACCTTAAAGGCCGGTTTTAGTCAAGCGTTTTGACTTATATTCGGCCCATATTTTAAACTGATATTTGCATTTTTCAGATTGATCGGGGGGTGTTTAACATCCATGATAAAGAAGGTCATTTCTATCTTGCTGTTGGTGTTTTGTGCCTTGACCGTGATGCCCGTGGCCGGCGATGCCGCACAAAAGAGCGAACCGTCCGCTACCGCGCTCGGCTCTTCTCTCAATGCGCTCAAGGATGATATCCTCTCATACTTTGTTCCGCTTACGGGCAACGTTTCTTCAGTAGTCGGACAGTCTGTAGTTATCGACAAGGGCAGGGCTGCGTCGGTTAAGGCCGGAATGAGAATAACGGCCTTCAAGGAAGGGGCGCCGTTTATTCATCCGGTGACGAAGGAGCAGATGGGCAATGTGCAGATGCCGGTCGGCACCTTTGAAGTCGTTGCAGCGGAGAATGTTTCCTCTAAAGGCTCAGTTCTATCCGGCAGGCCCGAGGATTTTGCCGGGGCCAAGATTAAGATCCCGGCACGAAAGATCAGGCTGCTGTTTTATCAGGGCAACATAGACTGGTACCTCGGAGATGCCTACTATCATTTGCTGCTCGACTCGGGACGCTTCGAACTCATAGATACCGCTCTTCAGAACGCCACGCCTGCAGAGGTGATTTCAGATGCCAGGACAAAGGGCGCCGAAGTTGCGCTGGTGCTCAGTTCGGAAGAGGCGAAGACAGCTGTCGAGATGACGCAGAAGTTGTACTGGGTCAGCGACGGAAAACAGTTTTCAGAAGCAAAGACCTCTGTTCACGTAGCTGCCGTCAAGCAGCTGAAGTTTTCTGCAGGGGCGTTTGCCCCCCGCGAGGGCGAGGCCCTGCTGACCTATAAGATGCCTTTTGCGGCCAGACGGCTGACAGTAGGCGACTTTGACGGAGATGCGAGCCCCGACATCGTTCTTGCATCAGGCGACCATGTCGGCGTCTACAAGCCCGACATGGATCTCAAGCTTCTGTGGGAATTCGATCCTCCCGGTACCGGCGAAATATTGTGGACCGATTCTGTTGATGCCAGAAAAAACGGCCGCGATGTCCTTCTTGTGACAACCATGTCCAACGGCAGGCCTGTTACGGCGCCGACGGGTGATTCAATGCTCGCCAAACGCCAGCCGGGCTCGCGCACGCTTGTACGCTCTTATATATATGCGCTGGAAGGCGGTGTTTTCAAGCTTATATGGCAGGCTGACGATATCTTTCTCCGCAAGGTTGAAAACGGTATCGTAGCCCAGAGCTTTTCCGAAGGAGAGGGCTTCGAAGGCAAGATGTATGCTCTCGATTATGATAACGGGAGCTTCAAGAAAGGTGCGGACATAAAGTTGCCGCAGGGCGTCAACATTTACGATTTCCAGTACGTTTATGCTCCGGATGGACGTCGCGCGCTTTTTGCATGGGACGAGAACGGCTTCCTCAACTTCTATAACGACAAGGGCGTCAGGACATGGGTCAGCAATGAGGACTTCGGCGGTTTCGCTGACGCGTATAAGAAGGAATCAGGTAATCTGATGATAGAAAAGGGCAACTGGACTTTGAAAGACCGGCTTGTATCCAACAATGCAGAGGTCATTGCCCCGAAACGCAAATCGATGCTCAACTTTGCCAGAAGCATAGGATATTCTTCGTCTGAACTCAGGAGTTTCTGGTGGAACGGCATCTCGGTGGAAGAGTCAAGTTTCCTTGAGGAGATCAGCGGCAATATTCTCGACTATACAGTAGTCAACGACAGGTTGATCGTGCTTGTGAAGCCTTATCTGCTGAGCAATGCCAAGGACCTGCTCAAAGGCAAAAATCCCATGGGCATTAAGCTCTATATCTTTTCTACAAAGGGCAGATAGCTTTCGCCGCTAAGGTGGTCCGGTGATGGAAAGAGCGATTCCGAATCATGTGGGAATAATTATGGACGGCAACGGCCGCTGGGCTGAAATGCGCGGGCTGCCCCGTTCGGAAGGGCATAAGAGAGGCGTGGAAAGGGCCTCTGAAATCGTGCGCGCCGCATGCGGCATCGGCATTAAAGCGCTCTCTATGTATGCCTTCTCACTCGAAAACTGGAAAAGACCTGAGTCGGAAATATCAGTGATAATGAGCCTTCTCGAAACATTTCTGATCAACGATCTCGACAACTTTATGAAAGAGAACATACGGTTCAGGGTGATAGGGAACAGGGCAAAACTTTCCGCGCATATCAGGGACCTGATAGGGCATGTCGAAAATACCACAGAGAAGAATTCGCGGATGGTGGTGCATTGCGCCCTGAGTTACGGTGGAAGGGACGAGATTGTCAGGGCGGTAAAGAGACTGCTTGTCTCCGCCGGAGACGCCAGCGATATAACGGAAGAAAAGCTCGGCTGCCTGATGGATACCGACGGCGCTCCGGATCCGGATTTGATCATTAGAACAAGCGGCGAGCAGCGTCTGAGCAATTTTCTGTTATGGCAATCGGCATACGCTGAGTTTTTTTTCACTAACACCCTGTGGCCTGATTTCTCCCGCGAGGAATTCCTGGAGGCAATCTATCAGTACCAGATGAGGGACAGACGTTTCGGCAAGGTCAAGGGCGGAAATTTTCAATGCATCTGAAAAGAGTAATAGTTGCCTTAATTGCCGTCCCGCTTTTGTACTTTTATGTTGTAAAATTGCCGCCGGCATTTTTCCTGGTCCTGCTGGCGGTCATATCCGCGCTTGCTCAGCATGAGTTCCACGCAATGTACAGGACGACCGGATCGATGTCTCTGGTCGGCATAACCGGCGGGATTCTTCTGATGGGATCCGCTTTTTTTGTGTCCGGCCCTGATCGCGATAAGACGATGACAATGGCCTTTATTCTCATTTTTATGCTGATCGCATCGGCCAGGCTCTTCATGAAAAAAGGCCCTGTCTTAGCGCTCAGGGACCTTTCACCGGCAGTGGTCGGCGTCATTTATATCCCATCCCTGCTTTTGCCTCTGTGGTATCTTCGGCTTGACGGCTATGAATGGATATTTTTGTTGTGCCTCTGCGTCTGGAGTTCCGACACCTTTGCTTATTATATCGGGAGCGGCATTGGAAGGAGAAAGCTGTATAAGGAAGTTAGCCCGAACAAAACGGTCGAAGGCGCAGTGGGATCGGTTATCGGGGGCATTTTTGCTGCAGTAGTTTTCGGCCATTATCTGGTCATAGGGGTCGGAATGGCAAAGCTGGCGTGGATTGGCGCAATCATCGGTGCTGTAACGATAGTCGGAGATCTTGTGGAGTCGATGTTCAAGCGTGATGCAGGCGTAAAGGACTCCGGCAGTCTCATCCCCGGACATGGGGGCGTTCTTGACAGGATCGACAGCATCCTCTTCGCAGGACCGGCCCTTTACGTATTGAAGTTGCTCATATGAAGAATATCGTCATACTTGGGTCCACCGGCTCCATCGGCAGGAATGCACTGAGCGTAATTGCCCGGTTTCCGGATCGTTTCAGGGTCGTAGGCCTTGCCGCGGGGAAGAACGTCGGGCTTTTAAAAGAGCAAATCCGCGAATTCAGGCCGCAGCTGGTCGCGGTTTCGGATCCTGAAAGTTGCAGCACTTTGAAGTCTGAGCTCACCAGACAGGAAATGCCGGCGGAAGTCCTCTGCGGAATCGATGGCGTCAGCACAGTGGCGGCAATGAAAGACGCGGATACAGTCATATCCTCCATCGTCGGTTCGGCAGGCCTGGTTCCGACTCTGGCCGCTGTAAAGGCGGGAAAAGACATTGCCCTTGCCAACAAAGAGACGCTCGTCATCGCCGGGGACATCATTAATGCTGCACTCGAGAAATCCGGTTCCAGGCTGCTGCCTGTGGACAGTGAACACAGCGCGCTTTTCCAGTGCATGAACGGCAGCAGGAAGGATTCAATAAGGAGACTGATTCTTACGGCGTCAGGAGGACCTTTTTGGGGCAGAAAGGCGGACGAGCTGCTGAATATTTCGGCTGCCGACGCACTGCGGCATCCGAACTGGCAGATGGGGAGAAAGATATCCATCGATTCGGCTACGCTTATGAACAAAGGGTTGGAGGTGATTGAGGCACGAGCGCTCTTCGGCATATCTCTGGACAGGATCGATGTGCTCATCCATCCCCAAAGCATTGTGCATTCGATCGTCGAGTTTGCCGATGGGAGTTGCATGGCTCAGCTCTCGAATCCTGACATGAAAGGGCCTATCGCCTATGCGTTGTCGTTCCCGGAAAGGCTTCATGAAGTCATGGCGCCCCTTCGATGGGAAGAACTCCGGGGACTCACTTTTCACAAACCGGATACGGAGGCGTTCCCATGCCTTAATCTTGCGTATTCTGCAGCAAGAAGTGGGGGCACAATGCCTGCGGTGCTGAATGCCTCGAACGAAGTAGCTGTGCACGCATTTCTGGACGGACTGATAGGCTTTACAGCTATACCTGATATAATAGGAGTGGTTATGGATGCCCACGAAGTGAACGAGGCTATGCAACTGGACATAGTACTTGAAGCGGACCGGTGGGCCAGGGCAAAAGCGGCGGAGGTAATGAAGAGGTGAGTTTTTTACTGGCTATAGTGCTTTTCGGAGTGCTTATTTTCGTCCATGAACTGGGCCATTTTGTCTTTGCCAAAATCAGCGGGGTCAAGGTCCTGAAATTTTCGTTGGGTTTCGGACCGCGTGTTATAGGCAGGAAGATAGGGGAGACTGAATACCTGATATCGCTGCTGCCGCTCGGCGGATACGTCAAAATGTACGGGGAAGACGTCGGCGATGAAGTCAGCACGGAAGATGCGGGACGTTCCTTCAAGGCCCAGCAGCTGGTGAAAAAGGCCATGATAGTGCTGGCAGGCCCTTTGTTCAACATACTGCTAACATTTGTGCTTTATACTTCACTGCTTGCTGTCGGTATCGAAGTGCCTGTGCCCGATCTCAAAAACCTTATGCCCGTAGTTGATGAAGTGGAACCGGGATATCCGGCGGCACTGGCAGGCCTTCAAAAAGGCGACAAGATCATCAGGATCGGCAATGCCGAAATCAACACCTGGATTGATATAGTAAATATGGTGGGCCTTAATCCGGGCAAACCCCTGGAGCTTACTGTGCAGCGGGGACAGGAACAGCTCAAGTATACTGTTACCCCGCTGGCTGTCAGCCAGACCACCAAATCGGGCAAAACTATAAGCGTGGGCCGCATAGGGATTAAGAAGACCGGTCATGGGCTTTATACTATTGTAGAAAGCCGTTCCCCGATAGATGCTCCGGCAAAGGGTGTTTATGCAACTTACAAGATGGGCACGGTCATATTCGATTCTCTCTGGATGACGCTGAGCGGCGAAATATCTTTCAAGAACCTTGGAGGCCCGATCAGCATCTTTTCCGAATCAAGCAAGGCAGCCTCTGCCGGCGCGATAACATATTTTCTGTTTATGGCCCTTGTCAGCGTAAACCTCGGCGTGCTCAATCTGCTGCCCATTCCTGTGCTCGACGGAGGGCATCTGCTCTTCATGGCGATCGAAGCGGTAAGAGGCAGGCCTGTCAGCGAAACCGCTATCGCCGTTTCGCAGAGGATCGGCATAGCGCTGCTGCTGGCCCTGATGGCGCTTGTGATGTACAACGATATGTTCAGGCTGCTTGCGAACAAGGTAGTGCCGTGATGAAGCCGGCTTCCCTCAAATATCTATATTCTTCGGGGGGAGTGATCTTCAGAAAGCGTGGCGGCCAATTCGATGTCGCGCTCATCGCAACAAAAAACGCAACGGTCTGGACGCTGCCCAAGGGCATTATAGACAAGGATGAAAGCCCTGAAATGGCCGCAGTCAGGGAGATACAGGAGGAGACCGGCCTTACGGGTTCGATTATCGACCAGCTCGGTCAAAAGTCATACTGGTTTTATCTGAAAGACGAAAACGCAAAGTGCAAGAAAACCGTGACGTATTTCCTGCTTAGACATGTCTCCGGCGAAACAAACAATTTCAGCTGGGAAGTCGACGAAGCCAGATGGGTCCCCCTTGATGAAGCCCTTGAATTGCTGCATTACAAGAGCGACAAGGAAATCCTTGCGAAGGCAAAAGAGAAGCTGGGCCGGCTCGAATAATGGGAACCATAATTACTTGTGAAGAATTGAAGAAGAGACTTGCTGAACGTAAGGGCAGGAGGGTTGTTTTCACAAACGGCTGCTTTGACATCCTGCATGTCGGCCATATTCGGTATCTAAAAGAAGCCAAGGCCCTCGGGGATATCCTCATCGTCGGACTGAATTCGGATGCATCGGTGGCAAGATTAAAGCCGGGACGCCCGGTAAATCCGCAGGAGCAGCGCGCTGAAATCCTTGCAGCCCTGGAAATGGTCGATTACGTCTCAGTATTCGATGAAGACACGCCGTATGAATTAATAGATCTGCTGAAACCGGATGTGCTCGTGAAGGGCGGCGACTGGAAGAAAGAAGACATAATCGGCGCTGACATTGTGGCCGAAGTGCATAGCCTGCCTTTTACAACCGGCATGTCTACCTCCGGCATTATCGACAGGATCAGGCATCTGAAAGATTGAATTCCCTCGCTTTGCCGTTGCGTCCGCGATTGAAAAAAAATTCTACTAAGCGTAAGATTATATTAAGCAGCACTTTTATGGAGGTATCTTGTGGATGCCCTGATGGCGAGAAAGCCCGACGCTGAACCACCGGCCGGTCCGGCAATCCTGATGAATGAAATATTGCAATTGGTAACCTTCAGGCTCGGCAATGAAGATTACGCCGTGAATATACTCAAGGTCCAGGAAATAAACCGGATGAAGGAAATCACCAGGGTGCCTAATACACCCGCTTTCGTCGAGGGCGTCATCAATCTCAGGGGTAAGGTAATACCGGTTATAAACTTACGCACTAAGTTCGGTCTGAGTGAAAAGGACAGCGATACGCAGTCGAGGATCATGATTATGGATATCCAGGGTATCACGATGGGACTAATTGTAGACGCCGTATCCGAAGTCCTGCGGATACCCGCCGAAATTGTCGAGCCCACGCCTCCCATGGCATCCAACATTAGCGCCGAGTATATTAAAGGCATCGCAAAGCTCGAAGAAAGGCTCATCATATTGCTGGATATGGACACTCTGGTCGGCAGGGCAGGAGAGGCTGCCATGATCGAAGCTGCCAACAGCATAGAATAAAAGTCAGGAATTCCGCCGCATCAGAAGGCAGACTGCGTGTGCAGAAATGCCTTCCCCTCTCCCTTCGAACCCCATCTTCTCGTTTGTCTTGGCTTTGATGTTGATTACGTCATAAGGTATGCCTGTTTCGGCGATAGCCAGCTTAATAGCTTCGAAATGGCCGGCAAGCCGTGGTCTTTCAGCGATTACAACTGTGTCGATCCATGCTATCTCAAAACCTTCTTTCGCAGTGTCGTCTACGATCTGCTTAAGCATGATAAGGCTGGATGCGTCCTTCCATTTGGCATCCGTGTCAGGAAAGTGCCTGCCGATGTCACCCTTTCCCAGTGCGCCTATAAGCGCATCCGTGATCGCATGGCAGAGCGCGTCTCCATCGGAGTGACCGAGCAATCCCTTTTCGAAAGGAATCGTGATTCCACCCAGTATCAGTTGCCGTCCTTCGATAAGGCGATGAGAATCATATCCTATACCAATACGCATGGATTATCCGGCTCCCTGCTTTCGCATCTTAAGGAGGGCTTCCGCAATGAAAATATCCCCCGGCGTGGTTATCTTGATGTTCGTGTATGAACCCATTACTATCTTGACCTTTCCGCCATACCGCTCCACCAGGGAGGCATCATCGGTACCGTAGAACTGTTCGCTCCGCGCCCTGGTGTGGGCTTCCATTATTACGTCGAATGGGAAAACCTGCGGTGTTTGGGCTGCAAAAAGTACGTCGCGTCTGAGGGTACGGCAGACCATTACTTTATCGGAATTGCAGGCATCGGTTGAAGGCGCTGCTTCCTTTATTGTGTCTTTGACCGGTACGCCCGCAACAGTTCCGTCGCTTCCTTTTACCTCTCGGATGGCTGCCCTGATTGTTTCAGTCTCCGCAAGGGGACGTCCGCAATCATGGATAACTACGATTGATTTTGCGTCGGTAATCGCCTGCAAGCCATTATAAACCGAGTCCTGGCGCTTTTTACCTCCAGCCATGATCCTTTTGACTTTTCTGATCCCGTACTCCTCAATCAGTTCGGCTGTGGTCGTGATATCATCCTCCCGTACTACCGGGATGACTTCATCTATCTCGTCCACCGATTGCAGCAGATCAAGCGACCAAATAATTATCGGCTTGCCAGCAAGGAGGAAAAAGGGCTTATTTTTCTCCGCGCCGAACCTCTTGCCGAGGCCGGCTGCAGGCATAACCGCATAAACTTTACGATCAGTGCTGGTCATCTTCCTTGATTTTGGCGAATATCATTCTGCCTGCAGTTGTCTGGAGCACGCTTGTAACGGTTAGATCGACCGTCTTGCCTATGAGTTTGCGCGCGTTTTCAACCACGACCATCGTGCCGTCATCCAGATATGCCACGCCCTGATTGTGCTCCTTGCCCTCCTTGGAGATGAACAGGTTCAGGGATTCTCCAGGCAGAACGACCGGCTTCAGGATGTTTGCCAGCTCATTTATATTCAGAACCGCGACTCCCTGCACCTGAGCAACCTTGCTTAGATTGAAATCGTTCGTTACAACCTTGGCATTGTATAGACGGGCCAGCGCGATGAGCTTGGCATCCACTTCCTTGATCTTCGGAAAGTCCTGCTCTACGATCTTTACCTTTATGTTTGCAAGTTTCTGTATCCTGTGGAGTATGTCGAGCCCTCTGCGTCCCTTTGTCCTGCGGATAGGGTCCGGAGAATCGGCAATATACTGGAGCTCCTGCAATATAAACTGCGGAAGCATGAAGGTGCCCTCAACAAAACCGACTTCGATGACATCTGCAATCCTTCCGTCGATGATTACGCTTGTGTCCAGAATCTTAAGGTCTTCTTCCGGTTCCTGCCCCTTGAATAGGCGCATGATGGCGGGGATAGACATGTTCTTGCCCCTGTTCAGCCCTATGATCAGTCCGCTGTATCCGAGCACTGCGCTCAGTATAAAAAACGCGGGCACCCTGCTTTCATCAGCGATTACATAAGTAAGGGGAAATAGGAGCAGATGTGCTGCAAGTATGCCGATGCCGAGTCCGACCAGCCCGCCGAGGACTGATCCGAACGAGACCTTGTCGAGTCTCGACTCGATTCCAAGAAAAATCCCTCCAAGAAATAACCCCGCTATTGCCCCCTGCCATGGAACCGAGGTTTTGAGTCCATAAAGATAGCCGGCCAGAGTAAAGATTACGATGAATAATGAGCGGACGAATACGATCACTTTTTTCACCTCGTAAGAATATGATTAGGAAAATAATAATGCCAAAAGAAATCGCAACAGCTGATAAAATATGAAAGGTCGGCGCCGCCGGGACGACAGCCGATGATAGAATGCATATTATATACAGATAATTCGCTTGCATATTTTTATTATAGCAAGATCGGAACAGTGAAATGCATTCGGCGAAAATTTATGGCGGGCGGGAGACGGATACGGCGGCCTATGCCATCCTTATAAGAATAAAGTTGAACCCTTTTTGTGGTTACTGTGTTTCGACGGCGACGTAAAACTTTCTGCCGCTGCGGTTGACAAAAAGAAGGACATTGTCGCCCGGTTTGATCTTGGCCACTATTTTATTAAAGTCGTTGAGGTTGGTCACTCGCTGCCTGTTGATCTCGTTTATAACATCTCCGCGCCTCAGGTTTGCTTCTTCACACGGCGCGCCCGACTCAACGCTCACTATCACCACGCCTTTCTCATCGGTCTCGATGCCCAGCTGTTTGGCGACGGTGGTAGTCAGGTCCATAACGCGCATGCCAGCAAGTGCGCTTTCATATGCGTCTCGCCCTTGCTGAGGCCCGGTCTTTGCCTCAATGCTTTCGGCGGGCAGTTCTGCAACAGTTGCAGTTGCAGTTATCTCCTTGTCTCTCCTCAGAACCTTCAGGCTCGCCTGAGAACCAACTTTGCTCTGAGCTACCAGATTGCGGAGCTGCCCCACGTCCTGAATCTTCCGTCCATTATATTCCAGGACAATGTCGCCTCTCATGATGCTAGCTTTCTGCGCTGGCCCTCCGCGAGTTACATCGCTTACCAGCACCCCTGAAAGTTCGCCCTCCTGATATTTAAGCCCGAATTGCTGGGCCAGCTCAGGGGTAAGCTCCTGTATTGTTATGCCGATCCATCCCCGGGTTACCTTCCCTGAATTGACAAGCTGCTCCATTACTGCTTTCACCATGTTGCTCGGAACTGCAAAGCCGATGCCCTGGTAGCCGCCGGTCTTTGAGAAGATCGCCGTATTGATGCCGACCAGCTCACCCTTGATATTCACAAGCGGGCCCCCTGAGTTGCCGGGATTTATGGCTGCGTCCGTCTGAATGAAATCCTCGTAATCTGCAATGCCGACATCAGCCCTTCCCACCGCACTGACAATGCCCATAGTTACAGTATTGCTGAGCAGAAACGGATTGCCTATGGCCAGTACGAACTCGCCGACCTGCAGCTTTTCGGCATCGCCCCACCGTATGAGAGGCAAGTCCTTCGCATCGATCTGAATTATTGCTATGTCGGTTTTCAGGTCTGAGCCTATAATTCTTGCCCGAAAGCTCCGTCTGTCATATAGCGTGACCCTGATTTCGCTTGACTGTTCGATTACGTGGCTGTTTGTGACGATATAGCCGTCATGAGATACAATTACCCCCGAACCGAGGCTTTGTTCCTTAAACTTCCTCGACTTGGCATCGGGCGAAGGGGTGAAATAGTCAAAAAAATCCTCATAGGGAGCCTGCTGCTTTTTTACTATCTTTGTGCTTGATATATTGACCACAGCTGGTGATACAGCCTTGACGATTTCGGAGAATGCTCTGCTGGTCTCTTCGATATGGGCGGGGATCCTGGGTGCAAAAGGACGATACGCAAACTTGCCGGCTGTGCCGATCAGATAATATGTTATCCCCCCCAGTAGAAATCCAGTCAGAAGCAGCGCGGGAACCCACAACAACTTTTTCTTCATTGATTATTTTAACATGAACTTTCTGATATCCCCAATTCTCAGGGTTATTTTGTTGGAATCGAGATATTCGAGAAAGGGAAGGGCGAATTTGCGTGTGGTCCCAAGCAGGTCCCTGAATTCGGCTACGGTCATCTCAGGTTTCTTTGCATAGAACGCTTTTAACAGACCGATCATCTTTTCATACTGTTCCGCTGATACAAAGACGGAGTCATTGATTCGCACCAGAGAGCCTTCCTGGGCAAGAAGCTTCAGCAGGTCGCCGGTCTCGCTTTCGCTGATTGCAAGCGCCTTTGCAAGTTCAGGTTTCGAAAGAGGTTGAAATCCCTCTTTGTTTAGCATCGATACAATCTTTTCCTTTACGTCCTTGTCGGCAGTGCTGAGGGCCACGCTGAAACCCCTTAGCCGCACCATTTCCTTGTCAAGGACGACGTCCATTTTAGGCAGAAGCTCAAAGATCTCATCTCCAGCCCTTGCCTCGGTCTTGAGTCTGGCCTTAAGCTCTTCCTTGGGCATGCCTCCCTTGAGGGGGTTGTCGGCGTGAAATTGTGCAAGGACGGATTTCAGCGCGCTTGTGAATGCATCAAAGCTTTTCCGGTGGAAGACGACATCATGGCTTTTGACGAGCAGGCCTTTACCGACCAGCCTGTCGAGGGTCGAGGAAATCTCGGGCAGGTTGACATGGAACCAGCCTTCGATTTGAGAGAATTTTCCGCCCTGTGCACCGAACCTTTCAACGAGGGTTTCGATTTTTTCCTGAAGGGTGCCTGTTTCGAAAAGTCTCAGATCGTCTATGCCGGTCTTTTTCTTGCGGCGTATGGGATGGGGGTCCAGTATGGCCCCTCCGCCTATGGTTTCCAGTGGAGAAAACCGTCTTATGATGTAACGGTCTCCGGAGAGCGTAACTACGGGGTCCTCCAGTCTGAACTGGCAATAACATGATTCGCCCGCTTTGACCTCATCGCTGCCATATATGATAATCCTGGCGATGGTCTCCGATGTGCCGGCATAGAAATGCACCCTGCTTCTGCTCTTTACAGTCGGCGCATCCTTGAGCATTTCGAGTTTCGCATCCACGGCCGGTGTGGGGACAAACCTGCCCGGCGCAACTACGGTATCGCCTCTGCGGAGTAGTTCCCGGTCGACACCCTGCAGATTCAGGCCGATTCTCTGTCCTGCGAACGCCTTGTCCACAGCCCTGCCGTGAGTCTGCAGCCCCCTCACTTTGCTTTTGATGCCTGCCGGGAGTATTTCGACCGGACTATCAAGCAAGATCGTCCCTGACAAGGCAGTGCCTGTGACTACAGTGCCGAACCCCTTGAGGGTAAAGACTCTGTCAATGGGGAGCCTGAATATCCCGTCGATGAGCTTGGGCCTTACCCGGACAGCAAGGGCCCTGATCTTTTCCTTGAGGACTTCCAGGTTAATCCCGGTCCTGACTGAAACCGGGACGATCTCCGCGTTTTCCAGAAAGGTCCCGCTCACGAATTTTCTGGCGTCATCGGAAACCAGCTGAATCCAGTCTTCATCCGCGAGGTCGGCTTTGGTGATGACGACGATTCCAGCTTTTATCTTAAGCAATTCGCAGATGGCCAGATGCTCGCGGCTCTGGGGCATTATCCCTTCGTCGGCAGCGATGACAAGAAGTACAATGTCGATGCCGCCTGCCCCCGCAAGCATGTTTTTGATCAGGCGCTCATGGCCCGGGACGTCCACTATGCCGACAGATAGATTGTCTTCCGGATAACTTAAATTGGCGAACCCCAGGTCGATAGTGATTCCGCGTTCCTTCTCCTCTTTGAGCCTGTCGGGGTCTACGCCTGTAAGCGCTTTTACCAGCGAACTCTTTCCGTGGTCAATGTGGCCTGCTGTGCCGAGGATGACACTCTTGACCGCTGCATCACCTTGCTTCGGGCCCCCTTTCCCTGTCGCCATTACCGGCTTCCCGATACGAAGGCATTGAACCCTTTAAGAATCTTCAGGCCCGTCTCCTGGCTCTTTTCCGGATGGAACTGTGTTGCAAAGACATTGTCTTTCCAGACCATCGAACAAAATTCTGTCCCATAGTCTGTCGTAGCAGCGACAATATCTTTGTTATCCGGCACCACATAGAACGAATGGACGAAATAAAAAAAAGAGTTATCCGGCACTTCCTCGAAAATCGGAGGCCGTCTTTTTATCCTTGCAGTGTTCCAGCCCATATGAGGAATTTTCAGATGCCGCTTGTCGGGGCCGAGCTGTCCGAAATCAAAACGGACTACCTTGCCGGGGAAAAGGTCGAGGCCTCTGCAGGTGCCGAACTCTTCGGATTCGGTAAAGAGAAGCTGAAGCCCAAGGCATATGCCCAGGAAAGGCTTGCCTTTTTTGATTTCTTCGAGTATTACATCGATGAGACTGAGCTTATCGAGGTTCGCCATGCAGTCCCTGAATGCCCCGACGCCGGGGAGCACGATCCCCTTTGCATCCGCTATTACTCTTCTGTCTGCAGTGATCCTGACATCTGCGCCGACCTTCTTAAGGCCTTTCTCGACGCTCCTGATATTGCCCATTCCGTAGTCTACAATAGCTATCATGAAGTCCATTTTACCACAGCAAAAGAAGATTTACGAAGGCTTCTGGGCACCTCCGTACAATTCCTTTGTTTTGGCCCGGTCCGGCGAACCGTCGGTCTTCAGCGGCAGTTCGGTTACGAACTGCACGTATTGCGGTTTTTTGTAGCTGGCTATTTTTGTCGCGACAAACCTGGTTAATTCCTCAGCCGTCAGGCTCGAACCTTGCCTGAGCCGGCAGACCGCCTTGATGCCCTCCTTCCATTTGGGATCAGGGACCCCGAAAACAATGCATTTTTCAACCGATGGATGCTGGAGTATCGCATTTTCGACTTCAGCCGGATATACATTTTCTCCGCCCGGCTTAATCAGTTCTTTTTCAGGTTTTCGGCCCGTATACCACAAATATCCGTCTGCATCAAAGCGCCCAAGGTCTCCGGTATGGTGCCATCCGTTGCGGAAGGTGTGTTCGTTGTCTTGCTGCAAGCCCCAATAACCAATAAAGACCATCGGCCCTCTCATGACTATTTCTCCGGTTTCTCCGGTCGCGACAGGTTGGTCGCTGTCATCCCTCAGCTGAACATTACCGAGCATTATGGGGCGGCCTGCAGCCCCCGGACGTTCATTGTACGGACCGATAGTCGCAAGGCATGATGTTTCGGTTTGCCCGTAAAAGGTGTAGAAAGCGCCACCGGTAATTTGCTGGTACTTTTCTATTGTTTCCGGAACATCCAACCCGATAACCGCCCTGAGCGACCTGATGTTCTTACCGGTTTTTGCCTGCTGGTCGAGTATATTGGACAGAATCGGGGTGAAATCGAAGAAGAAAGATACGCCCATTTTTTCGATCAGGCCGACGGCCTCGGCCGCATCGAATCTGCTCATATTCAGGTTCAGCGCGCCTGCATGAAAAGCGCTCGTCATGGTTGCAAGCCCCGCAACATGAAACATCGGCAGCAGATTCAGATGCACGTCGCCGGATGTCAGCTTGAGGCTGTCCATGAAGTGCATATGCGAACATATGAGGTTGCCGTGGCTAAGAAGGGCGCCTCTCGGCCTGCCTGCAACCGCAGCTGTGTGAATTATTACAAATCCGTCGTCTGTGCGGACGTCAGGCCGCTCGAAATCCCCCTCGCTTTCGACCAGCGATTTGAACCCGACGAAACCGGGGGAAGACTCTTTGAAGCTAAGAAGGTTCTGCACGCTCGCAAGCTTGTCTCTGGAACTGCCAATAAGCGAGTGATATTCGGGATCAGCAAAGATTATCCCTGGTCCGCTGTCGTTGAGATTGTAAAGTATCTCGTCGAGCGACAGCCTCCAGTTGACCGGCATCATTATGGCGCCCAGCGCAGCAGACGCGCCGTAAAGAAGAAAATATTCGGTGCTGTTCTTACCCAAGGCCCCAATCCGGTCGCCCGGCTTCACCCCGGCCTTCTGCAATCCCAGCGCCAGGCGGTCCACTTTATGTTTGTAATCAGCGAACGTCAGGCTGCTGCCGCCTTCGGCTTCGTGCAAGGCGATCTTGTTTTTGTAACAAAGGGCATTGCGGCAGATGAGATCGTAGAATGTCAGATCGTAAAGTCCCATGTTCGACCTCCTTGAGCAAGTCGTTTTCAGGGCCTATTCCGGCGGGTGCGAAAAGAACAGGCGTTCTTATTCTTTCGCACAATTATAACATGGCGCAGCAAGAGGGTTTGAAGGGGGAGAGGGCTTGCATGCCTTTTTTAATGAATGTTGTTTTTTAGTCTGTGATCTATTTGTAATAGCCGACGGCACAGACCTGGTCGCCGACCTTTGTATAATAGGCCACTTTCTGGACCGGAGCATTCTCGTTCGGGCGGGGCCACATATAGGCAATTTCGGAGATTGCACCCTCTTTTGCCTTTGAGTAGATTTCTTCGCCGATCGGCTTACCGGCCTTGTCCTTAAGACCCTTCAGGCTCTTTCCGACCAGACTTGGATGGGCTGTAAAGTTACCGTCGGGGCCTCCGCAGTACGGATAGAGGTCTCTGTCCTTGAAACCGCCATCTCCCTTGCTGAACATCGCAAGCGCATTGGTCTTATCCTTCTGGATCTCGGCTACTGCCTTTTCGAGCATCTTCTTGGCCTCGTCCGGTGTGCCGTAATCCGAGGCCCAGGCCGCGCAAGCGACCAGGAACATCACCAATATCGACATACAGAATATCCTTCTTGTCATGCATACCTCCTTGGGCGATAGTTTGTGGGGCTGTCTGATATCCCCACATGCTACAGTTGCATCCAGCCTGCGAATAAGCCTCTCCCCCTTTTGGAAAAGCTGTGCGTACATCGGACTAAAGAACAGGCTTGACGGTATGATCAGCAAGATATTTTTTAGATCGAATGTTACTGTTTATGTAAACATACTGATGGCTTTCAGTCAATTGTGGAAATTACTTACTTGCAGTTGCGGAAATCTTTAGGCAGTAAGGAGTGAAAAAATCTACCAGACCCAAAAGAACCGGCGCAAATTCATGGTCTCGTCACGCCATGTGCTTGCCGTTCCGAGAATGAAATCCCTCGCAATTCTGACCTGTTCGGTGCCATCGTCACGCCATGTGATCCCGACGGCACCATCCCGGTCGGTCCTGAATACAGCGCATCGGGAATATGCCTCCAGGGTTTCTGGATGAGGGTGGCCGAACATATTTTTCTTTCCCGCGCTGATGACAGCTGTCTCGGGCGAGACGTAATGGAGAAATATTTCATCGAGCGAGCTTTTGCTTCCGTGGTGGGGCACCTTGACGGCGCTGCTTTTCAGAAGTCTTCCAAAATGTGACAGGTCCCGCTCCGAGTCTTCGGAGATGTCGCCTGTAAAGAGAAAGGAATGTGTTTTGTCATCTATCCTGAGGACGACGGAATAGTCGTTGTCTTCCTGACTTTCGGGAAGTGAGGAATAAAATCCGTGATAAGGATGCAGGACCGTCACCGAATATCCATTGCCTTTCAGGATATTCCCTCTCTGCACCGTCGTGCGGGATACAGTTGCCTGATTGCGATCCTGGCACGGAAATAGTCCGTTGTCCCAAAGTTCGTGTATGCCGAAATTATTTTGCAGATAGGAAAGGCCTCCGCAGTGGTCGGGATGTCCATGGGTCAGCACCAGGATATCGATATTACGGACCCCGAGATGTTTCAGGAAAGACGCGGTCTGAAAGCCGTTTCTGCCTGTATCAATGACCATGACGCGTTTATCCGGAAATTCTACGACCGAGCTGTCGCCCTGTCCGACGTCGAGAAAAGTGGCGCGAAGGCGCTTGGGGGCGGAGACTTGAATGAAGGCATAGATGACGAATGGAATGATAGCCAGACATGTTGTTACAGTCAAAAATCGCGGATCGTATAGATTTCGCTTGATGCCTATATTCGAAGACTTGATGGCAAACAGCAGTAAAGCGCAATAGAACGTAACTAGCAGTATGGGAGGGAAGGCGGGAACGGGTAACGAAGCGAACTCCCAGGAACCGGCATGTTTAATTGTGTCCAGACAGAAGCCTGTTATCGTGCTTATAAAGGACATGAGCGGGAATATGCCTGAGCCGAGGTAGATGAATGATGATGCGAGTGATACAGGCAATATGACGAATCCGATGACAGGGGTAATAAGTAAATTGCTTAGAGGAGATATGATCGAATAGTTGTTGAATACATGCGCGACGAGAGGGGCGGTGCCTGTAGTGGCAGCGAGCGAGACCATCACCGATACCAATACATAATGCTTAAGCCGGGAAAGGGCGGCTCGGATAGCTTTGACAAACTTGCCTGCAGATATCTGCCGGATATCTTCGCCTCGTATTGCGATGTCTGCGGCTGCGCCTGTGACGATTCTGTCGATGCCTTTCTTCTGTTGCCTCTGTCTCTCAAAGTCGGCATAAAAACCGAGGCAGAGCACAGCGAGAAATGAGAGTTGAAATGACAGCTGCAGCAGAGAGTCCGGCTGTATCAGGACGATGACGGCAGCAGCGAAGAGCAACGTATTCAACCAGAACCCCTCTCTCTGAATAAACAGTCCAAAGAGAAAAAGAGAGATCATGATAAATGACCTTATGGCTGGAAACTCCATTGTCGATATCCCGAGATAAGCAGCGATGACCGGAAAGCAGAGGACGGCGGCTACTTGTGACGGCGACGCGTAAAGCGAAAGCCGAAGAAGTGCACCGGACGGCAGCAGCCTTACAAACAGCTTAAACATCTTGAACAGGATAAAGAGCAGTAGGCCGAAATGGGCGCCGGATATGCTGAGGATATGGGCAAGCCCGGTGGTATTGAATGCCCTCTTCAGTTCGCTGCTCATTGCTCCACGCTCGCCTGTAATGATCGACGTCAGGAACGCGCCGGAGTCTCTGTCAAAGTTGCTCAGAAAGAATCTGTTGAGCTGCCCGCGAGCGCGTTGCAGAATGGTTCTCGCGATAACTCCGGATTCACGCATACCCAGAATGCGGCCGGTCAAAATATGGTCGGCGCCGTAAAGAGAGCCGGGATTGATGAAGACATTATCTCCTGGTATCTTTGCGATGAAATCATACGTCCTGCCCTGCACAAGGGGGGTGTCGGAAAAGAGGCGTATTTTTTCAATCTGTAGAGGGGTCCCGTTAAGAGAGGCGTCGATTATTTCGACTTCCTGCAGAAAGCTTTTCCTTTCGGACTGTACTAGTAACGGATCGGATAATGTGGCGCCTTTGGCTATGATGGTTTCGCCTGAGAGCAGTTCCGGGTCAGGGAACGGCACATATGATGACGACGCCCGATAGTACCCCATAGAAAGAACAAGCAGCACGATGAGAACGGTCGCAGCAGGACGCATGATACGTTTGCTCTTAGATTTAGCATCCCCGCGCCTGTATTTTGAGATAGCGAAGTATGAAAGCAGGACGAAGCCAATGAGTGGCGATGTATAAGGAAAGAAGCGATGCAGCTGGAAAAGGAGTGCGCCGGCTACGAAAGAGACAAAGACAATCATCTCTGGCCCGCCGGATCGAGCTGATCAGGCCTTGATGCCGATATGTTTCTGAATTACAGCCGAGATCTCATCAGCAATCGATTGTGTCAAGCCGTGATCTTCGCTCTCGACCATTACCCTGATCTTCGGCTCGGTTCCGGATGGGCGGACCAGCACTCTCCCCTTATCTCCAAGTTTGGTCGTGCAGCTATCTATAACCTTTGAAATATCCGGAACGTCCTTAAAGCTCTTGCCTTTTGCTATTGTCACATTAGATAGCACCTGCGGATAAAGGTGGATGTTACCTGTCAGTTCGGAGAGGAGCCGGTTCTTCTTGCGCATGAGGCTGAGCACCTGCAGAGCCGTGATCGGGCCGTCTCCTGTTGTGTTGTAGTCAAAAAATATCATATGCCCGGATTGCTCGCCGCCGAGATTGTATCCGCCCCGCAGCATCTCTTCGACGACGTAGCGGTCACCCACCTTCGTCCTTAACAGCTTTATGCCTATGCCTGCCAGGTACTTTTCGAGTCCGAGGTTGCTCATTACCGTGGCAACAACACAGTCTCCCTTGAGCTTTCCGTCACGTTTCATTTCAGCGGCGCAAATGCCCATGACCTGATCGCCGTCCACTATGTCTCCCTTTTCATTGACAAATAGAGTCCTGTCAGCATCTCCGTCGTGGGCGATGCCTATATGTGAGCCGGTTTCTTTTACCCGCTGCGCCAGCTGATCCAGGTGCAGCGATCCGCAGTCCAGATTGATATTGATTCCGTCAGGCTCGTCATTAATCGAGATCACCTCTGCGCCGAGTTCCCCCAGCAACTTGGGGGTGATCTTGTAGGCAGCACCGTTTGCGCTGTCTATGACGATCTTCAACCCTTCCAGATCGATTCCCCTGGGGATGGATGATTTGACGTATTCGATATATCTGCCGGCTGCATCGTCAAGTCGGTAGGCTTTGCCTATTCCGTCCCCAGTCGGTTTTCGTGAAGGGAAGGACTCATCCTGAACTAACCTCTCTATCTCTTTCTCCAGATCGTCTGATAGCTTGAAGCCGGAAGACGAGAATATCTTGATGCCATTGTCTTCGAACGGATTGTGAGAAGCGGAAATGGCCACTCCAGCATCCAGCCTGAGTGCCCGTGTAAGAAAAGCTATGCCCGGGGTCGGGATCGGGCCGACAAGGGTTACGTCCATTCCCATGGAGCATATGCCGGAGGTCAGGGCGCTCTCGATCAGATAGCCCGATATTCTTGTGTCCTTGCCGATCAGGATCTGCCGCCGACCGTGATCGTCTTTTAAAACGGCTGCCGCAGCCATGCCTACCCGCAGGACGTTCTCGGCCGTCATGGGCGCCCTGTTCACCTTGCCGCGTATGCCGTCAGTGCCGAACAGTTTCATTTATTTTTTTCTCCTTATTATGACCTTTGTCATTACATCGGGCGTCTTGATTCGCACATTGCGCCCGTTGGCGTCAACGCGTACGTTTTGCGAAATGTCCGCGTCAAGACCGGTTACATCGATAGGGTCCGTGCGCAGGACCGAAAGGCGGGACATCTCGGTCTTCGGGCCTTCAACCCGCACAACTTGAGGATGTGAGACTATCCGTCCTATCTCATAGCCCCTGGCAGGTTCGCCTACGATATAGGGCTTTACCTCGACATCCCTGGCGGTTGACTCGTCGAGAGTAACCCTTACATACGTGGGGTCTATGCGTAATATCTTGACATTGGCCGGCATCTTTACATCGTTTGTATCGAAATAGTAGCTTGCCTCGCCCAGCTTGCCGTTGGACATGTCGACCAGCACGCGGGCGCCGGCGGTCTTCAGCGAGCTTAGGACACTCTCGTGGCCGCTTACGTTGATCGACACCTTCTTTATGTTCTGTTTCAGTATTTCGAATCCTTCCGGCACGTTCTTGAACTCTACCTGTGCCTCGATAGTTGTTTCCGATTGGCCTCTATATGTAATAAAGAACCAGAGCGACATTGCAACGGTTACAGATAATATCTTGAGACCAAGATTGCCGAAGATCAGCTCCTTAATTTTCATTCCTGGTCTCCGTTTTTCTTTCGATGGTTTTTCGTCTTTTTTGGCGAAGGCTTGGCCTTTTTCTGTTCGGTGAACAGCTCGGTGAGCACGTCTCGCAGTGTGCCCATATCCAGCGGCGAGTTCAGCTTGCCGTCAATGGCCATTGATACAAAGCCTGTCTCTTCCGACACAACGATGGCTACCGCATCCGTTTCTTCCGTGATGGCTATCCCGGCCCTGTGTCTTGTGCCGAAGGCTTTACTGACGCCTGTCCCCAGCCTTATTGGCAGAAAGCAGCCGGCGGCAACCACTCGGTTACCCTTGATTACTATCGCTCCGTCATGGATGGGAGACGTAGGATGAAAGATGCTGAGCAGCAGGTCTTTGGTGACCTTGGCATCCAGCTGTGTACCTATCTCGACATATTCTTTAAGGTTAACCTCGCGTTCGATTACTATCAGCGCCCCGATCTTTCTGTTGGCAAGAGCTATCGCTGCCTTGACTATCTCATCAAGGGATTTTAGTTCTTCTGCCGATGTGAAGCTCTGCAGAAGGGGCGCTTCTCCCATCTGCGCGAGGGTCCTTCTGATTTCAGGCTGAAAGAGGACGATCATAACAATGACCACCTGCGACCAGAAACTCTGGATCAGCCAGTCAATGGTGTAAAGCTGCAGATATTTTGCCAGAAACAGTGCAACCAGCAAAAACCCGAGGCCGACAATCATTTTTGCGGCAATCGTGCCTTTTATGATTAGAAGGACGCGGTAAAGGATTATTGAGACAAGGACGATGTCGACTATGTCCTGCCATCTGATCTGTCTCAATAAATCGATCAAAATCCCTCCGTCGTTAAGAGAGCGCTTCCTGGTTTATTTTTATGTTCAGCTGCTTCTTTGCGGCTTCTACGTACGAGCGGATCGCCGCGTTGCGTTTGTTATAAAGAACCATCTGCCTGATCATGGCAGACTTTTCAGGGTCATCCGGAGCGCCTGCCAAGTCTGCAGAAGTGACGTCAACACTCGACGCTATCATCCGCCTCAGCTTGTCTGCGGTAATCTGGTCCCGCAGCATGGATTCGTATATTTCCGGCGTCATCCGGTTAAGCGCGAGGGTCTTCACATAAATTTCCCGGTGAAATACCCCGTCCCTTCTGAAGCGGGGATCGGTGACTATCGCCTGCTGGAGTTCTTCGTCCGAGACAGTAAGGCCGAGTTCTCTGGCCGAAGCCAGCAACACCCTCTCCTCGATCATCCCGTCAAGCACCGTTTTCTTGAGGTTCAGTTTCTTGTCGATTTCATCGAGGTTCTGCCCCTTGTACATCTCGCGGTATGCATCGCGGGTCCTTTCGTACGTTCTCCAGAACTCCTCGACGCTTATCTTCTCCCTGCCTATTTCAGCCACGCTCACGCTTGTCGACTTGTCGACATTGCCGACGCCCCAGAATATGAAGGTGATGATCACTATCACGAACAGCACATAGAAATAACGCGCATGTCTGCGCATGGACTGCAGCATCTTCAATACCTCCCGCTGAAATAATCTTCTAGTATGGCCCGATGGTCGAATGCAAGCTCCGTCGGCAGACTTCCCCGGTTAAAAACAGCTGCCTCGGCTGCATCGTCATCGGCTTTAAGCACACCATTGCCCGTGGCGACATAGACAACGCTTATCGTATGGAACCTCGGGTCCCTCTCCGGCGCAGAATAGGCGTGGAACTGTTTTACCAGATCTATGTCCAGCCCGGTCTCTTCTTTTGCCTCCCTCGCTGCTGCGCGTTCGAGAGACTCGCCGTAGTCTACGAAACCGCCTGGAATGGCCCAACCATAAGGAGGGTTGCGCCTCTTTATGAGTACAATTCCTCCGCCATGCTCGATTATGATATCGACAGTTGGGAAAGGGTTCCTCGGCGCAGCCATATCTGTTATTTGTCGCCGCTCTCCGACCTGAGGTCCAGGTTTTTTTCGGGGACGATGGTGGAAATGGCATGCTTGTAAATCAACTGCTCGTTTGCATCTTTGAGGAGTACAACGAAATTATCGAAGCCCTTGATAACGCCTTTCAGCCTTACGCCGTTTGTAAGAAATACAACAACCGGTATTCTGTCCTTGCGCAGCTGATTGAGAAATAGGTCCTGAAGATTATGGTTCTTACTCTCCGGCATAGATATCAACTCCTCCTTTCCCGAAGCGATGCCACCGATCGCTCCCCGTCTCCGAAAAAAACAACGCTCACAACTGTTTATAACATAAATGATTTGACTCAATAATTCAAGCGTAAATCAGCCATATGTTATAATTAAAACAGATATACGCCGGGGTGCCGGGACGTTGCGAAACGGCTTCCCTGACGGGTTTGCGATTACTCTTCTTACGGAGAACTAAATGCCTATTTTTGAATATAAATGCTCAGCATGTAACCTCGAATTCGAGAAACTGGTTTTCGGTTCGGCAGCTGTCTCCTGCCCGGGCTGTAGTTCCGATAAAGTAGTAAAAAAATTCTCGACTTTCGGAATGAGCGGTGTAGAGAAGCAAACCTCATCGGGCTGCGCCGGGTGCAGCTCCGGTTCCTGCAGTTCGTGCAAATAGTATGAAGTTGATTGCATACGACTGATATCATGGGTGACGGCGGGACAAAATTAGGCGAACACGTCCGGGAACAAGTACGGCCTGAGACGAAAGAGCCCTCCCTGTACCGGGTTATTCTCCTGAACGACGATTACACAACGATGGAGTTTGTTATCCATGTCCTGGAGACGATATTCAATAAAACGGCGGCAGAGGCGGCTCAGATCATGCTGAGTGTCCATAAAAAGGGATCGGGCATATGCGGGGTGTTTACGCGCGAAATCGCCGAGACGAAGCTGTCTGCTGTCCACAGCACCGCGAGAAAAAGCGGCTATCCACTTAAGTGCATAATGGAGAAGGAATGATAAATAAAGAACTGGGCATCACGCTTGATGCGATAATAAAGGACGCAAAGAGCAAGCGGCATGAGTATCTGACAGCCGAGCACCTGCTGTTTGCAGTCATTCACGATGAAACCGGCATTGACATAATAACCGGGTGCGGCGGCAACGTGCTGAGGCTCAAGGCTGCTCTGGAGGATTTTTTCGGCAAACATGTGCCGCTTCAGCCGGATAATGTCAATGTTAATCCGCTGCCGACTATCGCCTTCCAGCGCGTGATCCAAAGGGCGCTCAATCATATTCACTCTGCAGAGAAAAATGAGGTCGATGCAGGCGATATACTGGCGGCCTTATTTCTGGAAGAGGACTCGCATGCCGTCTACTTTCTTGAAAAGGAAGGTATTTCACGACTGGCTGTGCTGGAGTTTGTTTCGCACGGTATGCCGGGCGCATCCGGAGACGAAAGAGATTTTTCAGACGAGAAGCCCGAGGAAAATGTTTGTCCGCATGAATCGGAAACGCCGAGGCCTGATCATAAGAAACAGCATGCCAGAGACCCGCTGAAGCAGTTTACGGTAAATCTTGTCGAACGGGCGGCGGAAGGGGGCATCGACCCCCTTGTCGGGCGCTTGCCCGAAGTCAAAAGGACCATCCAGGTGCTGTGCAGGCGCAGGAAAAATAACATTGTGATGGTGGGAGAGCCGGGTGTCGGCAAGACTGCAATCGTGGAGGGACTTGCCCTGAAAATACATCTGGGAGAAGTGCCTGCGGCATTGAAGGAATCGAGCATATACTCGCTTGATATGGGGGCGCTGCTTGCCGGAACCAAGTACCGGGGCGATTTCGAGGCGCGCCTTAAATCAACCATCAAGGAGTTGGAGAACATCTCCGGAGCGATACTCTTCATCGACGAAATACATACGATTGTGGGGGCCGGGGCTACGAGCGGCGGTTCGATGGATGCGTCCAATATCCTGAAGCCCGTGCTCAATTCAGGCAGGCTTCGTTGTATTGGGGCCAGCACTTACGAAGAGTACAAAAACCATTTCGAAAAGGACAGGGCGCTTTCGCGGCGCTTCCAGAAGATCGAGATCAATGAGCCTACTATCGACGAGACTATCGAAATCCTGAAAGGGCTGCGCCCCTATTATGAAGAGTACCACGGCGTGTCGTACTCTGATGGCGCAATCAAGGTTGCGGCGGAGCTTTCTGCGAAACATATAAGCGACAAATATTTGCCCGACAAAGCCATTGATGTGATAGATGAAGCGGGTGCGACGCTCAAACTGGTCGAACGAGAAAAGGCCCGAACGGTTGTAGGAGTACGAGACATTGAGGGCATCGTAGCGGGCATTGCCAAGGTGCCGCCAAGAAATATCTCGGCATCCGATACCGAAAAATTGCGGCATCTGGAAGACGAGTTGAAACTTGCAGTATTCGGCCAGGACAGCGCCATTCACTCGCTGGTGTCCGCTATAAAACGGTCGCGCGCCGGTTTGGGCTCTCCCGAAAGACCGATAGGCTCATTCCTTTTCACCGGTCCGACCGGCGTCGGAAAGACCGAGGTTTCAAAACAGATGGCTGCTGTCCTGGGGGTTGCATTCACCCGTTTTGATATGAGCGAGTATATGGAGAAGCATGCCGTTGCGAGACTGATCGGTGCACCTCCGGGCTATGTCGGTTTCGATCAGGGCGGCCTGCTTACGGACGCCATACGAAAACATCCTTATTCGGTGCTGTTAATGGACGAGATCGAGAAGGCCCACCCGGATATTTTCAGTATCCTTCTGCAGGTGATGGACTATGCCACCCTCACCGACAACAACGGCAAGAAGGCGGATTTCCGCAACGTCATTCTGATCATGACTTCCAACGCCGGCGCAAAGGACATGGACAAAGGATCGATCGGATTCGGAGACAGGGGAGGCGATGCCCGGGCAAAGAGCGGAGAGGCGATCACGAAACTCTTCAACCCTGAATTCAGGAACAGGCTGGACGCCATTATTACCTTCAATTCGCTCAACAAGTCAATTATGAAAAGGGTCGTCGACAAATTCATCGACGAGCTGGGCCGGCAGCTTTTGCAGAAGAAGGTAAAAGTCGTTCTTGCCGACGAGGCCCGGGATTGGCTGGCTGACAAAGGGTACGACGACCGGTACGGTGCGCGGCCGCTTACGAGGCTGGTGCAGACAGAGATAAAGGACGCATTGTCTGAAGAGCTGCTGTTCGGCAGGCTCAGAAAGGGCGGCACTGTCGGTATCGGGCTCAAGGAAGGGCGTCTGGACTTTCTGTACTCATAGTGCCTGTCTTTCGCCTGACCGACGACCTTATCTTCCCGCCTCCTGAACTCGCCGAGGACGACGGCCTGCTTGCGGTAGGCGGCGATCTGAGCGTCGAACGGCTTGTTCTGGCGTATTCGATGGGCATATTCCCGTGGTATGGAGATGATTACCCGATGCTCTGGTGGTCTCCTGATCCGCGTCTTGTTCTGTTTCCGCACGAACTTAGGATTAGCCGCAGCCTCAGACAGACCATCAAAAGAGGCTTGTTTACAATTACCATGGATAATGCCTTTGAGCGGGTCATAGAGGGATGTGCCGGCATACGCCGCAGCAATGAAGACGGAACGTGGATTACAGGAGATATGGAATCGGCTTACATTGAGCTCCACAGGGCCGGATACGCACACTCTGTCGAGGCCTGGCTGGACGGC
>DATHDF010000060.1:0-4631 GCA_035319185.1 Dissulfurispiraceae bacterium | reverse complement strand
CCTTGCCTGCCGGATGATGTTCTCTGCAGGATATGGATGAAGGGCCAGCATCAAGACCTTAACGGCATCACGCGCGTGTATCGGGTAGTTCAGCACAAAGACATCTTCGCCTGTCTTGAGCGTCATGTACGCAAACACCGGTTTGTTCCCGTCAGCCACAGCCGCTACGCCGGCGGAATCAACTCTCCGTCCGATCAGGTTCTCGTTGGAGTGGAGCAGTATCAAGCCGCTGCGGTCCAAAAGGGCCATGAAGGCAATCCCGTCAAACGACGCTTCGGTTATTATGTCCCTGAATATGTTCTCCCTCAGTTTCAGCCCTGTCAGTGAAGGCTCAAGGCTGGACGCGATTCCCAGCGCCTGCAGCCTGAGGGATTCATCGGCAGCAGCAAGCGAGTTCCGGTAGATAATGATTGTGCTAACCAAAGTTGCAACAGATGCCGCGAACAAAACGACAACAAGATAGATGTGAGTTCTTTTCGGCTTGTATGCATGGCGTGCTTCTGCAGGCATACCTGAATTATACACAAAAACTACCGGGGCCGATGGTCTATGGCAGTCCTCTTCCTTCAACAACTGCGCTGCAATGTGGACACTTCGAATCTTCGACTGCAACCGTCTTCAGAAAGAACCCGATCCTTTCGACGAGCAGTTTTCCGCAAGAATGGCAGTATGTGTTTTCTCCACCCTCGCCCGGCACATTGCCTTCGTAAACGTATTTGAGTCCCGCCGCGAGGCCTATCTCACGCGCACGCTTTAAAGTGCTGACGGGAGTTCGTGGCTTGTCGAGCAATTTATGGGTCGGGTGAAACTGCGTCACATGCCACGGAATGGCAGGATCAACCGACCTTATAAACCCAGCCGCCCACTGGAGGAATTCATCCGAATCATTGAGGGTTGGAATGATAAGTGTTGTAATCTCAACCCAGACGCCAAGGTCTTTCATCAGTTTTATGGTGTCGAGCACCGGCTGAAGGCGCGCGCCCACGACCTTTTTATAAAAATTGTCATCTCCCTTCAGATCTATATTGTTGGCATCCAGATAAGGAGCGATAACCCGTGTTGCGCTTGGCGAAGTGTACCCGTTGCTGACAAAGACGTTCCTGATCCCCCTCTTATGCGCCAGCCGCGCGCAATCGTAGGCGAACTCCATGAATACAGTAGGCTCTGTGTATGTATAGGAGATGCTCAGACAGCCGGACATTTCGGCCTCCATCACTACCTGTTCCGCCGTCATGTTGTTGCCTGGGATGCCGGGATGCTGTTTCGGATAATCAGAAATATCGTAGTTCTGACAATGGAGACACCTGAAATTACAGCCTACCGTTGCGATGGAGTAGGACCGTGACCCGGGATGGAAATGGAACAGTGGTTTTTTCTCAATTGGGTCTATATGGCGCGCCACGACCCGTCCATATACAAGCGTATTCAGAACCCCATCATTGTTTTCCCTGACCGCGCAGATGCCGCGCTTACCAATAGGTATCGTGCAGTACTGGCAGCAAAGGTGGCACTTGACCTTGCCGTCACCAATCTTTTCGTAAAACATCGCTTCTTTCACAAAAGCCCCTTTTATCTTAGATATCTAAATGATATCAGGGCGCAAAAGTTGCGACAAGAACGCAGCTGAAAGCGCGGGAAAGAAATGAAGCAAGGAAACTCCGTTTAGAGCGACGCCTCCTTGCGCACTGAACTCTGCTTTGCAGATTTGGATTTAGGGGCGGTCTTATCTGTACCCTTACGCAAAGACTCCGGCTTAGACTCTTTGACGACAACCCTTCTTTTGACCGCTGACGGCTTCGCCGCCTTCTTTGTATCTAAAGGCTGCTCCGGAACCAGCCTTGAGCAAACAATCCTTTCCGCTTCAAGCCAATTGTCGAGTTCCCTGCCCGGCATACAACCGCCTTTCAGATAAATTTCGTAGGCCATACATTCGATCTCATGCCTGTTGTCCATTGGAATACCTCCTTGCAAAACTTCTCTCTTCATAAACAGCATAGTCTTATCCTTCTTACCGCAACTCTCGCCTGACAATGGCGAATGCGCTATTATCACCTCGTCATTCGTAGCGTGTTTTAATATCATATAGCGGCTGTTAGGGATAACAAAATACTTATTTTGCTGATTTTCATGTAGGAAAAAAGATTACAAAGACAACACCACTTTCTATCTTTTCAGGAGGCCGGTAACCAGTGATTCAGAAAGGGGCTCATAAAAACGCGTCGTCGGCTCGTCGACCAATGTAAACCAGGCTCCCTGCTGCCTGCCTGAAACAGCCCGCAGCACCTGACATGTTTCAGTGCTGTATAGCCTGACTGTCACCGAAGCCACATCTACCTTCCCTGACCATGAGGTAGCACCATCGACCCACTCAGTAACCGTACCGGTAGCAAACATGGCATATCCGTTGTCTGACGCAAATCTGCACGCCATGCCAATATCAGTGGCGGAGGCAGGGGAAAAATCGTCGCAGTTCTGAAACTCGGCCTGCAAGCCTGCGGCCCGAAGTTTCTTTGTGAACACTGCCGCAAACGGCCTCCCTATGCCGGCAATCCGCTGGCCGTTATAAGAAGGATCATGAAATGGAAAAATTGCAATCCGGTTCCCTTCGAGCGGTCGATCATCAGCAGTTTCCGGTATGATGCGCAAGTCGGCGCAGCCTGTCAAAAAAAACAAAAAAAGCAGCGGCATGAAGAAGCGCATGAGACAGGCTTTCATAGGCGCTGTCTTACCTTCACCGCCTCATCAATGGACTCCGGACTGAATCCTCTCAATATTATCCCTTCAACATCTATTAGCGGCACCCCGCTGCGTCCGCCACTTTTTGAGAGCATTTCAGACCGTGAGGAAGGATCGCGCTCAATGTTATGCTCCGTAAGGTCCACTCCGAGGGATTGAAGGTGCGACCGCGCCTTGGTGCAATATGGTCACCAGTCGGTCATGTACATTACAACCTTGATGTCCCGAACCGGACGCAGCTTCGGCTCTTCTTTCACAGGAACGGGTGCTGGAGCAGGCTGCTGCGCGACCCGGACCTCCTGTCTGGCCACCGGCAGCGGAGCCGGGGCCGGCGCAGCGGGGGCGGCGACATCGCGTTGAGTCTTCTGCCGCACAGCCTGGTCCGAGGCAGGTTTCGCCTTCTGCACAACTGCAGCGGGTGCCTTCTCCGGCGTGGACGTCTCCGGCTTCTGAAAAAATCTGGTAGCCAGCTGGTATGAGAAGAAGATAAGTGATGCCGCCAGTGCGAATATTATTATATTGACCGTTTTCATTATCTTGACGTTTCCTTCATCGCCTTTTCTATCTCTCTGGCCGCCTCGCGCTCCTTGATCGAATCCCTTTTCTCATATTCCCTCTTGCCTTTTGCGAGGCCGACTTCAACCTTGACCCGTCCGTCCTTGAAATAGAGCTTAAGCGGAACAAGCGTATATCCCTTCTGCGCAATTTTGCCCTGAAGTCGCAGGATCTCTTTCTTATGGAGCAGGAGTTTTCTAGTGCGCATGGGGTCGTGGTTCATGATATTGCCATGGCTGTATGGGCTGATGTGGCAGTTGAATAGAAAGGCCTCTGCGTCTTTGATCAGCACATAACTGTCTTTGAGATTGGCCTTGCCCTCCCTGAGTGACTTTACCTCCGTGCCGACGAGCGAGAGGCCGCCCTCGATGGTTTCCTCTATGGAATAGTCGTGATATGCCTTTCTGTTCTGGCAGACAAGTTTCATCAATCATTATAGCACAGCGTTTCGCAAGGGTCCCTTCATTTAATGGGCCTGAATCGTATATAATCATCCCATCATTTGTTCGGAGGTGACCGATATGAAACGCTTGCTTGCCCTTGCTTTGATACTTTTGGTCTTCGCTGTGGCCTGTGGAAAGAAAGAGGTCAAGAAGGTTTCATCAGATTCCAGACTTACAACCGAAGCGTTCGAAGTGGCAGATAAGATCAAAGACGCCTATTTGAAAAACGACCGCACTGCAATGGAGCGGTATACGACAAGGGATGGCTACGTCAGCATCTCTAATGCCAGAAAAAATTTCGACTCGGCAGAACTCACCTTCACCCCTATGCTGGTCGAGATATATGGCGATACGGTTCATGTCTATATCTCATGGAACGGTACCTGGAAGAAAAGCGGCAGGACGTATGAAGACAGGGGACTTGCCGATTTTGTCATGAAGGAGAAGCCGCTCAAACTCGACGAAATATTGCGGGAAAATCCATTCAGCAGGCCGGAGTAGAGGCGTATTGTATGCGCACTATGACAGGGCTTTTTTCAACAATTTCAGGAATTCAGCACGTGGGATTTCACGCGCCCCGAAGCTCATCAGATGCCTTGTTGTTACCTGGCAGTCGATGAGCTGAAATTCTTCCTGAGCCAGTCGCTCCACCAGGTGCACAAATGCAACTTTCGAGGCGTCGGTTTTTTTGGCGAACATCGATTCGCCGAAAAAGGCCCTGCCAAGCACTACGCCGTAAAGACCTCCAGCCAGTTCGCCGTCCAGCCAGGCCTCGACAGAGTGTGCGTATCCGGCCCTGTGGAGCTCAATGTAAGCCGATTCCATATCTCCTGTAATCCACGTTCCGTCTTCATTGCTGCGGCGTATGCCGGCACATCCCTCTATGACCCGCTCAAA
>DATHDF010000059.1:0-4673 GCA_035319185.1 Dissulfurispiraceae bacterium | reverse complement strand
GTCCGGAACGCCGATCTTGCCGCAATCGTGCAGCCAGCTGCCATATTTGATCCTCGTTTTCATGTCGTCCGACAGGCCCATAGCTTGTGCCAGCAACAGAGCGTATTCAGCCACACGCTCGCAATGCCCTTTAGTATAAGGGTCTTTCGACTCGATTGTCTGGGCCATGGCCAGAAGGGTTTCTTCGTCGGACGACTTGATGGACACTACGATCTTGTGTCTGTCCACCGAGTCCAGAACTGTCTGTCTGAGGTCGGCATCATCCCACGGCTTGGTAATGAACCTGTATACCTCGCCCCTGTTTATGGCGCCTATGGCCGAAGCAAGATCGGCATATCCGGTCACCATAATGCGCACGCTTTCCGGAGAGGCTGACTTGGTCCATTCCAGGAATTCTATGCCGCCCATTCCAGGCATAACATAGTCTGAAACGATGACCGAGACGGCATTATTTTTCATTAATTCCATGCCTTCGGCAGCGCTGGATGCAGTAAGCACTGTAATAGGGTCGGCAAAAAAGAGCCGCCGATACGCATTAAGAATGTTTTCCTCGTCGTCGACAAACAGGACGTGGTCTTCAGTCATAGCTTGTCTCCGGGGATAAAGACGAGCATCACCCCATCTATCTCGCCTGCTTCTGTCTCTATCGCGGAGCCGAAAAGCCAGCCTTCTATGCCGTTTACCGCTATCTTTGCGGTCTTCCTGCCGTTGCTTTTTACCTTATTCACAAACTCTATAATCTCCGGTTGAAGGGCATTATCAACTGTCTTGCCAAGAGATGCCCAGCTGTCTCCGGTGTCTTCGGCCCATGCCTGGTTGCATTGCACAACTATATCGTTGCTGATCCCCATTACAGCGACAGGCAGCGAGAATAGCAGGGTTTGGCTGGCCTCGAGCATCTTGCCCTTGCGCTCCAGAAGCTTTGCATTTTCAACGAGCAGTCCCTTGAGATCTTCGTTGACCTTCAGGAGCTCAGAGGTCAGTTCGGCGTTCTTCTTGAATAGATGATATCTTTCAATGGCGTTGGCCACGGTTACTTTAAGCTCGTCGTCATTCCAGGGTTTGGGGATGAACTTGTATATTTCGCCCTCGTTGATAGCAGATACTATGGAGGCAGTATCCGCATAACCCGAAAGCACTATCCGCACGGTGTCGGGCCACTTGGTACGTACTTCCCTCAGGAATTCAACCCCGTTCATGTTCGGCATTCGGTAGTCCGAAATGACGATCTGGACAAGCTCGTGATCCAGTATGAGAAGTCCCTCCTGGGCTGATGACGCCGTCAGGACCGTGTAGTCGTCATCCATGAAAAGCCGCCTCAATGAATTGAGTACGTTGGGCTCGTCATCTACGCACAGGATCCTGATCTCTTCTTCCATCTATCCCTCCATCACCGGAATGCTTATTGTAAAGGTGGTGCCTTTGCCGACGATGCTGTCGACCCTGATCTCGCCATCGTGCTTCTTGATGATGTCATAAGCTATGCTCAGCCCAAGGCCTGTTCCTTTGCCTACCTCTTTGGTAGTAAAAAAGGGCTCGAATATCCGCTTGCGGACCTCTTCGGGCATGCCGCAGCCGGTGTCGGAAATGGCCACGTTTATTTTCTCGCCGTCCTGCCAAGTCTTGATTCGAATCTCGCCATGCTCGCCCAGCGCGTGGGCTGCATTGATCAGCAGGTTCATAAAGACCTGGTTCAGCTGGCCCGGCCTGCACTTTATCTGCGGTATATCGCCGAATTCTCTTGTGACCGTTGCTTTATATTTTAGCTCGTTCCACACGATATTGATCGTGCTTTCGAGGCCGGCATTGATGTCGGCCATCTTATATTCAGCCTCATCGAGTCTCGAAAACCCCTTGAGGTCCTGCACGATCTTCTTTACCCTGTCGGCGCCGTCCAGGGATTCCGCAATAAGGCTGCGAATGTCCTCCGAGATGTAATCGATCTTCAGCTGCCGTCTTTTTTCAAGAAGCTGCTTCAAGACCTCGGCACTACCCTGGTCGGCCGTGCATGACTCCAGCGCCTTGTGCTGCGAGTCGATAAACTCGTAGATCTTGTCGATATATTTTTTCAGCGTGTTAATGTTGCTTATGATAAACCCCATCGGGTTGTTGATTTCGTGAGCAACACCTGCGGCGAGCTGGCCGATGGAGGCCATCTTTTCCTGCTGTAGTATCTGCGATTGAGCTGCCTTGAGTTCAGCATAAGCATTTTCAAGCTCCCTGTTTTTCTGCTCCAGCGCATCTTCTGCGCGTTTCTGGTCGGTGATGTCCCTGGAAACGAGCAGTATGCTCCTGATCTGTTCGCCGAAGTCGACAACGGGTGTAAACTTGGCATCCCACCAGCGCTCTTTATCGTGATGATCTTTTGACATATAGCGTATGGAGACAGATTCCCCGGCTGCTGCGCTCCGAATGGCGCTATCCGCAGATTCCCGATTAAATATAACGGCCTCGGAAAAACTGCAGTTCACGGCATCCGACGGTTCTCTGAACCCGTGGGATTTGCATCCGATTTCGTTTATGCTCAGGAAGAATCCGTCGGGTGATATGTGAGCCACGCAGTCCTGAGAGCTTTCGATAAAGGACTTGAAATAATCCTGTGATACTTTCAGCAACTCTTCGTTCTGCCGCCTCTCATGGATGTCATATCCCGATCCTAGATAGCCGGCAAACCCTCCGGAGTTGTCACTGAACGGACGCCCGATTTCGACAACCCATCTGTATTCCCCGTCGAAGTTCTTAAGGCGGTATTCAATCTCAAAAGGCTGCCTGGCATCGAATGCCTTATGGAACCGCTCAACGAGCCTGTCAAAGTCGTCGGGATGTATGTTGTCCATCCATCCGTCGCTGAGCTCATCATCCGGCTGCCTTCCCGTGAAATCGAACCAGGCCTTGTTGAAGTAATCGCACCTTGCATCTTTTCCCCATTTTCGTATCAGGGCCGGAAAATTGTCAAAAGCCGGTATGCGCTGTTGCATAGCTCTCACCTCAACACTACTGGTATGCGGATTGTAAACGTCGTTCCATTGCCTATGGCGCTTGCCACTGTTATTTCGCCGCGATGCTTTCTTACAATATCGTACGCAATGCTAAGGCCCAGCCCGGTGCCCTTACCGACCTCCTTAGTCGTAAAGAAAGGCTCGAATATTCTCTTTTGAGTCTCTTCCGAAATTCCGCAACCCGTGTCCGCAATCGAAATGTTAATGTAGCTGTCCTCGCACCACGTTTTCACCTTTATCTCGCCGCTCTTGTCAATTGCCTGGGCAGCATTTATTAGTAGGTTCATGAATACCTGGTTCAACTGACCGAGATTACACATAGTGCGCGGGATTTCACCATATTCCTTTGAAAGGGCCGCCTTGTACTTGAGCTCGTTCCAGACGATGTTTATGGTGCTTTCGAGACCGGCGTTTATATCGGCTGTTTTAAATTCGAATTCGTCCACGCGCGAGAAACTCTTAAGGTCCTGGACTATTTTTTTCACCCTGTCGGCACCCTCGAGTGATTCGGAAATCAGGTCCGAGATGTCTGCCTCAATATAGTTGATCTTTAAGCTTTCCCGCCTTTCTGCCACCTCTTTCATCAAGGCCTGATCGCCGTATCTGCCGCCGCACCCTGCAACCGCAGCCGACTGGAATGCCTCGAATTCCGATATCTTGTCGATATATTTTCGCAGCGTGCTGAGGTTGCTTATGATAAAACCTATGGGGTTGTTTATCTCGTGCGCAACGCCGGCGGCCAGCTGGCCGATGGATGCCATTTTTTCCTGCTGAAGCACCTGAGCTTGAACCATTTTCAGCTCGTTATATGCCTTTTCGAGCTCCTTATGCTGGGTTTCAAGTATATGCATCATGTTGTTGAACTGCTCGCCGAGATTGGAATACGGGTCCTTGACGGCATCCTGGAAAAATGCGCACTTCGAGCAGTTCTTGTATTTTACGGCAAATTGACCCTGAACCCGGCCTTCGCAGCAGGTGCCGGCTTTCTGCCAGCATCTGCTTTTCTTGTTCGAATAGCATACGCAATCGGTTTTGCTGCAATTCATGAATTCGTAGCAATATTTAAGATTGGGGTTTTTAAACCTGACGCTGAAGTTTTTCCTGACGGCAACCTCCCGAATCAGAGACGATATCTCATCAATGGACTTTTGCAGGTTCATCCTGCTTTGCATAAGCTCATCCTGGGCCTTTTTCCGGTCTGTAATATCGTGGAGAGTTATAATAGAAACTGTTGCTAAAGAATGGGACCTGTCCGAAACGTCATAAGCCGAGAATGAAAAATAGAGGCCTGATGAATGGCTGTATTCTACACTATCCGAAGCACCGGGTGTCATTGTGAACCCGCCGACGTTCAGGACGTCCTGCCAGGGTTGGTTCAAAAGGTCGCGATACGTTTTCCCTGTAAGGGTGCTTAATGCCTTATTGCAGCGCAGCAGAAGACCGTTCGCATCGATCAATAGCACGGCATCTTTAATGCAATCCATGCTCTGTTCCCATTCCCTCTTTGCGGCCTCGATCGCCTTGAGGGATTCTGCGAGGATTGCGTGCTTCACCTTGATGTCCTCGAACTGTTTTAGCTGAACGAGGTTTCTGATCCTGATGAGCAGCTCAGCAAAGTCTACCGGCTTGTTGATAAAGTCATTCGCCCCTGCATCTAGGCAGTCAAGACGCAGT
>DATHDF010000058.1:0-12840 GCA_035319185.1 Dissulfurispiraceae bacterium | reverse complement strand
AAGATAACCGCCACGGATTCGCCTGAAAGTAAAAGAATCTTTGATCAGGCAGTCAGTTCTTGCAAGTAAGGGGATAGCGCATAGTGTCGAAAAAATATGTATTTGCCTTACTGCTAATTGTATTGGCCTGCTGGACCTGGTCAGGCATAGGTCTGCAGGACACCCGCCTCACATGGGTTTTGGAAACTCTGCCATTTATGATTGCACTGCCGATCATGCTTTTTACCTTCAGGAGATTTCCATTATCGAACCTGACCTATACGCTCATTGCTATTCATGCGATTATTCTGATGGTAGGCGGCCACTACTCATACGCGAAAGTGCCTCTTGGCTTCTGGATGGAGGATTGGTTCGGATGGACCCGCAACAATTATGACAAGATCGGACATTTCATGCAGGGCTTTGGCCCGACAATATACGTGCGAGAGATTTTTGCACGCAAGTCGCCATTGAAGCCCGGCAAATGGCTTTCCTTTATATCGATCGCCGTCCCGCTTGCATTTTCAGCGCTTTACGAAATTGTAGAGTGGCTGGCTTCTCTTTCCAATCCAGCTGACACCGAAGCTTTCCTGGGGACACAAGGCTATATATGGGATACACAGACCGATATGCTATGGTGTCTCATCGGGTCAGTGGTATCGGTCATTCTTCTTACACGATTACACAACGCATATCTTTCGAGACTTGGGTATTGAATAGTTGAGATTGTGAAGTCCAAAATCCCACGCAACGGCATATTTGCGGCAAAAGCGGTTTTCAGGGAACAGTCATCGGAAAACCATTATTGTTCGCTTTAAATAGACATGACTGCTTGACGTTATGTCGCTATGGTGTTATAGTGAATTATCCACTGTGGAGGTGACGTTATGACAACAGCGACAAAAAGAGCAACGGTTTATTTGGATCCTGACTTACATAAGGCATTGCGATTAAAATCAATTGAAACAGCCATGTCGGTATCAGAGTTGGTGAATATTGCCGTTAGAGAGGCCATTGCCGAAGATGCAGATGATATCGCGGCGTTTGAAGACAGGGCTAAAGACACTTTAATCAGTTATGATGAACTGCTCAAAAGGCTGAAGAAAGATGGCCGAATATAGAATATTCTTTCGGGAATCAGTTGTGAAGGATCTGGCTGCAATACCAAAAAGCGATTTAAAAAAAATTCTTCAGAGGATTAAAAGCCTTGGCGACAACCCACGACCATCGGGCAGCGAAAAAATGACCGGCCAGGAAAGATATAGAGTCTGTCAAGGGCATTATCGAATTGTCTACTCGATTCAAGATAAGGAACTGACTGTTTGGATAGTAAAGGTCGGTCATCGTAAAGACATTTATCGTTAAGCGAAACAAACGCTGCACAGATCGGCGTCCGACTGAAAGACCAATGAGACAAAGCGGGAAGACAGCGTTACTACCAAGACCTCTCAATCGGCCTGGCGGTAATTTTCGAGAAACTCGGTCATCCTCTTTGCAACCGTCCTTATTTCATCAACCATCGGCAGAAACACTACGCGGAAATGGTCCGGCTCGTGCCAGTTGAACCCGGTGCCCTGAACCATCAATACCTTCTTCTGCAGCAGGAAGTCCAGCAAAAATTTCTGGTCATCACGGATATTGTGCTTCCTGATATCCACCTTCGGGAAGAGATAGAGCGCCCCCATCGGCTTCACGCAGGAGATACCCGGAATCGAATTGAAGCATTCGAAGGCGGCGTTTCTCTGCTCGTACAGCCTGCCGCCCGG
This sequence comes from Dissulfurispiraceae bacterium, assembly GCA_035319185.1. Lineage (GTDB taxonomy): Bacteria > Nitrospirota > Thermodesulfovibrionia > Thermodesulfovibrionales > Dissulfurispiraceae > Fen-1308. Next base: position 11,095 of record DATHDF010000058.1, on the reverse strand, counting down.
CGACACCAGCTGCCTTAGACTCTGGTATCCGCATAACGCCGTCTGAATGGCAAACTGCGCAACCATGTTGCCGCACAGCCTCATGTTTGCGAGCACATCCAGGCCATCGGATATATAATCCCCCCCCATATCCTTGTTGCCGCTTACGATCATCCATCCCGCGCGCATTCCCGGAATGCGGTGAGACTTGGACAGGCCGTTGAACGTGACAAAGAGAATATCTTTTGAAAGCGAGGCCAGCGGAACGTGCTTTGCGTCGTCATAGAGTATCTGGTCATAAATCTCATCGGAAAAAATGATCAATCCATGTTTTTCAGCCAGTTTGACAATATCCTGCAAGATGTCCCGCGCATATACTGCACCGGTGGGATTATTGGGGTTGATGACAACAATGCCCCTCGTCCTGTCGGTTATTTTTGATTCGATGTCCTTCAGGTCAGGATTCCAGTCGGAGGCCTCATCGCATATATAATGCACTGCCTTGCCTCCGGCAAGATTCACCGCAGCGGTCCAAAGCGGATAGTCCGGCGAGGGGACAAGCATTTCATCGCCGTTATTCAGCAGGCCCTGCATCGAGATCATGATCATTTCGCTCACGCCGTTGCCTATGTATATATCCTCAAGACCGACGCCTTCGATTCCGGTAAGCTGGCACTGCTGCATGATCGCCTTCCGCGCGGCGAAGAGGCCCTTTGAATCCCCGTACGCCTGCGCCGAGCGGACGTTGAGAATAACGTCATGGATGATCTCATCGGGAGCATTGATGCCGAATGCCGGGGGATTGCCGGTGTTAAGCTTGATGATGCTGTAACCCTCTTCTTCGAGACGCTTTGCCTCCTTTAGCAGCGGACCACGAATTTCGTAGCATATGTTGTCCATTTTAGAAGATTTAGTTATCCTTGCCATAATTCTCCCGTCGTAATATCCATTGACAATCTCGCAGGCCGGCTGTTACGCGATGACATAATGCAGCCAGCCCCTACTTATTAGTATATCTCCTGTGGGCATAGAAAAACACGCAACAGACTCGTAAATATTTATATGGATTATGACGGACTTCAGATTGTTGCCTGCTGCATGGCGCCCGTCAGCATCAGATGTATTTTATACTGGTCTCCTTGCAGTGTACCCTTTCGAGCTGATCGGCAATACGGCGAACGATATTGCGCCTTAGGTCCATCTCCACCGGCATGTTCGGCGCCTGATGGGCCTCGTTCATGCGAGTCCCGACTACAAAGTAAATAACGTCGCTGTCGAGGAGCAGCTCCAGCAGCATGGATGCAGGATCTCTGCTATATTGAAAAGGAAGCTCGCTTTCGATCATAGCGGCGATCCGCCCCAGCGTAAGCGTACCCTCGGTAATCAGATCGACCCCGTCCATTCTGGCAGCGGGAGGAACCCCGGGGAAGCTTAGCCTGATATCCGTTTCTATTTCGCGGTCAAGCTCGCGAGCGATAATATCGGCCGTCGTTCCGCCGCATACGACCGTCCTGCCGGGGAATGCATCAACCAGCCCTGCAAGCCCCTGATCTGCATCGTTGGAAAAAGGCGGGCCTGTAACAACCAGCAGCTGTCTCGGTCGTCTGAGGTACACCACCCCGCAGGTTATGTCGTCAAGCGCACCCTTGCCATCCATTTGCATAGCCCTTTTCACTATGCTGCGCGCCATTGCTCCGGCTGACATTTCCCTGTTGACCCTGAGGCACTGTTCGATGTGCGCAGTTACGCCGCTGCCCCACCCGATAGGGGAATCGCGCTTGCCCATTCCGGCCTGAGAGACCCCGTCCGAAAAAAAGACTATGCGGTCGCCGAGCTGCATCTCTATTTCAGAGTACTGAATTCGCCGGTCACTCCATTTGAGGAGTTCTATGACCTGTTTTTCGACTTCGGTCTCTCTGCCGCTTCGGATAAAAATATATGGGGGATTGCCGTGCTCTATGATGCGGGTTTTGCCGGCGTGGTCTATATCGACGATTGTGAAGGTGGAATAGCTGATATTCCTGACGCTGCAGATAGGCAACGTGTCCATGATGATCTCGGCCGATGAACGGATATCGATGGAGCTTGAGGTATACTTGAGCGCCATAGTAGCAGTGAGAGTGGCAAGCACGCTCGCCTTGATGCCGCTCCCGAGACCGTCAGAAAGCACGGAAACGACCCTTCCCTCCTCCTTGATCTTGCGAGAGAGAAATACATCGCCGGACACAAATTGTCCGTTCTTGGCCATGTGGTAATGGTCGACCTCCAGAAAATTATGTTCGCGCAAATCAATCATTATTGTCATCCATCCCTTTAGCCGTAAACGATTCCACGATAGAGTTGAGTATGATTTCGGATTCCGCAGCGTTCTCACCCATAAGATATGCAATCTTCTGGACAGTCATGAGATTTTGTTCGATAACATGCCGTGCCCGCTTAATGATCTGCTCACGCTGCATCGCCGGCATCGTGATGTCGCCAAACAGGGCCCCCACCAGAGAATGCCTTTCAATGCTGAAGATAATGCCGTGAAGGATGCGGCCCTGAAAACGCAGGTCTTTCTCCAGCACCTCTTCGCCGCTGCTCAGTACGCCCTGGAAAAGCTCGTGAAACGGCACTATGTCCTTTATGCCTGCGCCTTCCAAGCGCGGTGCCTCTTCGCCTTCGGCTGCACACTGCCCGAACAGATTAACGAAGTTAGGATTATACTCAACTATCTTCAATTGATCATCTACGATGACGGCAGCAGACGGCATCTTTTGGATCAGGATGTTGGCTTTTCTCTGGGCCAGGATTCGCATATACGCCACGCACATAGCCTTTTCAGCCTTGTCGCTGATAAGCGCGCAGACAAAGTCGCGGCAGGAATCATAACCGCAGCCCCCGCAGTTAAGCTCGTCCCTTTCCTCGAATTTCCCCACCTGATGAAGGGCCTCTCTTATCTGATTTTCGGAATAGATGACTTGCTGAACAGGTTCCGGCGGGTATTCCTCGCGGATGTCGACGTCCTCTGACGCCTTTGCAGACGCCGGCCGGGCGTACTGGCTTATCCTGTATCGTTTGCAGACAGTTGCAGCGCGGCTCTCGCTTTTCGGTCCGTTGACGCAGCCGCCAAAGCAGGCCGAAAGCTCGAGGAACAGATTGCCTTCCGGCTCCAGCTCGTCGAATCCCCTTAAAGCGTTCTTCAGGCGTCTGATACCTGAAAAAGAGATAAATTGTGCCGGCAAGGGCTTTTTTCTGCGCCCTCGGATGCTTTCGATCATCCCCCCGACCACGGGGTAGAGCGCACCATCATTCGAACGGCGAGGCACAAAGACATCCTTTGGCGTCTTCGCCAGGAACTGCAGTTCGATCTTCTCCTCCTCCAGCCACAGTCTCAGGTCCTCGAATGTCAGGGCTACATCAATCAGTTCAGGGTGGACGTCGGATTCCAGCTTTCGTGCTATGCATGGTCCGATATGAACGATGTCGATTTCAGGCCCATAGATCTCGCGAAGCATGCGAGCATGCGCAAGAGTCGGAGAAAGCAGGTTCGTGATATACCCGGCGTACTCCGGTCTGTATCTCCTCAGGTACTGAACAATAGTGGGGCAAGCGGATGAAATAAATATCGACCTGCTTGACTGCTCCAGGAGCCTATCGGCATGCATGCTCACTAGTTCGGCCCCCAGGGACGACTCGGATACGCCATAGAATCCCAGTGCTCTGAGCCCGGCAACAATCTGCCCCGGTTCAACCCCGGGGAACTCGGTGACAAAGGATGGATCAAGAGAAGCTATCACCTTTCCGCAATCGGACACCAGTTTTTTTGCCTCTTGCAGATCATCCCGTACCTTCTTTGCTCCTTTGGGACAAATATTGATACATTTGCCGCAGAGTATGCAGAGGTCCGCCATTATTGAGGCGCTTCCGGACTCCACTTTGATAGCCTGCACCGGACATTCACGGATACACTTGTAGCAGTCCTGGCATTCCGTCTTCTCTGTATAAATCGGCGGGTCAGCACGCATATTATTGTCTCCTTAAAAAAGTTTTGCAGTTTGTCGAGTCTCTCAGACTGGCAGTCGTAAAGTCAAGACGCCCGAGCTAATATACGATATCGCTATCGGCATATCTGCAGCTCCTGGCGGCTTTGATGACTTTTTCTGCAGAGGTGATTCCGAACTTCGTCATTGCAAGCAACTGCATTTGAAAAATCTGGGCGGCAAAGAAGGCATCCGCGGCTGCATTGTGCCGATAATGTTTTTTCAGACCATAGGCCTCGATCATTTCGTCGAGGGTAAGACCTCTGCTTTCTGCCTTGCATCTTTGCTTCAGCCATTTTTCAACCATTGCTATGTCGATAAGGTCCCTTTTGAACCTTGAGCCGGAAGCCTTGAAGCTCTTTTTCAGGAAATTGAAATCGAACTCCACTGTGTGCCCGACAAGAATGCCGTCCAGCATTTTCAGCAGGTGGTCCGAGACATCTTCAAAGGCCGGCGCAGCCTGCAGGTCGGCACGGCTTATCCCGTGGTATTTCATCGCCTTATAGTTGTATCTTGCAGGCTTAATAAGAGTGTAGTAATTCTCGTGCACTACTATCTTTAAATTGACAATAGGCACGCAGGCAAAAGATATGATCTCGTCTTTTGCCTGGTCCAGTCCCGTGGTCTCTACATCAATGGCATAAAATCTTGCGGTCCGCAGGTCCATGTGTATACAGTCTCACAATTGGCTATAAACTATATTGCGGCTGACGCCGTATCTCTTCATCATGAACTTCTGGAATTCAGCAACAACCTTAAGCGATTCCTTCAATATGAGCAGATCTATATGCGACAGCTCTTTTGCAGCCACAAGGTTATTTGGGGCAGACTGATTCAATACAGCCCGCGCATGATGCCTCAGCCTCAGGTCCTGCATGAAACCGTATGATTCGATCAGGTCGTGACACATACCGTTGCTTATCGTCGAATCCGAGTGCAGCGCCTCCAGTCGCTCCCTGGTATTGGTGATCTTGAAAAAACCCCTGTCGACTGCCAGGACTCTGGCTCCATTGACAATAGGATAAATGCCGTGAGTCTTTAGGTCCACGCCGTGGCGCAGGCCCTGTATGCCGAAAATTCCAAGCGGGGGCCTTATATCAATCGCGTCTTCAGCCATCAGTTTGACAGCCTCGGCCTTGACTGTCGGCCTTATAGATTCCAGCAGGTCGTCGAACAGCGTCATATCTCCATATATAGGTCTCATGTCCAGAAACACCGACAGATAACGAAGGTGATACGGAATCGGGTCCGAGAACCAGCGGTAGAAGTACTCCTTCCAGATCGGCAGCGGCTGGCTCCACATATCATTTGACGCCATATAATTCCCGCGGCACTTCGGAATACCGATCACAGCCAGGGATTCGTTGATATCTTCCGCCAACGCCGTCAGCTTATCCCCTGTGTGCACAAGGGCATTGTCCTGATCGGTGGCGATAATCTCTTCCTTTCTGCCCGAACTACCCATATGAAGCCACAGAAATGCAGCAGGTCCATGTCTGGCGGCGATAAGTTCTATTGTCTTGAAAACCATGGCATCGTGGACTGAACATAGCATTCTGGTCAGGTCGAAGAAATTCGCGCCTGCAAGCACCAGCTTCGATACCGATAACCTGAGGCTGTCAAACACGGTCTTAAGCTCATCTATAGAGCTTGCGCGATTGACCTTCCTGTACAATTTCATAATGGAAAAAGAAGGCTCCAGATGGACCTGTATGTCCTTGCGCGTGATCACTCCAAGGACCAAGTCTTCCTTAGTTACGACCATGTGGTCGATGCCTGCATCAACCATCTTCGTAAAGGCATCGAAGATCGTGGCTCGGGCATCAATAGTCTTGACAGGAGACGACATGAACCCGGTCACGCAATCCAACCTGTCGCCGCGGATCAGCACCTTTCTCAAATCCTTATGAGTCAGGATGCCGACAGGTTTCTCGCGTTCGTCTATAATTACAATCGAACTGACTGAGTGCCTGTCCATCTCGGATGCTGCACCTGCTATCGTCTGCGCAGGGCTGCATACAACCGGTTTCTTGTAAATTATCCTCTCGACCTCCAGGACAAACGAGGCCTCTTCAACAATCTTTTTGTCGGAAGCCACTGTCTTAAACGACCTGAACTTTCTATTGATAAGATCGGAATAATAAGATGCGAATCTCTCATTTGCATCAAATACAGCCTTGAATTTCTGATAGGACACGGCATAACAGATTGCATCTTCTACCGCCTTTGCAGTCGAATTCAACGAATGCCCGTAGAGCGACACAACGCCGAAAGTTTCCCCCCTGGAAAGGTAATCAATCACGGCATCGCCATCGTAGAGGCCTATCAATCCGGAGAATACAAGATAGACGCTTTCAGACAGCTGGCCCTTTTTATATATCGTCTGCCCTTCTTCGAACAGCTCGACTTCCAGTCCGGAAATGATGGTGTCGAGTTCATCTTCCGATAAGAAAGAAAACGGATGGATCCTGCGTATAAATTCTCTGGGGGGGATCATGCGTTGACACCTGCCCGCCGGGGCTTTTTGGGTTGATTCTGTCCTACTCTTTCACAGGCAGAACATGTATGGCCTTGATGATGAGCCTGACCTCATCACCCTTCTTCAGCTTAAGCGCCTGCAGCGACTCCGTTGTAAGCACAGAAGCCATTTCAGCTGGATCCGTTACATCGAACTTGACCAGCGACATTATATCGCCCTTCTTTACCGATTTGACTTTTGCCGCTACCGCATTCCTCGCTCCGAATTTCATGCCAGCCTCCTTTAGACTAATTTTATATGATCATAACACAAGCCGAATGTTGCGAAAATCTCATCTATACACCTCGATATAGCCGATATGCGAGACGGATTTCTCTCCGGTATTGTCGGAATCGTTCATAACGGCAATGCTCGCCATGGCAGGAGGGTCAAAGCCGAAGGCTTTTCTGTAATCCTGAAGAATATCGACCGACTCCTCGACCCACTGCCCGGCCTTTTCAGGGCCACATTCGAGCGCTAGCAGTTTTGCCCTGTCAGTGTAGGGACTTGTCATTATGCGAGGACTTTCGGTCCTGCTGGCCCATACGTAACTCAATGTGCTGTCGGGAGGATATTCACCATACATGACCTTGACCGCATTGTATTTCATCTTGTCCATGAGACCGAGCCTTGAGGGATCGTACTTGAAGAATACGTATATCCGAATCGGATAATCGTCTCCCTCCTTTGTCCCCGGCACCGCATTTGCGTAAACATTGCTGACCTTCCATCTCCATCTGACTTTCGGATATTTGTAGATATCGATCTCTCTCATATTAACCATTGCAGAAGCAGAGGCGTTGCTTTCCGCCTTAAGCGCACCGGCGTTCCCTTCAGTTTCGATGCTGTATCTTGTGTGGGCTTTGATCTTGGGAAAGTAGAGCGGCTTCCAGTTATCCAATGAGCGGAAATCTTCGCGCAGAAAAACCGCATCACCGGCAAAAGCGGCGGATATAAAAAGAACACAGACAATCAGAAAAACTGCCGATATCATTCTCACCATGCGTTTCCTTCGAACTTATTATAATACACGCGAGTTGAAAATCCTCCAGCACCGGCTGAAAAATACGCAGAGTCTGAGCCTGATTTTGATAACTTTTATCTATCTTTTCAGCCTTTGTCATCGTGAATAACTATTTGACATCAGCCGGCTCATACACTTATTTTGAATACCATCATGATCGGATATTCAACGAACAAATTTATGAGATCCCGGCGGCTTTATCTGACGATAAGGATAGTCATGGGTAGCATTTTTGTTTATGCCGGAATTGTTAAGCTACTGAATATCAATATATTTGCTCATACTATTGACCAGTATGACTTAATCCCTGACACTCTGCTTCCCGCAGTTGCAGTCGGCCTCCCAGCCTTTGAAGTCATAGCCGGCCTCGGAATGATATTCGATATTACCGGCAGTCTGACGGCTATTCTTGCCTTGCTCATGCTATTTGTCTCAGTTCTGGCATATGGAATCATCAACAATATGGACATAGACTGCGGTTGTTTTTCACCCGATGAGGCGGCACGTCGGGGCAACCTTGCACAGGCTTTATATCGGGACCTGGCTATGATTGCTGCTGTTATGTTTCTGTTCGTACACCGCAGGTTGCGCCCGTCGAATTCGCAAAGTCTTTCCCTGTGGGGGAAAATCAGGTCATTCAAAGGAGGAATTTAGAAAATGTCGATGAAGAGAATTATGATTACAGTATTGGCAGCAACATTTATTTTAGGTATAACGGGAAACGTCCTGGCAATCGGCACCAAGGATCTGGACAACGAAAAAATCGCCGTAAATTTTCAGCGGGAAGTTGAACGGGGCGGTTATAAAGTAGTCACCACCCAAGAACTCAAGAGCTGGATCGATCAGAAAAAGGATATGCTGATTGTAGACACCATGCCTTTTGAGGACAGCTATAAAAAGGCTCATATCCCTGCCGCTCTGAATCTGGTATTCCCCATCCCGGAAATGGCATCAATCGATGATAAGACTAAGGACGATCTTGTAAAAATGCTCGGCCCCAACAAGGACAGGGTGGTCGTCTTCTACTGCGGATTTACTCAGTGCACGAGAAGCCACAATGCGGCAATGTGGGCCGTTAAACTCGGATATAAAAATGTCTATCGCTATCCCGGCGGCATCAAGGCCTGGGACCAGGCTGATTATCAAGTAGAGCAAGCTAAATAGGCAGAAGTCTGTAGGAGGGTCAGATGAAATCCCAGCAAACGTCAGTGCAGAAAATCGGTTTTATCATGCTGCTTATGTTTTCATTGTCTTTGGTTTATGTCGCGCAGGCCGCGGTTGAGGCATCATATGAATTCGTTGATACAGCGCGTTTGAAGTCGATGATGGACAAAAAAGAGGCATTTGTGCTGATTGATGCACGCACAAAGGAGGAATTCGACGAGGCGCATATACCCGGAGCAGTCAGTATACCCGAAAAGAAGTTCGAGGAGCTGCTTCCAACGCTTCCTGCAGACAAGTCCTCTCTGCTGGTCATTTATTGCAACGGCGTGAAGTGCGGGAAGAGCAAGAAGGTCGCTAAAAAGGCCACAGAAGCGGGATACACTAATATAATGCTCTATGGAGAAGGCTTTCCGGTATGGGAGGAGCATAATTTGAGTATAGTCGCCGGTCCCGGTTATGGAAATAAGATCGAAACCAGAATGTATCATCCGGCCCAGCTCTCGGATATCATAAAGGCTCACGGGAATGATTACGTTCTCGTTGACGTCAGAGACGAGTCAGAGTACAAAGAGGGTCATATCCCAACGGCCATCAATATCCCGGCTGAAACATTTGCGCTAAAGTCCGAAAAGCTGCCGAAAGAAAAGAAAATAATCGTTTACTGCAATACCGGAAGCCGAAGCTATATGGCATACCGCAAATTGATCAAGCTCGCCTACCCTGATATATATCAGGCGCTTTATGCCGAATGGAAAGATGCCGGCAAGCCGGTTGAGAAATAGATATATCGGATGAGGTCGACCCTGCGGGAGTCTATTTCAGAGGTCTCCTCCCGATGCACTGAATGCGGGGCCTGCCGGGAGGAGTGCGGATTTCTTCAAACGCACGGGCCGCCAAGACAACTCGCCGACAATTACAATCCTCATAACAAGGCATTCCTATCTATGCCTTTCGAATGCAGCCTGTGCGGCCTCTGCGAGTCAGTCTGTCCTACTGGACTCAGTCCTGCTGGCATGTTCCTCGAAATGCGCCGCGAAGCTGTCGACAGGGGCTTACAGATTAAAGGACATTCGGGCATCCTGAAATATGAACGCCGGGGGTCTTCACCGAGATATTCGCTTCATGCGTTTCCTGAAAATTGTGATACTGTTCTCTTCCCCGGATGCGCCCTCCCAGGATCCAGGCCTGACAAGGTTCTCACATTGTTCGAGCACTTAAGAAAAGATATACCAACTCTGGGAATCGCCCTGGACTGCTGCACCAAGCCGTCACATGACCTGGGCCGAGAACTTTATTTCGGAAAGATGTTCGGCGGATTGAGAGACAGCCTGATAAAATGCGGCATTGAGACAGTCCTAGTTGCATGCCCGAACTGCTACAAAGTCTTTAGTGCCTATGGAGAAGGCCTGCATGTAAAGACTGTTTACGAAGTGCTCGCAGAGCGGGGGTTGCCTGAAAAAAGCAGATTCGGTGGACGTGTCGTCACAGTTCACGATCCTTGCGCGACGCGATTCAGCAGCGAAATTCACTATGCTGCACGATCTGTGATAGTCGGAATGGGGCTCACAATAGATGAAATGGAGCATAGCCGCGAAAATACCGTATGCTGCGGAGAGGGAGGAACAGTCGGATGCCTTTCGCCTGATCTGGCGGGACGATGGAGTCTGATACGCAAGGCCGAAGCCAAGGACCGTTTGACTGTGACATACTGCGCCGGCTGCACATCTTTCCTTAGCCGGGCCACTCCCACTATTCACCTTTTAGACCTAGTCTTTGAACCCGAACCAGCAATAGCCGGAAAGTTAAAGGCATCACGCGCTCCGTTCACTTACTTTAATCGGATCACACTTAAGAGAAAGATTGCAAAGCTTCTAAAGGCAAAAAAAAGCCGTGGAGCGCCCTTTCTGAGTTCGAACGTAGTCGACTCCGCACGATGGCGCTGCTCCAGGCAGCAGTAATCCAATCTATCATTGCAGCTTTATCTATCAAATAAATCTATTTTACTTATTGTCTGCGCCTATATTACATTTATCAGCAGATGATCAGATCAGTGACAATAGCTTGCACGGTCGCTTCTCACTTTGTACCAATCAGTCGAGGATTCCAACCGGCGGTACGAGTGAAACAATGAAGGTACTCCCGCTTCGCCGTTCCAGTCTGGAACGCAGCAAAGGCTCAATAATTTTCGGTCCACCCGCGAAGCAGCGTCGCGATGATCCCTGCCATATGTTTCATGATCAAACGTCGGGGGGCATGGGGCTGGTGCCTCACCTGGTCTGCAAAACCAGAGTCAAGGCCAAAGACTTGCCAGCTGAAAAGCGGCCTGTCGCCACTCATAAGGTGCCTTGGTGGGTTCGATTCCTACTGTCCCTCTCCATATACATT
>DATHDF010000057.1:0-17736 GCA_035319185.1 Dissulfurispiraceae bacterium | reverse complement strand
ACCAGACGCTGTACCCATTGCGGTCCGAAATGAATCTGGCCTGGGGCGGGATGAGGGCGAGAAGCTTCTCGTCATAATGGAATTCTATCCTCATGCCGCTGCGAAGCTCAGCCGTGGCCTTGCGGAGTCTTTTCAGTTTTTTCCGCTCCCAGCCGAGCCATACCGCTCCTTTGTTCATGGCGTCCTTGATCCGGGCTTTCGAGAGCCCGGTTTCGGCAGCCAGATAGTCAGACAGTCGTCCGGTTTCTTTGGCAATAATCTTTTTGAGGGAAAACCTGTTCATCGACGATAGCTTATACGGTTCACAGCTCTTTGACAACTCTTCCGCCTACAATTTAAATTATCACTTACTATTTTAGAGGAGGACGACGTGGCAGAGAAGATCAAAGTTAGAAACCCTATCGTCGAGATGGACGGCGACGAGATGACGCGCATTATCTGGCAGATGATAAAGGACAAGCTTATAAAACCGTTTCTTGATGTCGACATCAAATATTTCGATCTGGGCATCAGGCACAGGGATGATACCGACGACAAGGTGACGGTGGATGCGGCCAACGCGATCAAGGAGTTCGGCATCGGGGTCAAGTGCGCTACCATCACGCCCAATGCCGCGCGGGTCAAGGAATACAATCTCAAGAAGCAGTGGAAAAGCCCTAATGGGACCATCCGCGCGATACTGGACGGAACCGTGTTCAGAAAACCGATAATCGTAAGGAACATACCGCCGCTGGTTAAGCCGTGGAAGAAGCCGATCATAATTGGCAGGCACGCTTACGGAGACATTTACAGGAACGCTGAATATGTAATCGAAGGTCCCGGCACGGCAGAAATCGTTTTCACTCCTGCGGGAGGCGGCGAGAAAAAAACGCTGAAGGTTCATGATTTCGACGGCAGAGGCGTTGTTATGGGCATGCACAACACCGAGAAGTCGATCAGGAGCTTCGCGCGTTCGTGCATCAATTACGCCATCGGCGAAAAGACGGACCTCTGGTTCGGAGCGAAAGATACAATCTCCAAACAATATCACGGTTTCTTCAGGGACGTCTTTGCAGAAGAGATAGCCGAAGCGAAGGACAGGCTGGAGCAGGCGGGAGTGCAGTACCGGTATATGCTCATAGACGATGCCGTGGCGCAGGTACTGAAGTCTCAGGGCGGAATGCTCTGGGCATGCATGAACTATGACGGCGACGTGATGTCAGACATGGTCGCAACAGGCTTCGGAAGCCTGGGCCTTATGACATCAGTCCTTGTTTCGCCGGACGGCAAATATGAATACGAGGCTGCGCACGGGACGGTGACACGCCACTATTACGAGCATATGAAAGGTAATCCTACGTCGACGAATTCGATCGCTTCAATATTTGCCTGGACGGGCGCCATCGCCAAACGCGGAGAGCTGGACAACAGCCCCGACGTAGTCTCTTTCGCCGGGAAGATCGAGAAAACGGTTATTGACACGGTAGAAGGAGGGGTCATGACCAAGGACCTTATGCTGATAGCAGAGCCGTGCGTTACCAAGTTCGCGCTGACAGAGGAGTTTATCGATGCTGTGGCGGGAAGACTGACAAAGAATTAGATTGAGGCCGGGCCGCCGTGCCGATGTGATACTGCGGCCCTCCCTGCTCTAACTTTTCACGCTCTTCTGCAGCTTTGCCCACTCGTCCTTCAGGGGCACTATCCTGTTGAACACGGGTTTGCCTTCAACCGTATCGATGGCATCTGCGCAGAAATATCCCATCCGCTCAAACTGATAGCGGGTTCCCGGGACCGCGTCGGCAAGCGACGGCTCAACCATGCTGCCGCTGAGAATTTCGAGTGATTTCGGATTGAGATAATCGATGAAGTCCTTGTTGTCTTCGGTATCATTCGGGTCGGCCTTTGAGAACAGTGTATCGTAGAGACGCACCTCGGCCCGAAGCGCGTGTCTTGCGGATACCCAGTGGAGGGTTGCCTTTACCTTGCGCCCATCAGGGGCATCGCCGCCGCGGGTAGCGGGATCATACGTGCAGTGAATCTCCGTAACCTCGCCGGTGTATGCATTTTTCAAAACGCTCACGCACGTCACGAAATACGCATATCTGAGCCTGACTTCGCGACCCGGGGCCAGGCGATAAAATTGCTTCGGAGGGTCCTCCATGAAATCTTCCCTCTCTATGTATATCTCACGCGCGAAGGGGACTTTTCGCATTCCTGCTCCGGGATCTTCCGGATTGTTGACCGCATCCAGGAATTCTTCCCCATCTTCCGGATAGTTGTCGATGACGACCTTCACAGGCCTGAGCACACCCATCACGCGCATAGCCTGTTTGTTGAGGATTTCCCTTACACAGAATTCGAGAAGCCCCATATCGACCAGGCTCTCTTTCTTGCCGACCCCGATTCTTTCACAGAAATTGCGTATTGCTTCCGGTGGATAGCCCCTGCGCCTCATGCCTGCGAGAGTAGGCATGCGCGGGTCATTCCATCCGGAGACATGCCTGTCGCTTACAAGCTTAAGCAGCTTTCTTTTGCTTAGGACCGTGTTGCTCAGATTGAGACGCGCGAACTCATACTGCCTTGGATGGTAGATGCCCAGTTCATCCAGATACCAGTCATACAGTGGCCGATGGTCTTCGTATTCCATCGTACAGATGGAGTGCGTAACACCTTCTATGGAATCACTCTGACCGTGGGCGTAATCGTACATCGGATAGATGCACCACCTGCTTCCGCTGCGCTGATGCTCTTCATGTTTGATTCTGTACATGACAGGGTCCCGCATATTGATGTTGCCGGATGCCATATCGATTTTTGCTCTTAGAGTTTTTGAGCCGTCGGGGAATTCTCCCGCCCTCATGCGACGAAAAAGGTCCAGGTTCTCTTCTGCAGAACGGTTCCGGTAAGGGCTTTCCTTTCCGGGATCCGTGAGAGTGCCGCGGTATTCGCGCATTTCATCGAAGGTGAGATCGCAGACGAATGCTTTGCCCTTTTTGATCAACGCCTCGGCAAACTCATAAAGACGCTCAAAATAATCTGACGCATAGTACAGACGGTCTCCCCAGTCGAAACCCAGCCAGCGCACGTCTTCCATGATAGAATCGACATATTCCTGTTCCTCTTTGCTGGGGTTTGTGTCGTCAAACCTGAGATTGCAGTGTCCCCGAAACTCAGCAGCCAGGCCGAAATTAAGGCATATTGACTTCGCATGGCCTATGTGAAGATAACCGTTTGGCTCAGGAGGAAACCGGGTTATTACCTTGCCGTTGTTCTTTCCGGCCTTAACGTCCTCGGCTACGATATTGCGTATGAAATTTGGCGGCAGTGTTGCAGCTGCATCTCCGGCTTCCGATTTTTTCATTGGTCATTACCTCGTACTTCTGGTCTCTTCAATACTTTATTATTGCGCTTTTATAGTCAACGCTAATGTGCTTACGATAAAACATATTTTACCATAGAGACGCATGGCGTGCTGATTTCAGGGGCATTTAAAGATATTTTTTGGCCTGATACTTATGCTAAAATATCTGACATGCCGAAGTGGCGGAACTGGCAGACGCGCTAGGTTCAGGGTCTAGTGGTCGCAAGGCCGTGCGGGTTCGAGTCCCGCCTTCGGCACCATCTTTTTTTCCTGCGGCTGTAATTGCCGAATCCCGCTAGTCAATATTGATAGAATCGACAACATTGATACCTTTTCAGTCCGGCCACCAACTTTACCATTTTACCGTCACAGGGTTCCTGCAGGGCGATAAGCCCATCGTTGCCGCAGCACCATTCCGATGAGACCGATTGTTCCACCGATTAGACCTCGATTCGCCCGCTTGACATATTACGCATAGCGTAATAGACTATTGGAAGTGATCAGATCATTTCGCGATGCAAAGACCGAGATGTTGTTCAATGATCAGGCGGTACCGAGATTTCGTGCGATTGAACGGGCTGCGCGGCGTAAGCTTTTATACCTTAATCAGGCAAGACAGCTGGAGGACCTGAGAGTGCCGCCAGGCAACCGTCTTGAAGCATTAAGGGGAGATCGCCGACTGCAATACAGCATCAGAATTAGCGATCAATGGCGAATCTGCTTTTATTGGAAAGACGGAGATGCGTATGACGTAGAAATTGCAGACTACCATTAGAGGTGCGACATGACAGCTAAACAAAAGAAACTTCTCGAACCTATTCACCCCGGAGAGATTCTTCTGGAGGAATTCATGAAGCCCTTGGGGATTAGCATCAACAGGCTTTCTCGTGACATCTCGGTTCCGCCTGGGCGCATAAGCGCCATAGTAAACGGTAAACGTGCGATAACTGCAGACACTGCACTGAGACTGAGCCGCTATTTCGGAACATCTCCGGAGGTGTGGATGGGGCTGCAGGCCGATTATGAGATTCGAACGGCACAGCGCACTATCGGCCCCGAAGTGGAAAAACGAGTGCATCGCCACGCGGCATAGTCGCCGTCGAGCCCGGCAGTCCTGTTTAGCAGCATGTGTAATTCGTCGGCAGATCCCCTCCAATGTGGTAGTTTGGTCTTCCGATCGTACGCCGGTCCGGTTATATCGATCCTTGTCGCTGGCGTATGATGTGCATGATTTCTCTGGCAAAGGCGCATTCGCATAGTGCGTCGCAGCGACTGAGCTGTTTTTCGTCCGTGCAGTAACCGGGACACTCGTCGCTCAGCGTCTTGCGATCGGTGTACATCTTGCCTGTATATATGCCGAGGAAATCCTTCACTTCCAGCGCCATTGTGGAGCAGCAGCCGTCAACTTTGTGCGTGAAGAAAAAGAGGCCGTATTCGAGCTTTTCAAAGTCGGCCTTGTAACCGTTCAGTTCGAGGGAATTATCGGAAAGGAAATCATCCCTGGTGGACCAGTCGCGGAAGCATCCAGGGCATTTCTTGAAGACAGTCTCACCGCTCACAATTATCTCCCTCGACCGCCTGGAACGGATGGCTGTTTCGGCAGCTATCATGCCGAGCCTCTAATTCCCGGCGCATAAGCGCCTGCTGATCATAGTATAGTATTGTCGGGGAGGGTTCGCTACCTGACGTGGCTTCCTTGCCGTCCCGATCGCTTCAATAGATTCTACGATTGTGAATCCTGTACCTCGACCTGAACCGTTTCCAGGCCTACGGGCTGATCCACATTAACTTCTGTTTCCTTATTCAAAACCTTGTTCATTCTTGCAACATCAAGTTCCCTGGACCACTTGGCAACCACAACGGTTGCCACGCCGTTGCCGACCAGGTTGGTTAATGCGCGGGCTTCGGACATAAAGCGGTCAATGCCGAGGATAAGGGCCATTCCTGCCACGGGTACCGTACCGGTTGACGCAAGCGTCGCTGCCAGAACTATGAACCCGCTGCCTGTAACACCGGCTGCGCCTTTGGAGGTGATCAGGAGTACGGCCAGCAACCCCAGCTGGTCCCAGAGGCTCAACGGTATGTTCATAGCCTGTGCTATAAATATGGCCGCCATCGTAAGGTATATACAGGTGCCATCCAGATTAAAGGAATACCCTGTTGGAATAACAAGACCCACTGTTGATTTTGTGCAGCCGAGGTTTTCCATTTTGGTCAGCATGCGCGGCAGTACTGACTCAGAGGAAGAGGTGCCGAGCACAATGAAAAGCTCCTCCTTGATGTATTGGACGAACTTCCAGATGCTGAAACCATGCAAATAGGTAATAATACCGAGGGCGCCGAAAACAAAGATCAGACACGTCGTATAGAATGTGCCCATAAGCATGCCGAGCTTCAATAAAGTACCTATACCGTATTTCCCGATAGTGAATGCCATAGCTCCGAACGCGCCTATCGGGGCTGCTCTCATGATGATGCCTACAACGCCGAAAAGTACATGGGATACCTTTTCGATGACCTGATATACAAGCGAACTTTTCCCTCCAAACTTGTGCAATGCGAAACCGAACAGGAGCGAGAAGCACAGGACCTGTAAAATTTCACCTTGCGCAAACGCTCCAACCGCGCTGTTGGGTATGATATCAAGGAGTGTATCAACCAACCCTTTCATTTTTCCAGGCCCGGTGTAAGCGGCAATGGACTTGGTATCGATCGTTTTGGGGTCGATATTCATACCGACGCCGGGCTGAATGATCGCGATCGTAGTCAATCCAATAATCAATGCAATCGTTGTAACGATCTCAAAGTAGAGAAGGGCCATTCCTCCGGTCTTCCCGACCTTCTTCATGTCTTCCATTCCGGCAATCCCGAGCACTACGGTGCAGAATATAATGGGAGCAATAATCATTTTGATGAGTTTGATAAACCCATCTCCCAACGGCTTCATCTCTGCTCCCGTCTCCGGGTAAAAATATCCCAGAAGGACACCTATTGTAATCGCCGTGATTACCTGAAAATACAGCGACTGATAAAACTTTTTCTTCTTTTGCCCCTCCACGTTCAGAACCCCCTTAGTGTTTTTAGCAGTCTGGGATATGAAAATCCCGTTATTCTAACCGGTGTAATGCGCTGAATCAGTGGCAAGTGATATGCCAACCTTTCCAAACTTACAAACCTCTTGAAGCAGCAGGGGGTCTCTATCAATCCGGTGAAAATGTCCGTCATCGCACGAGGACAAAAGGTATGAGAAAAGGAATAGAATGAACAAAGTAAAATATGGTCAACCGCTTGAATAAAATCGGGATTTTATTGTTCCAATGTTTTGTTATCCCTATTCCTGTCGGCATAGGGATAAGGCTGTTAGCTGCTCTCGGTACGCTTGATGCGTTTATTCAGAGCAGATTGTGACATCCCCAGCAGACGGGCCGCGAGAGACTGATTCCCTTTTGACCTTCGCATCGCTTCATCAATAAGGAACTCGTATGCCTGTTCGGGTGTCGGCAGCGTATCAAGGCCGGCGAAGATATTATCCGAGGTGGCGTGTACGGTATCGACCGCCGCCACTGGGATTTCACGTCTACCCATTGCCTTTAAGAACTGGCTCATCGAGAGAATGTGGGACCTGTGCTGGGAAAGCGCATCGTAGGCCATAGACCGCAACTCCCGGATGTTGCCTGGGAAGTTGTAGGTTTTCAGAAGGGCGATCAGCTCCTTCGGAATTGCCGGCTTCTTTTTCCCAAGGGCCACTGCAGCCTCTCCGATAAAATGATCGAGCAGCAATGGCAGGTCTTCTTTCCGATCTCTTAGCGGCGGAATGTTTATGGTATGTGTTTTTAAACGATAAAACAGATCTTTGCGGAACAGGTTTTCAGCCATCTTTGCAGAGAGATCCTGATTTGTGGCAACTAATACTCTTGCCTGAGACCGTTTCGGCTTATCGCTGCCGAGCTGGAAATACTCCCCGTCATTCAACATCCGCAAAAGCTTGATCTGAGAAAGCATGCTTATGTCACCGATCTCATCCAGAAAGAGAGTGCCGTGGGCCGCACTTTCTATTAAACCGCCCCTTGATGCGTCGGCGCCTGTAAATGCGCCTTTGACATGTCCAAAGAGCGTATCGGCAAATACACTGTCGTCCAGCCCTGCTGCATTTACCGAAACGATGGGGCCGCTGCACTTGCTCAATTTGTGGATGGCGCCGGCTATCAATTCCTTGCCGACGCCGCTTTCGCCGGTGATCAGGACCGGCTGAGTACTGCCG
Organism: Dissulfurispiraceae bacterium; assembly: GCA_035319185.1. Taxonomy (GTDB): domain Bacteria; phylum Nitrospirota; class Thermodesulfovibrionia; order Thermodesulfovibrionales; family Dissulfurispiraceae; genus Fen-1308. The sequence continues at coordinate 10,135 of DATHDF010000057.1, read as the reverse complement.
GCGATCGATTCGCTATATTGGAAGATTGCGCGCATGGACTTGTCCGATGTGATGATTTCGGAAAATGCGTCAGGATATTCAAGCGAGTTCGCGAGAAGTCGCTGGCCCATCTCGCGGTTTTCTCGCTGCATCTCAATCATCCTGATCGCGCGGACCACACCCGATACGAGTCTGTCCGGCTCTTCAGTTTTCACAAAATAATCGAACGCCCCCTGCTTCATGCAACCTACAGCTGTTTCTATCTGATTCATTCCCGACAATATAATTACCACGATTTCAGGGAATTGTTCGCCAATAATCCTCAGCAGTTCCTGACCGGATACATGAGGCATTGTTAAATCAAGTACAACCAGACCAACCTGCTGTTTTGAGAGGAGTTCAATAACGCGCCGGCTGTCGTCGCACAGCATTGTATTGGTAATCCCCGCCGATCGTTCGAGAGTAAGGCCCAGGGAATCAAGCCAGTTCGGTTCGTCATCGACGAGTAAAACAGTGAAGGACGGATAACATCTCTCGCTCATATGCTCTCCTTACCGGCAGCCCTCAGCTTAAGAGTCACTGAAGTTCCCTTTCCGACGATAGATTTGAATTCGAGTGATCCGCGATGCTCTTTGATAATCCCGTCCGATACGGAAAGGCCCAGGCCGGTTCCGCCGCGCTCTCTTTTTGTAGTAAAAAACGGATCCGTGAGATGGGAAAGGTCATCAGCCGATATCCCTTCGCCTTCATCACAGACTTCCAGGACGACATTTTTTGCATTTTCGTCATATCGCGTTGAAATTGCAATCGACTCATTGCAATTTCTGAGCGACTGGCAGGCATTCAGTACGAGGTTCACTACCACCTGCTCTAATCGTTGGCTGTTGCCCTTTATCTCCGGCAGGTCCGAGGCGTATGTCGACTTGAAATGGTCGGTTGATTTGCGAATAGTCGTTTCAACCAGCCGCACAGCCGCCTGGACTACGCTATTGAAATCCAGAAGGATTAGATTGTCGGATTCTTCGCGCCGCGCAAAGCCTTTCAAATCTTCTACGATGCGCTTGATCTTCTTGGCTCCTTCCTGAATTTCGAGGAGCTTGGGAAGCACTTTGCTGCGCATTCTGGAATACGGAATGCCGGCTGTCTCAAAGTCGCCATGCTCGTGGTAGTATTCATCAATGATGCGCTGAGTATCTTTGAGATAATCTGCAAGAAGCGGCGCGTTCAATAGAATCAGCGCATTAGGGTTATTGATCTCATGCGCTACACCCGAAACCAGTATGCCCAAAGAGGCCATTTTATCTGCCTGGACCAGCTGCTGCTGACGCAGTCGCAACTCCTCTGCAGCGCGCTTGCGCTCCTGTACTTCTCTTTCAAGTGCGGATGTCCTGGCCGCGACCTGATTTCTGAGGGTTGTCGACCAAAGCAGGGTCCCCCCCAATGTGAAAAGGAAGACGATGCCGATTATGGCGCCATATTTAACAACCAGGGACTGAGCAATCCCAAAAGGTTCGATTACGCCGAGCCATTTGTCATATATTTTTTTGTGTTGCCCGGTCTGTTTGAGAATGGCGAGCCCCTCATTAAACTTCGCGAGCAGTTCGGTATTGCCCTTTTTTACGCCATAGCCGTATTTTACGGAAATGATGCTTGTTGTGACTGCAACAACGTTTGTAAGAGCATATTTTTTTATGATATAGGCAGCCGGAAGGCTTGCCACCACGGCATAATCAGCCTTGCCTGAAGCTACCACGCGCAGGGCATCAGCCGGAGTGCCTGTCGGCACTACATGCATCTTGATTCCTTTTTCAATTATATAATCGTAAATAAATCCGCGTTCATGTATTGCAACCATCTTCCCGTCCAGTTCTTCCAGGGTTCTTACGACAGGGAAGCCTTTTCTTGCAAATATCGAGTGGTGCACGATGGCGTGAGGGATTGAAAAGTCGACTACATCTGCCCGTCCTTCGGAGTAGGATATCCCTTGAAGCGCATCCACATCGCTGGCATCGAGCGCCTTGCGGACATTAACCCAATCATCGAGGCGGAACTTTACCTTTAGTCCCATTACATTGGCAATGGCCTTTGTCAAATCTACGTTGTATCCGGCAGGATTGCCCTGCTCGTCCAGGAATTCATAAGGAGGATAATTGCTGTTGCCGCCGACTACAATAGGATTTTGTTCTGCGTAAAGATTGACAGGCGCAGCTGAGAGTGCCAGCACCGGCAGCAGCAAGAGACAGCAAAATAACCGACGCATTCCCATGGGTTAATATACCATACGATAGTTTAACCCTCCCCCCTGCCGGTTTTTTCTGAAATCTGGAGTAAAACAGATTACTCCCCCAAGCCTCCGCCCAGGACCTTGTAAAGTGCAACCAGATTGATGAGCCTGGCAAGGCGTACTGAGATCAATCCCTGCTGCGCAGTGTAAAGCGAGCGCTGGGAATCCAGGACATCAAGGTAACTCGCAACCCCGTTGTCGTAACGAGCCACCGAAAGTTTGTAGCTTACTTCGGTGGCATCCGTCAGAGACTTCTGGGCATTCAGCTGATCGTCGATGGTTCCGCGCTGTGCTAGTGCATCCGCAACTTCCCTGAAGGCGCTCTGGATCGCCTTTTCGTACTGAGCGAGGAATATCTTTCGGTCGAGTTCCGATACCTTCAGGTTCGCAAGGTTCCTTCCAGCATCGAATATGGGCAGGGTCACCTGCGGCGCAAAGCTCCAGGTCCTGTTGTCCCCGCTGAAGAGCCCCGAGAGTTGATTGCTCGAAAAGCCTATGCTTGAAGTAAGGGTGATCCGCGGGAAGAAGGCCGCGCGCGCTGCGCCGATATCGGCATTGGCGGCCTTGAGAAGATGCTCGGCCTGCATGACATCGGGCCTGCGATGCAGAACCCCGGAAGGCAAGCCGGCGCCGGGTTCCGGCAGAGAGGCAACCGCATCAAGATCAAGCGGAAGGAGTTCCTTCGGCACGTTAGAGCCTACGACCAGTGCGAGGGCGTTTTCGTCTTGGGCAACCAGTGTGGTGAAGACGGCAATATCGACCCGGGCCGACTCCACGCTGGTCTGGGCACGGCGGAGATCGAGTTCCGAAGAGGCTCCTGCATCGAAGCGACTCTTGATAAGGTTATAAGACGCCTGCTGGCTTTCGAGGGTGTCTTTGGCGATTTTGAGGTGCTCCTTATCGGCGGCAAGTGTAAGATAACCGCCTGCTACCTGGGATACAAGGCTGATCTGAACGCTTCGGCGCGCCTCTTCGGTAGCGAAGAACTGCTCAAGGGCCTCGTCCTTTAGGCTTCTGACACGGCCGAAAAGATCGAGTTCATAAGCGCTGAAGCCGAGGCCGACATCGTATTGGCGCACCGTCATGGACTTGCCGGTTGACGATACACTGGCCGGCACGCGCTGTGCGAATTCTGATGCAGACGCATTAACGGTCGGGAAAAGATCAGTGCGCTGGATCCGGTATTGGGCCTGTGACCTTTCGATGTTGAGAGCCGCCACCCGCAAATCGCGGTTGTTGTCCAGGGCAAGGGAGATCAGCTTTTGCAGTCTGTCCTCCGTAAAGAACTCACGCCATGGTGTGTCTGCGGCACCTTTGCCGTCGGGTTGTAAAGAGCCTTCCTTGTAAGAAGGCCCGCTAGGCCATTCAGCCGGGATAGGGGCTTCGGGCCTTGTGTAATGGGGCGCCAGGGTGCAGCCGCTTAGCGCAATTAAGATTGAAGCCGAGGCAGCGAGCAATCCCAGCACCGTTCTATTCATGTTTTTATCGGATACTCTATTCATTTCCATGTCCCTCCGGAGAAGAGGCAGGCTTTGCCGCATGGGTCTTATTTTCCCCGCGGCTGAAGAGCCGGGATATCATCACAAAGAAGAACGGTATGAAGATCAGGTCAATGAAAGTAGCCGAGAGCAGCCCACCTGTGACGGCAGTCCCGATGGCGTTCTGGGCTGCGGCGCCCGCACCGCGAGTCAGGGCCAGTGGCAGCGTGCCGAAGAAGAAGGCAAGAGAGGTCATGATGACCGGGCGTAGCCTTATCTTCACGGCGGCAAGGGTTGCATCGACGAGTTCATGGCCCTGTTGCATCTGAGCTTTTATGAACTGGATTATAAGGATGGCGTTCTTGGTAGACAGTCCCATCGTGGTCAGCAAGCCGATCTGCAGATAGATATCGTTGGGCAGCATGCGGAGCGTAACCGCGGTCACCGCACCTACCAGGCCCAGCGGAAGCATCAGCATATTTACGAAGGGGATGGTCCAGCTCTCATACAGGGCCGCCACGCTCAGAAAGACGACGAGCAATGAGATGGCGTACAGGTACGGTGCCTGGCTGCCGGCCTTCTTTTCTTCGTATGAGAGACCGGTCCATTCGTATCCGACCCCGACGGGAAGCTGGGCGGCCATCTTCTCGACCTCTGCCATCGCCTCACCTGTGCTAACTCCGGGGGCCGCCTGACCGAGTATCTCGACCGAAGGCACTCCGTTATATCGTTCCAGCCTGGGAGACGCATACTGCCAATGAGCGGTTGAAAAGGCTGAGAAGGGCACCATTTCGCCCTTGACGTTCCTGACGTACCAGTTGTTTATATCCTCAGGCAGCATGCGGTATCTCGGATCGGACTGGATATATACCTTCTTTACGCGGCCGTTCTGGATGAAGTCGTTGATGTACTGGCTTCCCCATGCAGTGGACAGCACGTTGTTGACATCAGCAAGTGATACACCCAGAGCCCCCGCTCTCACATCGTCGATATCGAGCTTGAATTCGGGTGTGTCATCCTGTCCGTTGGGGCGCACTGCTACCAAATTCTTGTTGCCCATAGCCATTCCGAGGAGCTGATTGCGGGCCTCCATCAGTTTTGAATGTCCCACGCCGCTTCGGTCCTGAAGCTCGAGGTCGAAGCCGTTTGCAACCCCCAGCTCGATAACCGCAGGTGGAGAAAAGGCAAAGGCAAGACCGTCGCGGATCTGAGAAAACGCACGCATTGCCCTCGCTGCAACTGCCGGGGACTTCAGGTCGGCTGACTTCCGGAGGCTCCAGTCCTTAAGCTTTACAAATGCGAGCCCCATGTTCTGTCCGCGGCCTGCAAAGCTGAAGCCTGCAACGGTGATTATGGCGTCGACGGTCTTCTTTTCGTCCTCCATGAAATGCTTCTCTATCTGCCGTATCACCTTGATTGTCCGCTCCTGGGTGGCACCTGCAGGAAGTTGGATCTGACAGATTATGAAACCCTGGTCCTCATCCGGCAGAAAGGCCGTGGGCAGGCGGTGAAAGAAGAACAGCATGGTTGCAACGATGGCGCAGTATAAGATGATGTAACGCAAAGGTTTGCGCAGGGTATGTCCGACTATCGATTCGTACACCGTTCTTGCCCGGTCGAACATCGGATTGAACCAGCGGAAAATCCATTTAAACCAGCTTGACTCTCCAGGCAGATGGCCCTTTTCAACCGGCTTCAGGAGGGTGGCGCAGAGGGCCGGCGTCAATATCATCGCCACCATGACCGACAGGATCATGGCCGAGATGATGGTGATCGAGAACTGACGGTAAATGACTCCTGTAGAGCCGCCAAAGAAGGCCATCGGAAGGAATACCGCCGCAAGGACCGTGACAATGCCCCAGAGGGCCCCGGTAATCTGCCCCATCGATTTTATGGTCGCCTCCCTCGGAGGCAATCCCTCTTCGGTCATGATGCGCTCAACGTTCTCGACTACTACGATGGCGTCGTCGACTAGCAGGCCGATGACTATAACCAGGGCGAACATGGTCAGCGTGTTGATCGAAAACCCGGTGGCCGCCAGCACTCCCATCGTGCCCAAAAGGACCACGGGGACGGCTATGGTCGGGATGAGGGTCGCCCTGATATTTTGCAGAAAGAGGAACATGATGAGGAACACGAGCATGATGGCCTCGATCAGGGTGCGGACCACCTCTTCGATCGAAATCCTGATGAACGGAGTCGTGTCGTACGGATAGACCACCTTCATGTGGGGAGGGAAGTATTTTGAAAGCTCCTCCATCTTGGCCTTTACGCGGGTGCTTGTTTCGAGCGCATTTGCTCCTGCCGCCAGCCTAAGGGCCATGCCGCCCACCGGTTCACCCTTGTAGAAGGACTGGAGGTCATAGTTTTCGGTGCCGATTTTCGTGTCGGCCACATCCTTGAGCCTAACGGTAGAGCCGTCGCTGTTCGTTCGCAGGATTATGGAGTCAAACTGGTCAGTTGTCTGGAGCAAGGTGCGGGCTGTGACGGTAGCATTCAGCTGCTGCCCCTTAACGGCAGGAGTCCCACCGAACTGGCCTGCCGAAACCTGCACGTTCTGGGACTGCAGGGCAGCGATGACATTGTCGGTCGTGAGGTGGTAATTGTTCAGCTTGGCCGGGTTCAGCCAGATTCTCATGGCGTTCTGAAAGCCGAAGAGCTGCAATTCTCCGACCCCTTCGACGCGACTGATGGGGTCCTGAATATTGGATACGAGATAATCGGTCAGGGCATTGCGGTCCATGGTGCCGTCTTCCGAGACAAGGCCGATGATTATCAGGAAGTTCCTGGTCGACTTCACCACCGATATGCCCTGTCTCTGCACGATCTGGGGCAGCAGAGGCGTGGCCAATTGCAGCTTGTTCTGGACCTGGACCTGGGCTATGTTCGGGTCGGTGCCGGCCCTGAAGGTCAGGTTTATCGCAACCGCACCGGATGAGTCGCTGGTGGATGACATGTAGATGAGATTGTCGATCCCGTTGAGCTTCTGCTCTATGACCTGGGTGACCGTATCCTGCACAGTCTGAGCCGAGGCCCCGGGATATATGGCGTTTATCGTGATCTGGGGCGGCGCTATCGGGGGATACTGCGAGACCGGCAAAGTCCTTATGGCCAGCAAGCCCGCCAGCATGACCATGATGGCGATCACCCAGGCGAATATGGGACGATCTATAAAGAATCTGGGCATGAAGGTCTCCTATTTCTTCGGGGCTGCAGGTTGCGCAGCTCCGGCCGGAGCGGGCGTGCTTTCAGCCTTGACGCCGAAGGGAACGGTCTTTACAACTGTTCCGGGTCGGGCCCTCTGGATACCTTCGAGGATGACACGGTCCCCTGATTTCAGGCCGTCGCTCACAAGCCAGTTGTCGCCGACTGTGCGGGCTACCTTGATGATCCTCGGCTCGACCTTCTCACCCTCTCCAACAAGCATCACCATGGCGTTGCCTGCCGGATTCCTAGTTACTCCGCGCTGGGGGACGAGTATCGCCCTGTCGTTGACGCCCTCTTCAACCACGGCCCGGACGAACATCCCCGGAAGCAATATATGGTCTGGGTTCGGAAATGTCGCTCTGATCGTGACCGAACCGGTGCCCTGGTCTACGGTCACTTCCGAAAATTTAAGGGTGCCCGGTTGAGAATAGGGGCTGCCGTCCTCCAGGATCAGCTTCACCTTTGCCTGGGATGAGCCGTCCTTCTTTAGCAGGCCGCTCGCAAGGCTCTGTTTCAGGCGCAGTAGTTCGGCGCTGGACTGGGTGACATCCACATACATGGTGCTTAGCTGTTGAATGACGGCCAATGCCGCAGCCTGATTGGCCGTAACCAGTGCTCCGTCGGTCACCGAAGACCTCCCGATCCGTCCCGAAATGGGGGCAGTGACTTTTGTATAGGCAAGATTGATACGGGCCGTTTCCAGGGCCGCCTTTGTAGCCTCGACATCGGCCTCAGCCTGCTTCAGCGCTGCGGTCGCATCGTCATTATCCTGCTTGCTTACGGCATTTATCTTGACAAGCTCCTGATATCGAGCTGCCTTTAGACGGACCGGGATGAGATTCGACTCGGCCCTCGAAAGGGCAGCCTTTGCGCTGTTGTAGGCTGCCTGATAGGAGGCCGGGTCGATCTGGTAGAGCACATCCCCGGCCTTGACATCGGTGCCCTCGGTAAAGAGCCTCTTCTGGACGATGCCGCTCACCTGGGGACGGACCTCGGCAATAAAGTGAGCCGAAGTGCGGCCCGACAGTTCGGTTGTAAGGGCCACCCTCTGAGGTTGCACTGCGATTATTCCCACTTCGGGTGTCATCGGAGCCTGGGCTTGATTGCCCTTTCCGCAGCCGGTCAAGGTGAGGTATCCGGCAAGGATGCCGATGAGCGTAAGCGTCCCGGCTTTTTTTATTCCGATTGTCAAAGACCCTGCCAACTTCATGTCATTTCCTCCCCATTACCTCAAGAAGATAAATTCTGAATTGTGAAAATCATTAATGAAAGCGCTGTAGACTATGCCGAAACCTGCTTCCTGAATCCATTCAACAGCCCGTCTATGAGGGTGTTGGCCAGCACGCTGCGTTCGGCCCACGGGAAATTCCTTCTGTAGTTGGTCATGACAATCAGCCCGTGGGCGGCCACGCTGAGGACCTGTGTCAATACCTCGGCGTCCATCTCGCGGAATTCCCCCGAATCGATGCAATTCTGCACGGTCTCCCTGAATGTCAGATAAGACTTTCGAGCCATGGATTCTCTTTGCATGAATTCTTCCTGATCCCCATATATATCTCGTCCAGTAAAAAAAAATACCTTGTATTGGTTCGGGTTATTGAAGCCGAATTCCAAAAAATAGAGCATGGCCTGGCGCAAGGCATCGAGAGGATCGATATCAAGATTTCTGATCCGGTTCAGGTTTGCAAAAAAATGCTCTGCTACATCCTCGCATACCGCCAAAAGCAGATCGTCCTTGCCCTTAAAATAAATATATATAGTCGTAGGAGAATATCCAATCTTTTGGGCGAGCTTCCTCATGGTGAATCTCTCGTATCCATCGGATATGAAAAGGTCACGCGCTGCATCCAGGATCTCCCGCCGGAATTCTTCAGTGTGCCTGGCCCTTTTTTCCTTGACTCCCACCTTGGATCTCCCCTTATCGTAGTTAAGAGTACTTAACAATGATAAGTTTAGGGACCGGGGGTTCTTTTGTCAAGAAAGGCAACGAAGACTACGGCTGAAGATGGGTAATAATAGCAGAGAAATTGCACTTCATAGTTTAGGCAATAGCATTGCCCGATGTTCAGCCGCGAATACAGCCGTTTGTTCGGCGACTCGCCGCTGCGGGACATTACGAATTTACGCCAGATTGCTGCTGTCGAGATTGCCTGATTCCTAGCCTCAATTTGCCTGATATTCGTTTCAAGCCTGGCCTGTCTCAATACAGAAACCCCTCGTTTGCTTGCCGCTTCTAGTCTGAGTTGTTGACATTGCATTTCATTTTGGGATTAAATATACTACATTTTAGTTGAGTAATGTTGCTAGTAATACACTTAATAAATGTAAGGAGGATAAGGCAGATCATGAAGAAGTATATTGTTTTACTGGCTTTGCTCGCTGTTGCCTTAATGCCGCTGTATGCATCCGCTGAAATCAAGGAAGGGAGTGTCGAACTGAATCCGTTTATCGGTGGCATCCTTCATGACGGAGGCGAAAACCTGAGAGTTGCGCCTGTATTCGGACTCAGGGTGGGGTATAACTTTACCAAGAATATCGGGATTGAAGGCGCTGTCGATTATTATCGTGCAAGGATACGGGACAAGAGCATATCGCCCGAAGACCTTCGTTTCGGAAATCCTAACAGTACAGTCAAGACCCTTCTTTATCATGTGGACGCAATTTATCACTTCATGCCTGATCAGAATTTCGTGCCGTTTATTGTGGGCGGTATCGGAGGGGCCAATTTCAATCCGAACGCTACCGGGAGCAAGAACAAGCTGATGGCCAATCTCGGAGTCGGCGCAAAGTATTGGCTTACCGATGCAACTGCGCTTAGGTTCGACGTACGCGATGTTGCATATTTTGGCAGCATCAAGCAGAACGTCGAAGCAACCCTTGGTCTTGTAATAGCCCTTGGTGGAAAGGGAAAGGCTGCACCGGCACCTGTGGCAGAGCCTGCGCCGGCCCCAGCTCCAGCGCCGAAGCCTGAACCGAAGCAGGAGATTGCGCCGGCTGCGAAGGCTGCACCGGCACCGGTTGTACTGGAAGACGTACATTTTGATTTTGACAAGGCGACCTTGACGGATGCTGCGAAGGCGATACTGAAGAAGAATATTGCCGTAATCAAGGCCAATCCCGGAATCGCAGTGAGGATAGAGGGCAATACCTGCCAGCACGGGACCGATGAGTACAATATGAGACTGGG
>DATHDF010000056.1:0-22556 GCA_035319185.1 Dissulfurispiraceae bacterium | reverse complement strand
GATATACCTCGTCCACGGGATATGTCATGCCGCTGGAGGAGATAACCGGAGCGCCACCGAGGAGGGATGCGACAGGACCGCAATCCAGAGTTGCAGACATGACGAGTATCTTCAGGTCCTTTCTGATGCTTCCAGTCACGTCGAGGCAAAAGGTCAATGCCGTGTCCGCTTGGAGACTGCGCTCGTGGAATTCATCGAATATGACCATGGCAACCCCCGCGAGCCCGGGATCGTTCTGGATCCGGCGGGTGAAAATACCTTCAGTCACCACTTCTATTTGTGTGGAAGAAGATGTCCTGCTCTTAAAACGAATCGAATATCCGACGGTGCGGCCAACTTCTTCTCCGAGCAGATGGGCCATCCACCTTGCAGCCGAAACAGCTGCAATCCTCCTTGGTTCAAGCACCAAAATCCTGCCTGACATGGTATCAAGCAGTGCAAGCGGAACGCGCGTGGTCTTCCCAGCGCCCGGCGGTGCGTGAAGGACAACCGAAGAATTGCCGGCGACTGCCTCTTTCAAGGCCGGCATTATGTCGTCAATTGGATAACCGGCGGTCATAAGATTACTTATTATAAACTGCGGCTAAGGTTAATTACGGAATAGTGTTATGCAGTTTTCGTCCTTGACAAGACCGATCGATAAATATTAACGTTAAAAGTTTAGTTAACTTTCCCGGTCACTTCCGCAATATTTTCCGGACGTACCAATAAAGGGAAAAACAACGCAAAAACAGCATGTCTTCGGGACATAGCTGGACAATTTTTCGCTTCAAATGAATCACCAGGAGGAAACAGATGGCTGCCGAAAAATCGAAATCTAAGACGGACGTGGCCGCAAGAGCTGAAAATAAGACCAAAGGCCTCAACTGCCGTTTCTGCGGCAAGAAGGCCGACATTGTTCTTGCTGTGTCGCCGTCAGGAAAGAAACGCGTCAGGCGTATCTGCTGCGAGAGCTAAAAAAAAGCCGACTGCATGATCCGGCAGTCGGCTTTTCGTCTTACGTCACAGGACCCGTCAGTTTTCTATAAACTGTTCCAGGCTGCAACTTAGGGCCGGTTCACGCAACTTCTGTATCGCCTTGGTTTCGATCTGCCGTATCCTTTCCCGCGTCACTTCATATTCCTGAGCGATTTCTTCGAGCGAGCAGGGGTGGTCGTTGCCTATGCCGAATCTGAGCCTCAGTATCCGCTCTTCCTTGGGATTTAGCGTAAAAAGCAGCTTCTCTATCTGCCTCTTCAGGTCTTTGCTGACAATCCCCTTCAGCGGGCTATAAACACCACCGTCCTCTATGAAATCGCTCAGGTGACCGTCATCATCCCCTATAGGCGTCTCAAGGGAAAGGGGCTCGCGGGTCAGTCTCATCGTCGAAACGAGCTTTGTCATAGGCACTTTCAACCTTGATGCAATCTCCGCCAGCGAAGGTTCATCGCATATTTCCTGGGTCATCTCTCGCTTTGTTCTGGACACATGCTTGGTCATCTCGAGTATCGTGACAGGCACCCGAATCATACGGGATTTGTCGTCTAACGCCCTCTTGATGGCCTGGCGAATCCACCAGATTGCATAAGTGCTGAATCTGAATCCGCGTCTATAATCAAATTTATCTATCGCCTTCATCAATCCGATATTCCCTTCCTGCACAAGGTCGGGAAAACTCATGCCCTTACCAATAAACCTCTTGGCCACACTTACAACCAGCCGCAGATTTCCTTCGCTCATCGCGTTTTTTGCCGCGTCGATCTCGCGGATCACTCCGTCGAAATACTTCATGAATTTCTTGATTTCACCGTAGCCGATGCCGATTGTATCCTCATGCTCCTTTATTACCCTGCGAGCGGAAGATGAGGGCTTGCGCGATTTACCGTCCCCGGCAGATGACGTTATGGCGTTTTCAATCATCCTGGCTGCTGCAGATAGTTCATTATAAAAACCCAAAACAAACTCATCTTTCAGCCGAAGGCCAATGATTTTTTCTATGATCCGCTTGTGAGCGCTACCGTACGTCTCGCGACAAGGTATCACCAACTCTTGTCCGCCGTCCGATACCGAGAAGCCGGTGCAGCGCCCATTAGCAGACTTGTTCACCCGCCTCCGGCGATACAGGGCTTTTATTTTCTCGGTCGAGACAAAAAAAGTCCTCATCTCGTCAAGCCCGATGGCATCGCCGGTTCCGCCGGTCTGAATAATATCCACAAGCGGCATCTCGCCACTCTCGACAAGGCTGCCTATCGAAATAAGCCGACGCAACGCAAACGGCAGTGAGAAGACAAGGGCCGTCATCTTTTCGCGGCCTCTTTCGATGCTCATCGCAAGGCTTATCTCCTCGTCTTTGGTCAGCAGGGAAATGCGCCCGATGGCCTTAAGATACATCTTCATCGAATCGAATTCGCTCTCTTCGCCCCGTTCCTTATTCTGATCAACTGTCTCAGCCGTCTCTTCACCGTCTTCAGAAACGCTTTGCCCCCAAAGCGACTCCTCATTATCAGGTTGTCTGTTTTGAAAAAGATCTGCATGCTCCGTTTCGTCGAGATCGATACCGCCTATCCGTTCACCGAAAGAGAAGGGGATAGATTTGGTCTTGTTTGTCTTAGTAATGGCTGTTTCGAACATGTCTTGCTCCCTTGAATAGATAGTATGCAAAGAAGATGAGTCGATAACTTCAACTATACCTGATGATAAAAAGGAAGAATATCGGAGGGAAACTCTTTTTTTTGTAGGATTTTCTTATGTATATTGTAGGATTTGCATGTCAGCTCTGTAGGCTATTGTCCTACATTGGCATGATAAAGTACTAATCGCCGGTCCTCAAATTTATCAGCGCGACAGGATTTACATTTATCGTGAGAATTTTCACGCCGAAGTGAAGATGCGGTCCGGTTGCGCGTCCTGTAGCTCCCACAAGCCCTATGGTATCGCCCCTTGCGACCACATCACCGGGACTGACCGCAAACTTCTCCAGATGCATATAAATAGTATAAATGCCCGCGCCGTGGTCAACAATCAGCGTATTGCCGCCGAAAAAAAGATTTTTCGCTAGGACAACGCGGCCTGCGTTCGAGGCAGCGACTTTCTCTCCAAGCCTACCCTTGACGTCTATCCCTCTATGCACGCTAACTGCCTTTTCGTTTAAGATGCGCCGGGCACCAAAAACAGTGGCAATCTGATTCGGTAGCGGCATGATAAAGTCACTCCGGAACAGCCTGGGCCCGCCCTTCTTCCATAGCTCGGCTAGCATTGCTTCTTCTTTTTTAACCCTTTCCAGATCTTCAGCGCTCAGGCTGACCTTGCTTTCGGGAAGTTTAAGATGAAGCTCCGGGAATCTCGGCGTGCCGACGGTCAGCGCAATATTCGTCCGTTCACGCCCGGATGTGACCAGAATACCCCTTTCGCCCGGCTTCGTATCAATGCTCACAGCTCCTATACCTGAAAGGCAGCCCTGACCGCAATCTTCCAGCGGCACCTCGATCCCCTCAAACAAGGCGGAAGTCCTGACAGATGCGTCAATACCGGTGACCTTCACGAGAAAAACGTCACCCGGGAAAAGCGAGCTGGGTACGACGTCGGCGTGCATAGCAAAAGACAAAGACGATCCAAGCAAAAGCACTGCGATTGCAACCACGCACCGGATGAGTCTAATCATTGGCGTGACTTTCTTCTCTGGCACTGAAAAAGATAATCCCGTTTCTTTCCGAAATGTTAATGTTGACAGTTTCCATGTTTACGCCGGGCTGGCTGTACTGAAGCAAATAACCCACAGGCCTGTCTTTGTAAGATACGACTTGCGTTGTAATAGGCCTGGCCCCTCTCTTTTCGCGCATGAAAGTCAGCGCTTGCCCATAGGTTGCCGTCGTCGCAATAATTTCGCTGGACAGCGGCTCGACAGCCACTCCGGAATCCGGTATCTTCAGCAATACCGCCCTCGACCTTTCAGAAATTCCGGCGGAGAAATAATAGGCCTCGTAGCTTATCGAAGGCACGGCTTCACGCCTGTCAAGCGTGCGATAGCTGAGGCTCTGAATGCATCCTGCAACTGCAAAAAAAGTCAGCACTGCTGCTATCATCTTTCTCATTCAGCGGTCGCCTCCGGACAGATAATCACCCAACAATCCCCTGCCATGCTCGTCTTCGTGGCAATAAACGCAGAGATTTTCCCAGTTGGACCCATCAGGCGGATTATTTTTTGAGTTGCTGTCCTTATGATGGACTGTCAGAAGGTGCCTGTTGGTATGGTCGAATTCCCTGCCGCACTTGGCGCAGATAAGCCCGTGTATCCTCAGGGACTGCTCCCGATATCCGGAGGCCGGGGAAGATGATTTCCTGAGCTCAGCAATGATCTCAGATACCGGTTTGTCGGCACCCTTTTTCATCGGCTGAGGTCTTTTCGACCTGAAACGGTTAGCCATATAAACGACCTCCTTCGGAACTATTTATTATAAAGGTTCATGCGCCGCCATGAAAAGCCGGATTTATAAAAATCGCGATGTTCGATATCATCTTAATATGACGGAAAACGTATTGATACGATGCAGCCATTGCGGATCTGTCAACCGCCTGCCTGCAGAGAAGTTACGCATGAGTCCGAAGTGCGGCAAATGCAAGACGCCGCTCGTGTTCCCTGATTCACCGGTTGAAGTATCGGCCGCCGATTTCCAGAATGAAGTCATAAGGTGGCCGGGCGTTGTACTGGTCGAATTCTGGTCGCGGACATGCGGCATCTGCGCCTCACTGATGCCGAGCGTCTACGATATTGCAAAGCAACGGGCCGGGAGGCTGAAAGTAGTGCTTATAAAGGTGGAAAAAGAAACCTTCCTCTCAAGTCAATTCAAGGTCCTGTCGCTGCCTACGTTCATAATTTACAGGAACGGCGCCATGGTCAACAGACTGAACGGCGGTCTGGCTCGCTCGAAGCTGGAGGAATGGATAGATGCCTCCACTAATCTCACTTTTAATTTCTGATCGAGATCAGCTCGTCAGTTCATCTACTTCTTTGCTGCCCTCGGTCAGCTCGGCTTCCTGCTCTTTGTCAAGCTTCAAAAGCAGGGCCTGAAATTCGCCCACATGGGTCTTCTCTTCCTTGGCCACGTCCATGAGCACTATCTTGAGATTCTTGTCCCTGGTCATAGCCGCCAGCTGTTCATACAGATTGATCGCATCCAGTTCTGCAATTATCGCTGTCCTGAGAATTTCCCTGTCACGGGCGCCCTGAGGCACCTTGTCAAGATCAATAGGCATAGAAGAAAGCATGCTCACCCCCTCGAAATACTGCGTGCCCTCCTCACCCGGAGGGTCTCGTTCGAAAGTTTATTCTATTTGAATCGGCATTCACTCTGCGAGATCGGCCTCTATTTCGAGAGAGATCGTAAGATTCTTGCCGACCAGGAACCCGCCTTCCATATTCACGTTCCACATGATGCCGAAGTCCTCGCGGTTGATCTTGGTCGAGGCGCTGAACCCGTAGCTTGTCCCCGGCTCAAAAGGGTCCTTGACCGGGCCTGAATACTCGGCATCAAAAGATATGGTCTTCGTCACCCCTTTGAGAGTCAGCTCGCCGAAGACCCGGAAGCGCCTGGAACCGGCAGGTTCAACCCTTATGCTCCTGAAGGACATCACAGGATATTTTTCGACATCGAGAAAGTCCGCGCTCCTCAGATGCTCATCGCGCTTGGCGATGCCCGTCCATATGCCGGACGTCGCAATTTCCACCTCGACCGAAGACTCGGCGACCCTGTCCGGATAGAAGATCACCGTGCCTGTGATATGATTGAACTGTCCGAGTACATTGCTTATCATCATGTGCCTGACCTGGAAGCCTGCCACCGAGTGGTCCGGATCAATCTTGAATTTTGCCATATCTCTCTCCTTTAGAATAATCGAATAATTATCTGCTGATTTTATGATATAAATATATTTTCGACTTCGCCAGCAGGCACGCGCAGCAACTTGCCTCTCACTGTATAAGACAGCCCGAAGAAGTTATAGAAGTTATATAATAAATAGTCGCTTCATTGATGAGGGCTCCAATGGAAGAGATTGACGAACTTATCCGCCGCTACCAACTTCAGGAAGACAACGAATATGTCATCATCCCGTTTACCGGGCATGACGGCAGGAAAAAGCGCTGCTTCCTGCTAAAGCGAAGATTCATCAGGATCGTGTTTCCTGAAGGCCATTTTGTCGATTACCCGTTGACCGAGGCGATAGAGGCGACTGTGAGATTTCCCGACTTGAAGCTGAGCGAAGCCCTTTACCTATTGCACAGGGAGAATTCCGAGTTCGCAGAGTCCCAGAGTGAGCAAGAATCGGATTCTGACCGCACGATGGAGTCCTAGATATTTATGCCTTAAAGGGTGTATCCCCGAAATCCGCGACCGTCTGAAGCACCACTTCGCAGCCTTTGACGAGGTCTTCTATCAGTATGAACTCTTCGGGAGAATGAACTTTCTGCATTCCGTTTGAGATATTGACGGCCATAATTCCGTGGCGGTGGAAGACGTTGGCGTCAGAGCCTCCGCCGGTCTTCTTCATGCGCGGCTCCAATCCGCATCTTCTGAAGACGTCCGACAGGAACCTGAGGAACGGCTCTCCTTTGCCTATACGGAATGACGAGTACTCGACTTCCCTCTCGATCCGGATCGAGGCGCCCCTCTTCTTTGCAATCTTTTTTGCGGTCCCAAAAATCAGAGCCCGGTTTTTTTCGAGCGCTTTGCGGCTGTGGCTCCTTAGTTCACCCCGGATGACAACCTCCTTGGGCACGACATTGGTAGCCGTGCCGCCGCTCATGACGCCTATATTCACAGTCGTATCTTCGTCTATCCTGCCGTCGGGGACCTGCGTTATGATTTCTGAAGCAACCCTGATGGCGCTTATCCCTTTCTCCGGCTCGATGCCGGCATGGGCTGATCTGCCCGTCACCGTCATTGTGTACCTTATATGCGTGGGGGCGCCGACTACGATGTCGCCCACGCTTCCGCTCGAATCGAGCACGAGAGCGTGGCGGCTCCTTATCCCGCAGAAGTCCAGATTTCTCGCACCATGCAGCCCTCTTTCCTCCGCCGAGCTGAACACAATCTCCACGTCGCAATGTGAAACACCGCGCTCGCTCGCAGCGGTCATTGCCTCGATGATCTGCGCCAGGGCGCTCTTGTCGTCCGCCCCGAGGACAGTGCTGCCGGTCGATCTAATGCGGTCCTTTGCAACGGCGAAGGTGATGCCGGCTGTCGGCTCTATGGTGTCCATATGCGCGCTGAGAATAAGCGGCGTGCCGCCCTTGCCGCCTTTTTTTGCCGCAATCAGGTTGAACGATTTATCGTACCGCTGCATCTCCACATTAAAGCCGATCCGGGCAAGACGTCCGGCGAGATATTCACCGATCTTCTTTTCTGAAAACGAAGGAGAATCAATCTTTATAAGATCGATGAAGGTCTGAACAAGCCGTTTTTTGTCGATGCCGGATGGTGAGGTCACGGGTGATATTTTACAATAATAGCTGCATCTTTACGAAACTTTCCCGTCGCCATCGCCTGTCGCTTAAGACACTGCACCGTTGTTGCTATACTTAACATCAGGAATGCTCGTCTTCCAATCAAACGAAAAGAGGTCTTTGTCAGATAATGAAACAGTACGACGTCATAGTTATAGGCGCGGGCGAAGGGCTCGGCGCGGCGTTCAGGGCTGAATCAGCAGGTCTCAAGGTAGCTCTTGTCGATAAAGGCAGGCTGGGTGGTACTTGTCTGAATGTCGGATGCATACCATCGAAGATCCTGATTCATTGCGCCGACGTGATAACAGCCATACAGGAAGCAGGTAAACTCGGTATTCATGCGAATATAGAGCGCATCGATTTCGACGCGATCATGCAGCGCATGAGGGAGAACGTCTCGCGAGGCCGCGGCTTTATCAAAGACTCAGTCAGTGAATCGGGCAGCCTCGATTTCTATAATTCAGAGGCTCGCTTCGTCAGTGACTACACCCTGGAGACAGCCGGAGAGAAGATCAGGGGCGACAGGATATTCATCGCATCCGGCTCGAGGCCGTCCGTGCCCTCTGTCAGGGGCCTGGAACGCCTCAGCTATCTTACCAATGAAACCGTCCTCGATCTGAATCGCAGGCCTGACAGTCTTATCATCATCGGCGGAGGTTACATTGCTGTAGAGTACGGACACTTCTTCGCCGCGATGGGCACAACTGTAACGATTATACAGCGCAACAGCAGACTGCTTCCAAACGAGGAACCCGAGGTGTCCGAACTTCTGGTTGCGGAGCTTGGCCGGAGAATGCAGATCATTACAAATGTCGAAATATTGGAAGCCGCCGGGACGGAGCGCGACGTTATGGTAATAGTGAAACAGAGGGATGGCTCGGATGAAAGGGAGATATCTGCGGAATCGATGATGGTAGCAGTCGGCAGGGTTTCGAATGCAGACTTGCTCATGCCCGGAAATACCGGCGTCGAAATCAATGAATCCGGTTATATCAAGGTCGATGATACCCTGCAGACGACGAAAGAGAAGATATGGGCATACGGAGATGCGATAGGCAGGCAGATGTTCACTCACGCCGGCGACAAAGAGATGGAGATAGCCTGGCACAATGCAAATAATGATGGCAAACTGCGGATGGACTTCGGTGCCGTCCCTCATGCGGTTTACACTCATCCGCAGATAGCGTCGATAGGGATGACGGAAGAGCAGGCCCGCAGAGATCACGATGTTCTTGTGGGAAGGGCCCGTTACTCTGATGTAGCCAAAGGGAAAGCGATGCTGGAAGAAAACAGCTTTGCCAAGGCGATCGTGGACAAGAAATCAAGGCTCATACTGGGATTCCACATCATCGGCCCTGAGGCAAGTATCCTTATTCAGGAAGTCGTAAATGCGGTCGCCAATAGGATGCCCGTCGAATCCATTACGAACTCGATGCATATCTTCCCGGCGTTGCCCGAGATCGTCACGGAGACTTTCAATAATTTGGAATGATCTGTACTCACAAATATTTCATCACGCCAAGCTGATTGTAAGAAGCACTGCCGACCTGAGCGATTTCGTGAGGATTCGGTCACTGTGGTTAGCGAAATGAAGCGTTAAACAGCAGCAACTGTCTGAGCCGCAAAGCGGCGAGTTTTGCTGCTGTAGCGGAATAAGCTTATCACAGTCGAACCGCAGCGTCAGAGCAAAGGCGGTTGTGCTTCTTATAAAAGAACATGTTGTTGCCGACACAAGCCTGCACTCTTGAGATAGAATATTACATGGATGATCTTTCTAAGGAATACGTAATCTCGTTTTTCGACACAAATCTCATGCTGCACGGTGACAGGCCCGAAGCTGTCCGATGGACGCCCCCCGGCCAGCTTATGCATTACAAGAGTCTTCTCGACATAGGCGACATATCCGGCAGCAAGATACTCGATTTCGGCTGCGGCAAAGGAGACCTCTGCCAATTCCTGAAAGACCGCGGCATTAATGTCAATTATACCGGCGTCGACATCAACGAAAAGCTCATCTCAATGGCACAGAAGAAATACCCGGGGATCGATTTCAGGGTCTTCGACATCGACAAGGACATATTTGAAGAAGAGTTCGATTATATTTTCCTCTGCGGGGTCTTTAATCTGAAAGTAGACGGGCTCGACGAAATGATCCGCAGCACTCTGAAAAAGTTATTCGCACGTTGCCGGATCGCGCTTGCCTTCAATGCATTGTCGGTCCACAATCCGAAGAAGGACTTCGAGCTCAATTACACATCGCCGGAAGAACTGTTCTCATTTGCCGTGAATAATCTCTCTCCGTTCGTATCCCTAAGGCATGACAGGATGCAATATGATTACACGATGTTTGTATATAGGAAAGCCAATTCCTTTTAAGATTGATTAGTATCTTGATCGTGACTGCAATCCGAACTCACTCCAGCGGGGTGCCGTCCTGCAGGTCTTCGTAGAACTTTCTTAAGTTCGGCATTGTCTTTTCGGCCATAACCTTGATGCCGCTTCTCGGATGCTCATTGAGCATGCCCGTGATCAGATACGGAACGTGATACCCCCACTCTGTTTCGGCTTTAAGCGGGATGAACAGCTCCTGGATGACATCAAGGATCGGCCTGATATCAAATTTGGGGTTCTTGAGGAATGAAAGCAGCAGTTCGAGGGGGCAATTCCCAGCGCCGCGTCCCATTCCGTATATCGTCGCATCGATCCGGTTAACGCCTGCGATAATTGCCTCGATCGTGTTTGCGAATGCAAGTTGCAGGTTGTTATGGGTATGTATGCCGAGTTCCTTTCCCGGCAGCGCCTCGAAATATTTCTTGGCCAGAAAATGTATCTGCTCCGAATACATGGCGCCGAAACTGTCTACGACATAAATGACCGGAACATGGCTCTTTGAAAGATCGTCAAGGGCTTCGTCCAGGTCTTTTTCCAGGACCTTAGACACTGCCATAAGATTGATGGTCACATCATAGCCTTTCTCCATGCAGTGATGGGCCAGACTGATCCCTTTATCGATCTCTTTCGCATAGCAGGCAACCCTTATCATGTCCAGGACGCTGTCCTTCTTGTCCGGTATGTCGTGATAGTCTATGCGGCCAATGTCAGCCATTGCCGACAGTTTCATCTTGTAATCGAAATCCCCGATGATGCGCTTAACATCGTCGTCAGTGCAGAATTTCCACGCCCCGTTTTCATCCCTGGAAAAGTACTTCTCGGAGGATTTGTAACCGATCTCCATATAATCCACGCCCGCACCGGAAAGCGCCTGAAAGACCTTTCTGACGAAATCGTCGTTGAAGCCCCACTTATTTATAAGACCGCCGTCGCGAATAGTGCAGTCCAGTACCTTAATCTGCGGACGAAACATTTTTATACCCTCCGGGTTTTCATTCGTTGTGCATGGTGAATCTGCGGATGCGCAAGTATTGATTATACACCAATGAATGGTTTCTTGGCGACGAGGAAAGGAACGGCCCGGTGATTTGTCAGCGTAATTCTTCTATTTTTGCAACGAACATGCCTACGAGACCGGCGATAGCCTTCCAGTCGCCGGCCTTCACAAACTCACGTCTTATAATTGATGAGCCTACCAATATACAGGCGGCGCGAGCGGATAAGTAATCGCCGATATTGTCAAGGCTGACGCCCCCGGCAAGCATGTATCTGATAAACGGAAGCGGCCCGCGGATCTCCTTCAGGAAGCTCAACCCGCCCATCTGGACAAATGGAAATATCTTAACTATATCTCCACCCGCCTTATACGCCCGGTAGATCTCGGTCGGCGTGCAGGCGCCCGGAATGGATATAAGGCCTTCCCTTTTCGCAAATCCTATGATCTCTTCGTCACAGTTCGGGCTTACAATATAAGCTGCACCGGCCTTTAGCGCTTTTCGTGCATCATCCAGTGTCAGAACAGTGCCGGCGCCAACCGTCACCCTCTTGTCGAGACCCAGTTCCTTTATAACCGAATCGGCGCCCGGCACCGAAAAGGTGATCTCAACAAACCTTACACCGCCCTCAGCGCAAGCCGCTGCAGCCCGGTATGCCTCCTCAGCGGTATCGGTGCGGACAGCAACCATGAGTTGATGTCTCTCAATGCTTTCAATTAATCCCCTGTCAGATTCATCCATGTTTATGTCCTGTATTCCAATGGGCGCGGGAGAAGCTGTCGCATGACAGCTCTCATTTGACTTTTATCACAATAATATCACCCGGCCTGACGTGCACCGTAGAGAGCCTGCCATGTCTGTCCTTGACTGTAATTACGCCGCCAGAAACCTTCGTGACCACGCCCTTGGCTGCCTGCTCTGCAAACAGAGGCCCGGAAGTCGTCAAAACGAACATTGCTGAAAATAGAGATACCAGAGCTATTTTGATTTTCATCACCGATCCTCCCATGCTTCTTCACTGACTTTATACTTGCAATCGCCTTTCAGCTACTCGCTAACTGCCGGGCTTCGGACATATAAGCCCTGGATCAAGGTAGATTATATCCGATTTATTATTGTTTTCATTTGATTCGTCTATAAGATGATGCGGGTCAACCACTGCTCTAAAAGGATGTGGGATTACCTTTGTCATGTGCGCCGGATCTTCACTGAAATAGTATACCGGAATCACGACTGTCTGGCTCCCGCCAGGTGCAATAGCGTTGAGTCCGACCGCATTGCCCCAGCTATTTCCATGCAGGTCAAGCACCTGCAGAACTGCCTTGTCCGGCATCGCCGGAGAGGCTGCTGTACCGATATTCTGGACGGTTACCTCGAAGCTGAAGATCGGCCAGTTCGGCTCGCATTTTCCCCAGCCTTTGAAGGCTATCTTTTCAACGATAAGATCCGGCTTTCCAGCAGCTGCAGTTATCTTAACCGGAGAGCAGGCGCAGTTATTTGCTTTGTTGCTCTCTATTATCCTATTCTCCGGGTCAATGACAATGCACAGAAAATATTCACCTGGCTGGGTTTCAGTAGGAATCGAAATCGGTCCGTTCAGCTTGAGTTCAGTCTTCTGGCCCCCGTCCAACGAAACCTGCTCGCGGCTGCCCCTCAATGCCCCATTCAGGAAATGCGCCGCGCCGGAAGCCGCCTGCATGTGATCGCAAGAGCTCTCCTTACGCAACAGGACTTCGACATTCACATCTTTGACGGGTATTTCCCCCCTGTTGACGGCGATAGCTCTGAGCTGTGACCCCAATTCGAAACCCGCACGTACAATCTTCGGACTCTGCTTTATCCTTGCCATCAGGTCCGGCTTCGTCTGATCGCATATGACGCTGAAGCCTGCCCTGCTTGACTCACGCTCTTCAGGATAAACGATCATTATGGACATCCATCCGTCCTGCCTGCCCGCTTTCCGGGAAACGTATGTCCACTCCGAAGTCACCTCTCTCGATCCCGGCGTGGCGAATTCGAGCGTTTCGACAGGCTGAAGCACGCCGTCGCTGCGCACCAATCTGTACTGGACCCTGCCCGGCTGCTG
The DNA here is from genome assembly GCA_035319185.1 of Dissulfurispiraceae bacterium. Lineage (GTDB taxonomy): Bacteria > Nitrospirota > Thermodesulfovibrionia > Thermodesulfovibrionales > Dissulfurispiraceae > Fen-1308. Next base: position 9,604 of record DATHDF010000056.1, on the reverse strand, counting down.
GGCTGTTATCAAACCTTTAAACTTGATGTCCGCAGGGCACACACCAGTATATAGCGGCGGATCTGCAATCATGATCGCCGACACTTGCGCATATCCGGCACTGGCCAAGAACAAAAGACAACACAATCCGCCGGCAAACTTTCCCCATATCCTATTCATCTGAAACGATCCTCCCTGATATCATCACTGAATCTATATTGTTGACATGGCAGTTGTCAAATAGCGGCATTCGGGGCTGGTTTTTTGCTTGATCAGATAGGTGCCGGCTGCGCATTAATATCGGGGCTGAAGAAAAAAAAGAGGCCGGAATATCCGGCCTCTTTTTATATTGAGCAGGGGAAGATAACCGTTCCCCCATATTTTTTAGATATCGTAGTACAGGAAGAACTCGTACGGATGAGGCCTGAGCCTCAGGGCATCAACCTCTTTTGCCCTCTTGTAGCTGATCCAGGTTTCGATGGCATCTTCCGTAAAGACATTGCCCTTCATGAGGTACTCGTGGTCTTCTTCAAGATTGTTGAGCGCTTCGTCGAGGCTGCCCGGCATTGTCGGAACTGCCGCCAGCTCTTCGGGCCCAAGCTCGTAGATGTCCTTGTCGAGCGGCTCGCCCGGATCAATCTTGTTCTCGATGCCGTCCAATCCTGCCATAAGCATTGCGGCGAAAGCAAGATAGCCATTGCATGACGGGTCCGGGAACCTGACCTCGACCCTCTTGGCTTTCGGACTTGCCGAATATGTCGGGATTCTCATCGAAGCGGAGCGGTTTCTGGCTGAATATGCGAGATTGACCGGGGCTTCAAAGCCGGGAGTGAGCCTCTTGTATGAATTGGTAGTCGGGTTTGTGATAGCAGCCAGAGACTTCGCATGTTTTAGAATTCCGCCGATGTAGTAAAGGGCGTTCTGGCTGAGCCCAGCATAAAGATTGCCAGCAAATGTCGGATTTCCGTTCTTCCAGATGGACTGATGGCAATGCATGCCTGACCCGTTGTCTCCGAAAAGCGGTTTTGGCATGAATGTAACTGTCTTGTTATGCCTCTTGGCTACATTCTTTATGATGTATTTGAAGAGCATAAGCTTGTCGGCCATAGTGACCAGCGAATCGAATCTCATGTCGATCTCGGCCTGGCCTGCGGTAGCGACTTCATGGTGCTCTCTTTCGACATAGATGCCGCACTTGAGCATCTCCATGACCATCTCGGTCCTGATGTTTACAAGGCTGTCCGTCGGCGGGACCGGAAAGTAACCCTCTTTATGTCTCGGTTTGTAGCCGAGATTAGGCTGCTCGTCGCGGCCCGAATTCCAGATGCCTTCCTTGGAATCGAGGAAGTAATACCCGCTGTGCGGGGTCTGATCGAACATTACGTCGTCGAATATAAAGAACTCCGCTTCCGGCCCGAAATATGCCGTATCACCGATGCCGGTTGATTTGAGATATTGCTCCGCCTTTTGGGCGATGTATCTCGGGTCTCTTGTGTACAACTCTCTTGTAATCGGGTCTACTATGTTGCAGATCAGGCTGATGGTCGGATACTCCATGAACGGATCGATGAAGGCGGTTTTTGCATCAGGCATGATAAGCATGTCAGATGTGTTGATCGCCTGCCATCCCCTGATGGAGGAACCATCGAAACCGAGTCCTTCTTCGAATATTTCTTCCTTCAATTCTGCGACAGGTACTGCGAAGTGCTGCCAGATTCCCGGGAAATCGAGGAACTTAAAGTTCGCCATGACAGCCTTGTTCTCCTGGGCCATCTTAATTACATCTTTTGGTGTCATTACCTCTCCTCCTATGTTTTAGTTGTTTGGGACCGGATTAAGATCGTGAATTATAGAGCATCGCGGCGAAATTCATCAAATTCGAAATATTATACGGCTGATTCTCCGCGCTCGCCGGTTCTTATTCTGTATACGTCCTCAACCGGATAGACAAATATCTTGCCGTCGCCTATCTTGCCGGTTTTGGCCGCGCCTTCGACCGCCGACACTACTTTCGGCGCAAGAGCGTCGGATGTAACTATCTCGATCTTGATCTTGGGAATAAAATCGACAACGTACTCAGCCCCGCGATAAAGCTCGGTATGACCCTTCTGTCTGCCGAACCCTTTGACCTCGGTTACGGTCATGCCCTGTATGCCTATCTCGTTAAGGGCATCTTTGACCTCGTCAAGCTTGAAGGGCTTAATGATGGCCTCGATCTTTTTCATATATCACCTCCTGTTAATTATTAGACTGCCCGAAAAATTTCTCGTAAAAAACGAAGGCCCTTTTTCGAAAAATATCAAAATACCGGTTCGTGTCGGCCTTCAGCATGTTCATATCGATATTTTCGCCGGCCATCCAATCATAAATTATTCTTTCACTTACTTCAATATGAAACTGAAAGGCGTAGGCAGATTTGCCGTACCTGAAAGCCTGGTTTTGATAAAGCTCGGAAGAGGCCAGCCGCACGGCCCCTGCAGGGATGTCAAAGGTCTCTCCATGCCAGTGAAAAACCGGGATTGCACGGTCGATAACCTCGCTTGCCGGATGTGTAGCAAGGCCCTGGATGAGCGGGTCCCTCAGACCTTCTTCGCTGAATTTGATGGGGAGCCATCCCACCTCCGTACCCAGACCTTTGCGCACCTGTGCGCCAAGAGCCTTGGCCATTATCTGAGCGCCGAGGCAAATGCCGAACATCTTCTTGCCCTGGGCTGCAAAGTCCCTGACCAGGGCCTCTTCGTCCCTGATATACCGGAGATCATCATTGACACTCATAGGACCGCCGAGCATGACCAGTGTATCGTATAAGCCCATCTCAACAGGAAGGGGTTCTCCCACGGAGAGATCGACAATAGTGTAAGAAATTCCCTTTGGGCGAAGATAATCTTCGATGGTACCGGGACCCTCGGAGCTTACGTTCTTGCAGATGAGAACGGACATAGGTACATGATACTAGCAACCGCCGTACCAGAAAAGACCCTATTGAAATATTGATTATATTTTAGAATATGGTGCAGCGGCTGCCTGATATTAAGGCAGCCGCTGCACAAAAAACAAACAACTATGAAGTATAACCGCGTTCGCCGTGCTGCGAGATATCCAGACCCTTTCTCTCATCGTCGTCATCTATCCTGAGACCGACTATCATGTCTATGATCTTGAAAAGCACTATGGTTAAGACAAAGGAATAGACCGCACTTACACCGACTGCTATGAATTGAGTCGTAATAAGCTTGGGATTACCGAAGAACAGGCCGTCGGCGCCGGCAGGATTAATGAGGGTCTGGGCAAAGAGTCCGGTTGCAAGGGTGCCTATAATGCCGCCTACGCCGTGAACGCCGAAGGCGTCTAGCGAGTCGTCATAGCCGAATTTCGTCTTCAGGTTCAAGGCGACATAGCACACCGACCCTGCTGCCAGGCCTATGATCAGCGCCGCGATCGGGCTTACAAAACCGGAAGCGGGGGTCACCGTGGCCAGCCCCGCAATGGAACCCGTAGCTGCGCCGAACATCGTGGGTTTGCCCCTGTGCACCCACTCGATGATAACCCAGATAAGGGTTGCAGCAACGGCAGACGTATGGGTAGCAACGAATGCCCATGTACTCAGAACACCCGATGCCAGTGCGCTGCCCGCATTAAATCCGAACCAGCCGAACCATAGCAGCCCCGCCCCCAGAACGGTCATAGGCAGATTGTGCGGATAAAACGGGTGATCGGGAAAACCTTCTCTCTTGCCGATCAGCAGGGCTGCCGCAAGCGCGGATATTCCCGACGACACATGCACAACAACACCTCCTGCAAAATCCAGCGCGCCGAGATTTTTTAGCCAGCCGCCAGTACCCCACATCCAGTGGGCAATCGGATCATAGACAATCGTGGACCACAGCAGCGTGAAAAGAAGATAGGCAGAAAACTTCATTCTTTCGGCCACCGCACCCGTAATAAGAGCGGGTGTGATGACTGCAAACATGGCCTGATAAATCATGAATGCCAGATGCGGAACGGTAGGCGCATAGTCCGGATTCGGGGCTGCGCCGACGCCGCAAAGCGCTGCCCAGTCCAGGCTCCCGATAACGCCGTGGATGTCAGGGCCAAAGGCCAGGCTGTAACCGAAAAGTATCCATTGAACACTGATCAGCGCAATGGCGATGAAACTCTGCATGATGGTCCCTAACACATTCTTGCCCCTTACCATGCCGCCGTAAAAAAGCGCAAGCCCCGGCGTCATCAGCATTACAAGCGCAGCCGACACCAGTACAAAGGCGGTGTCACCTGTATCGACCTTGGCCGGCGTGTCTGCAAAGGCGCATACCGGCGCTGAAACAAGAATGGCTAGAACGGTCATGATTGCAGCGCAAAGATTTCTTGCTACCATAAATAGGCCTCCAGGAGATGATTTGATCTGCGGTCAAACAGGCAGCCTTAGGAAGCTAGAAATATACCAGAGGAAATATAGTTGAAAGAAAAGAGATTTATTATCACAAAAAAACAGGCGCGCCTACAATATTGTCGCAAAAAATATGACATAATTGTCGATTTACGCTTAATGATCAGCAGCTTTCAGAGAATACTACATTTTTGTACTTCATACAATTTTGTAGGCCACAACGACTACCTGAAATATGAAAATTTCAGCAAAATTGGACAAAACCATTTGCAATATAATGCCCTTGCTCCAGGCACCTCCGGATCCCCCAACCCCGTCGAATTTCCATTCAGAATACATGCATCAACGGTGCCTGTTTTCACCGGCTGAGCATACCGCCTGCCCAGCCGATGCCTTGGAGGGTTATGGAAGTTGCCTTCCAATTTCAATATAGCCATTTTCGTGCCACAATCCAAATGATGATTATCCGCAATAAATTTTTGATCCCTTAAACATTTTTGTTTAATTATTTCCTTTTTTGTAGTAATGTCCGGAGCTCACCAAGGCGTTTCCTGCTCACAAACTTGCTTCTTGCAAATCCGCGGTTTATATTAAGGGAGAAGCGGTCGTTCTTTTGGCCACCAACGAAACGGAGATAGGCATGTCACTCAGGACCAAGATAGGGCTGAGTTTCTTTATCAGCGCCTTTATCATAGCAGCTCTTTCAGTATTCGAATTCGTCAACTTCCTTGAAGTTAGGAAAGAGATCAGCTATCTCGAAGTCACCGACTCGATCAGGAGCAAGGCGCTGCAAATCAGGAGGCACGAGAAGAATTTCTTTCTGTATCCGACCCAGGCCAGGGAGCAGGCGGTTGCCATTCAGAAATATATAGACGAATTGAATGCGATCATACGCGAAAACGCAACCCTTGAAAAATCGGGCAGGCTAAAAAAAATGGAAGCGCTGGTGAACGAATACAGCTTGCATATAAACAGGATAAAGCAGCTGATTGGGGACACAATGGCCAGGTTTGCTCAGGAAAGGGCGTCTCACGGACAGTATGCCGATTTTTTCCCGCTGATCGAGTCGTCATTTTATGAAGATCCGCTGAGAGACGCCGCGTTGCTGAAAAAAATTTTCTCTCTGACGGACGATCACGGGTTGCTCCGGAACCTGAGAGACCTTGACGCTGAGATTTCCCTTCTGAGAAAAACAGGTGAGGACCTTATATCCATGTCGAGGGAGATCGATAAGGCGGCAAGCGACGGCGTTGAGCGCATAATCCGGATGTCGCAGGCGGCCATGATCGTATTTCTGCTTCTGTTCTTTCTGAGCGGTATCGTGACCCTTTATCTTATCAACAGAAACGTCGTAGGCAGGCTGAAACTCCTGATCGGCATCATAGAACACACCGGCAAAGGCACCTTCCCGATAATAGATCTTCCCCTCGGCAAGTGGGACAATGACGAAGTGGGAATGCTGATACGCGAGTTTAACAGCATGGAAACGAAGCTCGCCCGTCACGAAAAGGAATTGAGCGCAAAAAACAGCGAACTGCTTCAGACCAAAAAACTTGCTGCCATAGGGACGCTGGCGGCAGGCGTTGCGCACGAGCTGAACAATCCACTCAATAATATCTATCTTTCGGTGCAGGTCCTGAAAAAAGTTGTCGGCGGGGAATGCCCCCCGTCGGTCAAGGAAATCGTGGATGATATAACTGCACAAACAGCGCGCGTTAAGCATATCGTAGGCGAACTGCTCGAGTTCGCCAGGGGAAGAGATCCCGAGATGGCCAAGATCGAACTCAAGGAACTCCTGCTTAGAGCGTTCAAAGCAGTAAGCTCGATCACGGATATCGACCGGATCGATTTTTCAGTGGAGATCGACCCAAATAACCTTGTGGTCGAAGGCGACCCGCTGCAACTGGAGCAGGTATTCATCAACCTGTTTCACAATGCTGTAGAGGCGATGAACGGCTCAGGAACGCTAACAGTGCATGCTGAATCTCAGGATAAAGATATAAATATACATATTGCTGACACCGGGAAGGGGATTCCGGCGGAGGCCCTCGAAAAGCTCTTCGAACCCTTTTTTACTACCAAAGACAAAGGCACTGGACTTGGGCTGGCTATCACATTCAACATAATCCAGAAACATGGCGGAGATATACGCGCTGAAAGCGTTGAGGGGAAGGGTTCCACCTTCAATATCCGGCTGCCGAAGGAGAGTGGGCAACATGGCGTTTAAGGTCCTGGTTGCTGAAGATGAAGAAATTACTCTAAAGCATCTCGTGACGGTGCTTAAAGGAGAGGGGTACGATGTATCCGGCGCTCAGAACGGCAATGACGCGCTCCGGATGGTCGAGTCGGAATATTTCGACCTCATGATAACGGACATAAAGATGCCCGGCATCGGCGGACTAGAACTCCTTTCGATCGTCAAGACAAAGTACCCTGAAGTCGAAGTGATAGTCATAACAGGCTTCGGAACCATCGGCTCGGCCGTTGAGGCCATAAAAAAAGGAGCGGTCGATTACATAACGAAGCCGTTCGATCTGGATGAATTGCTAATCAGGGCAAAGAAGATATACGAGCAGAAACAGTTGAAGAATGAGAATACTGCCCTGAAAACGTTTCTGGAGGTTGACAAAAAAGCCCACGTTGTTTCAAGGAGCGAGCGCATGGCGAAGATACTTCAGACGATCGAAGGGTTAAGAGAGTCTGATTGCAATGTGCTGTTATCGGGAGAGAGCGGAGTTGGAAAGAATCTGTTCGCCAAGATGATTCATTACACCAGCAAGCGTCAGCAGAGGCCATTCCTCACCCTGAACTGCGCAACTCTTACCGAAAACCTTCTTGCAAGTGAATTGTTCGGCTACGAAAAAGGTGCTTTCACCGGCGCCGTCAAATCAAAACCAGGCCTCGCAGAAATCGCTGACGGCGGGACCCTTTTCCTCGACGAGATCACTGAGATGACCACCAATCTGCAGGCAAAGCTGCTGAAGGTAATCGAAGAGGGCGAATTCTTCAGGGTCGGAGGCACAAAGGCCATCAGAGTGGATGTCCGATTCATAGCTGCGACAAACCAGAACCTTAATATGCTTATTTCTGAAAACAAGTTCAGAGAGGACCTCTATTACCGACTGAACGTTATGGAGATTTACATTCCTCCACTGCGCGAGCATCGCGAGGACATAGAACCCTTGAGCCGTTACTTTCTTGCCAGGCATCTGCCAAAGTACAACAACAAGGTCAAGGATTTCACCAAAGAAGCGATGGCCATACTCAAGCATTACAGCTTTCCCGGCAATGTGCGGGAGCTTGAGAATATCGTTGAACGGGCGATAATACTTGAAAAATCCCAGTACATAACTCCGGACAGCCTGCCGCAAAGCCTCTCGATGTTCCAAATCGAGACAGTTGGGCACGGACAGATAATAACCATTGACGAAATGAACAGACGTTACGCAGAAAAAGTCATTGAACTGGTAGGCGGCAATCGCTCAAAAGCTGCAGAGCTGCTTGGGATATCAAGGACAAGCCTATGGAGAATCCTTAAGGAAGAATAGTTCAGTAATTCGTAATATTCCTGATGATGTTCAGCTGATCGCCGGCGTTCTTCCAGATTATGCGGATCGAATCAGCAGATATGCTTCTCCAGATCTGGCCGGTCGGCTTGTATATATGAGACTCCATCGCGAATCCGTACTTTGCCACGATCGGCTCGACGTCCTGCGCCACATAGATACGGCCCTTGAGTTCTGAAGCAAGATGCGGGAAATTGTCCTTGTACTTCCAAAGCAGCAGCCCGTCCCTGTATATATCCAGAAGATCCACATAGGCCTTCAGAAGTCTCCCTTCTCGCTTGGTTGACACTTTATCTTTTACTGCGGCAATTTCATCCGACATAAGCACGGCCTTTTCAGAAACCTGCGGGAGAGACGCTCCGCCGTCAATGTCGGTTTTAACTGCCTCTGCCGCGGTGTTGAGCCTTGCGAATTTATGCCTGTTGACAGACGGCTCAAACTGTTCAAATGAACAGGCAGCGCATAACATGCTTAATAAAGCCAGAACAGATGCAGCAAAATATATCGGGCTCCTCATACTAAACAATCCCTGGGATTTAGATAAATCATTTATTAATATACATCAATCTTCCCTGCAGGCACCAATTGATGCGCCATTTCCTCCTTTCGATTCGCATGTGTAAAATGACCGTCGTAGCGCTCCGTTTCAGGCCTGTTCAAATCTGAAACACACCCCTGACTTGACCCTTCAAATAATATCTTGCAATTCAATTGGTTATGCTGGGGCATCGTTCTTGCCTTTTACTGATTGTATTTTCGTTTTTTGCGGAGGAGTTCAGAAAAGATGAGGCAGATTCTATTTGTGACATACGACGGAGACAGTTATGACGAGGGTCTCTCCTACGCCATCCAACTGACCAAAACCTTGAACGGCAGTCTGAATGCGGTCTTCGTCCGCAAAGTGGGCAGCACAAGCAGGTTCGACGACCTGATGTCGGCGATAACCTTTGCCGAGGCAAACGACAGCAAATCAGCACAACGGATAGTCAAAGACAGCGACGAGCAGGCCAGACAGCTCGATTTAAAGCGCCGCTCGCTCATCGAGCTGTGCAAGGCCGCAGGTATCGGCATTTCTGTTACAACCGTTGAGGAGGGCGTTTATCCGGCGCTCAAGGCTCTCCTTGACAGCGGCAGGAATATCGACACAGTGCTGCTTGCACCAAGCATAACCAGCAAGGAGCATTTATCTCCCCGCGAACTGAAAAAGCTGCTCAAGACTGGATCGACCCGCATTGTGACGATGGAAAGACAGGCCTTTTCTTATTAGGAAGGCGAACTATATTCAGGAGGTATTGATAATGCTGTATCTATACTTACCGGTCGCACTAACAAGCATCAACATACTGTTGCCGATAGGTCTCGGTCTCGCTGTCGGTCTGTTGTCGGGGCTGTTCGGCGTGGGAGGCGGGTTCCTAATGACTCCGCTTCTCATTATGATGGGCATCCCTTCGACAGTTGCAGCGGCGACAGACTCGAACCAGATTGTCGCAGCCTCGACATCGGGCACCTATGCTCATTGGAAGGTAGGCAATGTCGATTTCAAGATGGGTCTTTACCTGCTGGCCGGCGGCTTTTTCGGAGGGCTCCTCGGTGTAGAAGGCATCAAGATACTGAGGGCAATGGGCAACGCAGACTTCGTAATCAAGATAACTTATGTGCTGATGCTCGGCAC
>DATHDF010000055.1:0-7262 GCA_035319185.1 Dissulfurispiraceae bacterium | reverse complement strand
CCGATGGGCGGCAGGATATATCCGCTCTGCCACAACTGCGGCGATTGCATAGCCGCCTGCAAGAAGGCAGCAGATATGGACAACCCTCTATCTTTCAGATTCTAGGTTTATTCACCCCAGGCCGCTAGAAAGCGCAACTAGACGAACCGGCTCACAATCTCGCTTTTGTCGGCTTTTGTAAGGTTAGCCGCGATATTCTTTTCGAGCTTCGATTTCACCGCCTGCTCGAGATATTCCACGATCTGGCTATTTATCGACTTCTCTGCTGCAAGGTGCCAGCCGTCGCACTTCTCTTCATTTACGATCCTGTTTATGGTCTTTGCAATGGTCTTGACCAGCCTCTTCTCGTTTTCGATGTCGATATTATGGGCCTCGCCGGAGCCCTTTGCAAAGGAATTCTTTCCGACCGACTCTCCGAAGTTTCCGGCCTGATCCGAGAATTTCTCCGAGTACTTACCGTGGGCTTCCAGAGAATCGAATTGTTCAATGAGGTCAAGTCTGCCTGTGCCCATAGGAGTTTTTGAAAACTTGTATGCATTGAAATGCCCCAAATCGGCGACCACCACGATCTTGCTCATACAGTACCTTCCTTCCGTCGATTATTATATGATCAGTATATTAGGAAGTAGTGTGATTGGCAAAACGGGGTGGATGCCCTTTTAAAGATTATGCGTACGGTCTATTCTCTGAAACGGTAACCGACGCCTGGGATCGTGCTGATAAAGAATGGCTGCGAGGGATCTGTCTCTATCTTCTGGCGCAGATGCTGGATATGCACATCGATTACCCTGCTCCAGGAATATATCTTGTGCTCCTTCCAGAGCAGTTTCTTTATGTCCTCCCTTCGGACTACCTCTCCGCGGCGGGCAACCAGAAAGCAGAGAAGCTCATATTCTTTCGGGGTTAGGCTTATCTCGCGGTCTCTTATCCTGACCAGGCGGCGTCTGTAATCAATTGAAAGATTCTGTATACATGTGACTTCCTCTGCAGCGGGCTTCGATCTTCTAAGCAGGGCCTTTATGCGGGCTATAAGTTCAAGTGTTTCAAAAGGCTTGACCACATAATCGTCAGCGCCCACATCGAGTCCTATAATCTTGTCGGATACTTTGTCTTTTGCTGTCAGCAGGATTATCGGTAAAGAGCGCCTGCCGGTTCTGATTGTCCGGCAGATGTCAATTCCGTTGCCGTCTGGCAGCATGATATCCAGCAGCAGCAGGTCGATGCCGGAGGACTCAAGAATGCTGCGGCCGATCTCCCAGGTCTCAGCTGTAGAAACCTCAAAGCCGTGCAGCTCCAGGTTTGCTTTAAGCACCCGCAGGATATCGGGATCGTCGTCGATCAGGAGTAGTTTGTCGGACATGTCGGTAACCTATTATAGTGGATTTTTTTTCGCCTCATGCCCGAGGCAGCCTGAAATAGAAGCAGCTTCCCATCGTGCCCTCGCTCTTCACTCCCATGAAACCTCCATGCGCATCTATGATGCTGCGGCAGATCGCAAGCCCCAGGCCTGATCCCTCTTTGCCCCCAGATTTGTAGAACTTGTCAAACACCAAATCCTGTTTTTCCGGAGGAATTCCGGGGCCCTGATCGCAGACCTCGGCAACGACATCGGCGCCCTCGGCAAATGTTCTAACTTTGATATCAGCACCATCGGGGCTGAACTTGAGCGCGTTTGAGAGCAGGTTGATCATGACCTGTCTTAAGCGGTCTTCATCTGCCTGCGCAGACAGGACACCGCCAAGATCGGTCTTGATGCAGATGCGTTTTTTCTCTGCCTCAGCCTGGAAATACGTGACGGTTTCGGCAGCGACAGCCGAAAGATCGGACAAGGTTAGATTCAACTCTGCCGAGCCGGTCTCTATCCTCTCCAGGTCCAGCATGTCGTTCACCATGCGGATCAGGCGCTCTGCATTTTTCCTTATCACCTCGAAGAATACATAAAGGTCTTCGATAGAATTCTGTTCGGCGCTGCCGGAGATAGCTGTCGCAAGGCGTGCCGAGATATAGTCCATCGCACCCTTAATCGAGGTCAGGGGCGTCCTCAATTCGTGCGAAGCGCCTGCAATGAAGTCGGATTTTCTTGTGCTTGTCTCACGCAGAAGTGCATTCGCCTGCATCAACTTGGAATTGGTCTCTTCGATGTCTTTTGTTGCAGCCCTGATCTTGTCGTTCAGCCCCTGGTGATATTCTGCCAGGGTTTTCGCCATCTCCGAGAAGGTTCGCGAGAGGTCCTCCAGCTCGTCGCCGGTATGCAGCACTTCTGAAGGCGGTATCCTGCCATCCGAGAAATCTTTCATTGAGGATTTCAGCTTTCTGGTTGGGCTGAGCACCAGCTTGTTCATCATGACGAACATAGCCAGCACGAGCGAGAGGACCGTGAGCAGATTAGCGACTATCATCTCCCTTCTGTTATCGGCAATCTCGGCCAGCGTCCTGTCTATCGGCACTGTTATGCTTATGGCGCCCCGCATGTCTCCGACTTTGTATCCCTGCTTCGCATGGCAGCGCAGGCACGATTCCTCGACGTATAACGGCGAGATATAACGCAGGAATTTCGATTTGCCGATTTCCTGAACAGAAAGCAACTCCTGCAGCCCGCTCATTTCAAAGCGGCGCATTGCGTCCTTCTCGAATGCGTCGGGAGCGTTTTCAGGGTTCATCAGATTAAGGCTTGTTATGTGAAACCAGTAAAGCCCCTGTTCCCTCGCGTATTCGGAAAGATCTTTGGTCACCATGGCCGGGGTCTTTATGATGTAATGCTTTCCCTTTACATCCATAATTTCCGCGTCCGGAACATATGGGCTCGGCTTCATTGAAGGCAACCTCTCCATGAATATGCCGCCATGGTCCGCGACCCATTTTCGGGTTATTACGATCTGCTTGAACAGTATCCTCACCTCTGTTTCGACCTGTCCCATTATGAGCTTTTCCTGCCGTTGTGTTAGAAAATGAAAAGAGATGCCGAGCGCGACGATCAGGGTGATGCTGCAGCCGATGATGAATTTGAGGCTCAGGGTAAATCTGGGCTGAGAAAACCTTCCGGGCATGGTTAATACTAAGGGGAAAAACCGACTTTCCGCAACTGGGCCCTGAATGATTATGATATAATTAACGTAATGCGGGTAGCAGCCGCGCATTTCCGGGAGGGTTTCCGATGGCAGACGAGCATTCATTTGACATAGCCTGTGAACTGGACATGCAGGAGGTTTCCAACGCGGTGACCCAGGCCGTGAAGGAAATCGGGCAGCGGTTCGATTTCAAGGGCAGCAAGAGCAGCATTGATTTGGACAAGGGCAAGGCCCTTATTACCCTTGTGTCCGACGACGAGTTCAAACTCAAGAGCGTGGTGGATATTTTACAGTCGAAGCTCGTCAAGCGCGGCATTGCCCTTAAGGCGTTAAGTTATGGAAAGATAGAGCAGGCTGCGGGCGGCACCGTGCGTCAGTCGGTAACTCTGCAGCAGGGCATACCTCAGGAAAAGGCCAAGGAGATCGTCAAGATCATCAAGGACACGAAGCTGAAGGTCAATTCTGAAATACAGAAGGACCAGGTTCGTGTGAGGGGAAAGAAGATAGACGATCTGCAAGCCATCATGTCAATGCTCAAAGAAAAGGATTTCGGCATCCACCTGCAATTCACAAACTATCGATAGATCTGAACGGGGGATAAAGATGGTCAAGATGTCTCATGTGAGGTCTTTGTACAGCAAGATGCTAGTGACGTGCTACGAATTTGAAGGAAAGAAATACGTTGCCAATCAGCACGGCGATTTCGACGTTTTCGAGGGCGAATACGAGAGGGATAACAAAGTGGGGACCCTTAAGGCCCAGTCCCCCGAGATGAAGAATATCCTCGCTGAGTACAAAAAGCAGGGCAGATAACAACCGACTCGCCTTCGGCGCAGATAATTAACGAAAAAGGTATGTTCAGCATACGGGATGTTTTATGTCATAATAAAACGTCCTTGAGAAGAAGCCTGACACGCTGGAGTTGAATTATGAGAATTTGCACTGAATCATTTTTGGGTCACCTTTGCGATAGACGGTTTTTCCTTAAAGCTTCTGTTTTTGCTGTATCGGCTTTTCTTTCCAATGCGGCTTTCCCTGATGCGAGACAAACATTGCCCGACGGAAAACTTACCCTGCTTAATATTCATACTAATGATAAAGTCACAGTCAGATACAGAAACGCATCAGGCGGATATGAGCCCGAAGCACTAAAGGAGCTCAACTGGGTCCTGAGGTGTCACTATACCGGCCAGATACACGACATTGACAGGAACGTAATAGAAATTGTAAATCTGGTGGACAAGAGTTTTGGCGGCAACAACGAAATCTGCATAATATCAGGCTACAGATCGCCGGAGTACAACAAATTGCTGATTGGTGAAGGCCGGCATGTTGTCAAGAACAGCATGCATTTAGTAGGGAAAGCGATGGATGTCAGAATTCCGGGAGTTGATCTTTGCAAACTCAGGGATGAGGCGCTTAAACTGAAATTGGGCGGGGTCGGATATTATAAAGAATCGAATTTTGTCCACCTTGACTCAGGCAGAATCAGAACCTGGTGAGCCGTGCAATAAGCAGCGGAATCTCCGCCATTATAATCATAATTCTTTTCTGGTGCACCGAAGGCATTTCAGCCGACAAAAATTCGAGCACCCCGATTCCGGATTCAGGACTCGCACTGCTTATAAAACAAAAAATCGTCCGATTAAGCCCATACGCAAGAAGATCAGTTCGTGACGAGCAGGTATACTCTGCATTTCTGGTGGCCAGCTTCTACAGGGGAAGAGATTATGCGCCGGCCTGGAGCAGCAATGGCACACTGATGCAGGTCGATATTCTCATGAGAGCGATTGATGAATCCTACGGTGAGGGCCTTTCGCCGGCCTACTATCACCGCGCTCGCATAAACTCACTTGTGGCGGATGTCGGTAGAGGGCAGTCCCCCAATCCCGATGTTCTTGCCGATCTGGACATGCTCCTGACAGATGCATTTATCACGCTTGGATGTCACCTTTCCGCCGGCTGTGTTAACCCGTTAACGGTTGCATCGGAATGGTTTGCAAAGGGAGGAAAGGTAGATGTGGCTTCTCTTCTCGATCAGGCACTCAAGAAAAGAAGGATTCGTGAGACACTGATGCAGTTGCGTCCGGAGAAAGATATTTATACGCGACTGAGACATGCCCTGGCAAAGTACAGGGGAATGGCTGTCATGGGGGAATGGCCGCAGTTGCCTGCCGGTCCTTCTCTAAATAAGGGGGCGATGTCCGCCCGTGTCGTTGAACTGAAAAAGAGACTTGCAGCTTCGGGCGATCTGAAGATCAACGAAACTGCACCGACAAACCTGTTTGATGACAGTCTTGAGCAATCGGTAATTTATTTTCAGAAACGCCATGGCCTGAGTGCAGACGGCGTGGTTGGCAGGGAGACACGCGACGCCCTTAATGTGCCCTTGAAACAGCGGATACGCCAGATTGAATTGAACCTGGAAAGGTTGCGCTGGATACTGGGCAACATAGAGGAACGCTTTATTATTGTCAATATAGCGGATTTTCGGCTGATCGTTATAGAAAACGATACGCCCGTGCTTTCGATGAAGGTGGTTGTGGGAAAGCCTTATCTTAGCACGCCTATATTTACGTCAAAGATGACGCACATCGTGATCAATCCCTCCTGGAACATTCCGAAGAGCATCGTGCAGAAGGAGATCCTGGCCAAGATCGCAAGAAATCCTCATTATCTTGCAGAGCAACAAATTGAAGTCCTGCAGGCCGACGGGAGCCGCGAAAGGATGATGAATCCGCTATCACAAGATTGGTCCAGGGGGCATATTTCGCAGCACAGGTTTCGTCAGAAGCCGGGGCCTCTGAATGCCCTGGGGCAGCTGAAATTTGTGTTCCCCAACAGTTTTGATGTATATCTGCACGACACTCCGGCCAAGGGTCTCTTTTCAGAAAACATTCGTGCCTTCAGTCATGGCTGCATTCGTATCGAAAAACCGATAGACCTAGCTGAATATTTGTTGCGGGACGATCCCCTTTGGACGCGGGCTGCCGTAGTCGCGGCAATCGATAAAGGCACGGAACAGGTTGTGCCGATTCCTCGTCCCTTGAATGTTCACCTGCTTTATCTTACTGCATGGGTTGACGGAGAAGGCGTGCTTCAGTTCAGGAACGACGTCTACGGAAGGGATAAAAGCCTTGAAAAGGCCCTTCTTAAGAAACCCTATATTCCGTAGAAGCTGTCTTGACTCGCAACCGACAAACGATATTCCATTCTTCAAGCTTCTCTATCGTTAAGTTTATAATCTTTTCGATGTTGGCATTAACTACCTTTGACATTTCAAGGCCCAGTTCATAGTCGATGATATCGGGCTGCATGCCTATTATGCATAACCTGGACGGCATGCAGCCCTTAAGCCTGGCTACAGAAATGAGATCGGCTAGCCCTATCTCGTGAGCAGAAAGCTTTGCAAAGAGAACGGCAGAGATCCGGTCGCCTTCCAGGGCGCCTATATAGCCGGGCTCTCTGCCGAAATTCACTGCATCGACAATGATCATTGTGTCGTAATCTTCGAAAAGAGGAAGGAGGTCGAGGCCCAGTGTTCCGCCATCGATGATCGTCAAGTCCGCAGGGCAGTTGAATCTCTCCCTGATGGTGTTGACTACATGGACCCCGATCCTCTCGTCCTTCATCAGGACATTGCCCAGTCCCAGAAGTGCTGCCGGCATATTAATGTCCGTCCTCCATGTTCTTATAACCGCTAAACATCGAGCTTATCAGCCCGTTCTTCTCAATCAGATCGTTGTGCCACGAGATGTACACATGTGCTATCACGAAGAGCCATATGACCCACATTATCAGGTGGTGTATGAGCCTCAAATAAGCAACGCTCATAATTCCGAGCGACCAACCGCCCATTATTGTCCAGAATGCCCCGCCTCCGTGGGCCACCTTCAGCATCGCAAAGCCGGTAATGATCTCTACTATGTAAAGGCAGAAGAGGAAAAAATATGAAACTCCGGCTAGGCCCGTATGTCCCGGCGAATGAGGCAGATCCTTCTTGCAGAAAGCATAGAACATAGCTGTGCAAAGAGTATTTTCAATCCTCTCCTTGGATGTAGGGATGAACTGGTTAAGCTTCGCATACTTATTGCCTGCAAACCACCAGTAAATCCTCACAAGGACGCAGACCGTAAACAGAAAGGCTGCGACAAAGTGCGCGAAGCGCACATAAGCCATTATAAGTGTGCCGGC
>DATHDF010000054.1:0-3049 GCA_035319185.1 Dissulfurispiraceae bacterium | reverse complement strand
ATATCCCGTGGACGAGGTATATCTGCCCGAAAATGGAAGACCGATCAGGGAACGCGTTGTCGACTCTGTCAAAAGGGCATTGAACGAGACCGAGGGCGATATCCTTGTCTTTTTCCCAGGCGCTGGAGAAATATTTCATTGCGCAGAGGCACTGAGCCGCTCTGTCGGGCGGAGAGACGATATCGAAATTCATCCGCTATATGGCGATCTGCCTTTTGATCAGCAGGAAAGGGCCATTCTCCTTTCGCAAAAGAGAAAAGTAGTTCTGGCGACAAACATTGCCGAAACGAGTCTGACTATAGAAGGTGTTAGGGTCGTAATAGATACCGGATTAGCCCGCAGACTTCAATACGATCCTTCGACTGGAATGAACCGGCTTGTGACAGTGACCATTTCTCGTGCATCGGCCGAGCAGCGCAAAGGCAGGGCAGGCCGGCTTGGGCCGGGAGTCTGTTATCGCCTTTATAGCCGTCAAGCCTTTCAATCGATGACTCCTTTTTCTCCGCCGGAGATATCGGTTTCAGAGCTGTCGTCTCTTGTGTTGGATGTCGCTGTTTGGGGTGTAAAAGATCCCGTTAATCTGTCGTGGCTTGACGCCCCGCCTCCCGCAGCGTGGAATGCCTCAATAACGCTTCTGTCCGAGCTTGGCGCCCTGGACCGATCTGGATCGGTCACGCCGCTCGGAAAGGCCATGGCGAGATTGCCGCTTCATCCGCGGCTTGCGCGTCTGGTTCTGTTAGCAGTGGAAGCGGGCAATCCCGGCCTGGGTGCTGACTTGGCAGCGATGCTTTCAGAGCGGGATATCATTAGACGCCGCTCCTTGCCGCGTATGATGGACATTTGCGAGCCTGATATCGGCGAAAGGGTGGCACTGCTGCGCACCTGGCGCAAGGGCTTCGAACTTCCGGACAGCGCTGATGAATGGGCGATCAAAAGAGTCGACCGGACATCGAGGCAGCTCTTGCAACTCGTATCTCATGAAAAGAAAGTGTTGACACCGGATGACGGAAACGATTTGCCGCCAAGACTGCTGCTATGCGCGTTCCCTGATCGAATCGCTAAAAAGTGCGAAGGAGAAGCCGGCCGCTTCTTGCTTGTCAATGGCAGGGGTATAGGTTTTGCATCAGCAAGCTCGCTGGACAATAGTCCGTTCATCGTTGCGGTTCAGGTTGACGCTGGAGTGAAGGGCGAAGGGGTTGTGCACATAGCCTCTCCGCTGACCGAAGAGTTGATCAGGCAGGAGTGTGCCGACAGGATAGATACTTCAAAAAAGATCAACTGGGACAAGAAGGAGAAACGTATCATTGCTGCGCTCGAAGAACGTTTAGGCGCCATACTTCTTTCCGACAGGCAATTTCAGCCCTCGGATGACGAGGCCGCTCCAGTAATCTGCGAGGCGATCCGGTCCGCCCCGGATATGCTGCAATTCAGTGAGGCAGCGCGTCAATTTCTGGGTCGCGCGGCGCTGATGAAGAAAGCCTATCCCGAGGAATCATGGCCCGATTTGTCAAAGGAACCACTTGCCGGTTCTCCAGAAAAATGGCTTCTGCCGTGGATCAGAGGAATGCGGAGTGCCCAGGATATCGAAAAGCTCGATATCCTGCCTGCTCTGAGAGCATTGTTTACAAGGAAACAGGAGAGGCTGTTCGATGAACGCATGCCTGCTCAGATGACTGTACCCAGCGGGCATCGCGTAGTCATTGATTACACAGCGGGAGATATCCCGGTGCTTGCGGTTAAGCTGCAGGAAATGTTCGGATTGGCCGATACCCCGACGATAGCTGGCGGACGTGTGAAACTTCTCCTGCACCTGCTATCTCCGGCCCGCCGCCCGGTCCAGATAACATATGACCTGAAGGGGTTCTGGGATAACGGCTACCGGCAGGTCAAGAAAGAATTGAAAGGGAGATACCCCAAGCACCCGTGGCCGGACAATCCGTGGAATGCACCGCCCACAAGAAAGACAAAGGGCCGGGCTTGACTTTTCATACTTCATAAAATATAGTTTTTTAGTAGTAACCCATCTGCGCGGAGAGATAATTTGGATAATCTGGCAAAGCGTGATCCGATAGCCAATTACAGCAAGATCATTAAAAACAATCCCGCGGATTATCGCGCCTATAATAATCGGGGAAATGAATACGACAAGCGCGGCCACCATGATCTTGCGATTGCCGATTATAACCGCGCCGTAGAATTGCGCCCGGATTTTGCATTGGCCTACATCAATCGAGGGAATTCGCTTCAAAAGATTGGCCGCTATGAACAGGCCCTTGAGGATTACAACAGGGCTATCGAACTGAATCCTGCCAAGGATATGGGATACAACAACCGCGGGTTCAATTATATACTCATGGAAAAGTACGATCAGGCTGAAAAGGATATCCGCAAAGCACTCCAAATAAGTCCCAACAATATATACGCCTTGAACAGTATGGCCGAGCTTTTTGCAGCAAAGAGTGACCCGGACGAAGCTTGCAGATGGCTCGGCAGGGCGCTGGAGAAAGGCTATAACAATTGGCATTATATAAGAACGTCCAGGACATATGACAATATTAGATCGGCTGAATGCTTCAAAGATCTGTTATCAGCAAACGCTTGAAGCTGCCTGCGGTTGTGGATATGCAGAGATTTGAAGATGGTAGGCGATGGGGGTATCGAACCCTCGACCTCTTCCGTGTGAAGGAAGCGCTCTCCCACTGAGCTAATCGCCCGTCGTGATGTTATAACAGATTTTATTTTTATTAGTAAAGATGATCTGGAGCCTCGGAGGATTTAATTTTATAGAAAAATGTATTGACAAAGATTTCAGAATTTTATTATGATGTCTACTCGTTCTTTGATAATCAGCTAATTAAGTGCAGTGGTGAACAGACCACAAGCTTCAAAAAAGTCAACGTTTAACAAGTAGCCAGAGAAAACATTTGAGAGTTTGATCCTGGCTCAGAACGAACGCTGGCGGCGTGCCTAACACATGCAAGTCGGACGGGTCTGTGCGGAGCACAAAGGGCAAAAGGAAGCAGGATAGGTCTAATAAGTCTTATAAGAC